>JAJDVT010000133.1 GCA_022826005.1 Gemmatimonadota bacterium | reverse complement strand
TTGGGCATCGTCTCCCCCTCACGTCGGATTGCGGAGCGGCTGGAAGACTATCGGGCGAAGCCGAAGAACTACCATCTGGGCACGGAACACCAGTTGTTCGACGCTGACAACCGCTTCTGGATCGCCACTCGGCGCGACCTGTACGAGTGGTCCTACCTCGACGTGTACGAGAATGCCGAATACGTCGGGTCGGTGAAAGTCAGCGATCGGCTGAGGGGCTTCGACCTTCACGGGTCGACCTTGGTGGTTCTGGTCGACCGGCAGGTCGGCCCGGACGATGCCGACGGGATTCCGGACCGGGCGCTGGACTGGTACGACATCGGGCACTTGAGGTTGGGCCGGTGAAGTTGCTGCCCTGTGACGCGCGTTCTTTCAATTCCTTCGGGCCACCCCCCTTGCCGCTGCCGCCCACCGTGTGCGCCAATGCCGCCTCCGCCACCACGCGGTCGACGCCCGTCTCGGCGGCCCACTCTCGGAACGCACTCCTGAATCCGTGGACGGTGCTCTTGATGCCCAGCTCGCGGACCAACGTCGAGAGCGGTGGCACTCTGAAGCGCGAGCCCCCTCACGCTTGGAAAGACCAGCCCCGACGTGTCAGTGATCTACCCAGGCCCTGCGCAACACGGCGACCGCACGATCGGACAGCGGCCTGGTGCTCGCGCCCGGCCGTCATACGCGCCTCGGGAACGGTCGCCGTGGCCGCCTCCGCGTCAATCTTCTCCCAGCGAGCCAAGCGCGCCTCTGGGCACCTCACCCGGCGCCGGCCGAAGCTCTGACGGGATTTTCCGGGTCGTCCCGCTACGGGTTTCTCCTGCCAAGATTCGCGGGCTTTCCCTCTGGGAGCATACGAGGGGCGTTGCCCATCTTGGTCTTGCGTAACTCGGTCGCCCTTCGAGTCATCGCTTGCAGGCGACCGATCACATCACGACCGGAACCCACACCGCAGAAGGGGAGACCATCATGAAGAGCCGAAGAGTCACGATCGCCACCTGCATGGCCCTGATGCTGATTGCCTGCACAGACCTCCGCACCATCGTCGAGCCAACCGTGGATGGAATCGAACCCGTCGAGCCCACCACGACCGCCACGGCAGACTGCGGCCCCGATCCGAACGACCCGACGCCGGGGCCGGTCGACGAGCCGTGCAACCCAGGAACAGGCGGCGGCGGCGGCGACCCGCTGCCACGCACCCTGCAGACCATCCAGAATCTCGCGGAGTGCAGATCGGGCACAGACAGTGACGGCGATGGCCTGAGCGACAAGTGCGAGTACGAGGTGGCCTGGGCATTCTCGCCAGCCATGATGGTCCACCCCAACGATAATGTCAGCCGCGACGAGTACTACGTCGTGATGCCGGGTGCCGGCAACTCCATCATGATCTTCTACGCATTCGGCTACCACCGCGACAACGGAATACCGCTCTGCTCGGCCTGCCCGGAATGGCTGGGCGGGAGCCACGTGGGCGATTCGGAGTTCATCGTGATGGAGATCAGCCCTGCCCGCGGCAGCGACAACGAGTGGGGCCTGGTGTACGCCTACCTGTCGGCACATCGTGGCAGGTCCACCGACTCGTCCGTGCTCGCCGGCGGATGGAACATGGAGACCGACGGCGACGGCCGCCCGGTTGTGTGGGTCTCGGACGGCAAGCACGCGAACTACATCTCGCAGAGTGCATGCGACGGCGGCGCCGCTAATTTCGATAGCTGCGACAACAACACCGAGAGCACCCGCTTCTGGGTCGATAGGAAAGGTAATCTCGGGCAGATCAACCACCGCAAGTATAGGTCGTGCCGAGTGCCCAGCAGGAACAGGGGTCTGAGCCGCACGGAGTGCTTTTGGGACTCGGGCACGTTCTACGGATGGCAGAAGCCGCGTGGCGGCGGAGCCGGTGCATACAGCGGATTCCTGAGTGCCTTCGATTTCGACAAGGCGCGCGCCACCGTACACGGCTAGATTGTCGGGGGCTTCCCGGACGCGCGGACGACCCCCAATCCCGTCGCGAAACTCCTTGAGACCACATGGAGCACCCGGACATCACGACCGGGGGGCGATCCCCGGCCCCAGAACCCCAGACTCCCCAACAGGAGGCATGGAAAATGAATCGGAAGAAGTGGATCATCGCACTCGCGATCCTGAACCTCGTCCTGCTGCCCTTCACACTGACGGTCGCCTGCGGCGACGTTGGCCCGGCCGCTCCGGCCGGGGAGCAGGAGGAGGGGCTCCTGCTGGCGCACGCCGACATGCTTGGGGCGCTGGTCACACAGATGAAGCCCGGTGTCGACAAAATGTCGATACTCACCGACCCGGACGTGATCGCCACCTCGCGGGAAGCCTGGACCTCCTTTCTAGTGGGGCTGGTCACGCTGGGTGGAGCCCTCCTTGGTATCGCGGTCGCCGGCTTCGCGTTGGCCAACCTCTCGAAGAGCAGCCGGGGGAGCAGGCCCCGATGACGTGGAGGAAGTACTCAGGCTTGCCAGGCGCTGCATCCACTGCCTGAACGACTACCGGGTGAAGAGCATTGAGACCGGCGAGGCGGAGACGGGAGACCCGAACTGGTGTTGCGGACCAGAAACTTGGCGATCGCCGGTATCCTGCTGGCACTGGCGGGCGCAGGTTGCGCCGACGAGCCGGCGGGGGGAACTGGACCCCGGCGCGCGCGGCCAGATCGAGGATGAAGGGACGCGAATCGGGTGCGGGCGTCCGGACACGAGCAGGGGCGGCCAGGCGGACGCGGGTCGGCGCCGTGCGGCTGCCGGACAAGATCGCCGTCAACTGTCCGCCGGGCACTCGGGGAAGCCGCCGAGAAGGCGGCCGGCGGCGACGGCATGGCAACCCTGGACTGGCTCCGCCAGACTTGGTCCGCAACGGCATCGAGGCGGTAAGGAAGCGGCGGATGCGGGCGAAGCGGTCGCGGTAAGCGGACACCGGGACGCTCCAAGGGGGTTCGGGGATCCGGGCCGGGCTGGGGTTCCCGGTTCGGTCCAGACATTCCATTTGCTTCCCGACAGGCGGACTTGCGCGAAAGCGGGTCGGTCCGTACGTTGCCCGCCGTCAGACAATTCGGAAGAGGGCGCTCTCCGGCGACTCGCCGGGCCGCCCGCCGAATACAAGAGCTTGGAGCATGTAGCGGGCTGGGCGGGTCGCTCCCGTGCCAGCCCACCGGGCGAACAAGCGGGAGCGCTGTAGGGTTCTGCCCTTTTCCGGTGTCTGACAACGGCCCGGCCTTGCCGTGCGGGCCGTGACCGAGACAGGGGGCGGACCCGATTCGGAACTGGTCCAGAAGCCGTGAGCGGTGTATTGTTCCGGAAGGCAGTCCCCACACGTTTCCCGCTACTGGAAAGGCGGAATCCCATGAAGAACTGGACCAACTCAATCGCCCTGGCCCTGATGGCCGCAACCCTCACCCTCGCCGGATGCACCGACGACGGACCCGGTCCCGTCTCCGCCGTCCCGGAGCCCGAGCCCGGAGACCCCGCCATCTACGCCCCCGACGGCTGGCCCCTCCAGATCGGCGACCGCATATCGAGACAGGAGAAGAGTCGGCTGTACGGCAAGTTCAAGACGCCGGGCTTTACGTGGAGCACGAGACGTGCCCCCACCAGCGGCCTGCACCTTGTCGGCGGCCGGGTGTACGCGCCCGTGTTCCAACGGGACCTGTCGAAGGTGGGCGAGTACGCGACCGTGTACCGGGGCCATTTCCGGGTGCGGCTGCCCGAATCGATGCGGGAGCAGGAACCGGACCTGCCGCCCGAGTTTCACGGCAGGATCGAGTACTACACTCCCCGGGCCCGCCAGCCCCGCCAGCGCCAGCCCGAGCTCACCCCGGAGCAGATCCGCGAGTTTGAGGCTTGCTTCGTAGGCATTACGACGGATCGAGAAGGCCGGGTTATCAAGCCTCCCACACTTCCTCCCCCGTGTCCCCAGCACTACGTTCCGCGCCCGCCCGATCCGCTGGCGTGGCCGGACTATCCGGAGCGGCGCAAATGAGCCGGGCAATGTGCGGGCTCGCCGTTCTGGCGATCATATTGTGTGGGGCCGCGGCTTCCCCCGCGCTTCACGCCCAGACCGCATTGCACAAGGAGAAGATGGGCGATCTGGGTTGGGTGGATCCTTACTCTAACGCTAGGATAGGCCCGGAGGGCCAGTGGGGGTGGTTCAGGGACCTGCTTGACGATGCCAAGTGGGACTATAGTAACCCGACCTGCCTTCAACACGAACAGGACATGGAAGAGTTCATCGGCCCATCCGAGGACAAGGGCACGCGCATGTACTGGGCGCGGGACCGGACAAAGCGCAGACAAGGGCAAACGATCAGCGTCAGCTACGGGGGCCAGACCGAGTGGTTCGTTGTGTTCCAGCGAGGCACATACTCCGACGACGATATGCTGAACCTTCTTCTCCACGAGGGCTGGCACCGGATTCACGAGGAGACGGACGAGGGGACGGCGGCAAAAGCCGCCGAGAATTGCGCGTGGATACCGCTGGAGGAAGAGGACGACGAGTGCGCGGCGGCGGACGGGCTGGCGGCGGACTGCAACGGGGGCGAGACTCCGGAGGAGCCGACGACGCCGACGTGCACGGATCAACAGGTGTGGGTGACGTGGACGGAGTGGGAGCGGATGGAGGAGGGGACGGGGGTGTGGGAGGCCGTGAGTGCCCCCCCGTGGAACGGAGAGGAGGGAGATCCGGACGATTCCGAACCCGTTGTGTATTACGTGGAAAAGACGCGCGTCTACTACCGCCCGGTGACGAGGGGCGAATTCCAGACCGTGCGGGTGTGCAGCTAGCGAAAGGAGCGGAGACCATGAGGACGAAGACGACGTTTGCCGCCCTGGCGCTGGCGGTGCTGGCGCTTCCGGCGGCGGCACAGGAGCCCCCGGACACGACGACCTACCGGGGCGCGGCAATGCCGGTGTGGGTCGCGCTGGAGGACGTGGAGCACGAGGCCGGGGCGCACCGGGTGCGCGTGGCCGTGGTGTGGGACGACTACCGGAGCGGGCTGCGGTTCGCCGGGGAAGTGCTGCCGGGCGACCTGGT
>JAJDVT010000096.1 GCA_022826005.1 Gemmatimonadota bacterium | reverse complement strand
ATCCTCCGGCTCGCCGGTTGCCTCTCTCCCACGTCCAAGGAGATAATCAAACTCCATCAACTGCCACCTGCTCCGGGCTCCGGCCTCACCTTCTCGCACCTCCCCCGGTTCAGGCTCATCTCCGTATTGGAAAAGACTGGGTTCGGTCGCACCGTCCTGGCTCGGGTGATGCGTCGGCTGTCCGGTGGAAGTGCGCGGGATAGGTTTGCGAGGCAGCCCGCCCCACGGGGGCGCTGGTTTCTGCGGTTAGTGGAGGAGCCAGATGTGTTAACGCTTCACGTTAACCTCTGGCCGGGGGATGCCCCCGGACCCCGAAACGACATTTCCGCGCGCCACCAAAGGACACCGCCCGACATGGTCCATCCCAGGCAGCGGGTCCGGGAGCCAGACGGGCGTGGGCTGCCGCCCCGCGCCCACCGCCGTCACCCGCAGGCACCGCACGCGACCGGGCCGGTCCACGCCCCGGTCGGCAATCTCGACCGAGTCCGGGTAGCCCACCCTGACGCCTGTCGGCTGGTTCGCGCGCAGCACCACCCTGAACGTCTCGTCGTCGCCGTCGGTGTCCTCGCGCCCCCCGTGCCCTCCGTCTGGCCCAAGGCGATCCGGCTGCTCAACCGCGAGCCGGGGTCGCCGAGGTCGGCATGAGCGATCAGTACGACCTCGTCGTGTTGGACGCTTCGACGGGCCACGAAGTGGGTCGTATCTCAAGGGAAATACCCCTCAGGGGTCCTTCAGACGACTTTGCCGATCGCTTCCTCGGGGACATGCCCGAACTGCGTGGGCGCGTGACCATTGCGGAGACTTTCCCGGTAATCACTGGCGTGTTCACTGGGCCACCCGATCAAACTGTGTGGATACGCCGAGGCATGGGCGTTGGCGACTCGCTAGCCCCACCAGTTGGAGACATGGACGACTGGACGTTCTTGCTCTACGACCTGTTCTCAGGTGAAACGTACGAATACCTCGCCACCGTCGAGATTCCGCCGCGCCTGGAACTCATGGCTGGGGATGCGACAAGAGTGGCCGGTGTCCAGCGGAGCGCGATGGGAGAGCACACAGTGCGCGTGATGCGGTTCATCCGCTCCGAGCGGCAGGAGGTCGGCTAACAGATGTATACTTGGCTGGAGAGGATCCTCGGGCGACACCTCGAATCCCGTCGGGAATCGGTCCGAACCGCTTGTCTTTCGCCGAAGTTTGACAGGGGCTGCACGGACGCGCTACGCTTGGCGGATCATCCACCCTTTCCCCGGAGCAACAAATGATCTTCCTTGGAGCAACAACGAAGAGAGTTACCGCAATCGTAACGATCGCTGTCGGTGTCCTGCTCATGGCATGCGAGGCGACGGTACCGGAAACAGCAGCCGATCCCATGGACCAGCGAGTCGAAGCGCTGCGCGCGCTCTTCGGCTCTGTCCGGGATGACGCGACCGACCAGCGTGTAAACGCCGCGCTCGGATGGAATCTCGACCGACGGGTCGAGCACACCCTTACGCCGTCGAAAATCGTCGGCCGAGTTCCGATGGTCATGGCGTCAGGGTGGGATGATCCCGAATGCGAAATCGGTTCATCCGCTACAACGGAGGAGATCCGCGAGTTTCACGCTTGCTCGGACGGCGCTGACGCGGACGAGGACTGCGACGCGTTCACGGAAGTCATCTGGAGCGAGCCGGACGAGAACGGTGTCCGCACCTTCGAGGGCATCCACGTGCATTGCGTGGAATACTGACCAGTCAGAGAAGACAGCGGAGGTGTCCGCCACAGTTCCACAGCTTCGGAGGGTTGCGGCGGCGTCTCAGTGCAGGCTTTCGGGGGTCGAGGGGGCGCGGCCCCCCGCCAGCCCCCGCAGGGGACTCACGGAGTGTGGCCCCAAGGACTCCCCACCATTTGTCAACGGTGTTAAGGGCGGGGCTGTAACCCTGCATCGGGGAGTTGGACGGGCTGGGCAGTGTGTCGCCGGGCGTGCTGGTGGATGTCGGCCGAGCATCGCACCGGGAAGGGCGAGGAAGTGCTCGCATCCACGGTCGGCGCCAACCTTGCCCAAGGGTGCGAAGGGGAGCACTGCATCCCCTCGGCGGCCGGTGCCGGGGTTCGAAGGGGCAACGTCCCTCGCCAGCCCTGCGGTTATACCGTGGGTACGCTGGCTGAGCCGCAATAGCGTGGCTCAAGCCAGCCCCGCGGCGGCCCGCGAAACCCTCCCCGCGCACCGCCCGATACGGCGGTGGCCGGGCCATCGAGGGACAAGCTCCGCAGCCTCTCGGTTGCTGGCCTTGCGGACGGCGGGGCGACCGGTGACCCGTCGCTTCTTGGCGACGGTGGCGCACCCTGCCGCCGCACCGATCCCCCCTACCCGTACCCCTGGAGACCCGAAGATCGTCGCTCTCAAGCGATGGAGTGGACGCCCCCTCCCGGCGGCATCGCGATGTGCCATGATGGTACTGAAGCGATTGCGACCTTGAGAGGTCTGACCATCACAGGGAGGAGACATCCACATGGAAGAGGTTAGCATCATCGGGATCGATCTGGCAAAGCGGAGCTTTCAGGTGCACGGGGCGAGAGCGGACGGGTCGGTGGCCTTCCGCCGGAAGCTGAGCCGCGGGAGGCTGCTGAGGTTTCTCGCCTCGCAACCGGGGTGTACGGTGGCGATGGAGGCGTGCGCCAGCGCCCACTACTGGGGCCGGGAGATCGCGGCGCTCGGCCACGAAGTGAGGCTGGTTCCGCCGATCTACGTGAAGCCCTTCGTCAAGAGGAGCAAGAACGACACGGCGGACGCCGAGGCGATCACGGAAGCGGCGCAGCGGCCGACCATGCACTTCGTGGCGGTCAAGACCGAGGCGCAGCAGGCGCAGGCGATGCTCTTTCACACGCGCGACCTGCTGGTGCGCCAGCGCACGCAGACGATCAACGCGCTTCGGGGCCACCTCGCCGAGTACGGCGTTGTCGCTCCCCAGGGCAGGGCGCGAATCGGGCAGCTGGCCGCAGTGCTCGAAGACGGGGACTATGGCCTGCCGGAGGCGGTCGCCGAACTGGGCTGGCTGCTGCTCGGGCGGATCGACGAGCTCGATGAGAAGATCGACGGGCTCGACCGCGAACTCCAGACGAGCGCACGGGAGTGCGAGGCGACGGCGCGGCTGATGACGATCCCCGGAGTGGGACCGGTCACCGCGATCGCCATCCAGGCTTTCGCGCCGCCGATGGAGAGCTTCCGGCGCGGCCGCGACTTCTCGGCCTGGCTCGGCCTCGTGCCGCGACAGCACACCACCGGCGGCAAGCCGAGGCTGGGCAGGATATCGAAGATGGGCCAGAGAGACCTGAGACGGCTCCTGATCACGGGAGCCATGTCGGTCGTTCAGCAGGCGAGCCGACGCGGCGAAGTCACGGATCCGTGGCTGGCCGGAATGTTGGCACGCAAGCCGAGGATGCTGGTCGCGGTGGCGCTCGCCAACAGGACGGCGCGGAAGGTCTGGGCACTGACGACGAAGCAGGAGACCTACCGGGTTCGCACTGCCGCCTGACCGGGCGGTGAAAGGAGAGAAGCGAAAAGCGAAGCAGCTGGCGGGAGGTGTTGGTTAGCAGGACGCAGGAACGCGTAAGGGCAAACGGTCGACAAGACGGGGTCGGAAAAACCAGCGTAGGATCGAGGGCCTTCGAGCCCGCTCAGGCGAATTGGATCCGATCTCACGAACACCATACGGGCCCGCAGCCAAACAGCGCTGCATCATGAGGCCGGACATACGACAGTACTTGACCAACTGCCACCAACTCGGTTCTGAATCCGCGCTTGCCCACTTAGGGGCGTCCACATACGATCCTGTGGCCCGTAAACTACCCGAAAAGCCTCCGGTGCGTCTGGAAAACGGCCTCTGAGCCCCGTCACAGTCTGCGGCAATGTCCAATCAGGCCCCGAGTCGGCTCCCGGCCCGCCAGATGCTCCATCCACTCATCCATCAGCTGACGCTGCCTTCATGTCGTTTTCACACTCCGGCGCGGTCGTAAGTGGAAGCGCCGGAGGCTCGGTGGAGTGCTCTACCACCGGGGGAATTTACGTTTCTGTCAGGACCTATCCTACCGGCGGGCAGACTGCCCTGTCAGCAGCAGCTTGAACCGGCCCAAGCCCACGGCTAGCTTTCTGACCCCCGGTACACGCTACTTCCCTACAGAATAGAGGCACACCAAATGAAGACACGCAAGCGGACTACCACCACCGCATTCGCGGCGCTCATCGCCTGCGTGGCCACGTTGGCCGCGTGCGAGCAGACCGTCACCGAGCCGCCTGATGCCGGCATGGACGACATCGCGGTGCTCATCGACCAGATCCTCGATGCTCCCACCTTGCAGGCGGAACGCGCAGCCCAACGGCTCGCCGAGCGGCTGAGCACTCCCTTGGGCGCGCCCGTGGGCCACGTCGCGGCCGACGGCGGACCGAGGTGCCACGTTCTCGAGCCGGCGACCCGGGAGGAGCGCGACGCGTTCCAGGCATGTCTAGTGGCGGCGTTCGCGGATCCGGAATGTGACGCCTACCTCAGCCTGCTTTGGGCGCCGGTTCCCGACACCGAACTGTGGGACATCGTGGGCGCCGTCGTGATCTGCCGCCAGTAGACGAAAGACCCCCGGCGGAGCGTCTCACTCATGCCAGCGAGCGGGCGCCCCGTCCCGAAGCCGGGCGGTCTCCCGGCCCATGAGGTTGATCTGGTGGTTCTTCCTCGTCGCCGGCCACATTGAAGTCCCGCCGTTTGGTCCCGGCTTTCCCGCTTCTACGGGACTGCGGAACCAAGTTTGGTCCATCGGCGAGAAATGCAGATCGTGCAGTCCTGTTTGACTTTAGGTGACTTCTCGCCGTCACTGGGGCTTCAGGTGCTCTGCCGGGCCGGCAAGGCGCGACGAGAGGGGAATGGCAGAGATATTCGCCCGAGGAGCAACGCAGAGCGGTGCTTCAGGAACCCGGAAAGCAACTCTAACGTGACAAGTTGTAATGTTCTCTTGACGGCGCGAGATTCCCGAGCACCGCGCCCAGCCCGGATGCATCGCCACCCGAATGCAGCGGGGACTCATTCCACGGGCTGCTACCCTTGACCGTGGACCGCAAGCGGGCGCTGCTCGCCCGGCCGGTGGAGCACATCGATGTTGCCGGCTTCGACGGGCGGGCGGTGGTGGACTCCTACCGCAACGCGGCCTTCCAGGCGCGCAACCTCGCGGAGGCCGCCGACATCTTCGGGGAGATGGTCGAGAAGCCCCGGTGCGCGGTGATCCTTACCCTGGCCGGGTCGCTGGTGTCGGCGGGGCTGAAGGAGGCGCTGGTCACCCTGGTCGAATGCGACATGGCCGACGTGATCGTGGCGACGGGGGCGGTCGTGGTCGACCAGGACTTCTTCGAGGCGCTGGGCTTCCGCCACTACATGGCGCCCGGGTCGCCGGAGGCGCCCGCTGCGGACGACGAGGAACTCCGCGCGCTCGGCATCGACCGCATATATGACACGTACGTGGACGAGGCGGATCTTCAATGCTGCGACCGGACGGTGGCGGGGATCTTCGATGGACTGGAGGCGCGGCCCTGGTCGAGCCGCGAGTTGATGGTGGAGCTGGGCGCGTATTTGGAGCGCCACCACGGTGACGCCCGGTCGATCTTGCTGGCCGCGCACCGCAAGGAAGTGCCGGTCTTCGTGCCGGCGCTGAGCGACTCGTCGGCGGGCTTCGGGGTGGTCGCGCACCGGGCCAGGGCGGCGGGCACGGGTCTTCCCCACATCGCCTTCGACTCCGGGAAGGACTTCCACGAGCTCGCCGAGATCAAGCTGGCCGTAGAGGAGACGGGGCTCCTGATGGTGGGTGGGGGAGTGCCGAAGAACTTCGCGCAGGACGCGGTGGTCGCGGCGCGCATGCTGGCGGAGAGGGGATGGGGCGCGGAAGGCGGCACGGCCGCCGAAGGGGTCGCCACGGGGTCATGGAACGCCGGCGATTCGGGCGGCGAACAGGTGCCGATGCACCGGTACGCCGTGCAGCTGACGGTGGCCGACGCGCGAGACGGCGGTCTGTCGGGGTCGACGCTGCGCGAAGCCACGACGTGGGGCAAGGTGGCGGTGAGCCGCGAGCGGATGGTGTTCGGCGAGGCCACGCTGACATTGCCGCTCCTGGTGAGCGACGCGTACCACAGGGAAGGCTGGCGGAAACGGGCGGGGATGCGCCTGGGGTCGATCTTCAGCGAGGCGCCTGCCCGGGCGGGTTCCGCTTGACCCAGCTCGGCCTGGACTTCGACGCGAAACCGGCGAGGGGGCCGGGTCCGGAGAGGGGTGAGCCACCGGATCGCGGGGCAATCCCGGTCCGGTCCGGGAGCGCGTGCATCCTGGTCCGGGAGCTGGCGCGGATCGCGCGGGAGACCGGCCGTGAGCGAAAGATCCTGGTCACGCGGACGCGAGGTGAGGGGAAGGAGTTGCTGCGCCAGGTGGTGCTGGGAGGACAGTCATGGGCCGGGTTCGAGGTCACGACGGTGCGCCCGCTGGCGATGAAGTACGCGGCGGATGCGCTCGCGCGGGCCGGAAAGAGGGTCCTGGATGCCTTCGACGAGCAGGCGCTGGCCGAGGAGGCGATCGACCGGGCGATGGCGGGTGGCGCGGCCGGTGCGGGAGGCACGTCGGGATCGTGGTATGCCGGACTCGCCGAAAAGGTTGGCTTCAGGGACGCCGTGCGGAATTCACTGACCGTGCTTCGGCTCGGCGGGATCCACGCGGCGGCCCTGCGGGATGACCGGGGCGGGGCGTCCAGGCGCCAGACCCTGTTGCCCGCGGTGGTAGAGCACTTCGAGAAGATGCTGGAATCGAGAAACCGCGCCGACGCGGCGGTAATGCTGGAGACTGCCATCCGGGTCGCCGGCGTCCCGCGCGGCGAGTCGGGAGTCGCTGCCGGCGAGTCGGGCGCCGCTGCCGGGGTCGCGGCCGGCGTGCGCGCGGTTGTCCCGGCCGACGTTCGCGCGGGCGTCCCGGCCGATGTCCCCGTCTTCCTCGTTCCCGGGCTCTCCGACAGGGGACTCACGGGGCGGTTCCTGCGTGCCCTCGAGCAGCGCGGCGCCACCGTCCTCAGGACCGATCCCGTCGTCGGCCTGGCCGTGCCCCGCGGGATCCTGTGGGACACCGGCCCGCCGGAGTCCGCGGGCAGTCACCTGCACGCGGTGGAGGAGTGGAACGGGGCGGAGGGGCGGCCCGCGCAACCCCGCATCGAGTTGTTCTCGGCCGGCTCGGTCCACGATGAGCTGCGCGGCGTGCTCCGGCGGGTCATCGACAGGGGCGCCCGCTGGGACGAGGTGGAGATAGTCGCCTCCGATCCGGCGATGTACGGCTCCGCGCTCCATGCGCTGGCCGATTCCATGGGAATCCCCGTCACCTTTGCCGTCGGCCTGCCGGTCGAGCGGACGCGGCCCGGGAGGGTCGTGGCAACGTACTTCAAGTGGATCGAGAGCGGCTTCCAGGAATCGGTGTTCCGCGCGCTGGTGGAGGCGGGCGACGTGAGTGCGCCCTCCCCCCACGACCGGATTGCGGGCCCACGGCTGGCGCGGGCGCTGAGGCGCGTCAGGATCGGGTGGGGCAGGGAACGCTACATGAGCAGGATTGGGGCGGTGTTGCGCGGGCTTCCGGCAATGCAGCCCGGGCGGTACGAGGACGACGAGCGGTTCTCCCAGCGCAAAATGCGAAAGGAAAAGGAGTTACGAGGTCTCCTGGCCCTCTTGGGACCGGTGCTCGAATCGACTCCCGAGGTGCGCGCACCAAAAAACGGTGCGCGCGGGGCGCCGTCTGCCGGAGGTGTCGCGGGTGCGAGTTCGGTCGGCAAGGCCGCGGGCGTATCGCCGTCCGAAGTCGCCACCGGCGTCAAGAGCCTGCTCGTACGCGTCACCGGAGGGACCGCCACCGACGATACGGCACGCGACCGGCTGGTGCGGATCCTCGACCGAATCGAGGCCACGCTCACCCGGCGCACGGACTTCCCGGCGGCGGCGGCGATCGTCAGATCGCTGCTGGCGATCCGGATCCCGGCTCCGAGAACCGAAGGAACCGCTCCGTGGAGTTCGGCTGCGGGCCACCTCCACCTGAGCGACCTCCGGCACGGGGGGGCTGCGGGACGCCCGCTCACCTTCGTCGTGGGGCTGGACTCCACGCGCTTCCCGGGCTCGGCAATTGAAGACCCCCTGCTACTCGACCGTGAGCGGCTGCGTCTGGGGCAGGGCGAACTCGCCTTCGCCGGCGATCGCGCCTCTGACGCGCGCTTCAACCTCGCCCAGCTCGTGGCGCGCCTGCGGGGTTCGATCGTGCTCAGCTATGCGCGCTGGGATCCGGCGGAGGCGCGGGCGCTGTCGCCGGCTCCCGAACTGCTGCAGGCGCTCCGGCTCATGCAGTGTGACCGGACGCTCAACTTCGAGGATCTCGACCGGCACCTCGGCGTCACCGAATCCCGTCTCCCGCGCGAGGATCCGCGCGCGGATCTGGACGCGTGCGATGTCTGGTTGCGCGCGCTCGCCACCAGCGACGGCAGACTGCGCGACGGGGTGCGGTCGGTGGGCCTGGCCTATCCCCGACTGGGGCAGGGCCTTGCCGCCGCCGCCGCCCTGGAGCGCGATCGGGCGACCGTGCACACGGGCATCATCGAGGCACGGGATCCGCCGCTGTCGTACCACGATCTGCGCGGCCGCATCCTGTCGGCGAGCCGCCTCGAGTCCCTGGGCGCGTGCCCCCGGCGCTTTCTCTTTGCCAACGTCCTTCGGGTCTCGCCCCCCAATGATCCCGAGTTCGATCCCCACCGCTGGCTCGACGCGCTGCAGCGGGGAAGCCTGCTGCACGACGTGTACGAGCATACCCTGCGGCAGGCGCGGGAACGGGGGATCGACCCGGTCGACAACGCCTTTCTGGCGCTCGCGCTGGAGCGGGCCGATCGCGAGGTCGCCCGGATGACTGGGCGGGTTCCGTCGCCGAGTCCGGTGGTGCGGGAGATCGAGACCAGGGGGCTCCGCGATGACGTCCATTCCTTTGTGGAGATGATCCGCAGCGCGCCGCCTCCCTGGACCGCGCTGGAGATGGACTTCGGGATGGACGACGTGGGCGTCGAAATCCCCGCCGGAGAAGCGCCGGTTCGCGTCCGGGGCCGCATCGACCGCGTGGACGACCACGGGACGCACCTGCGGGTGGTGGACTACAAGACCGGCAGCGACTACGGCCACGACAGGAAATCGGGTGTGTACCGGGGAGGGCGACGCCTGCAGCACGCTCTGTACACGGCCGCGGCGGCAGCGGTGCAGGGCAAACCCGTCGACTACATGGAGTACCACTTCCCCACCCGCCGCGGCGAAAACCGGATTCGGCGGTACGCGGTGCCGGACCTCCAGCACGGCGGCGCTCTCGTCGCCATGATGCTGGAGGGCGCGGCCAGGGGATGGTTCCCTGCGACGGACGACGCCGACGACTGCCGCTTCTGCGACTATCAGGACATGTGCGGCGTGAGGCCGGCCGAGTGGGGCAAGCCGTCGTGCCGATTTGCGGAGTGGACGGAGCGGAACCTGGCCACGGTGCCGGAGCTGTCCGCTCTGAGGCGCGCACGCAACTGGAAGGACGAGGAGCCGCTGCTGTGAGCGACGCCGCCCGCCAGCCGCCCGACCAGGCCGAACGGGACCGCATCGTCGAGGATCTGGATCGCAACATCCTCGTCGAAGCGGGTGCCGGCTCCGGGAAGACGAGATCGCTGGTGGACCGGATGGTCGCGCTCGTACGCACCGGGACCTGCACCGTCGATCAGATCGCGGCGGTCACCTTCACGCGCAAGGCGGCCGCGGAGCTCCGCCAGCGCTTCCAGGTCAGCCTTGAAGATGCGCTCGCCCGCGCGCCGGACGACGACCCGCGCCGCGAGCGGCTGGAGGACGCGATCCGGGAACTCGACCGCACCTTCCTGGGCACGATCCACGCCTTCTGTGCCAGGCTGCTCCGCGAGAGGCCCCTGGAGGCCGGGCTCGATCCGGGCTTCCGCGAGTTGCAGGAGACGGAAGCCGTCCGGATGAAGCGCGCCTTCTGGCTGGACTTCCTCGAGCGGCTCGGATCGGACGGGGACCCGGATCTGGAGGAACTCGCCCGGCTGGGGATCGAGCCCGACCTGCTGCAGCCCCTCTTCGACGAGCTTGTCGAAAACCCGGATGTGGACTTCGGCTTCCGCCCCGGGTCTCCGCCCGCCGAGGAGGAGTTGCGGGCCGTGCGCGCCCGCTTCGACGAACTCCTCGACCGGGCCGGGCGGATGATGGCCGGGCGGACGCCGCCGAAGGGCTGGGACGCCTTCGGCAAGCGCATGCGCACGCTGCTCTACTGGCGCGGTGCGCTCGACTGGGACGATCGCCGCGCCTTCTTCGACGCGCTCGCCAGGGTTCACCTCAAGTCGGGCAGGCTCACGCAGAAGACGTGGGCGGACACCGCATCGGGGAAGGCGGCCGCCAAGGCGCTGGGGCAGGCGTTCAAGGAGTTCGCCGGGGCCGGGAGCCGGGCGGACGAGTTGCTGAGGTCGTGGTGGGCCTACCGCTACCCCGTCGCGATGCGGGTGGCCAACCGGGCGGCCCTCGGCTTCGCGCAGCAGCGCAAGGACCGCGGCGAACTCAACTTCCAGGACCTGCTGGTCCTCACTGCCGCACTGTTCCGTGAAGAGCCGGGGGCGCGCCGCGACCTCGGCAGGCGCTACCGCCACGTCCTCGTGGACGAGTTCCAGGACACCGACCCGCTCCAGGCCGAGATCATCCTCCTGCTCACGAGCGAGCCGGAAGGCGGCCACGACTGGCGGAAGGTCGTTCCCCGGCCCGGCGCCCTCTTCGTGGTCGGAGATCCGAAGCAGAGCATCTACCGCTTCAGGCGGGCCGACATCGCGCTCTACGATTTCGTCAAGAACCGCTTCGAAGCCTTCGGCGACGTGCTGCTCCTTGCGGCCAACTTCCGTTCCCTGGGCGCCATCGAGGCGCTGGTGCAGGGGGTCTTCGACCGTCAGGACCGCTTCGCGCAACACGACACGAACCGCCAGGCCGCCTTCGCGCCGCTCCTCGTTCAGCCCTGGGTGAGGGGCGAGGAGGACCCCGGTCCCGGGCTGGTGGCCGCCTACGAGGTGCTGGGCGCGAATCAGGACCAGGTGGCCGAGGACGACGCGGAGAGGATCGCCTCGGCGATCGCGCGGCGGGTGGCTGCCGGCGAGCGGAGTCCCGGCGACTTCATGGTGCTGACCCGCACACGCAAGTACCTCGGCGTCTATGCGCGTGCCCTGGAGGACCGCAACCTCCCGGTCGAGGTGTCGGGCGCGGGGGTGGGCTTCGAGGACGAACTCGGGGCGCTCCTCCTCCTCTTCCGATGCCTGGCCGACCCGGCCCACGAAGTCCGCGTCGTCGGAGTGCTCACCGGGCCGCTCTTCGGGATCACCCTCGACCGGCTCGTGGAGCACCGGGACGGTGGGGGAAGCTTCCGGATCAACCGGCCCGCGGAAGGCGACGGCGAGGTGGCCGCGGCGCTGAACGTGCTGCATCGGTGGTGGAGGCGGGCGCGCCGCGAGCCCGCGGACGTGACCGCCGAGCGCCTGGTGGCCGAAACGGGTCTCTTTCCGCTGGCCGCGGCCGGGACGCTGGGGGAGCTGCGCGCGGGGGCGCTTGTGTACCTGCTCAACGCCGTGCGGGGCAGGGCGCTCGAGGGCGACACCTCGATCGCGGGGGCCGTGGATGCCCTGGAGACGGCGCTGGACTGGGAGGACGCCGAGGCCCCGCTGGTCCCCGAACGTCCGAACTGCGTGCGGGTGATGAACCTGCACCGGGCGAAGGGGCTGGAGGCGAAGGTGGTGTTCCTGGCGGCGCCCTTCCCGGAGCCGCACTGGCCGCCGGACAAGAGGGTGGCCCGGGACGGGGAGGGAGTGGCCCGCGGGACCATGCCCATCGTGGTGAAGCGAGGGTGGAGCACGGAAGTGATCGCGCAGCCGCTCAGCTGGGAGGCCGACCGGGAGACCGAGGCCGCCTTCGAGGAGGCGGAGAAGGTTCGCCTTCTGTACGTGGCGGCGACGCGGGCCAGGGATGAGCTGTGGGTCGCGCTGAGGGTGGGGGGGCGGAAGGGGAAGCCCTCGGTGTGGGAACCGGTCGCGGAGTGGGTGATGGCGCAGGCCGCGCGGGAGGGGGAGGCGGGGGGAGGGGGCATCGCCGGGGTGGTCGAGCTTCCGCGCGAGGATCGTCCCGCGCCGGATGTGCTGGACCCGGACACGGATCTTGCGGGGCGGCTGGCGGCGAGCGAGGAGGCGGCCGCGAAGACGCGCGAGCCCACGTACCGGCTGGAGGCGGTAACCGCGTGGGCGAAGGGGGACGCGCCCGGGGCCGAGCCCTCGGAGGGTCCCGCGCGCGATCCCTTGGACCATCCCTCGGATGGTGCCTCCACCGCCAGGGAATCCCCCGCGCGCGACGAAGCCTTCGCACCGCCCGGGCTTCGTCCCGCCACGGGCGGCGTCGAGTGGGGCAGCGTGGTGCACGACGTACTCGCGGCGGCCGGAGAAGGCACGCGGGGCGCTGCGCTCAGCCAGCTGGCACGCGACCTGCTGGTCGAGTACGAGCGCCCGGTCGATTCCGCCGGAGCGCCCACGGAGCTGGAAGCACTCCTGGCCTTGGTTGAATCGGTGCGCCGTTCGGAGATCTGGCACCGGGCCATGGCCGCCGGCGAACTCCACGCCGAGATCCCCTTCGCCGTGAACGTCGGGGCAGGTCCGGGTCGCGGCGACGTGATCGAGGGCGTCATCGACCTCGTCTTCAGAGACGGTGACCGGTGGGTGGTCGCCGACTACAAGACGGACAGCGGGGACGACCCCGGCTTCACGGACAGGGTCGGGCAGTACCGCGCCCAGGTCGACCTCTACGCGGAGTGCTGGGAGCGCATCACGGGCGAAGAGGTCGTCGAGCGGGTGCTGGTTTTCACTTCGCAGGGGCGGACGGAGGCGTGGTGACGGCGTGCGGCGGACCCGTGACGTGCCCGGTGCTCGCGCAGGCGTCGGGCACGCGCGCGAGCGCGCGAGCGCCGAGCGCCGCGATCATCGCGCCACGAGGGTCGGCCGTCCGGCTGAAGGGGGCTGGCGCACGAGCGTCGGCCGTCCGGCTGACCGGGGGCTGGCGGACAAGGGTCGATCTTCCGAAGTTGGGGACTTCAACCTCAGACGAAAGGCTGGCAATGAAGCTCACGAAGATGTTCCCGGTTCTGGCCGTTGCGGCGCTGGCGGCGGCTGACGCGGTCCCGGTGCGGGCGCAGGAGGGGTCCTTCCCCGAAGGCTGGCAAGTCCGCTTCGACCGCGAGGGTTCCAGCATGGAAGACGTGGAGTTCGAAACCATGCCACCGGGGATGCACATCACCACCGGGCCGGCGATGATCGCCTACCACCCGGATTCCGTCGCCACCGGCGACTTCCGCATCGAATCCGAGATCTTCCTCTTCGATCCCGGCAGGCGCCGCGAGGCGTTCGGCTTCTTCGTGGGCGGCTCGGATCTGCAGGGTCCGAACCAGCGCTACACCTACTTCCTCGTGCGGGAAGGCGGGGAGTTCCTGGTCAAGACGCGTTCCGGCGCCGAGACCGGTCTCGTGCAGGACTGGACCGCGCACTCTGCCGTCGCGTCGTACGCCGCAAAACCCGCCGACGCCAGCTCGGCCGGAAACATCCTTGTCCTGGAGGCGGAGGGCGACGAGCTGCGCTTCTCGATCAACGGCGAGCAGGTCTGGAGCGGACCGCGGCAGGGGCTGGAGACGGACGGCATCTTCGGCCTGCGGATCAACCACGGTCTGAACGTCCACGTGACCACGATCATGCGGAGTCCCGCAGATTAGATAAAATCTACGCTGGTTCCACGGTCCTGCCTCAGAAGTCGATCCAGAAGCTGGCCTTCGCCAGGAGCACGTTGCGCATGGGGTCGGAGAAGAGGTTCTGGAGGTCCCCGATGCCGTCGAAGGCGGGGTCGGTGATCCGGTCCGAGCGGTCCTGGGCCCACACCAGGAAGAAGGTCGACCCCGGTGTGTACTCCCACCGCAGGACCACGTTGCTCCTGAGCGATCGTAAGCGGAAGTCGGGGTTGTAGAAGCGGATCGTCCGCGCCGGACCCGCGCCGTCGGCGTCGACCGAGTAGAAGTCGCCGGCCCGCTGGATGGTGGACGCGCCCTCCCCGAAGCGCAGGAAGCTGTAGGTCCGGGGCGCCACCAGGGCCGCGAAGCCCTCATAGTCGCCGGTGGAGACGAACGGCTGCGCGTACACCTGCAGCGTGAGCTTCGGCGTGAGCGCCAGATCGGTGCGGAGCGTGACGTTGATCGACGACCGCCTGAGCTCCGCGAAGAGGTAGCGGCGGCCGTAGGTGGCCCCGGCGGCCGGGTCGGTGGACTGCGTGACGTAGAAGGCGGGCGTCATGCTGCGGCTGTAGCGGGGCCGGATGCTCCAGCTGAACCACCCGTCCCCCCGCCCGGAAATGGACGGTGCCAGCGTCATCGACCAGGCGCCTTCCACATCCCCGCCGTAGCTGACCCACATCCCTCCGGAAATCCGCTGCCGGCCATCGCTGTTCACCGCCAGGCTTCCGCCCCAGCTCGAGGGGTTGAGCATCGTCGGTCCGCCGCGCGTGGTGCGGTGGCTCATCGTCTCGAACTGGTAGCGCGCGTCGAGCCGCAGGTAGTGGAAGCCGGTCGTCTGACTGGACGCGTTGAGGTTCAGCCCGCGGTTGTAGACCAGGTTGCCGAAGTTGCGCCGCTCCGACCCCGACAGCGTGATGCTCCCGGAGCGGAAGAGCCGTCCCGGCCGCGTCCAGCGCCGGGTCCCCCCGCCCGAAAGCGCGTAGGTGTCCGCGACGGTCTGATAGCCGGCGTCGTTCATGTCGAACCCTGGCGAGAAGACGCTGCTCTCCATGCCGAAGAGCCATTCGCCCGCCACCTTGCGGAACGCGAGCTCGCCGGCGTAGCCCATCATCTCGGTGAGATCGGGATCCAGGCTGACGTAGTCCTGGTCGGGGCGCTGGAAGTAGCGCACCGAGGAATACTGCGCCCGCAGCATCGCCTCCGGGCTCCCGCTGATGTACGATCCGCCACCCCACCCCTCCAGCCGGTAGCTCCGGTTGGCAAAGTGGTGCAGAAAGTCGACGCCGCCGGCGTAGCCCCGGTCGCGAAGCCGCTGGAAGGCCTCCGCATCGAGGTCTCGCTCCACCCCGGTCGCGATCGCGCCGATGTAGCTGTCGCCGCCCCGCAGGTCCCGGCGCACGCGCAGCGCGGTGATGTTGGAAAGAGGATCCACCGGCACCTCGGTGAACGGGGTGTCGTCGCCCTCCGCGACCCGCGCCAATTCGCGCTGGGTGGTCGCGTTGACGAAGCCGATCACCCAGCCCCCCTCGGTCCGTCCCGACACCTTCGCCGCGCCCAGAATGGTGGATGCGGTGGGCTGGTCCACGAAGGTCCCCTGGCCGCGGGCGGACAGCGCGGGACGCTGCCCGATCCGCCGCGAGTAGAAGAAGCGCTGCCTCTCCAGCCCGCCGAATCCGAAGAGGCCGGACCCCTCCACGAAGAACGGGCGGCGCTCGTCCAGGAATGTCTCGAAAGCGGTGAGGTTCACGACCTCCGGGTCGGCCTCCACCTGGCCGAAGTCGGGGTTGATGGTGGCGTCCAGCGTCAGGCCGCTGGTGAGGCCGTACTTGAGGTCGAGGCCCGCCGACCCCCAGTATGCGGAGCCGTCGTCGAAGGGGCTGTGCGGATTGGCGCGCTGGTCGTAGGTGGCGCGGGTGACCGCGTAGGGGAGGAGCTCGACCCGGCCCGGACGGCGGACGTCCTCCAGCCCGACGAGATGCCCGAACCGGGACGCCCATCCGCTCACCGTGGGCGGGTTCCAGTTCCACTCGGATCCTTCGCCCGCATGCAGGATGTCGCGCCGGAAGTTGATCCCCCAGATCTGCCGGTCCCCCTCCCGGAAGCGCAGCTGCGAGAAAGGAATGCGCATCTCCGCGACCCAGCCGAGGGAATCCACCTCGGTGGCCACGTCCCAGACCGGATCCCAGCCCGAATCGGCTCCCCGCGGACTGTCGTTGGGAGCCGCCAGGTCGTTTCGCCCGCCGGCCGGTGTCACGCCGAAGACAAAGGCGGTGCGGTGGTCGTGATACGAATCGATCTGGACCTGGAACTGGTCGTTCTGCTGCAGGAAGGAGTCGCGCCTGCCCCGTCGCCGCGAAATGCTCGCGGGGTCGCGGGCATACATGCGCGCACCGATGTACAGTGCGTCGCTCGTGTACGCGACCCGCACCTCGGTGTCTTCGGCGGCGGGGAGCCCGTCGCCCGGCCGGTCGCGGCGGAAGCCGGTGGCGGGGGTGGCGATCTGCCACACGGGGTCGTCGAGGCGGCCGTCGAGGATCGGTGCAGGCGTCGCGCGTACGGCGGTCACCACCTGGGGAACGCCGCCCCTGTGGGCCAGGCCGGAATCCGCGGCGGCAGCCGGGACGGTGGTCGCGGGGCCGTTGGAGTGCGTGGGGGCGGCGGCCTGGAGGATCATCAGTGCGGTTGCGAGCGTCATGTCGGAATCCCGTCGAGGCGACCGCGCGATGCCCGGCAGGCGCGGATCATGTGGTAACGCGGCATGGCAGCCACGCGGGGATTCCCCCGCGGACCCGGACGGCTGCTTCTGCGGGTACGGTGCGCACCGCCCATACTTGAAGTCACCCTTCCGCCCCGGTTCGTTGAACCGGTCTGCGGCGGGTCGGGATGGTGATGACCAGCCAGCCGGCGAGGGCGAAGAGGTGCGATGTATAGAATCGCCACCAGAAGGTCAGCGCACCCAGTTGCTCGCGGGGCAGGTAGTCCCCGACCAGCTCCGCGAAACCGGTCTCGATGACGCCCGCTCCGCCCGGCGCGGGGATCAGCGGTGCCCCGTACAGCAGGAAGAACGGCCAGCTGAGCAGTTCGGGCAGGTTCTCAGCGGCAATTTCGTGACCGGCCAGGGCCGGGAGCGTGACCAGACGCGCCGCGATGTGGCCCAGGGTGGCTCCGGCAAGGAGAAGTATGTGGACCGGGGACATGCGGCGCAGTGCGCCGGCGGCCTGGCGAAAATCCGCGGCGACCGTGACGACGCGGTCCCACCGCGCGCCCGTGACGCCGAGCCGCTGCAGCAGCCGGGGGGCGGTCGAGTCCCGGTTGGGCGCGAGCCGCACAGCCAGACCGACGAGTGTCAAGGAGACGACCGACCAGCTGAGTGTCGCTCCCATGGCGGTGAGGGAGACGTCCAGCGACAGGACGAGCACGAGCGCGCACAAGGGCAGCAGGGTTGCCTCCGAAACCGCTTCGCCGACGAGCAATGCGCCGATGTGGCCGCCGCGAATGCCGTGCCGGGCCAGGATGAGCGCCTTGGCCGGATCGGACCCCGATCGCGAGGGGGTCACCGCACCGGCGCCGTCCCCGGCCAGCTGCGCCATGGTGGCGTACAGGATCGGAACAGTCGCGCCCATCACCGCGCCCAGGACCACGAAGCGTGCCCCGCGCAGGAGGACTTCCACCACCATCGCGCCGAGTGCTCCGAGGTGGTTGGCCACCGGCAGGACGAAGAGCGCTTCGGGACCGCCGCTCTTCCTGAGCACGAAAACAGTCGCGATCGCGACTCCCGTCAGGCTGAGTGCGACGAAGAGACGCCGGATCAAGACTTCCCGCTGGCTGTGACCAGCTGGTCGTACAGCGCCAGCAGCCGGTCGAAGGTCACGGACCAGTCCATCGTCCGCTCCGCGTGGGCGCGGGCCCGGGCCCTGGTTTCCGGACCGATGCGGCGGCGCATCTCCCGCATGCCGCGCGCCACGTCCGCAGGATCACCGTGGCGGTACAGTTCACCTGCGTCCGAGCCCTTGATCCGGTCGGGTCCGGCCCCGCGAGCGACGCACAGGACCGGGAGGCCGCACGCCAGGGCCTCGCCGATCGACAGCCCGAAGGTCTCGCCCGGGCCGGGCGCCACATAGTAGTCGGCGGCGTTGTACATCCGCACCAGCTCTTCCCGGTCGGAGACGTAGGGGAGCAGGGTGACGCGGCCGCCGTCCCTGGCCTTCCCGGCAATCGTGTTGCGGATGTTGCCGTCACCCACGAGGAAGAGGTCCGGCCGCTCGTCCCGCGGCAGGAGCGAGTGGCCGTCCAGGAGCACGTCCAGGCGCTTTTCGGGACATAGCCGCCCCACGAAGAGCGCCCGGGGGACACCGTTGCGGGGCAGGAGCGGATGTCCGTTGGCGCCCGCCAGCGGCCGGAAGGTGTCGAGATCGACCCCCAGGGGGACTTCATGGACGTACTCGACGCCCAGGTCGCGCAGCTCGCGGGCGACGCTGGCCGAGGCGCAGACGGTCGCATCGAAACGGTTGTAGATGGACCGGATCCCCCGCCGCGCGGTCATTCGCAGGATGACCCTCAGCGGGCTCAGCACGGCATGGTCGACGAAGGGCTCGGCGAAGGTTCTGACCAGGTCGGCGTGGTAGAAACCGACGATGGGCACGCGCCGTCCGCGCAGCGCCAGGCGCACCAGAAGCGGGTCGGCAAACGGGCTGCCTACCTCGATCACCGAGGGATTGACCGCCTCAAGCACGTCGGAGAGCGCGCGCCAGTCGACGAGCTGGCGGTACGCCGGCGCGAAGGGGAAGGCGGGGCTGCGAATGCGCGCGAGCGTGGCCCCTTCCCACTCCTCCATCCCGGTGGTCTCCCCGGGCACCACGATCGTGTGGCGGATCCCGGGCCGGCCCAGCGCGTGCGCCTTGGCGGTCAGGTAGGTGCGAACCCCTCCGGAGGCCGAGTCGGAAAAGAAGGAGGTGACGTCGACCACCGAGAGTTCGCCGGACGCGGACGCACGGAACGCGGATGCACCCCGCCCGGCGTTGGCGTTGGGGGCATTGGGGGCGACATTCACCATCCGGATCGGGTCTCTCGGGGTTCCATTCCTGCAGCCGTGGGGCCGCGAAGTGTTTCTCAGGCGGCCAGCCAACATAAGTCCGAGGGTCCATGGCTGGCAACGGCGGGCGGGAGGGCGGAACGACTGGCCCGACACAGGCGTGGCCGCTATTAACAACGGCATGTTTGCATCCGTCCGGTCCGTCTTTGGCGCGCTTGCCGCTGCGCTCTTCGTCTCGGGGTGTGCGGGTGCGCGGCCCGGCGCGGTGCCGCCGTCCGGCTCCGGGGGGACGGTCGGCTTCACCGTCCGCGAGGCGCCGGTCGAGTTCGCCGAGGTGGACGGAGGGGTTGGCCCCGCGCCCGATATCGAGGGGCTGATAGCGCCCTACCGGGCACAGCTCGAGGAGCAGCTTGCGGAGGTGCTCGGCCAGGCCACCGGTGAGTTCCGGAAGGACGATCCGGAGGGAACGCTGGACAACCTGGTGGCGGACGCGCTGCTTGAGGTGGCGAGGGCGGTTGCGAACGACACCGTGCACGCCGCTCTCGTCAACGAAGGCGGACTGCGCGTGCCGATCGCGGCGGGTCCGATCCTGATGCGGCACGCCTACGAACTGCTTCCCTTCGAGAACTACGTCACCGTGCTCTCGCTCTCCGGGACGCAGATGGAGCGGCTGGCCGACGAGATCGCCGCCGCGGGCGGGGAACCGATCTCGGGATGGACGATGGAGCTGGACGGCGATGATGCCGTCGGTGTCCTGGTCGGCGGGGAGCCGATCGATCCGGCACACACCTACCGACTGGTCACGGTGGACTACCTGGCCAACGGCGGCGGGACGTGGACCGTGCTGTGGGAGCCCGGCCCGGACGCGCGCGAGGACCTGGAGATCCTCATACGGGACGCTTTCGTCACCTACCTGCGGACACACGGCACGATCAGCCCCACGCTGGACGGCCGCATCCGCCCGGCACGCGGCCCTGCCCGGCGCCCGGACCCGGCTTCGAACCCGCGCCCGCCGGCGGCCCCTCCCACACGGAGAGACCCATGAAGCGGCGAGACTTCGTGCGCGCACTCGGCATCGGCGCCGCCGCCGGTCTCGCCGCCCCGGCGCCGCTCCTCGCGCGCACCCTGCCCGGGGCCCGGCGCGTCCCCCTCCTCGGCGCCGCC
>JAJDVT010000013.1 GCA_022826005.1 Gemmatimonadota bacterium | reverse complement strand
CGCCACCGCCCGCGCCGCCTGCGCCCCCGCTCCACCCGCCTCCTCATCCCCCGCCTCCGCTTCAGCCGCGGCAGCCAGCTCCTCAGCCACCTCTTCCCCGACGTAATAACTGATCCGGCCGCCCACCCCCGGCGTCGGCCGCGAGAACCACGCCTGCCCGTACGACTCCCCACCCCGTGCCGCCTCGGCAAAGCTGTACGCCGGCGCGGGCTCGAAGGCCCCCGCCCCGTCCGCCAGCACCTGCATGGTGAGGTCCTGCAGCGGCGCGATGTCCACGATCCAGATCGAGCGCCCGTGCGTCCCGGCGATCAGTTCCCGGTCCCGGGGATGGATGCGCAGGTCGTGCACCGGCACCGTCGGCATGCTCTCCATGAAGCGGCGCCACGACGCGCCCCGGTCCAGCGAGGCGTACACGGCCAGATCCGTCCCCACGAAGAGCAGGTTTTCGTTGCGCGGGTCCTCGCGCACCACGTGCACGAAGTCGAGCGCGCCGGTCGGCAGCCCCGCCGCGATGGAGCGGAAGGTCTCGCCCCCGTCGTCCGACACCTGGACGTACGGAGTGAAGTCATTCGTGCGGTGCCCGTCGAAGGACACGTAGACGCGGTCCGGATCGTGCCGGGAGGGTTCGACGCGGCTCACGTACGTGCCTTCGGGGACGCCGGAGATGTTGCCCGTCAGCTCGATCCACTCGCCGCCGTCGTCCGGCGAGGTCCACACGCGCCCGTCGTCGGTCCCCGCGTACAGGCGCCCCTGCACGAGCGGCGATTCGGCCAGCACCGTGATCGTGGCGTGCGTCTCCGCGCCGGTCACGTCCCGGGTGATCCCGCCCGTCGTGCGCGTGCTCACGTCGATCTTCTCGGGGTCCGCGTACGACAGGTCCGGCGAGATAATCTCGAGATCATCTCCCAGGTTCGTGCTCTTCAGCACCCGGTTGCCGGCCGCGTAGAAGTGGGTGCGGTCGTGCACCGACTGGAAGAAGGGCGTGTTCCAGTTCCAGCGCATGATGCTGTTCGCGGAGTCCGCCGACGCCTGCTCCCGGAACGCCACCACCCGCGGATCGTCCTCCGCGGCCCCGGCGTCGAGCAGCAGCGCGATCGAGTCCTGCAGCGGCCGCCATCCATCCTCCCAGTTGGGCCGGCGCAGCCCGTTGCTCTGCCGCGTCGCCAGGTTGAGCCGCCGCATGTTCCCGCCCTGCGACTCGGCCCACACCAGATTGTGGTCCTCGGGATCCTGCGCGGTCACGAAGCCGTCGCCCCCGCTGATCGTCGCCCAGTGGTATTTCGAGATCTGCCCCGACGCGAGCCGGCTCGGTCCGCACCAGGTCCCGTTGTCCTGCAGCCCGCCGCAGACGCGGTACGGCTTGTCCATGTTGTATGAGATGTCGTAGAACTGCCCCAGCGCCATCGTATTCAGGTAGCGCCAGTTGCCCCCCTTGTCGTAGGTGATCGCCACGCCGCCGTCGTTGCCGACCACGATCCGCTCGGGGTCGGCGGGGTCGATCCACATGGCGTGATGGTCGACGTGGATCCCGTTGGTGGTGTTGCCCGCCGTCCGTCCCCCGTCATTCGAATACAGGACGGGCGTGGACGAGAAATAGACGCGGTCCGGATCGAGCGGGTCGACGCGCACCTGCGAGTAGTAGAAGGGCCGCGTGTTGGCGTCGTTCACCTTCTCCCAGCTGTCGCCGCCGTCCGCGCTGCGGTAGAGCCCGTTGCCGCCGGAGCCGTCTTCGTCCTCCTCGGCCTCGACCATCGCGTACATGACGTCCGGGTTGCTCTGGCTGATGGAGAGCCCGATCCGGCCCTTCGTCGCGGTCGGAAATCCGTTGCCGCTGACCTCCGTCCAGCTGTCGCCCCCGTCGGTCGACTTCCAGAGGGCGCTTCCGGGGCCGCCGCTGTTCAGGAACCAGGGGCCGCGCACTCGCTCCCAGCTGGCCGCGAAGACGACATCGGGTTCGCCGGGACGCAGCGCCACGTCGACGAAGCCGGCCTTGTCGCTGATGAACTTGACCAGCTCCCAGCTGTCGCCGCCGTCGGTCGTGCGGTAGAGCCCGCGCTCCGGGTTCGAGCCCCAGATGTGCCCGAGCGCCGCCACATACACGATGTTCGGGTCGAGCGGGTTCACCACGATGCGCCCGATGACCTGCGTCTCGCGGAGCCCCTTGAACTCCCAGCTCTCGCCGCCGTCGGTCGACTTGAAGATGCCGCCTCCCGCCGAGATCGAGTTGCGCGAGTCCTCCTCGCCGGTGCCCGCCCAGATCTGGTCCGGGTCGCTCGGCGCGATCGCCAGGTCGCCCATCGCCACAACGCGGGGATCGTTGAAGACGGACTTGAAGGTGATCCCGTTGTTCGTGGTCTTCCAGATCCCGCCCGCGGCCGCGGCCGCGTAGAAGGTCTTGGACGGGTGGGGCAGCCCTTCGACGTCGGTGATCCGGCCGCCCATGTTGACGGGGCCGATGGACCGCCAGCGGAAGGTCTCCCAGATGGCATCGGGGACCTGTGCGGTGAGCTGGGCGGTGGCGCGGGGGGCGCCGACCAGGCCGATGCAGAGCCAGGCGAGGGGCAGCGCGAGGAGGGACGGGAGGCGGAGGCGGTGCGACGGGTGTTTCATTGGGTGCTCCAGAGACGTGCGGATGCCGTTCACGCGCGTGTGCCGTTCACGCAGACGCGACTTGTACCAGAGTAGACACCGGGGGACGGGGGGACGTTGGGGTGGCCGGCCGCGGGTGATACGGTCGAAGAGCGCCAGCGGCGGAGCCGCGCGGACGCCAGATGTCAAGAAAACATGACAAATAGTAAAGCGTACATTACGGTATGGCCTGGTGAACTCCGTCCCGTCAGCCGCTCCAATATCCGATCATCTTGTAGATCAGCTTCGCGGTCGTGAAGTCTGGCGCGGTGAGCCCAGGGAGCGGCGCGAATTCGACCACGTCGGCTCCCACGACGCGCCGCTCCGCAAAGACCCGCCGCAGCAGCGCCAGCGCCTGGTGCCAGGTGCCGCCGCCGGGTTCGGGCGTGCCGGTGGAGGGCATGAGGGAAGGATCCAGGAAGTCGACGTCGAAGGTGATGTACACCGGGTCGCCGAGCGCGGCCATGGCGCGGTCCAGCCAGAACTCGCCAGGGACGGCCGAGGCGGTTCGTCGCTGTGTGCCCTTCGTTCGCGCGGGCGTGCCGGTGGCGTGTCCCGACGAGTCCTGGACCCGCCCCACCGGGCCGCCGTGCCCTGGCATCCCGACGCCGCCCGCAAGCTCCTCGCCGGTGATCACGGTGACGTTGTCGCGTGCCGACGCGGCCGCCCACTCCTCGCCGCTGATCCCGCGGGCGCCGACCGTGACGAGATCGACCCGGTCGATGACGCGCCCCATCGCGCAGGCGTGGGAGAACGGGCTGCCGTCCAGGCTCTCGCGCAGGTCGAGGTGGGCGTCGAACTGGAGGACCGTGAGCCGTTCCGGGGAGCGGTTGGCGTGGGCCAGGATCGCGGGCGCCGAGACCGAATGCTCGCCCCCGATCATGATCACGCGCCGTCCCGCGGCCGCGTCGAGGATGCGGTTGCAGGCGTCTTCCAGCTCGGCCATGGCGCGGGCCGCGTCGCCGCGCGCGAGCTCCAGCGCGGGGAAGGTGTACGCGCCGTCGAGCGACGGATCGCGGCCCAGTTCGTGATCGTAGAGCTCGATGTAGCGGGACGCGTCGATGATCGCGCGGGGGCCGAGCCGCGTGCCGGATCCCCAGCTGGTGGTGGCCTCGTAGGGGACCGGCAGGATCCAGGTGGCCGCGCCCTCCGGGGTGGCGCGCTCGCCGTCGAGTCCAAGGAAGACGCGCGGGAGCTCCCAGGGCAGCCCGTCCAGCGCGCCGGGCGACCCGCCAACTCCGGCGCCGCGTGACCCGCCAGGAAGCAGGTGGATGGTGCGTTCGGCCGCGCGCGCGGCGGTGGTGGGGTCCCGGCGGTTGGGCATGGAGGCGCGGTCAGGTGTTGTCGGCGGATCCGCTGGCTTCGTGGCGTGCGCCGGCCTCGCCGGACCCGGTCGCCTCGATGGGACAGGTGATGCCGCGGTAGGGCACCTCCGCACCGGATTCCTGGCTGGCGCGGCTCAGGCCGAAGATCACCAGCTTGTGGTGCGTGGGGCGGAAGCCGTGCCGGGAGGCGGTCTCCTCGACGATGCGCTGCACCTCTTCGCTGCGGAACTCGATCACCTCGCCGCTCTCGATGCACACCAGGTGATGGTGGACGGGATCCCGCGAAAGGCGGTGCTCGTAGCGCTTGAAGCCCTCCCCGAAATCGTGCTCCTCGACCAGCCCGCTGCGCACCAGAAGGTCCAGTGTGCGGTAAATGGTCGCCTTGCCAAGTTGCACGTCGTTCTCGCGCAGCACCCTGTCCAGATCCTCCACCGACTGGTGCCTGGCCGAAGTGAAGACGGCCTTCGCCACCGCCCTCCGCTGCTGCGTGACCGGAAGGCCCTGCTCGCGCAGGTACCGGCCGAAGATCGCCAGGTAAGGCTCGACGTTTGCGGGTCCGAATCTCATGATTGCGACCGCCTCAATCCGGTGCCCGCGGCCCGGCGACGTTCTCTTCGAAGAGTTCCGCCGGATAGTCCGCCATCAACGATTCGAATGCGTCCTCGCAACCGCCCAGCTCCACCAGGCGAGGGCTCCCCAGTGGCTGCGGCCCGCGCCGGACCACCCCCTCCATCACCCGGGGGAGACGGTCGGCCGGCGCCACCCCCTCATCGAGCAGTCGGGTATCGAGGTAGAGGCCTCGGCCGGTTCTCTCCGCCGAGTAGCGTGCCGTCACCACCCTGCGGCTCCCTCCCTGATCGAAGCAACTGGCCGCGACCAGGCCCCACTCCCGCCGCCCAAGGACCATCGGCGGGAAGATCCAGAGGCAATCGATAGCGGCGTGGCCCAGGCGGCCGGCCATCTTGCGCACAGCCCGGGGAAGGGCCTCGGGGACCCCTGGATCCGCTTCGGCCTCAACAGCCGGGGCGGGTCTGATTGGCGCTCTGTGCATGGTCGCTGAAGCCTTCCCTGCGGGCCAGGTGCGGATGGTCCGCGCCTTTTGCGGTCACAATGCCCAATTTAACATGTGGCGTCCGCGTCTCGCAGGTCCGGCCAACCCGGGTTCAAGGGAGTTCGACGCCCTTACGGCTCCCCCCCAACCACCCCCTCCACCCTCCCGATCACGCGATCCATCGCGGCCTCCAGCGGTCCCTTCACCACCGCCGCCGCCGCCCGCACATGGCCACCGCCTCCCAGCTCGACCGCGATCCCACGCACGTCCACCGGCGGCAGCGAGCGCAGCGAGACCTTGATCCGCCGGTCCGCGGTGGTGCGGAAGAGGATAGCGACCTCGACCCCGGCGACGCTCCGCGGCACATCCACGAACCCCTCCAGGTCCTCTACCGTCGCGCCCAGGCGGTCGTACGCGTCCTTCGGCACCGTGATCCACGCGATGCGGCCGCTCTCATGCACCGTCAGGGTGGCAAGCGACTCGCGCAGCAGCTCGAAGCGGCGCGGGTGGAACCGCCCGTACGCGGCCCGGTAGAGCTCCTCCGGCACGGCCCCCAGTTCGACCAGCCGCGCGGCGACCCGCAGACACGCAGGGTTCGTGTTCGGGAAGCGGAAGCCCCCGGTGTCGGTCAGCACGGCCATGTACAGCGCGCTCGCGATGGCGGCGTTCCACGGCCCGCCCGCCCGGTCGATCAGCTCGAAGACGAGCGCGCCCGCCGCGCATGCCTCCCGGTCGCGCAGGACAACCCCCTCGATGGGCCGCTTCCCGCCCGGGTGGTGGTCGATCACCACCGTGGGAAGGTCGCGGATCAGCGACTTCACCCGCCCGATGCGCGGGACCTCGGCCGTGTCCACCACCACCGCCAGACCGGCCTCACGGCAGCGCCGCACAGCCTCGTCACTCTTCGCCCCGAGAACCCAACCGGGATCCGGCAGCAGAAAGGCGTACGGCGCCGGAAACGGAGTCGGATTGACGATCCACGCCTCCGTCCCCCTCGCCCGCAGCCACGCCGCGAGCGCCACCCCCGACCCCGCCCCGTCCCCATCCGCGTTCGCGTGCGTGGTAATGACCACCGACCCCGCCCGGCCGAGCATCTCCAGAATGCGGTCGAGGATCGCCGCGCGGTCGGCGCCCCCGTCGCCCACGGCCGGTTCGCTCACGCCCTCTCCTCCCTCGCGCGCCCGTCCCTTGCGCCCGCCTCCCTCGCGCCCGCCTCCCTCACGCCCGCCTGCCCAGCGCCCACCACCGTCACACCCCCCACCCCTCCAGCACCCCCACCACCTCCGCCGCCCGCGCCGCCAGCTCCTCGCGCGTCCCCGCGTTCTCCACGACCACATCCGCCCGCCGGCGCTTCTCGTCCGCCGCCAGCTGGGCCCCCATGACCGCCTCGGCCTCCGCCTCGGTCAGCCCCCGCGTCTCCACGATCCGCCGCCGCCGCACGCCGGCCGGCGCGTCCACCACAACCACCACGTCCACCTCGCCCTCCATCCCCGTCTCGAAGAGCAGCGGAATCTCCCACACCACCACCTCCGCACCCGCCTCGCGCTGCTCCGCGGTCCATTCATCCCGCAGGCGCCTCACCTCGGGATGCACGATCGCCTCCAGCGCGCGCAGCGCCTCCTCGTCGCGGAAGACGATCCCCCGCACCGCGGCCCGGTCGAGCATGCCGTCGTCCCGGATCACCCCCGGCCCGAACAGCTCCGCGATCCCCGCCAGCGCCCCGGTCCCCGGCGCCACCGCCGCGCGCGCCAGCTCGTCCGCCGACACCACCGGCACCCCCGCTCCGCGCCACAGCTCCGCGACGGCAGACTTCCCCGCCGCCACGTTCCCGGTCAGGCCGACAACGAGCACCTCAGCCCCCGCCCCCGAAGACCAGCGACACCCCAAAGGCCAGTCCCGTGTTGAAGATCACGTTCCCGAAGAGCACCGCCGTCATGACTGCGGCCAGCGAGTACCGCATGAAGGCCATCGGGATCACCAGGAGTTCGTTGGGGAGCGGCATGAAGGCCGCGTAGAGGAACAGCACTCCGAGCGGCAGCAGCCGATGACGGTCGTGCAGTGCCTCCGCGCGGGCCCGAAAGCGTGCCAGCCGTTGGTCAGCCAGGTGACGGGTTGCGTCGCCGATCAGGTATCCCAGCAGGTCGCCACCGGTCATCCCCAGCGCGATCGTGGCCAGGGTGGGCACCGGCTGGAAGCCCGACTCGATGAAGAACGGGTAGAAGGCCGCGATCGGCACCGGCCAGACCAGATTGAAGCCGCTCACCACCGAGGCCAGGAGGAGCCCGGGATACCCCGCCGCAGCCGCGGCGTTCCGGGCCCCCTCGATGTCGCCCGCCCGCAGGTTCACCCAGCCCATGAATGCGAGCAGCCCGGCGATCGCCACCAGCTTGACGACGACCGGCACCCGCCGCCGCGGCCCCATCCGCCGCCGCATCTCCACCGACCAGGTCACGAAGCGCGCGATCTCATCGGCCGGGGGCACCGCGTCCGGCTCGCCGTATGCCGTCTCCAGCCGCCACCGCATGTACGCCTTCGACGGCAGTGGCAGGAAGGGGGGACGGCGGTACCAGCCCCGGGGCCGGAAGGCCCACGCCGCCGAGAGGAGGGCGGGCCAGAGCCAGGGGCGCCGCAGCGCCAGGAGGAGGAAGGGGCGAAGCATGCTGTTCAGTAGATGCCCCGGGACCGCTTCCCGGGACTGCGGCGCTTCCGGGTGTGAGGATCGGGCCTGACCCGCCTTCCGGAATCGGTCCCCGCCGCGGGCGGATCCCCCGCGAAGCACTCGCCGTAGATCGTCTCCACGCGCTCCACCTCGTCGGTCGTCAGCAGTTTGAATTCCCGTCGGCGCGCACGCCTGGAAAGGGTGCCCTGATTCTGGCGCAGAAACCGGGTGAGCAGGTCCAGGGTCGCCTCCGGCATATCCGCGATCTCCGCCTGCACGCGGGCCGCGAATTCGTCGTACCTCTCAAGGTAGCCGACTTCGGCGGGAAGGTCGTGGACGAGGGTCTGCTCGACGCACCGGTAGAGGAACTCGGCGTGCCGCGTGGCGTCGAAGAAGCGATAGTGGTCGGCCGTCTCGTTCAACACCTCGATGTTGCCGCGGTCCGTCGCCCGCCAGTTGACGAGCGGGAGCAGCCGCGACGAATGGCTCGCGAGCACATCGCGGTACTCGCCCACCCGGTCCAGCATCGCGACGCTGACCGGGAACACCAGGCCCGGCGGACCGAGCCCGGCCCGCGCGAGCACGTGATGCACAAGCCAGCGGTGGATGCGGGCGTTCCCGTCTTCGAAGGGATGGATGTACACGAATCCGAAGGCGACGGCGGCCGCGGACACGATGGCGTCCACCCCGGATCGCTCGGCGGCCGCCGCGTATTCGACGACGCCGCGGACGAGATCCGGCAGGTCAACGTGACGAGCGCTGATGTGCTCCGGAATGGGTGCTCCCGTGTGCCGGTCCCGCCTCCCGACCCATCCGCCTTCCGTGCGGAATCCGAGCCGGATGAACCTTGCATCGCCGATGAGGCCTTCCTGAAGCGTGCGGAGCCGGTCGGTCGTCAGCGGACTTCGGCCCGCCGCGCCGATTGCCCAGCCCCAGCGAACCGCGCGGTGTTGCGGGGGTCGTTCGCCCTCGATGTCGAACGAGGCCCTGCTGTCCTGAAGCACGAGGAACGCCGCCGCCCGCCGGATCACGTCGGGATGCGTCCGCCCGACGACCTCCCGCGCCCTCTCGCCCAGTCTCAGCGACACGTAGCGGTCAAGTTCCCCGGTTCGCCTGACGAGCGGGCAGAACCTCCGCGTGCCCGGCAGGTTGTCCCGGACGCGGTGACGACTGGAGATCTCCCCGGTCGGCGCCGCGAACTGGCGCTCGGGATCCACGGCCAGAACGGATCTCACCTTCCCCGCATTCGGAACGTCCAGGCGATCGCCGGTGAGCCATTCATAGAGGAACCAGATGCGCCGCGCGTAGGCGCCGGTGGGTTTGTCCCTGACCATCCTCGCGAGTTCCCCGGGATCGACCACGCGGAAGAGAGCCGCCAGCACGCCGAGGCCGACGCCTTCCCACTTGAGCGCGAATTCCAGGTGGGCCTGCAGAGTGTCTTCGACGGCGTGCCTCGGCGTCAGCATCAGCCATTCAGGCGTGGAGTCCGGATGATGCCGCTCGGCGATGGCCGCCAGGCGGGACGGCAATGGAACCCTCAGGTCGTACCGGGCCGCGAGAGCCGCATACCCCGCGGGGTTTCCGGGTTCGGGAACGGATCGGCCCAGGAGCCTCCAGTATCGCTCAGGCATTGGTTGGCCCTTTGGTGTCGCCTCGTTGCCGCACTGGCCACCGCGCCGGCGGACGTGCGAAAAACATTCACTTCCAGTGCAGGTAGGGGATCGAAGTAAGAACTAGCGAATAATAGTCACTATTTTGTTATTTTGTGAAAATCTATCACCGATTCTACGGTCACCGATCAGACCCGCCCGGTCAAGGGTTCGTTGCCGGGCGTTCCTTGCCAGTCCGGTCACTCTCGCCCGCCTTTGCCCGGACTCGCCCCCGATGTCCTGGCAAGCCCGTGGACAAACCTGCGCGGCTTTCGAGCGGCGGTGCATCCGCGAATGGACCGCTCCGCTCGCGGCTCACCTCTGCGAAAACCCTTCACCATTCGCGAAAACAGTTCAAACTTGTCCTGATCCGTGAAAAACGTTCACCGCTCCCATCTCGCCCGGTCCCATCACCTTTCTTATCTTCCCCCCATGCCCAACCGCCTCGCCTCCGAGACCAGTCCCTACCTGCTGCAGCACGCCGACAACCCCGTGGACTGGTACCCGTGGGGCGACGAGGCGGTGGCCCTCGCGCGGAAACACGACCGCCCCATCCTGCTGTCGATCGGCTATTCGGCGTGCCACTGGTGCCATGTGATGGAGCGGGAATCGTTCGAGGACCCGGCGACCGCGCGCCTGATGAACGAAGCCTTCGTCAACATCAAGGTGGACCGGGAGGAGCGGCCCGACATCGACTCGATCTACATGAGCGCGGTGCAGGCGCTGACGGGACATGGGGGATGGCCGCTGACCGCTTTCCTCACTCCCGAGGGTGTCCCCTTCTACGGGGGGACCTATTTCCCGCCGGAACCACGCCATGGAATGCCTTCCTTCCGGCAGGTGCTGACCGGCGTCAGCGAGGCGTACCGGAACCGCCGCGACGAGGTGGCGCGGGCGGGAGTGCAGCTGACCGGAGCCCTGAAGCGCAGCACGACCGAAGCCCATCCTCCGATCGGCTCGGAGGGCACGTCGGGCCGCCGACTGATCGAGCACGCGGTCGGCGCCGCCGGACGGGGCTTTGACGCCGCAAACGGCGGATTCGGCGGAGCGCCCAAGTTCCCCCAGCCCGTCTTCCTGGACTTCCTCCTGCGGACGGGCGGACCGCAGTCGCACGGCGTCTCGATGGCGGTGCACACGCTCACGCGGATGGCCGCCGGCGGGATTCGCGACCACGCCGGGGGCGGCTTCCACCGCTACTCCGTCGATGCGCGCTGGCTCGTCCCCCACTTCGAGAAGATGCTGTACGACAACGCGCTCATCGCGCGGGCGCTGACCCGGGCCCACCTCCTCGGCGCCACCCACCTCGGCCCGGTCGCGCAAGAGACGCTGGACCATGTGCTTGAGGACCTCACGTCCCCGGAAGGCGCCTTCCATTCGGCCCGCGACGCCGACTCGGAGGGTGAGGACGGCGCGCACGAGGAAGGCGCCTTCTACCTCTGGACCCCGGCGCAGATCCAGAAGCTGCTCGGCCCGGATGAGGCCCGGCTCCTGTCGCGCGTCTACGACGTCAGCGATGCCGGCAACTTCGAGGGGCGGAACATCCTGCACCTGCCGCACGACCTCGACGCGGTCGCCCGCCAGGAGGGAATCGCGCGCGACGAGCTGGGCCGGATGCTGGGCGAATCGCTCGCCACGCTGAAGGCCCACCGCGCCGCCCGCCCGGAGCCGCTCCGCGACGAGAAGATCCTCACCTCATGGAACGGCCTCGCCATCCGCGCGCTCGCCGAAGCCGGCCCGGCGCTGGTACGGCCCGACTACACCCGCGCGGCGGAGCGGGCCGCGAGCTTTCTCCTGGACACCGTGCGGCGCGACGGGCGCCTCTTCCGCGTCCTCGCCGCCGGCCGCGTCCACATCGAGGGCTTCCTCGAGGACTACGGCGCCCTCGGCAACGCCTGCCTGTCCCTCTACGAAGCCACCCTCGACCCGCGCTGGCTCTCCGAGACTACCTGGCTGGCCGACCAGACCATCGCCCGCTTCTGGTCCCCCGAAGGGAGGCTCTTCCACGACACCGACGCCGACGCGGACCCCCTCGTCCTGCGGCCGCGGGACATTATGGACAACGCCACGCCCTCCGGGAACTCGCTGGCGGCGGAACTCCTGGCCCGCTCGGCGGTACTGACCGGATCGGCGGAGCACGCCGAGGTCGCCGACGCGGTGGTCGACCGCGAGCGCGGCGCCATGGAGCGCTACCCGGCAGGGATGGGGCGGCTGCTCACGGTGGCGCTGCTGCGCGAAACGCCGCACGTGGAGGTAACGGTGGTGGGGGACTCGGAGCGGGTCGCGGACATGCTCCTTGGGGCCCACCGCTGCCCGCTGCCCAACCGCACCATCGCCGGCGGCGACCCGGAGGACCCCGCGGTGGCGGCCCTCCCCGCGATGGAAGGCCGCCTCGCCTCGGCGGGAAGCGCCTTCGTGTGCGTGGGCTCGACCTGCTACGAGCCAGCGGACTCGCACGGGCAACTGGACGCGGCGCTCCGCCGTGCCCAATCTGTTATTCTGGAACCCTGAGCGCCCGCCGCGGTCCGCGGGACGCCGCAACAACGGAGAATATGGCAACACTCGAACGCGACCTGGGTGCCGACATCGAATCGGAGCTTCCAGGCCCCAAAACGCTGCTGGCCTGGTACCGGACCATGGTCACCGCCCGCGCCATCGACGACCGGGAGGGCCAGCTGTACAGGCAGGGCAAGGTCTTCTTCCAGATTGCGGGCGCCGGCCACGAGGCGATCCAGGTGGCGCTTGCCCACCGGCTGAGGCCGGGGTCCGACTGGTTCTGCCTCTACTACCGCGACCGGGCGCTGGCGCTGGCGCTCGGCGTCACCCCGGTGGAGCAGCTCCTGCAGGGGATGGGCGCCGAAGCCGACCCGGCGAGCGGCGGGCGCCAGATGCCGGCCCACTTCGCCGACACGCGTTACAACATCGTGTCGGCCTCCTCTCCCACCGGCACGCAATTCCTGCACGCGGTCGGCACCGCCGAGGCAGGGCTGCGCGCGACCGTCGCGCCCGAGCTGCGCCACCATGTCACCTCCTTCGCCGAAGACGAGATCGTCGTCTGCACCGCGGGCGACGGCACCACCTCCGAGGGCGAGTTCTGGGAGGCGCTGAACACCGCCTGCAACCTGAAGCTGCCGGTCCTCTTCGTCATCGAGGACAACGAATACGCGATCTCCGTCCCCGTCGAGGTGCAGACCGCCGGCGGCAACGTGTCGCGGCTGCTCACCGGTTTCCCGGACCTCAAGATCGTGGAGTGCGACGGCACCGATCTGCGCGAGAGCTACCGCGCATCGAGCGAGGCGATCGCGTGGTGCCGCCGGCGCCGCGGCCCGGCACTCCTGCACGCGCACACGACCCGCCCCTATTCCCACTCCGCTTCCGACGACGAGACCCTCTACCGCTCTCCCGCCGAGCGCGCCGAACAGGACCGCCGCGACCCCATCCCGAAGGCCCGCCGGCTGCTGATCGAACTGGAAGTCGCCACGCCCGCCGAGCTCGACCGCATGGAGGCGGATGTCAAGGCGGCCGTGGCTGCGGCCGCGGACCAGGCGCTCGAGCACCCGCAGCCGGCGGCGGACACGGCCACGAAGTGGCTCTACTCGGAGACCGTCGACCCCGCCGGCCGCCAGTTCGACACCGAGGACCGCCCCGCCTTCGCGGACGACCGCCCGCTCACCATGGTCGACCTGCTCAACCGCTGCCTGCGCGACGAGATGGAGCGGGATCCGCGCATCGTGGTCTTCGGCCAGGACGTGGCCGACGTGTCGCGCGAGGAGGCGGCCGACGAGGTCAAGGGCAAGGGCGGCGTCTTCAAGGTGACCCACGGCCTGCAGACACGGTTTGGCGGCAACCGCGTCTACAATGCGCCGCTCGCGGAGGCCAACATCATCGGTCGGGCGGTGGGGATGGCCACTCGTGGGCTCAGGCCGGTCGTGGAGATCCAGTTCTTCGACTACATCTGGCCCGCAATGATGCAGTTGCGCAACGAGCTGGCCACCATGCACTACCGCTCGGCCGGGAAGTGGTCGGCGCCGGTCGTGGTGCGGACCACCTACGGCGGCTACATCAAGGGCGGGATCTACCACTCCCAGACCGGGGCGACGCTCTTCACGCACACGCCCGGTCTGCGCGTCGTCCTGCCGTCGACCGCGCTCGACGCCAGTGGCCTGCTCCGCACTGCCATCCGCTGCGACGACCCCGTCATGTTCCTGGAACACAAGCACCTCTACCGGCAGGTCCACAACAAGAGCCCGGATCCGGGTCCGGACTTCATGATTCCCTTCGGCAAGGCGAAGGTGGTACGCAGGGGACGCGACCTGACGGTGGTGACCTGCGGCGCGCTGGTGAAGCGCACCATGGACGCGGCGCGGGTCGCGGAGGACCGGCACGGCATCAGCACCGAGGTGATCGACCTCCGGACCCTGTCGCCGCTGGACATGGAGACGGTGGCCGACTCGGTGCGCCGCACCAACAAGGTGATCGTCGCGCACGAGGACGCGCTCTCCTTCGGGATCGGCGCCGAGGTGGCCGCCCGAATCGCCGACGAACTCTTCGCGTGGCTGGACGGCCCGGTCCGCCGCGTGGCCGCGCTCGACACCTGGGTGGCGTTCTCGCCACAGCTCGAGAAGGCGATCCTGCCCCAGCCCGACGACGTTCTGGACGCGATCCTCAGGCTGGCGGGATACTGAGCCGGGTTCTATTCGTCCTTCAAGGCGCCCTGCCAGCCCGGCGTCTCGCCGCTCCCGGTGCTCTCGGGGGCTTGTCCGCGGACTGCTGCTCCCTTGGCGCCTTCATCAGATCCAGCAGAAGGTCGGTCTCGGCCTCGTTCAGGATGACCGGACTGCCGGATTCCGATGCCATCTTTGCGCCCTTGGCATATGCCCGGATCCATTTATCGTCCTGATCGGGGTCGAGCTTTCGCGGTTTGCCCGGGGGAGGCTGCGGAAGTCCGGGCCGCACGAGCGAAAGACGCGCAACCCGCATTTCATCGAGTTCCGCAAGCACTTCCGCAACGGCTTCTTCGTCAACCTCGAGGCTGACGCTGCCGTCACCCGATGTGCAGCCACCCAGCAGGAGTACGGCGGCCAGCGCGGACAGGGTCAGCGTATCCGTCCAGGTCTTCATGATTCCCGCCTTTCCGGTTCCCGAGCGCTTCCCACGCTGGGCAACGCACTACCAGCACGGCCCTTCGCGGCACGCACGCGCCACCCGCTGCTAGAAGCGAATCTCCAGCAGCGGCACCTTCCATGCCAGGGCGCGCCTACCGCCGTCCCGGGGCGGCGGTACCCGGAACGGTGACGGTGACGGCGCGGACAGCGACCAGCTTCCCCCCGTCCGGCTGAGAAGCGCGCCGGTCGGCGAGAGGGCCGCGGCTGGGCCGTTCGCGGGCACGGGCGGGTCTGCACGATCCTCCTTGATCGTTGCGGCCCCGAACGCGAGCCCCAGGATGCTTCCGGCCAGCGGCGCCGCAATCAGGTATCTGTCGGATTCCGGCAGTGTGATAAGGGCCCAGCCAGCCCCCGCGAACCCCCCGATCATCCCCGACAGGGTGACCAGGCGGGCGCGCCTGCTGGAAATCGACCACCGGTTTCCGGCGACCGCGCCTGTTGCCAATCCAGCATTCCCCGCGACCACCATGGTCGCCAGCGTAGGGCGATAGCTGAGGTCGAACAGGACCGACGAGGCCGCTCCGAACCATGCGCCCCACACAGTGCCCAAAGCGGCCGACATGGCCGTCCCCGAACTGATTTCGTGTCCCGAGGCAACCGCGCCTCCGACGACTCCGAGGGTTCCCCCGACAATCATCGATGCGGCAACGGCCCGGTCTGATGGGTACTCGTTGCGGGCCGAAGCCAACGCCAGCCCCTGCCAGGTGCCCCAGGTGCCTCCCCAGATGATCGCGCGCGCCTGTCCCAGCGAGACCGGGCGCGAGTGGACGAAGGCCCGGCCGGCGAAATACCCTGCGGGTCCCCCGACCAGCAGTCCGGCACCATTCGGCGCGTCGCCCTGCAGATCCAGCGCATCCGGCACCAGGACGCCGAGCCAGAGGCCGTACAGCGTGGAGAAGACCTTCAGTTCGGTGTCTCCCGGGGGCTCGGGACGCCTCGATCCGATGCCGGCCGCACCGGCCCCCACCTCGCCCAGCCGCTCCAGCGCGGCCTGGGCGGCGGGCGTGCCCGGGTAGCTCCGCGCGATGTGGCGGTAGAGGGCGAGCGCGATGTCGTCCTGGCCGCGGAGGTCGAAGTTTTCGGCCGCGCCAAGTAGCACCGCCGCCGAGTCGGCCGGCGTGATCTGAGCGGATGCGGGCCGGACAACGATTGTTGTCAGAGCCACAAATGTCAATATAACCTTACAGAATGTCTTGCAAACTTTACACATGTCTTCCCTCTTGGGTCCATACCTCGTCCAGCGCCCCGATCGCCCGTTCCTCCGATTCGGAGTTCTCGATCACGCGGTCGGCCAGGTACTCGATGTTGTCGAGCGGCGCCTCGCCGGCCAGAGACTTGATCTGCACCTCAGCCAATCCGCTCAGCGCCCTTCCGACCGCCTGGGCCTCTCGCACGAACTCCTGCCCGATAGCGGCCAGGGCCCCCTGCGCACCGGCGATCACCATGTCGGCCCGGCCGGATAGCTCTTCCAGCCTGCGGGTCTCCTCCATGTCGCGGTTGTAGCGGTTCATCACGGTCAGGCGCGCTTCGCACTCGTTGTAGAAGTTGAGGAGCACGTCGGCCCGGCGGTTGAGCTTCCCCAGCGCGAGCCGGAGCTTTGCACGGAGTTCGTTGGCGACATCGAACTGCCCCTTGGCCAGCTCGTTGTCAGGGCTCTGCTCCACGCGGACCTTCCAGTACGCGACCGACCGGCCGGCCTGGTCCAGCGCGCGCGTGAGCGACTCGCGGGCCTTCCCCCAATCCGTATCGCTCCCGAGCGTCTTGGCCCGGTGCGATTCGATGGCTTCGCGAAACTGCCGGACCGCAAACTGGTGGACGGTCTGCAGCGCCTCAGTGTCGCCTTCCCGGTAGGCCCGCAGCCGGGAGGATACCTGTATCTTGCGCCCGTACATCCAGCCGATGGCACCCGCCGCAATCAGCGGGAACGCAGCCAGAGGCGTGGTCAAGATGGAAAGCACCGAACCCAGGATCACCGTCGCGGCGAACACGGCGATCCAGATCTCCGACCCGCCCTCCCGCATCTCATGCTCGAAGCAGTTGCGCGCGAGGTCGTCCAGCGACCCGGAAAGCCGCATCCCGGTCATCCCACCACCCCCGCGATCCCCCCGTCGAGGTTGCGCACGTCCCCGTAGCCTTCCGCGGCGAGCAGCCTCGCGACCTCCAGGCTTCTGACTCCGGTGTGGCAGTATACCACCACGGGGCGGTCGCGCGGGATCTCCTCGAGGCGGCCGGGCACCTCGCGCATCGGGACCAGAACGGCGCCCATGTGCGCCAGATTCATCGTGTTCCACTCCGTCGGCTCGCGCACGTCGAGGAGGAAGGGGCGCGGCGAGCCCCCCAGCACGTCGTCCAGCTCCTCCGCAACGACAACCCCGACGCCCTCGCCGGTCCCGGCCCGCCCGGGCTCCGCCCCGCAGAATACCTCGTAGTCAATGAGCCCCTTCTGGGTCGGGTGGGCCCCGCAGACTGCGCAATCGGGGTCCCGGCGAATCTCCAGCTCCCGCCACTGGTAGGCAAGCGCGTCGAAGATCTGGAGCCGGCCGATCATCGGCTTTCCCACGCCCAGGATCAGCTTGATCGCCTCCATTGCCTGGGCCGCACCGATCACCCCGGGCAGCGCGCCGAACACCCCCGCTTCCGCGCAGTTGGGGATCAGCCCCGGCGGCGGGGGTTCGCGGAAGAGGCAGCGGTAGCACGGCCCGCCCCCGGTCGCGAAGACCGCGAGTTGTCCCTCCCAGCGGTAGACCGACCCGTAGACGTTCGGCTTCCCGGTCAGCACGCAGGCGTCGTTGACGAGGTAGCGCGTCGGGAAGTTGTCGCTCCCGTCCACCACGACGTCGAAGCGCGACACGATCTCGAGCGCGTTGTCCGAGGTCAGCCGCAACGCCCCGGTCTCGATCCTCACATGCGGGTTGACGTCGTGCAGGCGGGCGCTCGCAGAGGCGACCTTGGGCGTTCCCAGCCCCGCGGTGCCGTGCAGGATCTGGCGCTGCAGGTTGGTCACGTCGACCACGTCCGGATCCACGATCCCCAGCGTGCCGACACCGGCCGCCGCCAGGTAGAGCGCTGCCGGCGAGCCGAGTCCCCCGGCCCCGACCAGCAGCACGCGGGCGCCCTTGAGCCGTTCCTGGCCCTCCCGGCCCACCTCCGGCAAGACCAGATGGCGGGCGTAGCGGGCCAGTTCCTCCCGGGTCAGCGACCCGGCGCCGTCACCACCTGCCACCGCGTCTCCTGCCTTCCCCGAAACCGAACTGCACACCCACGCTCAGAATCGGCCAGTAGTTGACGAGGTCTCCCACGTCGCTCCGCATCTCATCCTCCTCGGCCCGCAGATCGCGGCGGAAACGGCGCGACGCGAGCACACGCCCGTCTCCGGTGGCGCTCATTGCGAGCCCCGGCTCGTCCAGGAAGGCCACGCCCGCGTCCAGGAAGAGTCCGACACCCCTGCCCACGTGCTGTCCCAGGCCCACCAGCACATACGGTGCCCACGATTCGGAAACGAGGGTAGTCGACAGCCTGGTCACCTCCGGCGCGGTGTATGTGCCATTTCCGATGTCGATCTCGGCGCCGTCCCCGAACGTGACCGCGTACACGGGGTCGCGCTTCTTGTATAGGACCCCGCCGCCGATCCGGAAGTTGCCCACCGCCAGGTCGCCACCCAGGGTGTACACCGACCTGGGAACCGCCAACGTGCCCGTCCGGTTGTCGGCCAGCCCCGAAACGTTCGTGATATCGGCGTCAATGCCCACCAGGCCCGCGCCCGCGCGAAGCGAGAACACGTCGTTGGTAATCAGAACGATCTCGGCGCCATGGCCGAGCGTGCCGGTGCGTGCGCCGATCGTGAGGTCCTGTAGTGCGTGCACAGGAGAAGGCCGGGTGGCGTTCGCAGCGGCAACCGCCACGAGAGCGAAGAGGATTGTGCGTCGTTTCATCGGACCTCCGTAGGGATGGTGGTGAGTATTTCAGCCTTTTCGTCACAGGCCGAATCGCAAGCCGATGCTTACGATGGGCCAGTAGTTGATCCACGCGCCAGCGTCGTCCCGCACCTCCCGTTCCTCAAGCTCAAGGTCGTCCAGGAACGGCTGTGAGGCGATCAGAGCGTCGTCGCCCGTTGCGGTCATCGAGAAGCCGGCGTCGGGGAGGATCACCGCCCCGATGTCTGCGAAGAAGCCGAGCCCGAGCCCGGAGTGCGACCCGAAGCCGAGCAGCAGGTACGGCGCGGTGCCTGTCCACGAGAATTCGGTGGTGAGGGTGGCGACCTGCGGCTCGGTGTAGGCGCTCGCGCCGATGTCGATGCTCGCGCCCTGGTCGAGGGTGATCCGGTAGGAGGGGTCCTCCGACTTGATCAGCAGGCCCGCACCGGCGCGCAGCCCCCCCAGGGAGATGTCCGCGCCGAGGGTGTAGAAGGCCTTTGGGAAGAACAGCCTGGCGGTTCTGTGGTCCGCGAGACCGAACCGGCCGGTCATGTCGAGGTCGACGCCGAGCAGGCCGGCCCCGCCCCGGACGGTGATGCCGCTTCCCACGGGCAGGGCAACCTCCGGTCCGATCCCCAGCGTGCCGATGCGGCCACCCACCGAGATGCCGCCCTGCAGGGCGTGAGCGGACTGCGCCGCTGCCAGAAGCGGCAACGTGAAGGACATGATCAAGCGGATTCGCTTCAATGTGCTCTCCAAATCACGAGGGACGGGTAGAGCCCGTTGGCCACCCGGGTTCTCGTCCGGCAACCCGCGCGCCCGTTCACGGTTCCAGATACTGTAACGCCGCACCTACGCTGGTGCTCGGAGCGGGGTTCCAGCATGATAATACGAAGAACATAGTTGACATCTCCCGAGCCGGACCGTATTGTTGATACGAAGATTCTCGTGATAATCAATTCGTCGGACAAACGAAGAAAGCAATGACCAGAACCCCCGCTCTCCTGTTCATCCTTGCCGGGGCCGCCGCCTGCACCGACCGGGTCCCGGCTGGGACCGCGCCGGATGTTGTCACCGAAACCATCGGTGACACCACCGTGGTCCGCACGCTTGCGGGCAGCGTCTGGGGCGCGGAGGCCACCCTCGTTCCCGAGACCACAATCGGCAGGCTCGACGGCCCGGAGGAGTACATCTTCGGGCGGATCGGGTCGATCGCCGTGGACGACGACTGGACCGTGTACGTGTTCGACGACCAGGCCTATCACGTCCAGGTTTACGACTCGGCAGGGACGTACGTCGAGACGCTGGGCGGACGAGGAGAGGGGCCGGGCAAATTCATGTACCCGGAGGCGATCGCACTGTTGCCGGACGGACGGCTGGTCGTCCGGGATCCAGGCAACATGCGGGTCCAGGTGTTCGGCCCCGGCCGGGGCGAACTGGACGAATGGGGATATAACTCCGGCAACTACGGTTCGACGGAGCCCCTGTATACCGACGGGCTCGGTCGCACCTTCGTGTTGGCCCGGGACATGTCCCGCACGGACTTCGTCATTCAACTCATCGTCCTGGGGCCGGACGGAACGCCCGTCGACACGATTCCGCAGCCCTCGAGCCGGTATGAACAGGCGACCCTGACGGCCGAGTACACGAGCGAGGGGGGAACCGGTTGGTCGAGTGCGATCGTCCCCTTCTCACCAAGGCTCATGTGGACGGTTCATCCAAGCGGTCACTTTCTGACGGGCATTTCGTCGGACTACCGCATCCACCTTCCGCACGACAACGGCGTGCTGCGAATCGAGCGCGCCTACGATCCGGTGGCGGTGTCGGAGGGCGAGCGCGACCACCAACGCGGTCGCATCACCCGAAGCATGCGGAACACCCAGCCGAACTGGAGCTGGAACGGCCCGCCGATCCCCGATCACAAGCCGTTCTTCAAGGCGCTGCTCGCAGGCAGGAACGGACGCATCTGGGCGATGCTGTCCACCGAGGGGCAGGCCATCGAGAACGAGAACCACGATCCGGACAATCCCCGGTCGGCCCCCGTGTTCTGGCGCGAAGCGCTCCGCTACGATGTTTTCGAGCCCGATGGCAGCTACCTGGGGGTGGTGGTCCCCCCGGAAGACTTCGGCAACCAGCCGCTCCCGGTCTTCGACGGCGACCACGTCTGGGCGGTGACCACCGATGAGTTCGGCGTAGAGCGGGTGGTCCGGTATCGGATCGTGGTGGGCGACCCGGAATGAACGCGATGCATTGCCTAGGGAACATGGCTGCCAGAATCGCGTCGCGCCTCCTGTTCCTGGCCGGGGCCACCGCCTGTGGCGCCGACGCGGATCCGGCCGGGACTGCACCCGATGTCGTTGTCGAGACCATTGGCGACACCACCGTGGTACGCACACTGTCCGGCAGCGTGTGGGGCGGGGAGGCCACTCTGGTCCCGGAGGTCGCGATCGGCCAGCTGGACGGCCCCGACGAATACCTCTTCGGCAGCATATACGCCATCACGGTGGACGAAGACGGGCGGGTGTACGTCCTGGACGGACAGGCCCGGGACCTCCGTGTCTACGACTCGGAGGGCACCTACCTGGAGACGATGACGAGGCGGGGAGAAGGGCCGGGTGAGCTCAACAACGCCGTGTCGGTCGCGGTCCTGCCCGACGGGCGCATCATCGCCCACGACGTCGGGGACATGTTCGTCAAGGTCGTGGGGCCGTCGACCGCGGACCGGGAGCACTGGGCGTTCCCGGCGGGCGCCTTCGTCATCCCCGTCAAGCCGCTGCGCATCGACCGCAACGGCCGCATCCTCGTGGCATCCGCCGGAAGCTTGGCCGGGGACGTCATCGAGTACGTCAGGGTGATGGGCCCGGACGGCGAACTCCTGGACTCGCTCTCCCCCCCGGGCGCCGGCTTCGAGCCGCCCTTCGTGGAGGTCCGCCTTCCCTTTGTGATGAACGGCCGGACCACGGCATCACGATTCGTCCCGCTCACGGCCCGTCACTACTGGACCGTGCATCCGAACGGTGGTTTTGTGACGGGGATTTCGAGCGACTACCGCGTCGACCTGCAAACCGACGATGGAGTGTTGCGCATCGAGCGCAACTGGGAGCCGGTCCCCGTATCGGAGGCCGAACGCGGCTACCATCGCGAAGTCGTCACCGAGGGACTGCGGCGCACCCAGCCCGACTGGAGCTGGAACGGACCGCCGGTCCCCGAGACGAAGCCGCCCTTCCGCGGTATCGTGGCCGGCAACGACGGACGCATCTGGGTCCAGCTCTGGACGGAGGCCTACCCGGTCGTCAACGAGGATCACGACCCGGACGACCCGAGCTCGCAGCCGGTCTCGTGGGAGTCACCGGTCCGCTACGACGCGTTCGAGCCGGACGGCACGTACCTGGGTGCACTCGCCGCCCCCGAAGGCTTCCTCGCCTCGCCGGCAGTGCCGATCTTCGACGGCGAGCATGTGTGGGCGGTAAGCCGGGACGAAATGGAGGTCCAGCGGGTGGTGCGCTACCGGATCGTGGTGGGCGGGGGGTAACGGGAACCAACAGCTGCGCTCTCCGTTTTGACAGCAACGGACCCACTCCCTATCCTCGGCTGACTCGGCAACGCGCGAGCGACGGAGATCGAATGTCAACGAGGACCACGGTAACCGCATTGGCCACGGCTGTCCTGACCGCTTGCACCTCGGATGACCCAGTGCCGTACGATGCAAGTGCGGAGCAGCACGAACAGGTTGTCGAAATACGTGGCGACACCACGGTGGTGCGCACGCTGTCGGGTAGCGTTTGGGGCGCGGAAGCTACCCTCGTGCCGGAGTTCGCAATCGGCGAGCTGGACGGGCCGGAGGAGTACCTGTTCGGGAGAATGGGCTCTTTCGCGGTGGACGACGACCGGAACGTGTACGTGTTGGACACACAGGCTCAACATGTCCAGGTCTTCGATTCGACCGGCACCTATGTGAGGACGCTCGGCGGGCGAGGGGAAGGGCCGGGTGAGCTGAGCTTCGGGACCTCTGTCGCCACCTTGCCCGACGGCCGTGTTGTGGTGCACGAATCACGCGCACTGCGTATTCAGGTGTACGGTCCCGGGCCGCGTGAGACGCAGCAATGGCGGTACAGCACCGACGGCGCACCGACGCCCGCAAGGCCGGTGGAGGTCGACCGGCGCGGCCGAACATTCGTCGTGGGGATTCAGAGGGATCCGAGCGGCCGAATCGGCCTTCCATTGATCGCCATCGGCCCGGATGGCACGCAACTGGGCACGCAACTCCCCCCCGGGGGCGGTTTTGAGCCACCTTCGCTGGAACTCCAGCCTACCTTGGGCCCCTTCACCTCCAAGAGGTTGGTCCCCATCCCTTTGACGGCCCGCCACTACTGGGCCCTGCACCCCAGCGGCCATTTCGTGACGGGGATATCATCCGACTACCGCATTCACCTGGAGCTCGACAGTGGGGTGCTGCGAATGGAACGCGTCGTTGTTCCGGTTGCTGTATCGGCAGAGGAACGCAGCTATCACCGCGAGGATATCATCCGCAGCATGAGGGTCACCCAGCCCGACTGGCGTTGGAACGGGCCGCCGATTCCAACAACCAGGCCACCTTTTCGGGGGCTCGCCGCCGGCCGGGATGGACGCATCTGGGTCACGTTGTCGACAGAGGCACAGCCCGTCGACAACGAGTTCTACGACCCGCAGGTTCCCAACTCGGAGCCGGTCTTGTGGCGGTCGCCGCTGCGGTACGATGTCTTCGAGCCCGACGGAACCTACCTCGGGACCGTCGTCCCGCCCGAGGGCTTTGCCGGCGCGCGGCGCCCGGTCTTCGATGGCGATCATGTCTGGGCGGTGAGCCAGGACGAAATCGGCGTCGAGCGGATCGTGCGCTACCGGATCGTGGTGGGCGGGGGGTAGGCGAACCCTTACCCGATCCAGCGAATGTCATGGATGGCCACCGTGGCGCGGCCCATCTCGTCAGACACGATCGTCAGCGCGGTGTCTCCCGTCACCTGCATCAGCTCGACGTTGGCGGGCAGGGACACATGGCCGATGAAGACGCCCTCGGCGTCGAAGATGTCCCAGACCTGACCGTCCGCGGGGTCGCCAGCGGGCGCCGCAAAGGGGTCGCCGGCCCGCAACAGCCACGCGTCACCCTGATCCGGGAAGACCAGGCCATCCCAATAGCGTCGCGCCTCCGGGATCGGCATGTCGGACAGGTGCTCTTCGTAGATTCGCAGCTGGGAGTCGGGCACGGGGCTGCGTCGCATACCCTCAAGGAACATCGTCACGGCGTGGTCATCGATCCGCCGGGGCGGCCGGTCGATCTCGACCCTGCGCTCGAGACCCGCCGGGCCGTAGACGGAGTACGACGCTTCCCCGACGGCATCGATCGCGTAGACCCGGTCGTCCCGGAAGCCCGGTCGTGAACCGCTGGCGAACGGTACGGTGACCTGTGTTCCATCGTGGAAGTACCACAGTGCGCCCAGGGTCTTCGACACCAGGGTCGGGGCTGTCCCTTCCACCGGCATGGTCCAGATCTTGACCGTGTCCCTCCGTAGTGAGCCGTCGACCGGGCGGCGCTCCAGCCCTTGCGGTATCTGACCAAAGAGAGTTCCCGTCCGGGTCACATGAAGCGGCAGCGGCGAGATGCCGAGGGACGCAGGCAACAGGTGGCCGCGCTGGAACTCGCCGCTCCCGGAGAACACCGATAGCCGCCGGTGCTCATAGTCGTACACGTAAGCGTTTCCTTCGCCATCGAAACCGAGGAAGCCGCTCCGCCGGAACTCACCGGGGCCGTCGCCTTTCCCACCGATCGTGAACAGATGCGCCCCGGAGCCGGGGTCGAATACCCGGATCTCCTGGGCCTGCGCATCCGCGATCCACAGTGATCCGTTCGCGTGTAATCGAGTGGTGCCGACGCTGCCGAACAGTTCCGGGCCCTCTTCCTCGGAACCGAAGACGCGCCGGGCGGGCTGAACCAGTTCCCCGCGACGGAGCGGCTCATCCGCGTTCCGGACGATCTCCACTCCCGCGCTGTCTGTACGGCTCGGCCCGGCCACGTCGCTCCGGTCGGAAACGCCGCAGCCCGCGCAGAGCAGGACGATGGCGGCATGGCCCACGCGGCGCAGCGCAGATCGCCCAGCACGCACCGCAGGGCGAGGCCCTCGAACGGCAGAATGTATACTGGACATGACAGAATGTAAGGTTGTCTTTACATCTCAGGCAAACGAAAGCTGCCCGGCGCGTCTGCACGACCGATTTGAAGGACCGCGCACCGATCGGCGATGTTCAGGGAGAGCGTGACCTTAGAACCCGCCTCCCGTACTGAACCCCCCGCCGCCTCCAAACCCTCCTCCGGTGCTGAAACCGCCGCCGCCGAAGCCTCCGCCTGACCGGAACCCGCTGCCGCCCAACCCGCTGTCCCCGAGGGTCCGGAAATGCTGGTGTCGGCGCAGCGTCCGGTAGAGTCGGCCGGACGAGTGTCTCCCGGCCATGAATCCCAGCAGGAGCGCATTCACGTCGAGCGAGTCGTCGAACTGCGAGCGGCGCCCGTTCCAGTCCTCCGCCTCGAAGCGGTCGCGGAGGTCCTCCAGTTCGCTGAGGCGGGACGCGATGCGGGAACGCTCCTCCCTGCATGCGGCGAGCCGGTCGCGGAGGTGGACGAGGCGCTCGCCGACTTCGTACAGCTCCGCCACGAGCGCATCGTCGCGGAGGTCGCCGGTCTCTCGGGCCATGACTACGAGTTCATCCAGCGAGCGCCCCTCCAGGTACGCCTCGATCCCGTCGATCGCCTCCTCGTAGTACGATCCCCGCTCGTCGTGGAGCGCGGCCAGTTCCTCGGTAAGCCCCCGCAGCGCGCCCTCCGCATCCCGGAGAGCCTCGCGCGCCTCCTCGCGCTCCGCGTACAGCCGGTCACCCCGCTCGAGCACCGGTGTCATGCCGTTGCGGTCGATCACCTGCGCCTCCAGCCTCTCCAACGGCGGGCTGGCAACCGCAAGCGCATTGCGGTCCTTCTCGAGGGCGGACTCCGCTTGGCCGGGAAGCGCATTGAGCAGGTCGTACTTCGCACGCACGGCTTCGTAGTCCGTCACCGCCGCCACCCACCGATCGAGTCGCCGTGTAAGCGCGTTCCCTGCGGCGGCCTTCGTCCCATGCCCGCGGCGCGACAGGTACCCGAAGAACGGGTCGCGCTCGTACGCGGGCGTCTTCTCCCGCTGCTCCCGCACGGCGGCCTCGCGCCGCTTCTCCGACGCCAGGACCCGGGCCTCCAGCTTCCGCACCTGCTCGAAGAGGCGCTTCCACCTTGGCATCCCCTGCAACTCCGCGTACACGACCCGCGCCAGGCGCGCCCGCTCCCTCCCGGTCTCGTTCAGCGCATCGGTCACCGTCTCCAGCGCGGCTTCCGCCCCTTCCACCACCTCGCGCTGCTCCGGAATCGACCGCTCGACCACGTCCAGGCGGTCCTTCTTCTCCTCGTAGATCGCGCGGATGCCCCCCTCCATCTCGGCGAGCGTCCCCTCGACCGACGCCTCGTTCATCCCCGGCAGGTGGAACTCGGCCAGCGCCCGCACCGTCGCCGCCCTGCGCTCGCCGCTCTCCGCCACCTGGCGCTGCAGCTCCTGGATCCCCTCCTCCTCACGGGCCACCGCCCGCCGCACCTTCCGGATCCGCTTCACCAAGTCGCGGTGCACGTCTCTCCCCGTATGCATGGCTACCACCTCGTGATCTGGCCAAGGTCCTCGTAGTTCCGCTCCGCGGTCATGAAGCCCCGCCGCTTGAAGCCGAAATCGTCGTCGTCGATGATGCCGTTGTCCTGCCGATCGCTGGCGATCCGGTCGTACACCTCCTTCGGGACCCGCTCCCCCCACTCCATCACCCGGGCGGTGCTCCCGTCCTCCTCGTTGCGGATCGTGACCGGCAGCTGCTGCCCGTCCCCGGCGACTGCCTGAACGCGCAGGTAGTAGTTGCGCACGCCGTCGAGTTCGTTGTGGTAGCGCCAGACTCCCCCGACGATCACGATCTCGTACTCCGAGCCGATCAGCGCGTGTAGCTGGCGGTAGCTCTCGGCGGTCGATTCGAGCCCGTCGAGATCCCGGCCGGCCAGCTGCGCGTCGGCGCTCCGCCCGAGCTCGGCGGCCCGTTCGCGCCCCAACTCCTCGACCGCCTCCGCCAGCACGGCGGCGTGCAGCCCCGCTACCTCCGCGTCCAGAGCGCCCAGGCGAGCGTGGCGTTCGACCAGAAAATCGGCACCCATGATGTCGCTGCGGGCGAACGCACGACTGTCCGCGACGGCTTCCGCCCTCTGGTTCAGGCCGGTGATCGTGGCGCGGGTGAGCCCGTCCCGGCCGGCCTCTTCGGCGATCGGCGCCAACGTCGCGCCGATCTGGGCCAACTGGCTCTCGGCCGACGCGAGACCGGCCGCGAAGGCTTCGATCTCGTCGGCGGGGAGGTCGTCAGGGACGCCCTGCGCGCGGAGCGCCCGGATCTCGCCCAGATCGGAATCGATGGCCGCCTCAAGGCGCGCCACTTCCGCCTGCAGCCGCCCGGCGTCACGCTCGAGCGCGTTCGTCCGCATGGCGTCGGTGAGCGCGAACCCACCCCAGACGAGCGCGGCCAGTACCGCGGCCGGCGCAAGAAACCGCTTCGCCACCCAACCGCGCCGGATGTAGAGGAGCGCCAGCCCGCGCTTGAGACCGGGCCGCCCAGGAGTGAAGGCGTAGCGCTGGGCGAGATACTCGTCGAGCGCGTCTTCGATCACCCTTGCATCAACGAGGTCTCCCAGCTCCTCGTACATGACCTGGATTTCGCGGACGGTTGCGTCGCGGTCGAGCGCTTCGTGCTCTTCCAGCGCCGCCTGCCGCTCGTGGATGACCTGCGCGGCGTCCATGACGCGCAGCACTTCCTTCGGGTCCAGCAATCGTTGCGGCTTGTTCATTGGTCCCTTGCGTCTGTCAATCCTCGGTTCGGTTGCGCCTCTTGGGGGCCGCGGGCGCCTGCCGGAGGCGATCCCTCCGGACCGCTCGGCGTCACACCCTCAGCGGCTGCCATTCCATGTACGTAGCCGACCGCCAGATCCATTCCAGCGGCCCGAAGCGGAAGCGAGCCAGCCACCAGGGAGACCACGCGAGCTGCAGCACCCAGATGGCGACCACGATCCCGGCCTGGCCCGGCGCGCTCACCCGCTCGAAGAGGCCGAGCCCATGCCCGTAGAAGACCAGCGAGCAGAGGATGCTCTGTGTGATGTAGTTGGTCAGCGCCATGCGGCCCGCCGCCTCCAGACGCCGCCGAAGCGAGGTCAGCCAGCCGCCCTTCACCATCAGCATGACCAGCGCCACGTACCCCAGGAAGACTCCGGCCGATCCGATGTAGTTGAGCAGGAGCGGGGGGAACATCGCCTGGTCCGCCTCGACGCCGGGCCGCAGCATGATGGACGCTCCCCACCCGGACAGAGGGAGGCCGAGTGCCAGGCCGAGCACGGCCATCCTGCGGTAGAATGCGGCCGAGCGCGCACCCGTGACGACACCCAGCCGGTAGAGCGCCATGCCGACCAGCATCAGGCCTCCGGCGCGCCAAAACACAAAGAATGGGAAGACGCCGCCCATAAAGAGCCCGTAGAGCGACGCCCGCTCAGGCAGCTGGTCGGTCCACGAACCCCGAAAGGCGGCAATCTCGGCGTCGATTTCCTCCTGCGGAGGCGCCCATTCCGCCATGAGCGCGGCCCGCTCCGCCTCCGGCATGTAGGGGATGGCAAGCGCAATCAGGCCGAGCAAAATGGCCACCACCGAGACCGCCGCCCCGCCGATCCAGAGCTGCCGCCGGGGCGCGAGGTTGCGCAGCGGGTAGAGCAGGAAGCCGCACAGCGCGTAGGAGACGAGGATGTCGCCGTGCCAGATCAGGAAGGCGTGCAACAGGCCGATCACCAGGAGCCAGAGCTGGCGGCGGTAGTGGAGGCCGGTACCGGAGAGGCCGCGGCCGGCCATGCGTTCGCTCATGATCGCGATGCCGACGCCGAAGAGCAGCGAGAAGATGGAGATGAACTTCGTGTCGAAGAAGAGGTAGATCGGGGCCCACGTCCACTGGTCGGCGGCTTCCAGGACGCGGCCCGCGGCGGGGTTCGAGTACGCGGACGAGATTCGCGCGAAGCCCTGGACATTGACCATGAGAATGCCCAGCACGGCGAAGCCGCGGAGCACATCGATGGCGGCGATCCGTTCGGATTTGGCGACGGGGGTGGTGATGACGGCTCCGGGGTTGGGGGTTGGGCGGGCCGATGGGAGGGCGGCTGCAAAGGGGGCAGTCGGCCGGGCAGTTCAGTGTACGTCCGGGACGGCCGGCGGGGCCAGACTCGGAAGACCGGTGCAGTGTGGGGCCGGCGCATCCTTGTAGCGGGCGCAGTCTGAGGCCGGCGCATCCTCGGGGAGGCAGGCGGCATCGCGAGGCCGTATCATGTTTGGAGCACACGTGAATGGGCCGGACGGCAGGGGAACCGCGCTCCTTGGAGTCGAAGGGGGACCGAAATGACTGGAATGAAGAGGGTACCAATCGGATTGAAGGCGCGCGCCGGGGCGTTCGCAGCGCTGGCGGTCGTGCCGGCCGTCACGGGTTGCGCCACCGGATGGCCCGCGCCGACCCCCGTGCCGGGCCTGACGGCGTTCACCAACGTGAGCGTGCTGCCGATGACGTCGGACGCCGTGCTGCCCGGCCAGACCGTCGTGGTGCGGGACGGAGTGATCATCGCGGCCGGGCCGGCGGGCGAGACCCGCGTCCCCCGCGGTGCCACCGTCATCGACGGCGAAGGCCGGTACCTCATGCCGGGCCTCGCCGAGATGCACGCGCACGTCCCGCCGGGGGCCAATCCGCCCCGCGAAGATGTGGAGGACATCCTCTTCCTCTACGTCGCCAACGGGATCACCACCATCCGGGGCATGCTGGGATCCGCCTACCAGATCCCGCTCGCGGACGAACTCGAGCGCGGCGAAGTGCTCGGCCCGAACTTCTACGTCGGCGCCCCGTCGCTCAACGGCAACACCGCACGCACGCCGGAGGCGGCGGAAGCGCTGATCCGCGCCCACGTGGAAGCCGGCTACGATCTGCAGAAGATCCACCCGGGGGTGCCGCGCGCGGCGTGGGACCGGATGGCGGAGGTCGCCCGGGAGGAGGGCCTCACCTTCGGGGGCCACGTCCCGCAGGATGTCGGGCTGGTGCACGCGATCGAAACCGGCATGTCGACCGTCGACCACCTGGACGGCTACATCCAGGCGATCGCCTCCGATGACGTGCAGGCCCAGGTGAGCGTCGGCCAGATCAGCCTGGCCGGCCTGGCGCGCGGAGTGGACGAAGCCAAGCTGGCCGACATCATCCAGCTCACGATCGACCACAATGTCTACGTGGTGCCGACGATGTACCTCTGGGAAAACCTGTACGGCGGGCCGGACGCGGACCGCTTCCTTCAGCAGCCCGAGATGAAGTACGTCTCACCCCGGACCCGCGACAGCTGGCGGCGTCGGGCCGGCTCGGGCCGGGAGGGAGCCGACGTGTACCTCGCGCTGCGGATGCGCGTCCTGAAGGAGCTTTCGGACGCGGGCGCCGGGATCCTGATGGGAACCGATTCGCCGCAGCTCTTCAACGTGCCGGGGTTCGCGCTCCACCGGGAGCTCGCGGTGATGTCGGAAACGGGGATGTCCAGCTACGAGATCCTGAAGAGCGGAACGGCCACGGTGGGCGAATACGTCGCGTCACACCTGGGGCTCGACGGCAGCTTCGGGACGATCGTGCCGGGACAGCGCGCCGATCTGGTGCTGCTGGGGTCCAATCCTCTCGACGACCTGGGCAACCTGGTCGACCGCGTGGGGGTGATGGTGCGGGGGCGGTGGGTCAGCCGCGAGGAGATCGACGCCGGGCTGGAGGCGCTGGCGGCAAAACACGCGGGGTAGCAGGCCGTGGAATAAGTCCCCGCTGCATTCGGGCGGCGATGCATCCACGCTGGCCGCGGCGCTCATTCACTTCGCACTGTCATGACAACATTACAATCTGTCGTGTTTTCTTTACATTCGGGGCGTCCAGAGCGCCGCTCTGCGTTGCTCCTCGTGCAAGTAGCCCTGCTATTCGCCCTTCGTCGCGCCTTGCCAGCCTGGCGCCTCGCGGCCCTCGGTGCGCCGCTGGGCTTATCCACGGCCTGTTTGGTTCCGCCGTGCGTGCGGAGGCGGACGCTTGACAGGCTACTTCCACATGACCATAATGGCCAGATGAAACGGGCCAGTGTAAGTGAAGCGAAAAACGGACTCAGCGGATTGCTGAGCGAGGTTCGGCGCGGCGAAGCGGTTTTGATAACGCACCGCGGACGGCCCGTCGCGCGGATCGAACCCTGTGATGTCGACGGCCCCGACGCCGAGCCCGCGATGGCCGAGATCGTGCGCCGCGGCGTGGCCGTTCCACCTCGTGCGCCGCTTGATGTCGAGCGGTTCCTGGGTCGGCCCGTGGCTCGGCTGACGAAGGGCGCGAGGGCCAGCGAGATCATCGTGGCCGAGCGGGCGGCGCGCGATTGAAGTACTGGGACTCATCGGCTCTGGTGGCACTCGTAGTGGACGAGCCGCGTAGCGTCGAGCGCCGCGCGACCATACGCCGGGATTCCGTGATCGTGACCTGGTGGGGAAGCCGGATCGAATGCGCGTCGGCTCTGAACCGCCTGGAGCGAAACCACCGTTTCGAGGGGGACGGCTTTGACCGGTCGATGGACCAGCTGGGCCTGTTGGCTGCGAGTTGGGTCGAGATCGAGCCTCTGGAGCAGGTGCGCCGGCGCGCGATCAGGTTGCTGCGGCTTCATCCGCTGCGCGCGGCCGATGCGCTGCAGCTGGCGGCGGCGCTGACGGCTGCGGGCGAAGACCCGCAGCGGCTGGACATGGTGAGCAGCGACGATCGTCTCTCTGCGGCAGCGCGCCGCGAGGGGTTCAGGGTACTGTGATCTTCCGTCCCGGATCCCGCCCGGGAAACGGAACATGCGGAGGCGCCAGCGCAAACGCGCCGGGGAAGTCCTCCTCCACCTCCTTCTGCTTGCCGCTCCAGGTCTCGATGTCGATCCGGTAGACCGCGGTGCGCCTGAGCTCGTCGTCGGTGGTGGGACGGTAGTGGACGCCGGGCCGGAGGTGCGGGGCGTATTTGTCGAGGAGCATCTGCAGGGCGGAGCGCGCCTCCTCCTGGTCCTCGACCACCCGCCCGGTCCCGAATGCGACCACGCCCGCGTACTCCACCGAGAACTCGAGGGCTTCCGGAGCCGGTAGCAGGCGGCCCATAGCCACGGTACTGAACGCGACCTTTTCGGCGGTCTCGATGTTGTCGCGCGTACGCCCGGTCCGGTGCGTGTGCAGATAGATGCGGCGGCGGCCACCGGAGTCGTCGTAGACGAACAGGTTCGAGTTCAGGAACGGCTGTCCTCCCTGCCCCACCGTCGCCAGGAATCCGTAGCTGGCGCGGGCCAGGAAGGCGGCGACCCATTCGTCGTCCTTGCCGCGGTCCCGGCGGCGGAGCGTGGTGCGTGGGTCGTCGAAGCCGGCGTTGGTGGCGCCGATCTTCGCGCGTTCGGTCGTGGTCATCATTTCTCCGAGCTGTGAATGGAGCGTCGCCGAATTGCCGGTTGCGAGTGGCTTACAGCCCCGGATCGCCCATCACTCCGAAGGGGGCGTGGGCGGTCCAGCTCCCGTTCCACTTCTCCCGGCAACCCTTCCGGCACCCATGGTGTCATCTCGCACAGAAAAGCTATCGTCTTCGCTCGGCGATTGTCGGCGGAACCCGCGTGCCCACGCGGAAGGACCGGGAGACATGTATGGAAAACACGACATTTTGTAAAGTCGCCTTTACATTCGGGCTGGGCGCCCTCGGTCTGGCCCGGGCCGGCCACCTCTCTGCGCAACCTACCGTCACCGTGCTCGACTCCATCGTGCTGGAGGAGTCCGGTGACAACTATCTTGTGCTTCCGGCCCCCGTCATCCCCGACGGCACCGGCGGCTACCTCGTTGCGGACTTCGATCAGCCCCGGGTGCTTCACTACGACCGGGAGGGACGCCTCATACAGCGCTACGGACGCGGGGGCGAGGGCCCGGGAGAGTGGAAGGAAGCCGCGATAGCGCTGCCCTGGGGGGACGACCGGATCATGGTGTTTTCCTGGGACCCGCCCGCGGCTCACGCCTTTCGGCGGCACGACGGCCAGTTCGTGGAGCGCCATCTCCTGAGGACGGTGTTCGACCACGTGGTGATCGACTCGGGGGAAGTGTGGCTCAGCGGCGCGGAGTATACGCACCGCAGCGCGATCAGGCGGATGAAGCTCGGCGATGACGCAGCCCGGCCCGTCGTCGGACTCCCGGAGGAATTCGAGGAGGGCGGTCCTGTCGGCGGCATCTTCCCCGAGATCCCCTTTGCGAAGTGGGCCGACACGCTGCTCGTCGGGTTCATGCCCCTTCCCTATCTGATCGTCACGGATACGGACGGTGCAGAGATCGATCGCTTCGAGGTCCCGGCGGTGCGCCGGCGGGGACACCCCGAGGATCCCGAAGCAGCGGTCATGGAGGCGCTCGGGGGCGGCCGGTATCCGGATGTCTTCGGCGTCTTCTCGTCGACCCGGGGGATTCACCGCAGGCCGGACGGCACCTTCCTCGTGGTGCACTTCGACCTGGGCACCGACGGCCCGCCCGTAAGCACCGAGGCGCTGTGGGTCAGCGTCATCGATCCGTCCCGCTCCCGCGCCTGCCCGGACGGATTGGTAGCGCTGGAGGAAGGATCGCACCCCGCCATCGGCTTCGAGGGTGACCTGCTGCTGGTGCTGGATCAGGTGATCCGCGGGGGCGACGCCGAGACCGTCGTCCGGCGGATCCAGGTTGAAACCGACGACTGCGACTGGGTACCATTGAGCCGTTGAGCGGCCGCGCAAGGGGTTGCGGAGGCCGCTGAACGGCGCTGTGGCGCGACCTCTGGCAGCGGCTGGCCCCGGCGTCCTTACGAAGATTGTCGTTGACACGGAACCTGCTGCCAGTTAAGGTGTATCCAAGGTTATGTACGAAATCCTTCGTGCCCTATCCCTCAGACTTCGGACAACGGTGACGGCTTCCCTGCCCCTACTGCTGCTCGCGGCTTGCGCCGGCGACGCCGGGCCCTCCGACCTGGACGGCCCGCTCCTCGTCGACGGCGGCACGGTCGTGGTGATGGACGACGCGGGGACCATCCACGAGGGCGGCGCGGTTCTCGTCGAGGGCGACCGCATCGCCGCGGTCCTCGCTCCGGACGATCCCCGCCCCACCGGCGCCACGGTCATCGACGCCACCGGCCACCTCGTCATCCCGGGGCTGGTCAACACGCACGGCCACGCTGCGATGTCGCTGCTGCGCGGCCTCGCCGACGACCTCCCGCTGATGACCTGGCTCAACGACCACATCTTCCCCGCCGAGGCCGCGCTCGTCGCTCCCGACTTCGTTTACTGGGGCACGCTGCTCTCATCGGTCGAGATGCTGAAGGGCGGCACGACCACCTTCGCGGACATGTACTACTTCCGCGACGAGGTGGCGCGCGCGACCGTCGACGCCGGCATCCGTGCGGTCACCGGTCCCCACGTGATCGGCTTCCCCACTCCCGACTTCGCCACGCCCGAGGAATCGCTTGCCGACGCGGCGGAGTACATGGAGCGCTATCAGGATCATCCCACGGTGGTGCCCGCGGTCGCCGCCCACGCGCTCTACACCACCCCGCTGGAAGCGGTCGAGGCCGCGTTCCGGCTCGCCGAGCGCTTCGACGCGCCCTTCCAGATTCACGCCGTCGAGGACCCGTCGGAGGACGTGACCGCCCGCGAGATGACCGGGATGGGCGTGATCGAGGCCCTCGAGTCGATCGGGGCGCTCCGGCCCGGGACGGTCCTCGCGCACTCGATCTACCTGTCGGACGAGGACATCGGGCGCATCGCGGCGGGGGGCGCCGGGATCGCCCACAATCCCCAGAGCAACATGAAGCTGGGCGTGGCGCGGGCGGCGCCGGTGGCGGCCGCGCTGGAGGCGGGGATCCCGGTGGGGATCGGGACGGACGGCCCCGCCAGCAACAACGACCTCGACCTCTTCGACGAGATGGATGCCGCCGCGAAGATCCAGAAGTACATGCTGGGCGACCCGGCGGTCCTCCCGGCGGAGACGGTCTTCCGCATGGCCACGATGGGCGGCGCGCGGGTGCTCAATCTGCACGACGAGATCGGGTCGCTGGAGGTGGGCAAGCGCGCCGACATCGTGCTGGTGGACGTGCGGCGCCCCGGGCTGACCCCGCTCTACCGCGTCTATTCGCACCTGGTCTACGCGGCCCGCGGCAGCGACGTGACCACCGTGATCGTGAACGGCCGGGTGGTGGTGCGCGACCGCGAAATCCTCACCGTCGACGAGGAGGAGGTGATGGAACGCGCGCGCGGGTTCGGGGACCGGGTCCGGGAAGTCATGGCCGAGGTGGCGGAAGGAGGCGGGCGATGAGCGGCGAGCAGCGCAAGCGGGAACCGAAGGGCTTCACCGACCGCGAGCTCGACATCATGAGCGTGCTGTGGCGGGAGGGGTCTGGCACCGTGGCGGAGGTGCGCGAGGTGCTCGGCAAGGACGTCGGCTACACGACCGTCCTCAAGATGCTCCAGATCCTCGAGGAAAAGGGCGCCGTCGGCCACGAACAGGAGGGCCGCGCCTACCGCTACTTCCCGCTCGTGGAGTCGGAGCGGGCGGGGGGACGGGCGCTCAGCCGGATCGTGAACAAGATCTTCCACGGCTCCGCCGAGATGCTGCTCGCGACGCTGGTGGAGGGCCGCGAGTTCACCGAGGAGGAGCTCCGCCGCATGAGGGCCGTGCTGGACCGGGCGGAAGGGAGGGGGGAGGAGTGATGAACATGCGCCGGACCCGGGAGGGACGGAGGATGGTCCGCCGGACGCGACTTCGGAGGGATCGAAGATGATCGCCTGGGTGGTGTACGCGGCGTTGGTCGCGGTGCTGATCGCGTCAGGCGCTTTCGCGGTTGAGCGGCTTATGGCCTCGGCGGGCCGGCCACGCCGCTTCGTGTGGATGACGGCGCTGGCGCTCGCGGTGGCAATCCCCCTGGCGGGACGAACTCCCGCGCCGGCCGCGCCTGCGGTGCAGGAGGCCACATCGGCTGTCTCATCGTTGGTCAACGGGGCTCCGGCGGACAGCTGGAGCGCGCTTCCCGGGCTGCCCGTGCCCGACGGGGTGAACCAGGGCAGAATCGCGGCTCTGGCATGGGGCGCCGCGTCCCTGACGGCCTTTTTCGTTCTGGGCTGCGTGCTGCTGGCCGTGGCCTGGAGGAGGAGGCGCTGGGACCGCAGAAGGGTGGCTGGAACGCCGGTCTACATCTCCCGCCGCTTCGGCCCCACCCTCGTCGGCGTCGCCAGACCGAAGGTCGTCATCCCCGCTTGGGTGCTGGAGCTGGAGCCGGTTGCCCGGGACGCGATCATCCGCCACGAGGAGGAACATGCGCGGGCGCGGGACCACCTCGCACTGCTCTGCGGCGGCATCGTTGCGGCGCTGTTCCCGTGGAGCCCGGCGATCTGGTGGATGTGCCGGCGGCTTCGCACCGCCGTGGAACTCGACTGTGATGAAAGGGTCCTGGCCTCGGGGATCGGGGTTGCCGACTACGGCGGCGTCCTCCTGGAAGCCGGAGCCCGCTCCCGTCGCTGGTGGGGACTCGCCCCGGCGATGGGACACCCTGAGAGTCTGCTTGAACGGAGGCTGAAGACGATGAGCGAGAAACGAATGAGACTGAGTGTGGGCCGCGCGGTCGCGCTTGCGGGTGTGGCGGCCGGGGCACTCGTCGCCGCATGCGATGTCCCGATGCCAACTGAGCTGGCAGACGCGATCGAGGAGGTGAGAGCTGCCGAGGCCCCCGAAAACCGGGATGGATCGCCATCGGGTGGGGCCGGAGGTTCCTACCTGGCCAGGTGGTTCGCATCGGACCCGGCTCCGCTCGTGTTCGTGGACGATGTTCGCGTCGCGCGTTACGAGGACCTGCCCGAGCCCGCCCGCCGCTGGTCGGAGAGCGGCCTCCGGGAGGACGGGCTGGTCGACCGCGTCGAGGTGATGCAGGGTGGGGCCGCCAGGGAGCTTTGGGGGGAGGACGGCGCTCACGGCGCAATCCGGATCTTCATGAGCGGCGGGCCCGTGGAAGAGAGCGATGTCGAGCCTCCGGGCGACGAGCCGGCGCAGCCGAACCCGGGCGACGGGTCGCACCGCGCGGCCGAGGGCGCCGAGAACCACTGGGGAGACAAGTTCATGCGAATGGCCGGTCCGCAACCGGTGCCGCTCATCGTGATCGACGGTGCGCGCGTTGGTTTCCCGGCGGGCTTCGATGGACTCCGCGAGTTCCTCAAGGACGAGGACATCGAGAGCTTCGAGATCGTGAAGGGCGCAGCTGCGATCCGGATCTACGGGGAAGAGGCGGCCCACGGGGTGATCCAGATAATCACGAAGAAATGATCCGCGGAACGGAACGAATCCGGGATTCGTCCCGGCGATGCGTCCACCAGGGAATCTGCTTGAACGGAGGCTGAAGACGATGAGCGAGAAACGAATGAGACCGGCTGAGGGCCGCGCGGCCTGGCTTGTGGGTGTGGCCGTCGGGGCTATGGTTGTCGCGTGTGATGCGCCGACGCCAACGGAGCTTCGGGAGCCGATCGAGCGGGCAGCCGCCAACGACGCCGCGGAAGCCGCCGATCCGGGCCCGGCGAATCTGCGCGGGGAATCGACGCTGGCGAAGTGGTTCGATTCGGGCACCGCTCCAATTGTATTCGTAGACGATTTCCGCATCGAAACTCGCGAGGACCTTCCCCAGACGGTCCGGCAGTGGGTCGAGGGAGGCCTTCGTGACTCTGACCTCGTTGCACACGTCGAGGTGGTCGAGGGCACCGGGATCCAGGGGGGCGCCGTCGCGAACGGAGCGATCCTGATCTTCACGGGCCGGGAAGGGCCGGACATCGACCCGCGTGCGGTTCCGGCCCAGCCGGCAAGCGTGCCGCTGCCGCTCTTGCTCTTGGACGGACAGCGAATTCCGTACCCTGAAATCCCGTCGCACCTGACCCTCTATCCAGTCCGACGGGCAAAGGCATTCATCAAAGCCGCCTACTGGCAGGACATCGCGAACCTGGATATCGAGAGCTTCGAAATCCTCCGGGGTGCGGATGCAAGGACGCTGTACGGCGAAGAGGCCTCGGGCGGGGTGGTCGAGATCATCACGAAGGACTCGGGCTCCGGCCGGTAGCGCGCGGAGGATCTGACGAGTGATTACCTGGATGCTGTACGCGGCGTTGGTCGGAACGCTGATCGCGGCGGGTGCATTCGCGGTCGAGCGACTGGTGGCGTCGCAAGGGAAGCCGCGCCGGTTCGTGTGGCTGGCGGCGCTGGGGCTGGCAGTCGTCGTCCCACTGGTGGGTGGCTTGCGCGAGCCTCTTTCGACCGAGGTGATTCGCGCAGCGGGACCGGCGGAGCCCGCGGCGCCCGGGACGGCCAGGGTCGAAGGCATCGCACGCTTCGGCTCGCCACTTCCCGGTCCCTCAAGCCCGGTGACCGCGCGGACCGCCGGCATCGCCTGGGTCGCCGGATCCACGGCGGCGCTGGCCGTCCTGTGTTCCGTCCTCGTGGCCGTAGCGTGGGCCCGCCGCCGCTGGCCACGAGTCCGGGTCGACGGCACGGAGGTCTACCTCTCCCGCCGCTTCGGCCCAGCTCTGGTCGGCATCGTGGCGCCGAAGCCCGTCATCCCGGCGTGGGTCCTGCGGGCGGAACCCTCCGCGCGAGCCGCCATCCTGCTCCACGAACTGGAGCACGCCCGGGCCCGCGACCATCTGGCTTTGCTCTACGCCGCAATCGTCGCAGTCGTGTTCCCCTGGAGCCCGCCGATCTGGTGGATGTGCCGGCGGCTGCGTGCCGCCATCGAGATCGACTGTGACCAGCGGGTGATCGCCGGTGGAATTGCTACCGCCGACTACGGAAGGGTGCTGCTGCAAGCCTGGAGACGGTCACACGGCCGCTGGGGACTCGTCCCCGCGATGGGCCAGCCCAGGAGCCTGCTCGAACGGAGGTTGAAAACAATGATGGAAGAGAGATTGAGATTGAGCGCGGCGCATGGCGCGCTGCTGGCGGCAGCGGCACTGGTCACCCTTGGGATCGCCTGTGAAGTGCCCGCACCGACGCGACTGGACGAGGCCATGTACCAGGTGATGGCCGACGGTCGGGACAGCCCGGAGTCCGAAGTCACCGCACGCCTCGCCGACCCCTACCAGCGCATCGCCGACGCCTTCCACAGGGGCCATCCGGCGGGAACCCCGCCGCCGATCGTATTCGTGGACGGCCAGCGCCTGTCCGGTCCCACCGGTGCGCCTGGGCCGACTGATTCCGGCTTCCGCACCGCGGGGCTGCCGACCGGTCCCGTAAGCATCATGAGGGTCGAGGTCCTCAAGCACTCGGCAGCTCAGCGGCTTCTGGGCGAAGAGGTCCCGGGAGGAGTGGTCCGGATCTTCACTGCCGATTCCGGTCCCGTCACGACGACCCTCGCCGACTGGAGCGATCCGACTGGAAGCCCCAACACCGCTCAACCAGCTGGCCTGGGGATCGAGCATGTTCTCGCCGAGGTCCAGGAAAAGGGCGCGAATCCCGGGGTGCTGACCTGGTTCTACTCCGTAACGGGTTATGAAAGCCCCGAGTACGAACTCGCCATCCTGAGCGGACGGCGATGATTCCCTGGATGGTGTACGCGGCGCTCACCGCGGTGCTGATCGCGGCGGGCGCGCTGGCCGTCGAGCGACTGGTGGCGTCGCGGGGTCGGCCCCGCCGGTACGTGTGGCTGGCGGCGCTGACGCTGGCCGTGGTTGTTCCGCTGCTGGGTGACCCGAGGGAGCCTCCGCCAACCGCAAGCGTTCCGACGGGGGAAACAGCAGAGGCCGTTGCGCCAGCAATGGTGGCGGTGGAGCGCACCCAGGGCTTCGTCCTTCCGTTGCCCATCCCGCCCAGCCGGACGGCAGCGAGAACCGCGGGCATCGCCTGGGGCGCGGGATCCGCGGCAGCGCTGGCCGCCCTTTCCACCGTCCTGGTGGCAGTAGCATGCGCCCGTCGCCGCTGGCCACGCCGCCGCCTCGACGGCACCGACGTCTACCTGTCCCGCCGCTTCGGCCCGGCCCTGGTGGGGATCTTTTCGCCCAAACCCGTCATACCCGCGTGGGTCCAGCGGGCGGGGCCCTCCGCGCGGGCCGCCATCCTGCGCCACGAACTGGAACACGCCCGGGCCCGCGATCATCTGGCCCTGCTCTACGCCGCAATCGTCGCGGCCGCCTTCCCCTGGAGCCCGGCGATCTGGTGGATGTGCCGGAGGCTGCGGGCCGCCATCGAGATCGACTGCGACCGGCGGGTCATCGCCAGCGGGATCGGAGCCGCCGACTACGGCGCGCTGCTCCTGCAGACGGGATCCCGGTCGCACGGCCGCTGGGGACTCGCCCCGGCGATGAGCCAACCCGCAAGCATTCTGGAACAGAGATTGAGAACGATGAACGAGAAGAGAAAGAAACTGAATGCGGCGCACGGCGCGCTGCTCGCCAGCGCGGCTTTGCTCGCGGTCGGCATCGCCTGCGACCTGCCAGCCCCGACGCAATTGGACGAGGCGATTGACGAAGTCATGGCCGGCGATCAAGCCTCCGACATCGGCGACATCGGTTCGGGTGCTGTGGATCCGCCTCCCCTGGTGTTGGTGGATGGGGTGCACTTGATACTCGCGGAACCAGGCACCGAGCTGCGTCCCATGGATCTGACCCGGGTCGTCGAGGCTCTCGAAATCCTTGGAAGACAGATTCGCAGCGTCCAGGTCATCAAGGGCCTGGAGTTGACCGCGACTTACGGCGAAGAGGCGGCCAACGGCGTCATCAATTTCACCACGAGGTGGGAAGCCCACGGAAGTGGTGCCACGCTTACGATGGATGGGTTGACTAACACGCCAGGGGGGCTCATTGCAAAAGACGCGTCCTTGACATCGTCAGGGTTCACTGTGACGAGTGTGTCCTTCACACCGTCGGGGTTCACTGCGAAGCGTCCGCCCCTCGCGGCCAGGTTGGGAGAGTCCATCTTCACCACCAACCCTGGAGAATCCCTCCGCTACGAATCTGCCGGGCGCGGGAACTGGTTGGCAAAAGCAACCCGCGGGGAATCGCCGGACGCGGGCGGACAGCAGAACAACCCGGTGGTGGCCCTGGTACATGACCTGCTGGAGTCGCCGGAGGTACTGCGCGGCTCCATCCTGTTTTCCGACGGCGAGATCCTGAGCAGGATCGCGGTCATAAGGGATGACGAGGGATGATTCCCTGGATGCTGTACGCGGCGCTCACCGCGACCCTGATTGCGACGGGCGCTCTGGCGCTTGAGCGCCTGGTGGCGTCGTGGGGACGGCCGCGACGGCTCGTGTGGCTGGCGGCGCTGATTCTGGCCGTGGTTGTTCCCTTGCTGGGTGGCCGGCAGGAGTCTCCGCTGCCGGCAGGCTCGCCTGCGGTGGAAGTCCCAGAGGCGTCTCCGCCGACGTTGGTGGCAGTGAAGCCCCGGCAGAGCTTCATCCCCTCACTACCCATCCCGGCCAGTCGGACGGCCGCGCGGACCGCCGGCTTCGCTTGGGGAGCCGGATCAGCTGTGGTGGTGGCCGCCCTGTCCGCCGTCCTGGTAGCCATGGCCTGTGCCCGCCGCCGCTGGCCACGCCGCCGCGTTGACGGCACCGACGTCCATCTGTCCCACCGCTTCGGTCCCGCCCTGGTGGGGGTCTTTTCGCCCAGGCCCGTCATACCTTCGTGGGTCCTGCAGCAGGAGCCAGTAACACGAGCCACCATCCTGCGCCACGAGCTGGAACACGCCCGGGCCCGTGACCACCTGGCCCTGCTATACGCCGGAATGGTCGCAGCCGCTTTCCCCTGGAGCCCGGCCGTATGGTGGATGTGCCGGCGACTGCGGGCCGCCATCGAGATCGATTGTGACCAGCGGGTCATCGCCGGCGGAATCGGTGCCGACGACTACGGCGCGCTGCTCCTGCAGTTGGGCGCCCGGTCGCGCGGACGCTGGGTGCTCGTCCCGGCGATGAGCCGACCCACAAGCACTCTGGAACGGAGACTGAGAACGATGAACGAGAAGACGAAGAGACTGAACGCGGCCCACTGTGTGGCGCTGGGAGCCGCGGCCCTGGCCGCATTCGGCATCGCCTGCGACCTCCCCGCCCCCACGCAACTCGACTCGGCGATCGATGAGGTGAGGACCGAGGGACGCGAGTTGCGAGAAGGAGATTCGGAAGTCGCGGCTCCGCCGACGACCATGGAGGTCACCACCCTGGTCCTGCTGGACGGCGAACAAACGTGGGAGATGGAACCCACGGCAGGCAGGTTTCTTGACCGGGCCATCGAGCTCTACCTGGAGTCCCCGGAAAGCCGGGATGGTGCCTACAGAACGTTCCGGGTCGAGGTCATGAGGGGCCGCCCCGCGAAAGAGGGCGGGGGCATTGAGCTGACAACCGACAGAGACGGAATCCCGGATCTCTTCATCTACGAGAACGGTTCACTCCGGAAGGCAACACGTGCGGAGCGCTCACGTTACGCTTACTCCACCGGTGTCCTGTTTATGCACTCCCGCGAAGACTGGATCACGGAAACCGGGGGAAAGAGGATGACGGAACTGGCGGACCTCAACAGGCTCTTCGGGCCGAGTCCGGAATTCGAGAACGGACTGGTGTGGCGGAAGATCCGAGGCGATGAGATCGGGCGACTTCGGGCGGTATTCATGCCTGTGAAGAAGTGATGCTGCCCCCAACAGGCAGCCTCATGACCCTCCGATCCACCGCCACCCTCGCGCTCCTGTGCCTCCTGCTCGGCACCCACGACCACGCACTCCGGGCCCAGCAGGTAATCGAGGTGACCGGCCAGGACCGCCACCTCGACACCGCCTTCGAAGAGGTCTTCCGTGTGGGCACGCTGGATGGCGAGCCGTGGGAGATGTTCGGCACCGTGCGCACCGCCGCCTTCGATGCCCGCGGCAACCTCTATGTCTTCGACGGATCGGGCGGCCCGACCGGCCGTTGGACTGACGTTCGGGTCCTGGTGTTCGACTCCTCCGGCGAGTTCGTGCACGGGTTCGGCAGCGCCGGACAGGGACCCGGCGAATTCAATGTGCCGATGGCGATGACCGTTCTGCGGGACGGTACGTCCGTAATCAGCGACATTGGCCACAGGGCGTACCAGCTCTTCGACGAATCCGGTGCGTTCGTGCGCGCGGTCCGCGTCGGGCCTGCGGAGCTTTCGATCCTGTACGCCAGCGCCCTCCATCCCGACCCGCGCGGCTCCGGGGTGTATGCCCTGCCGACGCGCGCCGGCCCCGCCATGGGGCGCGCCCCGGCGGACTCGAGGCCGGTCCTGCGACTGGATCTCGGGAGCGACGCCCTGAATGTCGACACGGTGGCGAAGGGGTGGTTGCCGCCTCCTCCCGTGACCGCCGATGGAGAGGTGGAGGGCGTAGTCGTCCAGGGCCGGCGGGTCACCTACGCCGAGCTTGGCATGGGTCAGACGATGATCTTCGAGCCGGAGGTCCTGACGGGCGTCCTGCCGGATGGCCGGGTCGTGTTTTCGGACTCGTCAGGCTACGCGCTCAAGGTGACCGGCGACGGTGACCCGGGGGTGACGCACATCATTACGCGGCCGCTCGATCCCGAGCCCGTGACGCCCGCGATCGAGAGGGCCGAGATGGAACGCCGGGATTCGCTGCGGGCGGCTCTGGGCGCTCCGGCCGCAGGACAGAGAATGCTCCAGCTCCCGGGTAGCGACGGAACACCGCAGACCGTTACCATCGACCTTCCCGAGCCCGCCTTCTATCCCGAGCTTTCCGTGATCCACGCCCTCGCCACCACTTGGGACGGCCACATCTGGGTTCAGCGCCGCGGCCCCTGGCCGGACAGCGAAGGCCCGATCGACGTGCTCACCGCCGACGGCGACTACATCGGCACCTTCCCCACGGGCACGCCGGGCAGGCCGGCCGCATTTGGCCCCGAGGGTCTCGTCGCATTCATCGAACTCGACGAGCTGGACGTCGCGACCGTGATCGTGCGGAGACTTCCGGCTGCACTGCGCTGACCGGGCGCGGACCGAACCGGACCGAGTGGCAAGACAGGATTCGGGCCGCCAGGGTTCCCCAACCCGTGAAACGTTTCAGCTGAAACGTCCCCGGGGGCGTTTTCATGGCCGGATGGGACGTTTCACAGGAAACGTTGCACCAGGTTCCAGCGCACAGCCGGCCCTGGGAACGACGCTGGCCCCAGGGAATGCTGACCCCAGGGAAGGGCGTTCCCGCAGGTGAGGACGCTTCGCTGGGTGACGACCTGGGCCAGGGCCAAACCCGGGAAGCCGTTCCGCGGGATGCTGAGCGAAAACGTCCGGATCGGGAGCGGTGAGGAGGCCATCCGTGCGCGGCGTCATCGCCCGGCGGGCGGACGGACCCCGCGGCCGGGATGGGTGATCCTCCACGGCGCGACCATCCCCGGGCCCGACCACCTGGCCATTGCACGCCTGGCTGCAGCGTTGGCCGCCGCCGGCGCCGATGTCCTGGTCCCCGAGGTGCGCGAATGGCGCAGATTGCGGCTCGACCCGGCCCCGGCACTCAAGGCCCTGCGACTGGCCATCGAACACATGGCGGACGATCCCGGCGTCCGTTCCGGCGGTGTCGTCCTGGTGGGAACGTCCTTCGGCTGTCCACAGGTGCTGGTCGCGGCCGCGGATCCGGCCCTGCGGGACCGCGTCCGGGGCGTGCTGGGGTTCGGCACCTACCACAACCTCGCCGAAACCGTTCGTTTCGGACTCACCGGGCAGTTCCGATGGCAGGGGCGAACCGAATACCTCCGCCCCGATCCATACGGGCGCTGGGTGGTGGCGTCGAACTACCTGCACCGGATTCCCGGATACGAGGAGGCCGAGGATGTCTCGCGCGCGCTGGGCGAACTCGCGACGTTGGCCGGGCAACACGGGATCATGTCGTGGGAACCGGGCAGCGATCCGTTCAAGGAACGCGTCATGGCCACGGTGTCCCCGGGCAACCGGGGGCTCTTCCGTCTCTTCGCTCCGGTGGCGGCTCGAGAGCCCGACCCGGTTCTGGCGGGCGAAATGGCTCCCCTTCTCGCCGAGGCCGGCCGCGCCACGCATCCAGGGCTGGAGCTGCCCGACTCCCTGCCCACCGATGCGCTCCCTCCGGTGCGCCTGATCCACGGCCGCCACGACCACCTCATCCCCTTCACCGAGACCCTCGCGCTGGAACGCTTCCTCCGGAAACGCGCCGACGTGGTCACCAACGTCACGGATCTCTTCGCCCACTCCAGGGGGTCGGGGAGGAGGGTGGTGCGGCCGGGCGAGGCGGCCCGGTTTCTGGGCGCGATCCGCGGGGCGCTGGCGCTGGACGGCGGGTAGCGACAACACGGCGAAGCACAACCGTATGGCAACCGCCAGGGCAATCGCACGCCTGGCCTGCACTGGCCTGCAAGCCTGGCCTGCACGCCTGGCCACGGCACCGACTGGGGCTGGCGCTGATGCACTATCCCATTTACTCAGTCGTTTGAGTACATTTGCTTATTATGCTGAGTAATCCGTCATACACTCGCCCTCAGGCGGCGGAACTGCTGGAGCGACTCCGGGAGCCGCGGCGCTTCATCCAGATCGTCACCGGGGCGAGACAGGTGGGCAAGACCACGCTTGTCAACCAGGTCGCGGAGCGGGCGGGGCTGCCGCATCGCTACGCCAGCGCGGACGAACCGACGCTGCGAGGCCCCGGTTGGATCGCGCAACAGTGGGACATCGCCAGGATCGAAGCGGACCGAGCCGGTGCCGGCGGTGCCCTGCTCATCCTCGACGAGGTCCGGAAGGCGTCGGGCTGGGCGGAGTCGGTCAAGCGACTCTGGGACGAGGACACGCTCGCCGGCCGCGAGTTGAGAGTCGTGCTTTCGGAATCCGCACAACTCCCGATGGGGCGGGGACTGACGGAGAGCCTTGCCGGAAGGTTCGAGGTCGTGCACCTGCCGCACTGGAGCTACCGGGAGATGCGCAGCGTGTTCGGCTGGTCGCTCCACGAGTATCTGTTCCATGGCGCGTACCCCGGGTCGGCGCCGCTGGTGAAGCAGCCGGACCGCTGGTCGCGCTACATCCGCGACTCGCTGATCGAAACCGTCATCTCCCGAGACGTGCTGCTGCGCTCCCGGGTGGACAAGCCGGTGCTGCTGCGCCGCCTTTTCGAACTGGCCTGTGACTACTCCGGCCGGATCCTGTCGTACACGAAGATGCTCGGACAGCTGCAGGAAGCCGGCAACACCACGACGCTCGCGCACTACCTGGACCTGCTCTCCGCTGCGGGCATGGTGACCGGACTTCAGAAGTACTCGGGGGGAACGGTCAGGAGGCGGGGATCCAGCCCGAAGCTCCAGGTCTTCAACACCGCCCTGATGGCTGCCCTGTCTCCGTTGACGCTGGAGCAGGCGGTTGAGGACCGCACCTTCTGGGGGCGGCTGGTCGAATCGGCCGTCGGGGCACACCTGGTGAACGCCGCGGCGGCAGGCCGGTGCGAAGTCTACTACTGGCGTGGCCGCAACCGCGAGGTGGACTTCGTCGTGCGTGCCGGAGGCCGTCTCACCGCCATCGAGGTCAAGAGCGGCCGGGCAAGCGCGACCCTGCCGGGAATGCTCGCCTTCACCAGGATGTTCAACCCGGACCGCACGCTGCTGGTGGGGGACGACGGGGTTTCGGTGGAAGACTTTCTGTCGGTGCCGGTGGAGTACTGGGTGGGACCGTGAGGGGGGGCGCGGTACTCCAACCGCCCCGGATCAGCTCACGACGGAGGACTGGCGCCGGCCCTCAACCGCACCCCGGCAACGCCGGCCGCCGCTCCGCATCCGCGCCCCGGTCCAGCGCGTACACCCGCACATCCTCCACGCCCATCTCGTGAGTGAACACGCCAAGGATCGCGTCGGCCGATATCTCGACGGGACGGAGACCCTCCGGCAGCACGACCGTTCCGGCCGCTGCCCCCGTCTCCGTGAAGACCCGCCAATCGGAACTGGGGTAGCCATCCGGCAGCTGATAGCGCTCCACCCAGATGTACCCGAGGTCGTCCACCAGGACATCGGACCCGAACGGGACCCGGTCCGCCATCGGAACCGCCGTGGCGAGCCGCTCGAGCATTGTCCTCTCGTCGGGGCCGAGTTCGACTTCGGCCGTCTCGAAGGCTCCGGCAAGCCAGTCGTGCCGGTGTTGGCGGGTCGCGTTCTCGACCTCGACGTCCAGGCGCACCTCGCCCACCCGGTTGCCCGCCGCGTCGACGACGCCGAGTACCGGGTTGTCGGTGGCTCCGACAAGCAGGCACGTGCCCCGTGCAACACCCACCGCCCGCGGCGAGAGAAGAGCCTCGCGAACGCCGGGGCCCATCATTTCGAACGACGCCGTGATCGTGCCCGGCGCCTGCGCCAACCGCTGTCCGACCTCGCCGCCCGTGAGCGCGTGGAGCCCCACCGTGTCCCGGCCCCTCCCGTCGTTTTCCACCGCCACGAACTGATCCTCTTCCCGCGCGTACCAGCCCCCGTCCTCGAAAAGCCCAACTTCGCCGATCGGCCGGTACGCCCCCTGCCGCGTCAGCCTCGTGTCCCCCGCATACCCGCCGCCGAAGGTCCATTCGGAGAGCCGCTGAAGACCCCGGTCGAACACGATGAGGCGGCCCCCGGGGGTGCTCACGAGCCCGGCGATTTCGCCGAACTCACCGGGTCCCTCTCCCGTGCGGCCGGCCCTGGCCAGCAACTCGCCCTCGGCAGAGAAGAAGCTCAGCGAGTTCAACAGGCCATCGGCAGCGGCGATGGTCCCGTCCGGTCCTCGTACGACATCGGCGACATAGCCGAATCCGGTGTCCGGGTCGTCACCGGCGGATCCGTAGATCGAGACCGGCTCGGCACCGACGGTCCAGGTGGGTGCCCCCGTCGCGTTGTGCTCGGCGACTTCGCAGGCCGCAAAGGCCGGGACCGCGGCAAGCAGAAGGGTCCGCAATCGCCTGCCGGCCGAAGTACGCAGCGTTTTCGTCATCCCGCTTCCTTTCCGCTCCCACTATTCGAGCGCATGCTTGATACCCCCGCCGGCCCGACCGAGTTTCAGGTCGCCAGCGACGCCATTCCCATTCAGTCACGGATTCCCATGACCAGGCAACTCAGTTCTCTGCTTCCCTGCCGGTTCCGGCACCCGGCCCGGCCCCGCGCCGCGCACAGCGCCGGCATCGCCGCCGGCCTTCGCGCGAGTTTCCGCAACGGCCTCCGCGCTGCCCCCCTTATCGCACTGCTCGCGCCGCTCGCCCCCACCCCCGCGCACGCCCAGGCCACTACCGCCCAGCTCGACGCGCTGCGCCCCCGCAACATCGGCCCGGCCGTGATGAGCGGCAGGATCGTGGACCTGGCCGTCGCGGAGGCGGACCCGATCAAGTTCTACGTCGCGTCCTCGACCGGGGGTGTCTTCAAGACGAGCGACAACGGGATCACGCTGACGGCCGTTTTCGAGCACGAGGGCACCCACTCGGTCGGGGCGATCGCGCTCCACCAGCGCGACACGTCGATCGTATGGGTGGGGACCGGGGAGCGCGCGAACCGGCAGAGTTCGTCGTGGGGGGACGGCGTCTACAAGAGCACCGACGGCGGCGCCACCTGGACCAACATGGGGCTGCGCGACAGCAAGCATATCGGGCGCATCGCGCTGCACCCCGACGACACGGAGCTGGTCTACGTGGCCGCGATGGGCCACCTCTGGGGACCGAACGAGGAGCGGGGGCTGTACCGCAGCCGCGACGGCGGCACGACCTGGCAGCCCATCCTGCAGGTCGACGAGCACACCGGCGCCGTGGACGTCGCGCTCGATCCGTCGAATCCGAACATCGTCTACGCGGCGACCTATCAGCGGGAGCGGCGGGCCTGGGGGTTCCACGGCGGCGGGCCGGGGAGCGCACTGTACCGCAGCACGGACGGCGGGGACAGCTGGGAGCGGCTGGCCGGACCGGGCGTCACCCGCGGGTTGCCGGAGGGCGTCCTGGGCCGCATCGGCATCTCGATCTACCGGAGCGACCCGCGCATCGTCTACGTCAGCGTCGAGCAGGGGTACCGCTACAACGCGTCGACCGCGTACACCGAGCGCCGGGCCGGCATCTACCGCTCCGACGACCGCGGCGAGAGCTGGGAGCTGATGAGCGACTGGAACCCGCGCCCCATGTACGCCAGCCAGCCCCTGGTCGACCCCAGCGACGACCAGCGCGTCTACATGATGAACAGCTACTCCTTCTCGGATGACGGGGGCCGGACCTTCACCTCTCCGCCGCAAAGCCTGCACGGCGACGACCGGATGGTGTGGGTGAACCCCGCCGACTCCCGCCACGTGATGAAGGCCGACGACGGCGGTCTAGGCATCTCCTACGACCGGGGGCTGAACTGGCTCTACATCTCCGATCTGCCGGTGAGCCAGTACTACCGGGTGTCGGTGGACATGGCGCGGCCCTACAACGTCTACGGCGGGCTGCAGGACAACGGCACCCGGAAAACGGTGTCTCATGGGGTCGCATGCGAGCGCAGGAGCATCGTCAACTCCATGTAGGTAATGAATTTAGCGTCTCTTGACGTATCATCCTGTCTTATGTAGTCTCATTCAGAAAGTGATAACGGTAGGTGATAACCGATTTCTGACTGGAGACCAACATGAAGCGACCGAGACAACTGAGCGCGGCGTTCGTACGGACCAT
>JAJDVT010000088.1 GCA_022826005.1 Gemmatimonadota bacterium | reverse complement strand
CACCTTGGTCTTGTTCTTCATAGGGCCGGTCTCCTGTTCCGGTATTGCGACTCAACCGTCGCATGTGGCTCTGGCACCTCCGACCACCGGGGCGCTAACCCACGGTAGCCGGCAGGGGCCGGCCCTTCCATATGTTCTAGCCACGGGGCGTCGCCGAGGCAATCAGGTCTCGAATCCGGCCGCTGACACCCTCCAGGGCTGCTGCAGCCTCTTCCGTCCCGACCTGCATGGAGTGCATCACAAGCGCCGTCTTCACATGGCCCCCCGCGCGCTCCAGGAGGTCCCGCGCGCCTGCACGGTCCAGGCCCCGCGTCGCCATCAGGATGCGTTCGCCCCGGTCCTGCAGCTTCCGACAGCTGACCTGAAGGTCGACCATGAGGTTTTCGTAGACCTTCCCGAGGCGCACCATCGCCGATGTCGTGATCGTGTTCAGCACCATCTTTGTCGCCGTACCCGCCTTCATTCTGGTCGAGCCGGTGATGACCTCCGGGCCGGTGAGTGGCGCGATCACCACGTCGTGCCCGGCGCGCAACCCTTCGGGCGGCGGCGTGCACAGCACGAAGCCCGTCCTGGCGCCCAGTTCCCTGGCGCGCGCCAGGGCCCCGTGAACAAAGGGCGTGGTCCCGGATGCGGCAATCCCCATCACGAGATCGGCCCTGCCGACCCCTCTCTCGTCCATGGCGGCCGCGCCATCCCGCGGATCGTCTTCGGCTCCTTCGCGAGAGCGCACCAGTGCCGGCGGGCCGCCGGCGATCACGCCCTGCACCATCTCGGGATCGGTGCCGAAGGTCGGGGGCATCTCGGCGGCGTCGAGCACGCCGAGGCGCCCCGAGGTGCCGGCGCCAACATAGAGCAGGCGCCCGCCGCGGCGGAATGCGGCGACCGCCAGTTCCACCGCCCGTGCGATCGGCTCCGCCTCCCGCGCCACGGCGTCGGCTACGGTGCGGTCCTCGTCGTTGATGATGCGAACGATCTCGAGCGCCGGCAGCCGATCGACATCGATGCTGCGGGCATTCCGCTGCTCGGTGAGCCGGTCATCCAGCATGCGCGGTCAACCCGTCGGAAGGCTGCTGGATCCTGGGGGGTCGCATCACGGTTTGCGCGCGATTACAAGGAGGTTCTTCCCCAGCGGGGGACGAACAACCGGCCGGCCACCGTGGTGACAGGCACAACGAGCCGGTCGTAGAGCAGTACTCTTCCCCTGGTCAACTCCTGCCCGAGCACTCGGCATGACACGAACCAGGCAACCATTCCAACCAGGTCCCGGTAGTGGAGAAGGAGGGTCTCGAAGCCGGCGTCCGCCAGCTTATTCGCGAGCTCGACTCTCCGGTATCGCCGATAGTGGCCAAGACTACGGTCGAAGCGACTATAGAGGGCAGGGAGGGCGGGCACCCATAGACAAAGGTGTCCACCCGGACGCAGCACCGAGTGCATCAGCGCGAGTTCCTTCGCATCGTCCTCGACGTGCTCGAGCACGTTGACGGAGACCAGCGAGTCCGCGTCCTTGATCCTCTCGCCGGCGATCGCTCCGAGCAGACCCTGGTGCGCGAAGACGTTGGACCGATCCCCGAGCCGCTCCGAGAGCCGGGCGAACATGCGGGCGTCCGGTTCGATCACGTCGAGCCTCAGTGGCCGCCGGTCGAGCAGGAGGACCGAGATGTTGCCGATTCCGGCGCCGACCTCCACCACGTTCCCGCCCAGGTAGGGGGCAAAGGCCCGCACGATCTCCCGGCTGTACCGGCCGGCCGCCGCCATGGCATCCAGGTCGTGTCCCGGGTATCCGGTTCCGGGCACTGCCGCGGCGCGCTCGGCGAGAGGGTAGCCAGGGACTTGGGTAGCGTCGCTCATAGAGGGTATTATTGCTGGTGGGCAGGCCGCTGGCCACCCCGCGGTGCGCCTGCCGCCGGGAAGACCCCGGTTGACCTGATCCATGCCGCGGCGCAGGTATCGCCGGCCGACCGGCGTGCCGCAGTGCGCCCGGATCCACATCCATCCGTTCCATGGAGTTGCAGATGCCGTTCCACCGACGAGTCCCCTGGCTCCCGCTCTTCCTCCTGGCCGTTGCCGGCTGCCAGCCAGATGCCGCGCGCGGTGGCGCGGAAAGTGCATTCCTGGAGGCGGGCGGCGCCTTCCCGTCGGAGTGGACCTTCGCGGCGGACCCCCGCCCCGTCACGGCCACCGAAGGCATGGTGGCAACCACCGACGAGTACGCCACCCGCGTCGGCATCGACATCCTCGCGGCCGGTGGCAACGCGGTGGACGCGGCGGTCGCGACCGGCCTGGCCCTCGCGGTGGTGAACCCGGAGGCCGGGAACCTGGGCGGTGGCGGCTTCATGATGATCCGGCTCGCGGACGGCACCGTCTACGCGCAGGACCACCGGGAGAAGGCGCCGCTGGCGGCCACCCGCGACATGTACCTCGACGCCGGCGGCACCGTCACCGACCGGTCGGTGGTGGGGCACCTCGCGGCGGGGGTGCCCGGGTCGGTGCACGGGCTGTGGGAGGCGCACCGGCGCTTCGGGAGCCTCCCGTGGGCGGAGGTGGTGCAGCCCGCGATCGATCTGGCGGAGGGCTTCGAGGTCACGGTCCGGCTCGTCTCCACGCTGGAAGCGGCACAGAACGGCATTCGCGGCTTCGAGGCGAGCGCCGCGGTCTTCCTGCCCGGCGACCAGGTTCCCGCGGTCGGCGACACCTTCTTCCAGCCCGACCTTGCCGCCGTTCTCACCCGGCTGCGCGACCAGGGCCCGGACGACTTCTACCGCGGCGAGACCGCCGCCCTCATCGCGGCGGAGATGGAGCGCGGCGGGGGCATCATCACCCTGGAGGACCTCGACCGCTACACCTCGCTGTGGCGGGAACCCGCGTCTTTCGACTACCGCGGCTACACGGTGCACTCGATGCCGCCCCCATCGTCGGGCGGCCTCACCATGGCCGCCATCGCCAACATCGTGGAGCGGTGGGACCTCGGCACCATGGGCTGGAACACGCCCGGGACGATCCACGTCATGGCCGAGTCCTTCCGGCGCGCCTACGCCGACCGCAACGAGTACCTCGCCGATCCCGACTTCGTCGAGCTCCCCGTCGAGCAGTTCCTCTCCGACGACTACGCCGACAGCCGCGCGGCGGCGATCTCGCTGGAGCGCGCCACGCCCTCGGCCGAGGTGGCCCCCGGGATCGACGCCTTCCTCGACGAGAGCCACACCACGCACTACTCGGTGGTGGACGCCGGGGGCAACGCGGTGGCGGTCACCACCAGCGTCAACTCGTGGTACGGCGGCAAGGTGGTGGTCGACGGCGCCGGGTTCTTCCTGAACAACACGATGGACGACTTCGCCGCCAAGCCGGGGACGCCAAACCAGTTCGGTCTCGTGCAGGGCGAGCGCAACGCCGTCGGGCCCGAGAAGCGCATGCTCTCGGCGATGAGCCCCACGATCGTGGAGGATCCCGACGGCAACCTCTTCCTCATCACCGGCACGCCGGGCGGCGCCACCATCATCACGACGGTGCTGCAGTCCATCTTCAACGTGATCGACCACGGCATGAACGTCGTCCAGGCGGTCCACGCGCCCCGGGTCCATCACCAGCACCTGCCCGACCTCGTCTTCTACGAGTACCGCGGCCTGCCGGCGACAACCGTGCAGGCGCTGGAGGCGCTCGGCCACACCGTCCGTGAACGCGACCCGGGTCCTCCCGACGCCTACTTCGCCGGTGGCATGTCCGGCGATGTCCAGCTGATCATGGTGATGCCCGACGGCACCTACGAGGGCTGGTCGGATCCCAGGCGGGGCGGGTTGGCGCTGGGGCGTTAGACGCGGATGGACGAAACCCTCCCGGCGGAATCGCAATGTGCCAGCGAGGCACGCTGTTGAGGAGCGTCAGACGGGCCTTCCGCCGCATTCAGGGAAGCCAGCGAAGCGTCGCGCTGACGGAGTGCATGCGAAGGTCGGCGATGGTTGGGTTGATGGTGATCCGCAGGAGTCGGCGGATGCCGTCCTCATTGTAGCGGACCACCTCGATGTCGCCGGTGGCCGTGCCGATGCTTCCGGCGTCGGTGTAGCGGTACCCGAAGTCCAGCAGCGCATCGCCGCCCAAAGGGACGGTCATGCCAGCCGTGAGCATCCACGCGAAACCGTGACCCGTGGTCGGCGGAAGAGACGTGTAGGGCACCTCGCCGCCGGGTCCGCTGCGGAGGTTGCCGGAGGGATCGTCGGGGTTGGGGAACCGTTGGATGTAGTGGGTGAGGTGGTAACGGTTCGCGCCCAGTCCCGCGCCCACCCACGGGTGCAGCCCACCGAGCGCGCCGAACCCGTAGAACCCCGACAGCAGCAGCCGGCGGGCCTTCATGCGTGCCTCGGTCGGCTGCACCGGTCCGGCGGGAGCATAGTTCGATTGGCCCTCGTAAGCGAATTGGCCGGTGACCCGGAGCTCCGCCTGGGCGCGAAACGCCCCGAACCGGTAGCCCGCCGCAAAGCCGTACTCCAGCCCGGCCCCGAGCGTACCGGTGTCGAAGTGGTCGTCACCGTAGAGAGCCGCTTCGCCCGCGTCTTCGGCGTCGACGAAGCGGACATCGGCCGGAAAGACGGCGGCGACGCCGACGGCGACGGAGATCCGGCCGGGACCGGTGGGTGCCTGAGCTGCGACCGAGGGCGAAGCGGCGGAGAGGCAGCCCAGCGCGAGAAGAAGTCCGGGGAGCGCGGCTATGCAGCGCCGGTTGTCGATGTCCGTCATGGGATCAATCCGAGTATCCCATTCGCGGAAGCAGCCGGAACAGCCAGACCCCCGCCGCAGCCGACGCAGCCAGCGCCACCCCCGCCGCCATCCACTGCCCATACAGCACATACCCCGTCCCGAACAACGCCGCGTACACCACCACGCATCCCAGGAACCACGCCAGGGACGCCGCGGTGACCGACCCTGCGTCCGCGCTCCCGTCTCCCACATTCACCACACGCCGCCACCCCGCACCCAGTCGAGTTGCATGATATCTTCCGGTCGCGGCTGGGGAGAGCGTGATGAGCTGTCGGAAAAATGAGCGTTTAGGGCGGGTGACGGGGACGGAATATGACAAGAACATTATATCAGGTTGTATTCCTGGTGATGATTTCGATTATCAATGATAGACGTGACCAGAGGGACACCTGTAGTCTTGGTGACCACCGGATAGTCTCGTTCATCAAAAGAGACCCATGACCAGCTCTCATTCGCCTTCGCTCTGCCGGCGCTCGCGCTGCCTGAGTGCTGCGGAGGGCGACCGCCGTGGGGCCGCATGCCACCCGAACCTCGTCGGACTCGTGACCGGGGAAGCCCATCGTCGCCCGCGTCAGCCTCGACGCGTGCTCGCCTGGGCGCTCGCGGGCCTGCTGGCGGCCGTCGGCACCGCGCAGGCCCAGGGGGGCAGCGGTTCCGGTCGGACTGGAAGCTACCTCGGCGTGTTCGCCGGACCGGGCTCGGTGGACGTTCGCATGACCGACATCGACGGCTTTTCGGGGTCGAACAGCGTCCCCGGCCAGACGTTCGAGTACGACGGCACCGGGATAGCAGCCGGTGTGGTGGCGGGGCGGTACTTCCATTTGGGGCGCATGCAACTCCTGTTGGAAGCGGACGGAGCGTTTGGAGGCCTGCCGGCGGCCACGCGGCAAATGGATCCGGTCGGACTGGACGAAACGGCAACTGCCGAGCTGCATTGGGTCGGGACGGCGCGCATGGGCGTGCGGAGATCCCTCGGCAGCGTCGGCGTGTTCGTCGCGGGCGGCGTGTCGGTTGCCGGAATCTCCAACTCGTTCACCGATCTCGATCCGGGAACGGACGGTCGCCTGCGGGTGGACCCCGACGATTCCTTCGACGAGCGGCCGACGCGGGTCGGGTGGGTCGCCGGCGCCGGCATCGAGAGGCCGGTGACCGGTGCCTGGACCCTCCGATTGGATGGCCTCTACAAGGATTTCGGCGAGACCGTCCACCAGGCGGAGAACCGGCTTGGCGTCAACGCCGGCGTCTGCGGGCCGGCCGGACTCCCAAGCCCTTGCCGCTACGGCTTCGACCAGCGGTTCGCGCTCCTCCGTCTGGTCCTGCTTCGCCGTCCGGCAGGCCGTGGATAGTCGCGATGCTGAGGTTCGCCGAGGAGATTCTGGTTCTTGTGCTGGACGAAGGGCGCGGGGAACTGGCCGCCAACCTGCCCGCGCGCTCACTCGACCTGGCGCTCGCCGGAGCCGTGCTGATGGACCTTGCGCTCGAGGACCGTATCGACACGGATCTCGATCGACTGATGCTCGTGGACTCCACGCCTCTCGGCAACGACATCCTCGATCCGGCGCTGGCCGATATCGCGGAAGACGGTGAATCGCATAGTACCGCCTGTTGGCTCGGGCGGATCGCCGGCCGGGGGGACCAGATCCGGCGCGCCGCGCTCGCCCGCCTGATCGAGCGCGGCATCCTGAGATCCGAGGCGCACGGGCTCCTGTCGCTGGTCCCGTCGGTGTCGCGTTCGCGGCGCTATCCCGCCGTTGACGGGCGGTCGGTCGAGGAAACCAGGCTGCGGATCATGCGAATCCTGTTCAGCGACGATGTTCCCGACCCACGCGACATCGCGGTCATCGCCCTCGCCAACGCCTGCGGCGTGTTCCGCACCATTCTGTCGGCGGAGGAGCGGGAGCAGGTCCGGGACCGCATCGATCTGCTGAAGAATCTGGACCTGATCGGCCGGACGATGAGCCTCGCGATCGAAGGAATCGAGGCCTCCGATGGACCGGCTCCGGAGCCCCGGCCGCCGAAGGAGATCCCGATAGTGCCGGGCCTTCCGCTGCTGGGCAACGGCCTGGCCATGCGGAAGGGACTCGTGACTTTCCTTGCCCGCCAATACCGCGAACGGGGCCCGATCTTCAGGATACGCGCGCCGGGGCGCCGGTTCGTGTGCATCGTCGGGCCGGAAGCGGCCAATTTCCTCACCTCGCACGGCAAGACCGTGTTCCGGTCGCTTGAGCCGATGGCGGAATTCCACAACCAGATGGACTCGTCGCGTTCGATCCTGACCATGGACGGGATCGATCACGTCACGACGCGGAAGGCCCAGGCCAGGGGATACGCCGTGCGGGTCATGAGGGACCGCTCGCAGGAGGTCGTCAACATCACCCGCGACGAGATCGGCAAGTGGCCGGTGCGGGAGCCGTTCGAGGTGTTGCCCGCGTTCCAGAACGTGATCGCCGAGCAGATGGGCCACATGATGGCGGGCTATTCGCCGGAGGGCTACACGCGCGATCTGTCCACCCTCCTCGGCGGGCTGCTCCTGAGCGCCGCAACGGTTCCGCACGTCATGAAGCTCGCGCGATTCCGCCGCGCCCGCGAACGGGGCCGCGAGCTGGCCCGCGCGGTCCTCGCACACAAGCGCAAAGCGGGTCCGCGCAGAACGACGCCGGACTTCATCGACCTGATGCTCGAGCTGCGCAAAGCCGATCCCCAGCTTCTTCCCGAGACCAACCTGCCGCTGACGGTGCTCGCGCCCTACATGGTCGGACTGGACACCACGGCAAGCACGTGTTCGTTCATGATCTACAACGTGCTGAAGCACCCGCAGCTCCTGGAGCGCATGACCGCAGAAGCGGACGCCCTGTTCGATCGGGGCCGCGTGACCGCCGGGGGCCTGCAACGGCTCGATGTCTCGCGCCGCGTGGCAATGGAGACCCTGCGGCTTCATCCGGTCTCGCCCGCCGTGCTGCGAACGACCGCCAACTCGTTCGAGTTCGCGGGTCACCGGGTTCGGGCGGGCACCCAGGTCATGATCGGCACGGCGGTCGGGCACGCGCTGGAGGAGTATTTCCCCAACCCGGAGCGCTTCGACATCGACCGCTACACGCCGGCTCGCGGCGAACACCGGCAGCGCGGCGCCTACGCCCCCTTCGGGGCCGGCAACCACAGGTGCCTCGGCAGCGGATCTCCAGTGGTCAGAATCACGGCAGGGAATCGTCTAACTACATACAGGGCTGCACGATCTGCGTTTCCTGCCGTTGGACTGGACACTACTGGACCGTGCCGCGAAAGCGGGAAAAACGGACCGGA
>JAJDVT010000042.1 GCA_022826005.1 Gemmatimonadota bacterium | reverse complement strand
CGAGTCAACGCGGCCACGGAGCGGGTACTGCGCGCCAACGGCTACGATGTCGTTCGCGTCCCCGGCCAGGGGTGCTGCGGCGCCCTCCACTCGCACGCCGGTGACCTGGACGCGGCCCGGGCGCTCGCCCGCCGCAACATCGAGGCATTCGGGGCCGCGGAGGCCGATTTCATCGTCATGAACGCGTCCGGTTGCGGGGCCGCGATGTCTGCATACGCCAGCCTGTTCTCCGGGGACGGGACAATGGAGCAGCGGGCGGCGTCGGTGGCCGCGCGGGTAAAGGATGTATCGGAGCTGCTGGCCGCGAATGGACCCCGCGAGGGCGGAGAGGTTCAACTCAAGGTTACCTACGACCCGCCCTGCCACCTTCTGCACGCTCAGGGCATATCCGGCCCCCCCGGGCAGGTGTTGCAAGCCGTGCCGGGGCTTGAGGTCGTCCCGCTCCGCGGGGCGGGCGAATGCTGCGGCGGGGCCGGCATCTACGGACTCACCCACCGCGACCTGGGAGGGCGGATCGGCGGCGACAAGGTGCAGAGCGTCATCGATACCGGCGCCGACGCGCTGGTCACCGCCAATCCGGGGTGCATGATGCAGATCGGGGCGGGGCTGCGCATGCAGGGGCGCGACACCCCCGTCCTTCACCTCGTCGAACTCCTCGACGAGAGCTACCGGAGGCGCGGCCTCCACGACGCGGCACCCCGGACCCTGTCATGAACCGCCTCCCTGTGACCCTTGCAGAGGCGCAGGCCCGCACCGCCGACTGCGTCGACCTGCTGCGCACTCTCGTGGAGATCGAATCGCCCACCGGCGACGAAGCCGCAAACCTCAGGGTCGCCGGGGTGCTGGAGCGTCAGATCACCGAGGCGGGCGGCAGGGTCGAACGCTTTCAGGCGCCCGGACTCGGCGTTCACCTGGTCGGGCGTTTCGCCGGCACGTCAGGCAGCGGTCACAATCCCATCCTTGTGCTCGGCCACATGGACACCGTGCACAATGTCGGCACACTCGACCGGCTGCCTTTTGCGATCCGTGACGGAAGGATATACGGACCCGGCACCTACGACATGAAGGGGGGCCTGACGACCTCGATGACTGCACTGCGCCTCATGGCTGAAAAGGGCGGCGGCCCGGCATCCGATCTGTCCTTTGTGATAACATGCGACGAGGAACGCGGCTCCCCGGACTCCCGGGCGTTGATTGAGAACGAGGCGCGGCGGTCGCGCGCGGCCCTGGTGGTAGAGCCGTCGGTACCGGGCGGGGCGGCGAAGTGCCGCCGCAAGGGGGTCGCCGCGTACGAACTGCGGGTCAGGGGCAAGCCGGCACACTCGGGCATCGAACCGGAACGCGGTGCAAGCGCCGTCCACGAGCTTGTGAAACAGATCACAAGGGTCTGCGAACTGGCCAGCGGGAAAGCCGGCACAACCATAAACGTGGGCGTCATCGCGGGCGGCACGCGGGAGAATGTTGTTGCCGAGTCTGCACACTGCACCATCGACGTGCGCTTCTGGACAAAGCCGGAGGCGGAGCGAGTCAATGCGGCGCTGCTTGACATGCGCCCCTTCGACGAGCGTTGTAGCTTGTCTCTCGTGGGCGGCATAAACCGTTGGGCCCTGGAGGAGACCGCGGAGTCCGCCCGGCTGTACCATTCGGCCCGTTCCATCGCCGCCGCGCTGGGCTTCGCTATCGGCGCGGGGGAATCGGGCGGAGCAAGCGATGCAAATATCGTGGCTGCCATCGGTTGCCCCGCTCTGGACGGCCTCGGCCCGGATGGCGACGGGGCGCATACACTCGACGAATACATCCTCCTGGATGACCTGCCGCGGCGAATCGCGCTGATGGCCGCGCTCTTCGAGACACTTTGAGCGGTTGCTTCGGGACAACACCGGGCCAATGATGCATCAAGCTTGTCTTTGTGCATCCATCCTTCTATTATTCGTACCGGATGCCGGGTGCAGAGACTCGGCAGCGAACGTTCACCGCATTTGCAGCCAGGGAGAGGGAAGTGATTCATGACTGACGCAACGAGAAACAGCTACGAGGCCGCCCTCAGGCACGCGGAGGCCGAGCTGGCGTCGCACGAGGAGCGCCGCCAGGCGTTGCGCAACACCGTCGAAAGCCTGAAGGCACTGCTGGCCTTCGGAGCAGTGGAAGCGCCGGCCGCTCCGCGTCCAGCGGCGGCCCCCAAGGTCAGCAAGCCCCGGAAGCCCAGGAAGCCCAGGAAAGCCAGAAAGCCCGGGAAGACGAAGAGGCTCAGAAAGCCGCGCAGAAGCGCGGGCGCCGGGCATCCCCCGGTCAGCAGCGATCACTACAAGGGCATGGGCCCCACCGCCGCGTATCGCAAGTTCATTGCGGAATTCGGTCACAAGTACACTGTGCCCCAGATCCGGGATGCACTGGTGGTAGGCGGCGTCCAGTCGAAGTCCTCGACATCCCTGCTGACTGGCCTGCACTCCGTGCGCCGGCGCGACGAGGCGAAGGCCCAGGCGGCCGGCGGCGGGAGCGCCGGGGAAGCGTCAGACTAGGCCAGGTCCAACAGAGCCGGCACGTGGCCCAAGGCGGTGTCGGCGGCAGTGGTTGGCGCACAAGCCGATGGCGCAAATCACCCGGGCAGTTCTGCGCGAAGTGCCCCTGCGGCTGAAGGAATTCTTCGAAATCAGCAGCGGAGGCACACAGGCACGCCGTGCCGTCCTGCTCACCTTGGAAGCGGACGGCGCTGCGGGCTGGTCGGAGTGCGTCGCGGGCGAAACGCCCGGCTATTCATACGAAACGACGGAGACGGCCTGGCATGTCCTGACCCGGTGGCTCCTCCCGGAGCTGGTGGGCAGTGAATTCGGGGACGGGCGGAATCTGCGCCCGGCTCCGTGGCTGCGCGGTCACCCCATGGCCCGCGCGGCCATCGAGATGGCGGGATGGGACCTTGAGGCCAGGCGCCGGGGCGTATCGTTGCGGGAGCTTCTGGGCGGTCGGGTGAATGCGGTTCCGGTGGGCGTGTCCATCGGGCTGCAAAAGAGTGACGGGGACCTGCTGGCCAGGGTGGCGGGATACCTTGCCGAGGGGTACCGCAAGATCAAGTTGAAGATCAAGCCGGGCCGCGATGTTGAAATGCTGAGGGCCGTGAGGGACCGATTCCCCGATGCGCCGCTGATGGCCGACGCCAATTCGGCGTACGCGCTTGAAGATGACCTGCCGCGTCTGCGCGAATTGGACGACCTCGGGCTGATGATGATCGAGCAGCCGCTTCATCACGAAGACCTGCTCGATCACGCGCTGCTGCAGAGCCGGATCGACACGCCCGTCTGTCTCGACGAGTCCATCCGCTCGCCGGGGGACGCCAGGCTTGCGCTGCGCCTCCGGGCGGGGCGGATCGTGAACATCAAACCGGGCCGGGTCGGCGGTCTGCGCGCTTCCGTCGCCATACACGACGCGTGCCGCGACGCCGGCTGGCCGGTCTGGTGCGGCGGCATGCTGGAGTCCGGTATCGGGCGGGCCCACAACGTCGCGCTGGCGACCCTCCCGGGCTTCACCATCCCGGGGGACATCTCGAACTCCAGCCGCTACTGGGAGGAGGACATAGTCCGTCCCGAATTCGAGATGGTGGACGGCATGATGCCGGTCCCGGACGGACACGGGATCGGGGTGCAGCCGCGCATCGACCGGATCGAGGCGTTGACGACGCGTATGGAGGTCTTCGAAGCGTAGAGCGCCGGGGCCCGGTGGCGGCCGGCCCCGCTGCCGTCCGGCCGCGGTGACCCCGGCGCGCGCCTCTATCTCCCGGTGGCGGCCCGCAGGCACGCCGGGCAATACCTCCACCGCTTGTCGAGCGGATCGCCGCAGGCGCAGACGTGGACGCGCGGGCGCCCGCACATGGGGCATCCGGCGGCCCCCGGCGGCAGCGGCGCCTGACAGCTCTCGCAGTTCGGTGCGGCCCCACGGGTCAGCGCAATGATCTGGCCGGACTCGTGAGGCGTGGTCACACCCTGGGCGACCTGGCGCATCGCGTCGCGGGCCATCGAGCCCATGCCCCCGCGGCGCGCAAGGGTGCGAAGCGAGGTCAGGGACGCGCCCGCGTTGATGGCCGTTCGCAGGTCGTCGTCGACCGTCAAGACCTCGAAGACGCCGCTGCGTCCCCGGTAGCCGTTGGTGCAGACGGTGCACTCGCCGCTGCCGCGACCCCCGCACCGCGAGCACAGCCTGCGCACCAGGCGCTGCGCCACCACCCCGGCCAGCCCTCCCGCCACGAGGAAGCTCGGCACCCCCATTTCCAGGAGGCGCACGACGGCGCTCGGCGCGTCGACGGTGTGAATCGTCGTCAGCACGAGGTGGCCGGTCACCGCCGCCGACATCGCGATCTCCGCCGTCTCCCGGTCACGAATCTCCCCGACCAGGATCACATCCGGATCCTGCCGCAGGATCGCGCGCAGTCCGGACGGGAAGTCGACCCCCGCCTTGTTGTCGATCTCCATCTGCGCGACGCCCGGAAACCGGTACTCGATGGGGTCCTCCAGGGTGACGATGTTGATCTTCGCGCCGGACAGCTCCGCCACCGCGGCTGAGAGCGTCGTCGTCTTGCCGCAACCGGTCGGGCCCGCCGCGAGGAGCGCGCCCTGCCGCCGCGCGAGGACCTGGCGCAGGCGGGCGAGATCGCTCGAGGACAGCCCGAGCGAGGACAGGTCGGCCGGCGCGTCACCGGGGTCGAGGAGGCGCAGTACGGCCTTTTCACCCAGATGCGTGGGGATGGTGGACACCCTGACGGTCAGCTCCGCGTTCCCGCGCCGGACGGTGAACCCCCCGTCCTGAGGCCTTCGGCGCACCGAGATGTCGAGCCCGGCCATGATCTTCACGCGCGATATCGCCGCGCCGTGGGTGCCCGGCGGCAGCTCGGTGGCCGTGGCCAGCAGGCCGTCGACGCGCAGCCGGACCCGCGAACCGGCCCCGAGTGTCTCGATGTGGATGTCGCTTGCGCGACTGTCGATTGCCGTCGAGATCAGGTGGTCGACGATCCTGACGATGGGCCCGGCGCTGGCCTCCTGTTCAAGGACGCGCAGCCCCCCCCTTCCCTCCGGGGCGGCCAGGGAGCCGAGGCGGTCGAGGAGTTCCGGGAGTTCCCCGCCATACACGTCGCGCACCCTCTGGGCCACCGCCGAGGGCGGCGCCACCACCACCTCCACATGACACCCGGAGCGAAAGCGCAGTTCGTCGATCACCTCGGTGTCGAGGGGATTGGCCATGGCGACCGTCAACTGCCGCCCCTTGAGCGCCAGCGGCAGGACCCCCTTGGCCCGCGCCAGCCCCGGCTCGACCTTCTTCAGCGCCTTCGGATCGGGCGCCAGAGGGGGTGCCAGGTAGGCGAGCCCCAGCTGTGTCGCCAGCGCCCTCGCCACCTCGACTTCGTCGACGAGCCCCTTGCGCAGCAGGATCTCCCCCAGGCCGCGCCCCGACCGCCGCTGCTCCTCGCGCGCACTCGCGAGCGCCGAAGCAGTCAGCGCTCCCCCGTCTACGAGGAGCTTTCCGAGCAGTTCGTCCCCTGTCGCCGTCATGCGACCAAGGTGGCGGCTGGCGAGGGGCGATTACATGGCTGGATGGGCGCGCTGCCGGGAAACCGGCAACGCCCCCTATTCGTTCGCCTGCGGACGCAGGTCCAGCGTGATCTCCGCCTCCAGGTGGCCCAGATCGGCCCGCTCCTTGAGCGCGTCGCGCAGACGGGGCTCGACCTTCCGGTAGGCCGCCAGAACGCCGTCGCGGAGCCGCAGCCGGAGCACCTTCATCGCATTCACATCCGGGCGGCTGGTGCGGGTCGTCTTCTTTGCCTCCTCGAGGTCGCGGGGGGTGATCTCGAAGGGCACGACCCCCACGTCGTCCCGGCGCTCGGAGTCGTGGTAGTGGACGGAAACGCTCACGTCGCCGCGCGCCCAGTGGTGCGAGATGTCGCCGATCGCGCGGAAGCGGTTCGCGAGCGGGATCATCTCCGTGCCCTGCGCCGCCCGGCGGTATCCGGCGTCGACCAGCCCGAAGATCCGGCGCAGGCGCTCGGGCGTCGTCGCGTCTCCTTCGGGAACCTCAGTGTCGAGCTCCCTCCCGCGGGCCTGGCGGTCATTAAGCGACAGCGCGCGCTCGATATCCCGGCTGCGTGCGCGGTCGATATTTTCAAGGATCCTGTCAGGGTTGGTACGGTAGCTCATCTTGCCTCGGGGGAGTCGGTCCTGCTTCGGTGCTCAAGGGCCGAATAGGATAACGGCTTCATGGTGGCTCGGCCAGCGCGGCCTGGCGGGGCCGGAAGACCGCAACCGGCCGGGCGCCCGGGTGGCTCGGCGACTTGCACCGGCTCCTGCTGTCAGTCGGTCTTGCCCGGGGGACCCGTACGGGGTAGGTTCGCCGCGCGGTCGACCGGATGCGGATGGCGCCCTGCGGCCCCCGCGTCGACCCCCGACCTGGAGTCGATCATGTACCGATTTGCCCCGTCAGCCCTGACTGCGGCGCTCGCGGCGTCCGCCCTGTTGCCCTCTTCGGCCGTCCGCGGCCAGCAGTTGTCCTACGGCCTCCCGTCCCGGGCTACGGCGACCTATCAGATCGTTGACAGCACGAAGATGGTGATCTTGGGGAGCCCCATGGGCCCATTGGAGCTTCGGTCAGGGAGCAGCTTCAACTATTCGCTGACCTTTGCCGCCGACGGGCAGGGCGTGCGAGTGACCGCCGAACTGGGTGCTTTCGAGGCGCGGTTGCGCGACCCCATGGGCACGATGACGAGCATGTCCCGGGAAATGGCTGGTTTGACGAGCAGCTTCGAGGTTGTGCTGGCACCAGGGGGACTGGCCGATGTCATGACGGCGCCGCGGCGAGCGGGCTCTGAACTGCCCATGCTCGTGGATCCGCACGAGGTTGTGTTCCCGCGCCTCCCTGGCGGAAGCGCCAGCACCGGCGACACGTGGGTCGACACAGTGAACGTCTCAGTCGGGGACGGAGGGGAGAGGGTGATCGTCTACACCTACACCCTGGAGGGCGAGGTCACCCACGATGGCCGGCCCCACCTCAGGGTCGCGGTATCTGGCGAGACCACGATGTCGATGCCCAGTCTTGACATGACCATGACACTCACCGGGACGGAAACGGGGCACTACCTGTGGGACATCGAAAGGGGCCTGATGGCATCTTCGGTGATTACCCGCAGGACCGAGGGCAGCGCGACCGCGCCCGACGGTACAGCGGGCGGCCTCGAGATGACCGCAACAACCCGACTGACGCTGGAGAATTGAGACGATGGACGACTACACCGCGCAACCCGAAGAGGCGCCGCCCCCGCGACCCAACTTCCTGAACCGCCTGTGGATGGTCTTCGTGCAGCCGGGCCGGCTGTTCGAAGCGCTTGGGAAGAACCCCGCCTGGTTCCCGATGACGCTGTTCGTTGCGGCCGGGATGGGGGCGGTGTTCACTTTGGTTCCTCCAGAGGTGTGGGAAGCGCAAATGGCCGCCGGCGGGCTCAGCGGGGCGGACCTGGACGATGCCGCGGCCGGTGCCCGGATCGCGGCCCCCATCGGAACGCTGCTGGCCTTCCTGGTCATTCCATTGGTGATCAGCGTGGTCACCTACGTGATCCTGGTCTTCATGCGCGGCGACAATGCGCGCTTCAAGCAGCATCTCTCGGTCATCTCCCACGTCGGCATCGTGGGCCTGGCAGGATCGGCGGTGCACCTGCCGCTCTGGATCCGCACCGCGAGTTTCGAGACCACACTTTCCATCGGGACCTTTTTCCCGTTCCTGTCCGACGGCTTCCTGTTCGCTTTCCTCACCCAGTTGCAACTCTTCTATCTCTGGATGGGCGTCGCCGCGGGAATAGGGCTGGCCGCGCTCGACCCCCAACGCAGCGCGGGCTCGACGGTGGCGATCATGTTGGTGATTCAGGTGATTCTCGGGCTCGCTTGCGCGGGGTGCGCGACCGCGTTTTCTCCCTCATTCTAGCTGACGCGGAGTCACGGACAGCCGAGTGACGACGCCGGCGCCGGAGCACGGAGCGGGGTCCGCCCACCGGCGCGGCCACGCGGTCCTCGCCGTCGCCGCGGCCGCCGCCGTCTTCCACCTCTACGGCGCGGGGTTCGCACCCTTCACGGCCCTGGTGCAGCGCCCCGTCCACCTGGCCCTCATGGGGACGCTCGCCTTCCTCGGCGTCGGGGTGCGAACCCTCCCCCGATCCTGGCGCGGCTGGGCCCTCAACGCCGCCCTCGGCGCGGCCCTGGTCTTCTGCGCGCTCTACCTGGTCTCACAGCACGAGGCGCTGGTGTCGCGCTCGGGGAGCCCCACCGCGCTGGACCTGGGGGCGGGCGCGGTGGTGGTCGCGATGGTCCTCCTCCTCGCGAAACGGGCGACCGGGTGGGGACTCGTCGTGGTCGCGACAGGGGCGCTCGCGTACGCGCTGCTGGGCCCGTGGCTGCCCGGCATCCTGGCGCACCGGGGCTACAACCCCGGGCGCCTCATCGAGCAGCTCTTCCTCTCCACCGAGGGGATCTGGGGCGTCCCGCTCGGCGTCTCGGCGGACTTCGTCTTCCTCTTCGTCCTCTTCGGCGCCTTTCTGGACGTCGCCGGGGGCGGCGCGCTGCTGATCGGGCTCGCGGACCGCGTGGCGGGACGCACCCGCGGCGGCCCCGCCAAGACCGCCGCGGTGGCGAGCGCGTTCATGGGATCGCTCTCCGGCAGCGCGGTCGCCAACGTGGTCACGACCGGCACCTTCACCATCCCGCTGATGCGCCGCTCCGGCTTCCGCCCCTTCTTCGCGGGCGCGATCGAGGCGGCGGCGAGCACCGGCGGCCAGCTCATGCCGCCCGTGATGGGCGCGGGCGCGTTCATCCTCGCGACCTGGACGAACATCCCCTACGCGCGCGTCGCGCTGGCGGCCGCGATCCCCGCCGTCCTCTACTACGCGGCGCTGCTCTGGGCCATCCACTTCCGCGCGACCAAGGTGGGGCTGAGGGGGTCGGCCGACACGCGGGACGAGGCGGTGCTGTCGCGCATCCACCTTCTCCTCCCGGTCATCATCATCGTGGTGATGCTGGCGCTGGGGCGCTCGCCGATGCGGGCCGCGTTCTGGGGGGTCGTGGTGTCGCTGTTGGCGGCATACGCGGTGCCGGGGACGCGGCCGGACGGGGGCAAGGTCGGCCGCGCGCTGAAGAAGGCGGGCTCCGGCGCGGTGCAGGTCGCCGCGGCCTGCGCCGCCGCGGGGATCGTCGTGGGGGTGGCGTCGCTGACCGGGATCGGGCTGAGGATGTCGGAGCTGATCGTGGTCGTGTCGCAGGGGAACCTGATGATCGCCCTGATCCTCACCGCTATCGGTTCCATCATCCTCGGCATGGGACTCCCCACCACCGCCGCCTACGTGGTGCTGGCGGCGCTCGGCGCCCCCGCCCTCGTCGAACTCGGTGTTCCGCTCCTCGGCGCGCACCTCTTCATCTTCTACTTCGGGTGCATCTCGAACGTCACGCCACCGGTGTCGCTTGCCGCCTACGCCGCGGCCGGGATCGCTGACTCGCCCCCCCTGAAGACGGCCTGGACCGCGATGGGCCTCGCGTCGGCGGGGTTCCTGGTGCCGTTCATGTTCATCTACGCGCCCCCCTTGATCCTTGCGGGATCGCCGGCCGAAATTGCGACCACGACGCTGACCGCGCTCATCGGGGTGGTGGCTCTCGCGGGCGCCGTGATCGGCCACGTGACCGGCCCGCTCGCGCTCTGGCGCAGGATCGTGCTCCTGGGTGCGGCGATCGCCCTGATCGCCCCAGGCCTCATATGGGACGGGATCGGCCTCGCGCTGCTGCTCGGAGCCGCCTTCCTCGGCGTGAGCCGTGATAACACACCTTCGCCACGTGATAACACATGACCCTCGGCAACCGATTCCATCGCCATCGCCAGACCGGCGCCCCTCTCTACGGGGCACTCGGCGCGCCACCGCGCACCCGCGTGCTTTCGCTCGCCACACTGGCCCTCGCCACACTGGCCGTCTCCACCGCCTGCTCCGACGCCGGCTCCCGCCAGTTTCTCAGCCTCGGGACCGCCAGCACCGGCGGCATCTACTACCCCCTCGGCGGGGCGATGGCCGCGCGCCTCTCCGTATCCGACCCGGCGCGCCAGTACACGGCCGAGGTGAGCGGAGGGTCGGTCGAGAACGTCAACCGGCTGCGCGGGCGGCAGACGGACCTGGCGTTTGCCACGGGCAACACCGTCTTCGAAGCGTTTTCGGGCGGTCAGGACTACCCTGAACCGGTGGCGGATCTGAGGATTCTGGCCCCGCTCTACCCGAACATGACGCACATCGTGGTGAAGCGCGGCTCCACCGCCATCTCGCTGGCGGACCTCGCCGGGGGGATCGTGTCGGTGGGTCCGCCGGGGAGCGGCACCGAGCAGATGTCCCGGCAGATCCTGGAGGCGTACGGGCTGACCTACGACGATATCACGCCCCGCTACCTCACCTTCCCCGAGTCGGCCACGGCGCTGAAGGACGGCGCCATCGACGCGGCGATCATCTCGGTGGGATACCCGGCCGCGGCGGTGCTGGAAGCGACCACCACCGGGGGCGCGCGCCTCATCGCCATGGAGCCGGCCAGGGTAGACGCCCTGCGCGAGAAATACCCCTACTACGTCCACGGCGAGATCCCGGCCGGGATCTACCCGGGCGCCGACGAGCCGCTGCACACGGCCGGGGTCATGAACTGGGTGGTGGCGATGGCCGAGCTCCCGGACGAGGTGGTCGCGGGGGTGTTGCGGCTCCTGACGGATGAGCGGGCCGAACTCGCGCAGGTGCACGAGATGGTGCATCAGATCCACATGGAGGCGCTGCGCGACGCGCCTATCACACTGCACGACGTCACGCAGGCGTGGGTCGAGGCCAACCTGCCGGGCGGCTCGTGAGCCCCGGCCCGCTCCCCGGCCAGCGCCACCACTTTTCCCTCCCGGACGACTTCCACTACCTGAACTGCGCCTACATGGGGCCGCTCCCGCGGGTGGCCGAGCGGGCCGGGATCGAAGGTCTCCGCGCCAAGCGCTTCCCGCAGGCGGTTACTCCGGAGGACTTCTTCGCGCCGGTCGACGGGGTGCGCGAGCGGTTCGCGCGCCTCATCGGGGCGGCCGAGCCGAACCGGATCGCGACCGTGCCCTCGGTGTCGTACGCGGTGTCCACGATTGCGCGCAACACGTTCGCCGGGCTGGGGAGCAACATCGTTGTCGTGCACGAACAGTTCCCCGGGAACGTGTACCCGTGGCGGCGCCTGGTCGCCGATCAGGGTGGCGAGCTGCGCGTGGCGGCGCCTCCGGGCGAGGCGCCCCGCGGCGAGGGCTGGACCGACCGCATCCTCGACCGGATCGACGCCGGCACCGTCGCGGTGGCGATGGGAACCGTGCACTGGACGGACGGCACCCGCTTCGACCTCGAGGCCGTCCGCGCGCGCACTCGCGAAGTCGGCGCCGCGCTGGTCCTCGACGGGACGCAGACGGTCGGGGCCGCGCCGCTCGACGTCGCCAGGCTCGATCCCGACGCACTGATCGTGGCCGGGTACAAGTGGCTGCTCGGCCCCTACTCCCTGTCGCTCGCCTGGTTCGGCGACCGTTACCTTGGCGGAGTCCCGCTCGAGGAGACCTGGATCGCCCGCCGTGGCTCCGAGAACTTCGCCGGCCTGGTCGACTACGTGGACGAATACCAGCCGGGCGCGCTGCGCTTCGACGTAGGCCAGCGCAGCAACTTCGCCCTCATCCCGGCGCTCTCCGCATCGCTGGACCTGGTACTGGAGTGGCGCCCGGAGCGGGTGTCCGCCTACTGCACCGCCCTGATGGACGGCGCGTTCGCCCGCCTCCGCGACCTGGGCGTGCGCGTGGAGAACTCCCGCTGGCGCAGTCCGCACCTCTTCGGTCTCGGCCTGCCCCGCGGGGCGGACGTGGACCGTCTCAGGACCGCCCTGGCCCGCCACCGCGTGGGCGTGTCGTTTCGGGGAGCGAGTGTGCGCGTGTCGCCCAACGTCTACAACACCCGCGGAGACGTCCACGCCCTCGTCGCGGCCTTCGAGGATGCGCTCGGAGGAGCCGGTCGGGGTCGGCCATAGGCGAGCGACACGACCTCACGCGTCGTGGCCCCATCCTGGCCCGGGCAACGCCAGCGCGGGCTCAGCTGATCTGCAGACCGGGCCCGAAGACGATTTCCGCAACCACGCCCACCTCGATCTCCTGTTCGGCGAACCATCCCTGCCGGACCTCCAGCGCCAGCGACGTGGGCCCGCCGGACTCGGTGAGCGACTCGTCCAACGGCTCCATCTGCCTGATCGAGATCACCTCGTTTGAGGTCCCGAAGAACGCGATGTCGAGCGCGACGTGGGTGTCCTTCATCCAGAAAGACCGCACCTCGCTGCTGGGGAAGACGAAGAGCATGCCGGTGCCGTCCGGTACCGAACCCCGGTCCATCAGCCCCTTCTCGCGTGCCGCGGGGGTGCTGGCGACTTCCGCGCGGACCGTGTCGGTCCCGAAGATCACCCACGCCATCCCGGGCGGCGGCAGTGACGGGGCCCGCCGTAGCTGGGTCTGGCCGGCGGGTTCCGTCCGCTCGCCACCTGTCGCCGGGGCCCCGTTCCCCGAGCCGCATGCGGCGGTGAGACACACCGCCAGGCCGGCCAACGCTTTCATCCTGTCCAGGGTCCGGATTCTGTTCATGGTCTCGCTCGCTGAATTAGTTTTGTCTCGTCAACCCGAACTGCCGCCAAGCCCCCAAGCCACGAGGACCACCCGTGACCATCGATCCGCAACTCCTCGATATTCTGGTCTGCCCCGAGACCAGGCAACCCGTGGCGATGGCGGGCGCCGAGGTGCTGGAGCGCCTCAACGCGGCGGTCGCGGCGGGCAGTGCGGTCACGCGGGGCGGGGAACAGGTCGGCGACGCGGTCAGCGAAGGGCTGTTGCGCGAAGACGGGCGGATCCTGTACCCGGTCCGGGACGGGATTCCGATCATGCTCATCGACGAGTCGATCGACGTCACACGCCTCTGATGGAGCCCGCGCGGCAGCCGGAGAACGGGGTATCGGCAGAGGTGTCGACCGTGTAGTATGGAATCCCCTGGGGAGAGAGGTTGGCACATGCAAGATATCACGGCGGGCGGGTTCGCCCGTTTCTATACACCGCTCGCGGCCACCAGCCTCCTTCTCACCGCCACCAATCCGATTCTGGCGGCCGCGCTGGCCCGCTCGGTCGATCCGGTGACGGCGCTCGCGGGCTACCAGGCGGCGTTCGCGGTCTGCGGCGTCCTCTATGCACCCCTGCTGGTCGTGCAGCAGGTGGCGGCCGCCCGCCTTCTGGCCGCCGGCTCCTTCTCGCCGGTCACGCGCTTCGCGTACCTCACCGGGGCGCTGCTCTCGCTGGTCGGGGCGCTGATCGCGTACACGGGGGCCGGCGACATCGTCTTTGCGCGGCTCGTCGGGGTCAGCGCGGAGGTGCTGAGCGAATCCGTGCAGGCGATGCAGTGGCTCTGGCCGGTCCCCTTCCTGACTGCGGTGCGGGCGGCCCACCAGGGGCGGCTCGTGGCGGGGCACCGCACCGTCCCCATTGCGGGGGCCACCGGCGGGCGGACGGCAATCCTGGCCGTCGTGGCCTTCAGCCTGCTCGCAACGGGGGGCGGCGCGTGGCTCGGCGCGGCGGCCTTCACCGCAGGGATGATCGTCGAGACGGCCGTCGTGATGTGGGCGCGCACCCCGGGGCTGCAACTCGAACAGGACGACTGCGAGGTCGACAGCGAGAACGTCGCCCGCTTCTCGGCACCGCTCATGCTCAACGTGTTGCTGTGGTGGGCGACCCCGCTGATCATCACGGCGGTACTCGCGCGCACGGCGGACCCGGACCGGGCGATCGCCGCCTTTGCCGTCGTCGAGGCCGTGGCCTGGTTCATCGCCGCGCCGGTCGGGCAGCTCCAGCACGCCAGCATCGCGCTGGTCAGGTGCTCCGAGACGCACCGGCGGGTGCGGGGCTGGGGCGCGCTGGTCGCCTTCGCGATGGTGGGGCTGCTCCTTCTGGTCTCGATCCCGGTGCTCCGCGAGCCGATCCTCCGCTTCCTCTTCGCCCTCGAGGAGGGGCTGCTCGGGGTGGCGGGCCCGGCCCTGCCGATCGCTGCCGCCTACCCGCTGCTCTACGGGATCCGGCAGTACTATCAGGGCCTCTTCGTCCGCTCGGGCCGGCCGGTGGTGGTCGGGACGGGGGCTCTGTTGCGGGTGGTCGGCATCGTCGTGGCGGCTCTGGTCGTGCAGGACATGGCGGTCGGCGGAGCGGTGCTCGGCGTCGGGCTGGCCGTCTTCGGGCTGACGCTTGAAGGGCTGTTCCTTCTGCAGCGCGCGCAGGGGGGCGTGATGGAGGAGCTGCGGGCGGAGCGGGCCGCGGCGGTGAATCCGGAGGCGTTCGAGGGCGTGGCGTAGGCTGGCGAGCCTGGCCGGGAGCGCCGAGCGGGGGCTGGCCGCCGGACTCAGGCCGCGCGCCGCTGCCGCTGCAGGAAGTCCAGCATGATGTACTGGCCGAGGGTCATCGTCGACGTGAAGTAGGCCTTGCCCCGGGCGATCTTCGTGATCTGCCGCACGAAGCGGACCAGGTAGGCGTCGTTCGCCAGCATGAAGGTGTTGATGGGGATGCCCGCGCGGCGGCACGCCGAGGCCTCGCGGCAGGTCGCGCGCAGGATCCGGCGGTCGAGCCCGCCCGAGTTCTTGTAGATCCGGCCATTGGGCAGCGTGATCGCGCTCGGCTTCCCGTCGGTGATCATGATGATCTGGCGCATGTCCTTCTTCTGCGCCTTCAGGATCCGGCGGGCAACCTCCAGCCCTTCGGCGGTGTTCGTGTGGAAGGGGCCGACCTGCGCCTTCGCCAGCCGGGCCAGCGGGATCTCCTCGGCGCGGTCCCCGAAGGTCACGACGCGCAGCGAATCGCCGGGGAACTCGGTGCGGATGAGGTGCGAGAGCGCCAGCGCCACCCTCTTGGCCGGCGAGAACCGGTCCTCCCCGTAGAGGACCATCGAGTGGGAGATGTCGAGCATGAGCACCGTCGCGCACGACGAGCGGTAGTCGGTCTGGTGGACCATCAGGTCCCGGTAGTCGAGGTCGATGGGGACCTGGAGGCCGTCCCGGGCGATTGCATTCTTCAGCGTCTCGGGGATGTCGAGGTTGAGGGTGTCGCCGAACTCGTAGGACTTGCTGCCGGCATCCGCCTCCACCCCGGTGGCCTGCTCGCGGGTCTCATGCGAACCGATGCTGGAGCGGCCGAGCGATCCCAGCAGGTTCCGGAGCGCCCGGTAGCCCAGGAAGTCGAGTCCCTGCCGGGTCAGATCGAAGTGGACCTGGTTCGCCGCCTCGCGGGCGTCGTCGACGTGCCCGCCCCCGGTGAACTCGCCCAAGGGCCCGCCGCTCGCCCCGGCAGGCTGGCTGTCCAGCGTGATGTAGCCCTCCTCGACCATCTTGCGGATGATCTCGTCGAGCAGCTCGGCGATCTCCTGCTGGACCTCCGGATTGCCGGTGCCCTCGCCCCGCAGTTCCCTGACCATCTCGGAGGTCAGCTGGCCGCTGTCGAGGAGCGCGCCGAGCAGCGCCTGTTTCAACGCGTCAATGGACGACGTATCCTTCACTCCGGACCAGCCCCAGTAGGGGTGGAAGTGCGGTCCCCCGGCGAAGCCGCCGTCCATCAGGAAGTCCGAGAGCGCCTCGACGAGACTCGCCAGATTGAGCAGGTCGAGCCAGCCCTTCTGGTACTTGGTGTAGGTGGTGAAGCGCATGTTGAAGACTATCCGCGGCTCGGGTGGAACGCCATGAGGGAGGCCTTCCGCGAGGCGCTCCTGGTTGATCCTGGCGGCGCAGGCCTCCCGCTGCCGTCCGCACCCTCACTTCCCCGACCGGGTGTACCCTCCGCTGCGGGTGCGGCCGATCTTGCGGTCGCAGACCAGCCCTTCGAGGATCAGCTCGCAGGCGGCGGCCCTGAGTCCGTCGGATGCCCCCGCGGGCGCCAGGCCGAGCTCCGCGGCGAGCTCCAGCAGCCCCGGGATCTGGCCGAAGCCGGTCACGCACGCCGACGCCGCGGCGTCCTCCGAGACCTGCATGATGCCGCCGCCCTCGAAGTAGGCGATGATCGACTCGACGTCGGAATCGTCCTCTTCGAGTTCATCGTCGTCCTCGAAGTCGTCCAGCCCGGCGGGGGGCTCCTCGTCGCCGCGCAGCATCTCGCGGTAGTTGTCCAGCGTGATCCCGGACGCCAGCGAGATCAGCTCCCGCGCGATCCGTCCGGCCCCCTGCAGCTCGCCCTCGTACTCCAGCTCCATCTTGCCGGTGATGGCGGGGAGAGACGCGTAGACATCACCGATGCGGGGCACCACCACGCTCTCGTTCTGCCGGATCGCGCGCTGCTCGGCGCTCGACACCAGGGTCTCCATCACGGCGATCGGCATCCGCTGGCTGACCCCGCTGCGCTGGTCCACGCGCTTCTCCATCCGCGCCAGGAAGGCCATCCGCTCGACCACCTCGCGCACGAACTTCGGGATCTCCAGCGGGCGGCCGTTGCGCTGCGTCCACGCCTCCTGCTCGGTGATCGCCATCCCCACATGCACGTTCGGCGGGTAGTGGGTGCGCACCTCGGCCGAGATCCGGTCCTTCAGCGGCGTGATGATCTTGCCGCGCGCGGTGTAGTCCTCCGGGTTCGCCGTGAAGGCGATCAGCAGGTCGAGGCGCAGGCGGATCGGGTAGCCCTTGATCTGCACATCCCCCTCTTCGAGGATGTTGAAGAGCCCCACCTGGATCCGCGGCGACAGGTCCGGCAGCTCGTTCATCGCGAAGATGCCGCGGTTCGCGCGGGGCAGCATGCCGTAGTGGATGGTGAGCTCGTCGGAGAGGATGTGTCCGCCGCGCGCCGCCTTGATCGGGTCGAGGTCGCCGATGATGTCCGCGATCGTCACGTCCGGCGTCGCCAGCTTCTCCAGGTAGCGCTGTTCGCGTCCCAGCCACTCGATCGGGGTGTCGTCTCCGTGCTCCGCGATCATCTGGCGGCCGTACTTCGAGATCGGAGCGAGGGGGTCGTCGTTCACCTCGCTCCCCGCGATCACGGGCATTCGAGCATCGAGCAGTCCCACGAGTTGCCGCAGAATTCGGCTCTTCGCCTGCCCCCTCAGCCCCAGAAGGATGAAGTCGTGGCGGGCCAGGACGGCGTTCACCAGCTGTGGAATGACCGAGTCGTCGTACCCCCGGATACCGGGGAAGAACGTCTCGCCGGACTCCAGCCTTGCGATCAGGTTCTCGCGCATCTCGTCCTTGACCGGACGCGAGCGGTAGCCGGAGGCCTTGAGGGCGCCGAGGGTAGCGGGTCGCGAGCGGGCGGGCCGGGCGGTGGGTGCGGGCGGGCTCATGGGGGTAAGTTAACACCGATGAAAACAGGTACACGCATACGCCCAGCGCGGCACCAGCCCGCGCTGCCGATGGACAGACTCATCCTGCACGAGCCGCCGGACGCCGAGGCGGTGCCGCTCGACGTGGTGTTCGTGGGTGGGGGGCCGGCCGGGCTGGCCGGGGCGATCGAGCTTGCGCGGCTGGTGGCCGAGGGAAACGAGGCGGGCGACGGCGTCGGCGAGGTCGAGATCGGCGTGCTGGAGAAGGCGGAAGGGCTGGGGGACCACAATCTGTCGGGCGCGGTGGTCAATCCGCGCGCGTTCCGGGAGCTGTTTCCCGGGATGGAGGTTTCCGAATTCCCATTCCGGCGCCCGGTGGGCCGTGAGGCGGTCTACCTGCTGACCGGGCGAAGCGCGCTCCGCATCCCCGCGCCGCCGACGATGCGCAACCACGGCAACCACATCGCCTCGATCTGCGAGATCGTGCGATGGCTGGGCGAGCGCGCCGAAGAGGCGGGCGTGATGATCCTCCCGGGCTTCCCGGCCGACGCCCTCCTCGTGGACGGCGACGACGTGATCGGCGTGCGGACCACGCCCCGAGGCCTCAACCGCGACGGCGAGCCGGGCGGGCCGAACTACATGCCGCCGGTCGACGTAACCGCACGCGTGACCGTGCTTTCGGAGGGGACGCGCGGCACCCTCACCCAGGCCTACCTGGACTGGCAGCGGATCGGGTCGGCCAACCCGCAGATCCACTCGCTGGGCGTCAAGGAGCTGTGGGAGGTGAAGCGGCCGCTGGACCGGATCATCCACACGATGGGCTGGCCGCTGATGAAGGACGGCTTCGGCGGCACCTTCGCGTACCCGCTCGCGGACGACCTGGTGGCGCTGGGAATAGTCGTCAGCCTCGACTACCGGGACGCGCGGCTCGACGTGCACGGGCTGCTGCAGCGGGTGAAGCACCATCCGCTCTTCCGCGGCATGCTGGCGGGCGGCGAGATGCTCGAATGGGGTGCCAAGACGATCCCGGAGGGCGGGTACCACTCCCTGCCCGCGCGCCGCCACGGGGGCGGGATCTGCATCGTCGGCGACGCGGCCGGCTATGTGGACGTGGCGTCGCTCAAGGGGATCCACTACGCGATGCACTCCGGGATCCTCGCCGCGCGCACGATCTACCGGGCGCTCAGGGCGGACGACATCTCGGAGGCGGCGCTCGCGTCCTACACCGAGGCGGTGGACCGCTCGTACGTGGCCAGCGACCTGAAACGCAACCGCAACATGCGCCTGGCGTTCAAGAGCGGGTTCCTCCGAGGCGGAGTGAAGGCGAGTCTGGCGACGGTGACGGGCGGGCGCGTGCCGGGCGGAAGGATTGCGACGGAAACGGATGCGGCGGAGCCGAAATGGCTGGCGGAGGAAGTGGAGCCGGCCGGTGCGCCCCTCGCGGTCTCCAAGGTCGACGCAGTCTTCAAGAGCGGGAACCAGACCCGCGACGACATCCCTTCGCACCTGGCCGTGGGCGAGGATGTGTCGGAAGAGGTCGCGGAGATGTACGTTCACCTGTGCCCGGCCGGGGTGTACGAGCGCGACGGGGGCCGCCTGCGCGTGAACGCGCCCAACTGCGTGGACTGCAAGGCGACCGACGTGCTCGGGCCGAGGTGGTCGCCGCGGGAAGGCGGCAGCGGCCCCCGCTACCGGCGGATGTGACGCGAGCGAAGGAGTCGACCATGAGCAACGTAGCGGAAGTGCCTCCGAGCGGCCCCCTGTGCCTGACCGGCCGGATCCGGGTCGAGGTTGACGGCGAGATCGTCGCCGACACCGACGACGTGGCACTGTGCCGCTGCGGCCACTCGGGCAACAAGCCGTTCTGCGACGGGTCGCACCGCCGGGTCGGGTTCGACGATCCGGGCGTGATCCTGGGCGGGCGGCTGGTGCCGGGGCGGACGGGAGACGATACGGAGGTCGGCGCCGCCGCTGACAGCCCGGAACCCGTCCTGATCGTCTGCGCGACGAACGGGCCGCTGCTGGTTCGCGGGCCGTTGGCGGTCGTGGCGTCGGACGGCGGCCGGTCGGAGGGGACGAAGGGCGCGCTGTGCCGCTGCGGGGCGTCGTCAACGAAGCCGTTCTGTGACGGAACCCACAAGGAGATTGAATTTGATAGCGAATGACAGGACCCCGGGAACCACGGCCGGCGCGGTCGCTCCGGCACGCGCCGACATTGCAGCCACAGCCGCGGCCGTCGCGGCCATCACCGCCGCCGCCTGCGCGGGCCCCGGCAGCCCATTCCCAACCGGCCCGCTCGCATACGACGTGCCGTCGCCGCCGAGCGCCACGTACCACGTCGTCGACTCCATCGTGACCGGTACGACCATGACCGGCATGACCATGGACTTCGGGGTGCAGTCGACGATGACGCTGGCCCTCGAATTCGCGGCGGATCCGGGGGGCGTCCGCGTCATCGGCACCGTCGAGGATCTGGACGTGGCTGTTTCGAACGAGATGATCGGCACCGAGCGCGTGGACGAGTCGATTCTGAGCGGGGAGTACGTGGTGTTGCTGAGCCGGACCGGCGAACAGGAGGTCATCTCGGCTCCCGAGTTCTCCGAAATGCCGGACCTGGGGGGCTTCGGCACGGGCCTGATGTCCTTGTCGGAGGCGGGCGGCCTTGGCCAGGAACTCTTCCCGCCGCTGCCGGACGAGGTTGTGGGTCCGGGCGACACCTGGGTGGACACGGTCTCGCAGGATGTCGACGCCGAGGGGACGGAGTCGACGAGCACGACAACCGTCACCTACACCCTGGCCGGAGACACCGTGATCGACGGACGTGCGATGCTGCACATTACGGTCGCGAGCGAAACCGCCGCCGAGGTCACCATGGAGATGATGGGAATGTCGATGATCACGGCCACCGAGTTCTCGACCACGGGCTTGGTCCTCTGGGACATCGACCGGGGCCTGGTCGCCTACGCCGAGAGCCAACGCAGCGGCAGCGGATCGGTGCAGTTGCCGCCCCCCATGCCGTCCGGTCAAGTGACGATTTCCGGATCCTCGCGGGTCCGGCTGGAGAGGTGAGGGCGGTGATGAAGGACAGAATCGGGCTGGCCGTCCTGGCAACCGCGGCCAGCGCAGCGCCCTGCGAGCGCCTTGCCGCGCAGAGCCCGCTCGTGTATGGAGTGCCGTCGCCCCCCAACGCCGTCTATCACTATTCCGACAGCATGAGCATCCGGATGGGCAAGAGTCTGGGATTGTCGGCGAGCACCTCGATGACCATGAAGCTGGACATCGAGCAGGACGGGCATGGCATTCGCCTGCTGGGGGTGGTTGAGAACTCGAAAGGCAGAATGTCCTCCGGGTTCACCGGAGAGATGACCATGGACGGTCTCATGGACGGGGCTGTCGAGTTCCTGGTCGGCAGTCGCGGTGAGCTGCGCGTCGTCCTGTTGCCGGGGGTGGCGATACCAGGCTTCGCATCGCTTCCCAATGGCCCGATGGACATAGGGCAGGCGTCGGCCAAGCCCCCCCTTGCCGGCGTTGCCCGCGTCCTCTATCCGCCGCTGCCGGGTCGCGCCCTGGAGGCGGGGGACACCTGGGCAGACTCGGTGGAAACCTCCGTGGAATCGGAATCGATGGGCGGGTCCAACACGGCGGTCACGTCCTACACGCTGTTGGGAGACACCGTGGTGGATGGCCGGGAAATGCTGCACATTGCCTTCACTAGCGAGATCACTGCCGGAATCTCGATGGACGTGGGCGTCGGTATGACACAGACCATGAAGACCTCCGTGACGGGGCTGATCCTCTGGGACACCGAACGCGGACTGACGGCCTACGCGCAAACCAACCTGACCGCCGAGTCAGTGTCGTCCGGAATCGGAGCGGGGCTCATGGACATGGCCATGACCGCGTCTTCGCAGATCCGACTGGAGAGGAGCCCATGAAGAACTTTCTGACAGCCGCAACCAGCGCCTCGCTGATCACAGCCTGCGCCGGCGGACCAGCCGCCACCCCCGCTGCCGCCCCCAATGTCGGCACCGGCCCCACGACCAGCCTTGCCTACCGGGTCCCGTCACCCCCGACCGCGCTGTTCCTCATCGAAGATTCCCTGGTGGTCGGGGTGAACATGGCCGGGACCGACTTCGAGACAACGACGACGACTTTCCTGACGATGAACATGTTGTTCGCGCCTGATCCCCAGGGCGTCGGGGTGTTCGGCACCGTGGTGGGCTTCGATGTGAGCTCGAGCAGCTCGCTCGCGGGAACCCGGCAAGCGGACGCCAACGACCTGACCGGTCCGCTCGCACTGACGGTGGGGCGCCAGGGCCATGTGGAAGTCGGGGCGATGCCGGCCCTCGACAGCGCGGTGGCCGACCTGACTCCCTTCCCCGGGATCGCCTTCGACATCTTCCCGCGGCTTCCCGGATACCCGGTGGGCCAGGGCGGCGTGTGGGTGGATACGGTGAGCTGGTCCGTTCAGGATGAAACGTCGGAATCGGCAACTCGCACTGCCTACACCTACACCCTCACGGGCGAATCCGTGGTCGACGGCGTTACGCTGTTGAACATCGCGGTGGAGGGGCAGATCTCGATGCAGTTGGTCGAGGGCGTGGGGGATGCGCTGTCCGACCAGAGACTCTCCGGCACGGCCACGGGATTCGTCCTCTGGGATCCCGAAAAGAACCTGCCGAAGCGCTCGGAGATCTACCGGGAGCTGGAGGGAACCAACCAGGTGCCCGGGGCCGGAACCGTCCGGATGAGGATCGGCGGGGTAGTGCGGCTGCAGGCGGCGTACTGACGGGGTGCGGCCCGATAGGTGTGTTACCGCACCGTGCCGGGTCTTTTCCCGATCGGTAGAATTGTGCAGAATACTGGGCAGGAATCTTCCCGATCGGGAAAAAAACGACGAAAACGGTGAGTAATTTTCCCGATCGGCAAATTCCCAGGACGCTGGCCGGGGAGACCTCAAGCGACCAGCCTCGCCCGAAAGCGGCCTCGCCTTGAGGCGGCCTCGCCTGACTGCGGCCTCGGCAGGGGTTGCCCACCCGCTCGGTGGCCTCACCGGACGAGTGTCCCTTTGTCTGGCCCTTGGTCAAGGACTGTACACGTAGACGACCGGCAGCCTGGAGACGTCGGTGATGTTCCTGTCCGTGTGGTGGTAGATGTTCATCCGGCCGGTGCCGCAGTCGCCGAACCGGTCGCAGGCGACCGTGCCGATCAGGCCGCTCATGGAGGTTGCCCTCACCTGCGCGCGGAGTGCCGTCCGGTCGATGTGCAGCATGTCGCCCTCCTCCACGGCGACGGCTTCGATCGCCGAGAGGAGGATGGTGGTGGCGTCGTAGGCGTGCGCCCAGTAGGGGGACAGGGGGAAGCCGCCGTGCCGGGCGTCGTAGGCAGCGAGAACCTGCTCGCCGCTGCGGCCGGTCACCTCGTTGACGTTGGATCGGAAGTCGGCTTCCGGTCCCGCGAAGTAGATCCCTTCGGATTGCGGTGTCGCGAGGAATTGGCCGACCAGCAGTGCGGCCGCGGAAATCAGGGTCGTCCCTTCCAGGCCGTCGAAGGCCTGGGCCTGGGCGGCAAAAGCCGATCCCTCCGTTACGAAGAGCGGGAAGAAGATGGCCTCCGGGTCGGTGGCGGCGAAGTCCGCGAGCACGTCCGTCATGTCGGTTTGGCCCTTTGCGATTTCGGCCTGGGACGGTACGGTGCCCCCCAGCGCCGAGAACGCATCGGCGAACGCCTCCACGAGGGCGGAGGTGTACGGGTCGCCGTCGTGAACAGTGACTACGCTCCGCAGTTCCAGCTGGTTGTACACGAAGTCGGAGAGAGCGCGCGCCTGGTGGAGATCGTTGGACGCCGTCCGAAAGTAGCCGGGTTGATGGTCGGCGTTCGAATTGCCGGCCAGATCCGAGGTGAGCCGCGGCGACGTGTTGCTCGGCGAAATCATGACCAGGCCCTCGTCGCTGACGACCGGCGCCGCCGCCACGGCCGCGGCCGAGCAGTTGGTGCCGATGATGCCCGCCACCTTCGTGTCGCCGAGGATCCCCATCGCACCCGCGCGACCACCCTCCGGCGAACAGCTCGTGTCGACGGGATCGCCCAGCTCCACCCCGCGCCCGTGGATGGGCCCCATGTCCTCGGCGGCCAACTCGGCCCCTGCCCGGGACACTGCTCCCAGTGACGGCGCGACCGTGACCGAGAGCAGCATGCGGATCCGGATGGCGTCGTCCGCGTCGAGTATGATGGCGTCGGGTTCGGGCGGCGGTGGCGTGGTGGTTTCGGTGCATCCGGTGGTTGCTAGGACGGCGATCAGGGCGGCGCCGGACCGGTTGATGTGCTTGCGCATGGGGACGGCTCCTTCATGGTTCGGTCACGCGGACGTGAGGGTATCCATCGGTGGAGAATAGCGGCAACGCTGCTTCGGCTCTACCCGTGCGGCTCTTCCGTGCCCTCCCGCAGGACCGCCTTGTCTCCAATCTGCCCGACCGGAGCTTGGAGAATCAACGCAAACGGTGCAGCAATGCGATTGTCGCTTGTCCCGCCCACCGCGCCGCCGGTAGCTTGACCTCGCTTGCTCCGCCCACCCACGCACAGGATCCGCTACCGTGACAACCACTTCAGTTCAGGGCCCGAATCTCGTCCGGCGAATTGCACTCGGCGTGGCCCTCGTGGCCGGCTTTTGGGTTGTTGGCGGCTTCCCGGCGGTTGGCGGCCCGCTCCCGCCAGCCGTCGCCCACGTGCTCGGCGCCCCCAAGCCCCTCGCCGCCCAGCAAATCGTCCTCGACTCCGCCTTCCTGGCCGGCTACTCCTGGCGCAACCTCGGCCCCGACCGGGGCGGGCGCTCGATCGCGGTCTCCGGTGTCAAGGGCCGCCCGCAGGAGGCCTACTTCGGCGCGACCGGCGGCGGCCTCTGGAAGACTGCCAACGGCGGCGAGGACTGGTTCCCCGTCACCGACTTCCAGATCAGCTCGTCGTCGATCGGCGCGGTCGCGGTGGCCGAAACGGACCCCGACCTCGTCTTCATCGGCACCGGCGAGACCTGCATCCGCGGCAACATCCTGCCGGGCGATGGCGTCTACCGGAGCCGCGACGCGGGCGCGACCTGGGAGCACATCGGCTTCCGCGAATCCCACGGCATCTCCAAGATCCGCATCCACCCCACGAACCCCGACATCGTCTACGTCGCGTCGTTCGGGAAGTACGGGGTGCCGAGCGAAGAGCGGGGCGTCTTCAAGTCGACCGACGGGGGCAACACCTGGGAGCGCATCCTCTTCCGCGACGCGCGCACCGGGGCGATCGACATCGTGCTCGATCGCAACAACCCGGACGTGATCTACGCGGCGCTGTGGGAGGCGTTCCGCAAGGAGTACACGATGTCGTCAGGCGGGCCGGGCAGCGGCATGTTCAAATCGGTCGACAGCGGGGACACGTGGACCGAGATCACCCGCAACCCCGGCATGCCGGCGGAGGGCGTGGTGGGGCGGATCGGGCTGGCGGTCTCGAGCGCGAACTCGGGCCGCGTCTACGCCCTCTTCGAGCACGACGACGGCGGCCTCTTCCGCAGCGACGACGGGGGCGACAGCTGGGAGCTCATCAACGACGAGCGGCGGATCCGGCAGCGCGCGTTCTACTACACGCACGTGTACGCCGACCATCACGACGAGGACGTGGTGTACGTGCAGAACACGTCCTTCTTCCGCTCGACCGACGGCGGCGCGACCTACCAGGTCATCAACAACGGCACCCACGGCGACTTCCACGACTTCTGGATCGACCCCGAGGACCCCGCGCACGTGGTGGTCGCCAACGACGGCGGCGGCGCGGTCAGCTTCACCACCGGCAGCGAGTGGACCGACCAGGAGTTTTCCACCGCGCAGTTCTACCACGGCGTCACGACGGCGCACATCCCGTGGCACATCTGCGGGTCGCAGCAGGACAACAGCACTCTCTGCCTGCCGTCCGACTGGAACGCCGGGCGGTTCGCGTCGGCGATGGCGGGCGGGCGGGACGACGCGGCCGATGCCGGCGCCCACGGCGGAGTGCCCGCCGGCGCACGCGCCCCGGCCATCACCCGCGGCTCGATGGACGTGCACTACCGGGCAGGCGGCGGCGAGCCGGGCTACATCGCGCCCGACCCGAAGGACCTCGACGTCTTCTTCTCGGGCACCAACAACGGTCGCTACCTGGACCGGTACAACCGGCGCCTGGGCACCTCGCGCGAGGTCAATCCCTATCCGTGGTTCTACTCCGGCGAGCCGGCCATCGACATGGTCGAGCGCTGGCAATGGACCTTTCCGATCATCTTTTCGCCCATCGATCCGAATGTGCTGTACACGTCGTCGAACCGGCTCTGGCGGACCACCGACGGCGGCAACACCTGGGAGCGGCTGAGCGACGACCTCACCCGCGCGGACCCCATGACGCTGGGCCATTCCGGCGGCCCGATCACCGGCGACATGAACGGGCCGGAGGTGTACGCGACGATCTTCGCGGTCGGCCCCGGCAAGGTCGACATCGACGTGATCTGGACGGGGTCGGACGACGGGCTCGTGCACGTCACGCGCGACGGCGGCGCGAGCTGGACCAACGTGACGCCGCCGGACATGCCGGACTTCGGGCGCGTCAGCCTGATCGACGCGTCGGCGTTCGACGAGGGCAAGGCGTACGTGTCCGCGCGCCTGCCGCTGCTCGACGACTTCCGGCCGCACATCTGGAAGACGGACGACTACGGCGCGACGTGGACCAGGATCGTGAACGGTATCCGCGACGACGCGTACGTGAACTCGGTGCGCGAGGATCCGAACCGGGAGGGGCTGCTGTACGCGGGGACGAACCACGGCGTGTACGTGACGTTCGACGACGGCGGCTGGTGGCAGGAGCTGAACCCGGGGCTGCCGGACATGCCGGTGACGGACGTGATCCCTGAGCATGACGAGCTGGCGATGGCGAGTCACGGGCGGGGGTTCTGGGTGCTGGACAACGTGGGGCCGCTCAGGGAGTACCAGCCGGGGATGCTGGATAGGGACCTGGCGATATTCGAACCGGCCCCTGCGTACCGGTCCGCGAATGGGGCGGTGCTGACGTGGTGGCTGGGGGACTTCATGGCGGAGGCGGTCGCCAGCGAAGCGGTGTCGGACCCGAAGCTGGAGATCGAGGATGCGGACGGGAACGTGCTGCGGACCTTCACCGTGGCGGCGGAGGGCGAGGCGCGGGACCGCTGGTCGGGTCCGGATCTGCCGGTGGAGGCCGGCTGGAATCGCTTACGGTGGGACCTGCGGACCGATCCGGCCGCCACCTTCCCCGGGATGATCCTCTGGGGGGTGCGGACGATGTCGCCGACGGTCCCCCCGGGGATGTACCGCGCGCGGCTGGACCTGGGCGTCGTCTCCACGAGCGTCGAGCTGGAGGTGCGCCGCAACCCGTGGATCACCGACGTGACGGACGAGGACCTGGTCGCCCAGTACGAGTTCGGGATGGAGATCCGCGCCAGGGTGAACGAGGCGAACCGCGCGGTGATCGAGATCCAGCGGGTGAAGACGGAGCTGGCGGAGCGGCTGGAGGCGGTGGATGACGAACGGCTGAGCGCGGCGGCGGACCGGTTGCGGTCGGCGCTGGACGAGATCGAGGGCGAGATCTACCAGGTGCGGAACCGGTCCAACCAGGACCCGCTCAACTTCCCCATCAAGGTGAACAACCGGCTGGCGAACCTGCTGTCGATGTCGGAGCGGGGGGATGGGCGGCCGACGAGCGGGATGTACGAGGTGTTCGGGATCATGGTGGGGACGCTGGAGGGGCTGCTCGCCGAGCTGGACGGAGTGTGGGGCGAAGAGCTGGCGGAGGTGAACGAGGTGCTGAGGGGGCTGGGGATGGGGGCAGTGGTGCGGGGTGGGGAGGGGGGACGGGTGTCGTAGGAGGGGGTGGGGCCGGCAGGTACTTTTGCACGGTTTTCCCGTCGCAGCTGTCTATGTCTGTGAAGAGCCACAATTGCGTCCGGCAACGACGGAAGGGAGACCGAGCGAGATGGAGAGCGAGTACACCTGCGCTGGAGACATCGTGATGCTCAGGAGTGGTGGCCCGTGGATGACGGTTGAGGAAACCGAAGACGGGGAGGTGCACTGCAGCTACTTCGTCGAGGGACATCTGGAGCACGCGACGTTCCGGGAAGAGGCGCTCCTCAGGCTGTTCGAAGCGGAGGCTGAAGAGAAGCCCGCGGAGGTGGGCACGGACGGGCCGGGACGGCCCGCTGCGACCGACGACTGACCGGACGGTTTTGCACGGTTTGCCACCGGCAGCTGTCTATACGTCCTCAGAGAAGCATCCTTCAGAAACGGGCGACAGTCCCGGAACTCGGGTGAGCCCCAGGCAACAGGAGAAAAGACGTTGCGCAAATTCGCCATGGTACTCATCTTGATCAACCTCGCGCTGGGAAGCGCCCACGCTGCGACCCCGGTCCCGGGAAGCGGAATCATGGACTGCTGTCGGGGCGAGGGGAAAGAAGCGTTCTGCTGCTGGAAGTGTTGCTGGATAGGCCAGTACTGTACCAAGGACGCGCAGTGCCGAGACCCGAATCTGGAAACTTCGATCCTGACACCTTGGAATGCGGACGGTAGCGGCTAAGCGTCCAACTCTCCTGGCTTGCATGACGGCGGGCCTCGGATCCATGCTGCCTTGGTGTGCGTTGCTGCTAGGGGTCAAGACGCTCCTGTTGTTCCAATGGCCTTCAGCTGGACAGTTCGAGGTCGTCTCCTGGTGGATTTGGTCGGTTGCCAACGATCTGGGTTTCATCCTGCCGTTCCTGCTTTTTGCGGGCGGTGTGAAGCTTGCGCAGGTGATGGGATACTCGCGACGCCTCCTTCCGACCGCCGTCGCCTTCGGACTCGCGGTCGGCGCGGCTTCCTACTATCTCGCTGCATGGGGCGCACCTGAACTGGAGAGCCGGTATTGGGATACGCTGGGCGACGGGACCGTAGAGCGACGAACATTCGGGGCCGCAACTCCACCAAACATCCTTCGGAATCTCCGCGCTGTGGAGGACAATCCGCCGTCGGAATACAGTCTGCGGGTTGACGACCGGTCCCAAGCTCCACCCAACATACTCAGGTGGTACCTCCACCGGCCCATCGCCATGGCCGTGTTCGGCCTGATCAACACGATGATGGGGGTGCTTGCCGCTCAGCTCACCGAGAACTTCGGGCGCGGTCCACGAAGGAACGTCCTGCTGGCGCTGGGCGTGCTGGGTGGCGTGGCCTATTTCGGCGCTGTGATGATCGCCGGACCGGTCGAGCCTTTCCTGCGAGACGGCACGATGCGGTCGGGAGTGGTCGCCGCCTGGATACCGCTGGTGGTTCCACTCCTGCTGGCTTCAGTGCTATTCGGCATCGCGCGCAAGCGCTATGTATGAGTGACAGCTCCGAAGGCCCCCGCGACAGTTTCGACGCCGACGCCGAACTCGACTTTGAAGCCTTCCAGAGCGGCGATCTCGACAGCCTGAGAAAAGTGCTGGCGCACTTCAGTCCCCTGATCGAGAGCGTGGCCGCTTCGTATGCCTTGGATCAAAGCGACCGGGATGACCTGTTCCAGCGGATCTGCATCCGCATGTGGGAGCGGAGAATGCAGTTCACCGGGCGCGGCTCGCTACGCGGCTGGATCAACAAGGTGGCGAGCAGCGTTTGCTCCAACTGGGCAGCGGAAAGGAAGACACGACGGAAGGACGAGACCAGGTACATCTCCGAAGTGGTGTCGTTGAACGGCGTGCATGACCATGACGATCCATCCGAGAACCTCGAGCGGACCGAATTCCTGGCTCGGCTCCGGCACTGCCTGGCACGCCTGCCGAAGAGGCAGGGAGACACGTTCCTCCTGGTCCACCTCGAGGGGTACCGTACCGCGGAGGTAGCGAGGATTCAGGGGGTGCGGCCTGAGACGGTTCGGTCCAATCTTCGACACGCAAGGAAGAGGTTAAGCATCATGATGAAGGATTATCGGGAATGAAGAGTCCAGCCACGACGGAATCGGCGGACGCGGGGGGTGGCGGGCCGGATCAGGTGGAAGAGCCGGTCGGCGACCGTCTACATGACGCAATAGTCGAGGGAACCCGATCGGCAATGAGCCCCCCCGGCGAAACGCGGCATGGCCTGATCGACGCGGCTATTTCCCGGCTGGAACCCCGGAAGCGGAAGCTGGAGCGACCTCCTGCCGGCTGGGAAATCGCCCTTGCCGGATTCCTTGTCGGGTTGGCGCTGTTCGCATTCCTCGCCAGCCGCATGACGGAAGCGGAAACGGCGCCGCTGCTCCTTCGCGCAGTGGCTTCGGTCGTGGGTGGTGGGGTGGTAGCGGCCTACCTGTGGAACAGGGGCCGCCCCCGGTAATCCGGAACCGGCCCCCGAACATCCGATTGCACGTTTGTTGACCGGCACCTGTCTGTGTGTGGTGATGGCTACAACCCACACTGGCGACCAGAACGGTCGCCACCACCACGGAACAGGAGGGTTCAACAGATGTCCCCACTACTTCCCCTGAAACCTGCCAGCGGCCGCCCGGGCGGAACGCGGCCACGCCATCTCGCGATGGTTCTCGGCCTCGCCATCCTCGCCATCGCGCAAGTCGTGGTGCTCGCCGCGAGGGCCCGTGCCCTCGGCCCGGCGCCGGACTTCCTCACCGGCGGCGACGATGTCTCGATGCTGTCGTTCCGCCTTGTTGACGGCGCAGCGGTCCGGCTGGGCGATGGACGCCGCACGCTGCTGCTCGTCTTCGATCCGGAATGCCCTCATACGAGACGGATCGCGCCGGGATGGACGGAGTGGCTTTCCACGATGGACAGCGGAGACCTGCGGATTCTCGCCATCGCCCCCGGACCTCCCGGTGCGGCGGCGGCGTTCGCCCGCGAAATGGGGTGGCTTGTCCCGGTAGGGACGCCCGACGGCCTCGACGACGAAACGGTGCAGATGGTTGCGGGGCGCGTGCCGTGGGTGATCGCCGTCGACGGAGAGGGCGTCGTCGTCGGCGAAGGTCACGGCAGCAAGTTGGCTGAGGTGGTTGGGGCGATTCGGAGCGGTGGCGGACGGGCTCCCGGGGCGTAGGAACCACTCCTTGCCATGGGTCGCGTGAGAATGGTTTTGCACGCTTTGGCTCTGGCAACTGTCTGTGTCATCACGTGGGCAATTCCGCCCACGAATGACCATGGAGCGAACGGGATGGCCGACAGGGGTCAATTGGAGCGCTGGGCCAAAGAGCACGACAGAGCGATGCTGGCGGTGGCGGCAAGGTACGCGGGTCCTTCGACGACTGCGGAGGACATCAGGCAGTCGGCGCTGCTGGCGATCCTTCGGAAGCTGGAGGAGGTCGGGGAGGTGTCCTCTCCGAAGGGACTGCTGCTGGGGTACGTCAAGAACGTGGGCCGGAATCACCTGAGGAAGCGAGAACGCCGCGCAGCGATACTCCAGGCTTTCCCGCACGTCCACACCCTCCCGGCTGACGACCCCCCGCCCCGTGATCCCCGCATCGACTCGGTGCTCAGCGCGATCGAGCATCTGCCCGCCCCGCAGCGGCGGACGTTGCGGCACATGGTGGTGGACGAGATGCCCGACCTGGAAATCGCCAAGGCGATGGAGGTGACTGCAGAAGCCGTACGGTCCAGCAGATTCCGGGCGATTCAGGCGCTAAGGGCTGCGTGCGAAGCATGAGTGGCGGCTGCCGAGGGCATCACGGAGAAACGGAACCGAACGCTCGCGACACTACAGGGTTGAGGCGGCGAAGGAGTCGTCGCCCGAGTCAAACCCCGAAGGGAACAGAATGATGAGAAGAACACTCGCAGTGCTCGCCATCACCATCCTCGCAGGCTGCACGGAAATGGTGACCGTGCCGGCCGAACCTGAACCGCAATCCGTTCCGGACGAGGCGTACACCGGGATCGACGCCTATCGCATGGTGGTCGCGGACTTGAAGCGCGAACTCGCCGACCCGGCACTGCTTGACTTCGCCGGCACCATGACCGGCCGGACGGCCGAGCAGCGCCGACGCCACGTCCAGGAACTCGTCGCCAAGTTCGAGCGCCACATCGCCGAGTACGACATCCAGGGCGCCATGGCAAGCTCTTCAGGCAGATGCTCTAAGAACCCCCAGCTGATCGGATCTGCGATCACGTTCATCGAACGGCCGCCGCTGTTCCCCGGGTCGCGCGGCCTGTTCACGGTACGCCCGTTCACGTCGTCGAGCGGTGGGGCAATACTCGGCAACGACCTGTGGGTCGTGCATGGGCGCGATTGGCCCATCGAGGGTCCGCCGCCGGTCACCGGGGAGCGCCAGTGGTCGAAATCGTACAAGACAACGAAGTGCGAAACGGCGATCTACCGTCCCGATATCGACTTCTACCCGGAGTTCGTGCCCGGCTACGTGTGGGCTCACAACATCCACCGGGTCATCAACTACTTCACCAACGCCGAGGAGACCGACGTCACGGAGGCTGGCCCCCGTTTCTTCGACGGCGACGGCATCGATCCGCCGGTCCTCTGACCATCCCGGAATTGTCCCGACGGCGTGCCGAATGGTGCGCCACACTCACACCCCCTCTCTAACAGGAGGAAGTCAGATGAAGAAGTTCATCGCCATCGCTGTCGCCGCCGTCTTCATGGTGGCCCTCGCACCGCCGGTCGTCGCCACGGCAGACACGGCGCCTCCCGCGAAGGAGTGCACCGACCCCAGCGCCATGCAGGATGCGTGCGCGGAGGATCACACTGTCATCATCGACCAGTGGGAAGACGAAGACGGTGACATCATCACAGTCACGGAGAAGTGCGAGCTGGACGGCGCCGGTAACTCCGTCGAAATCGACATCGACGACGAGGGAATCTCCGTTGACTTGGTTCTTACGTGCGAGTACGGTGACTGTGGTGAGGTGCGTCACGTCACTAACCTCATTACGGTCTAAAGCCGTATCGGAAGGAAGGCGAACACCATGCCCAGGCTATCGCTCCTCGGGGCTCTGACACCGGCCGTTCTCACGGTTTCCGTGAGCGCACAGGAAATCGTCGAGATCGACTTGGAAGCCGGTCGCACCATCATCGACGACGAGTACAGGTCACTGTACGCCGGCCGGGTGGCCGTGGACTGGACTCGTGGCCTTTTGTACGGCGACGACCGGGAGGAACCGGACGGATTCATGGTATTCTCCCTCTTGACGGGAGAATGGATACGAACCGTCTTCGCCCCGACGGGCGATGGCCCGGGCGAACTGAGCAACGGCAAGACGGGACTGGCGCTTGCGCCCAACGGGGGACTCTACATATCCGGCTACCTGAGAGTCCTTGAGTTCGACTCGTTGGGAACCCGCATTGACACCTGGACACCGGTTCGACCGGCAACCAGAGGGGTGTGCGGTTTTGGTGGCCAGCCCGCGGTGCCCACACAGGGCGGCGTGGTGCGACGTGGACCCGAGTATCAGGATCAAAACATCGGACCCGTTGCGACGGCGCAGGGAGGGTCCGCAATCACTGGACCGCGCGAAGAAGCCGTCGCCACCGGCCTGGCGTTGATGAGCGACACCCGCATCGCCTGTTCCGAAGATGCGGCCTACGTGTTCACGGCCATGGACAATGAACCGGGAACACTCACCGTCTACCAACGCGACGGAACGGTAAGCAACCTGACGATTCCCCCGGAGGACGCAAAGGAGGGGGGGTGCAGCATAAGGGAGATTCGGAACGGCCAGCGGGTCATCCAACGCGGAGGCTCGTGCCAACACTGGTCGCGGCGCGCGCAGGTCTCCTTCGACGGACACGGCAACCTCGTCCTGCTCGGCGCCGGCGCCCTCACGCACGGCGCCGTCATCAACCCCAAGACCGGCTGTTACGCGCTCATCCGCACGAAGCAACGGCTCCTGAAGAGGCCCGTCAGCATCCGCTCGGACAGTGTGGTGGTCTACCACCTCTACTACGAGGAAACCGTTCAACCGGACGGCAGCATTCACAGAAGCGTGCGCCCCAACTCGGCACCAAAGGTGACCATTAACCCGATTCGCCGGGTCAGCGGGGAGCCGTGCGATGGAATACTGGCGGGGGTCCCGGGCAGCTAACGCCCCGCCGGACACCGTAATAAAACCCACACGACCCCAAGGGTGCGCCAAGCCGGGTGCGAGGGTCAGTGTCTCCTGCCGACGTGTTCTCCGATGAAGCGGGAGTTGGGTTCCCTCTTGACCCATGGGGCGACGCGGAAATCCAATTGACGTGGAGCTATGGAATCCGGTGCCGATGTGGTGGTCAGGTGTAGGCCCTGCTGCTCGTGGGCCGGTTATCTTTTGTCACCTCGCCCACGAAGTCACCCGGGAGCTCCGATGGGAAACGGATTGGCCAGGACCTGCCGCCATGGTTCGACACTGCACGTCGCCCTGGTAGCTTCGCTATGGGCTTCGTGGTGCCCGCCGCTGAGTGCGCAGGAATCTGCCGCTTCACAGTGGAGCGTACGCACCGTGGATCATGTGTCGGGAGAACCCCTCACCGGCGTGGCCCTTTCCCTTCCGGATCTTCGGATCAATGCGCTGACGAATCGTTCCGGAGTGGCCACGTTGCCGAGGACCACCGTGGATTCGGTTCGAGTGATGGCCACTCGCATCGGATACCATTCCCTGGACACGGTTGTTGCGGTTCCGAGCGAAGGGTCGATGGCGACCCTGGTCCTCAGGCGCTCCCCTGTCACCCTGGCAGCCCTGACCGTGCGTTCGGAGCAGGCAGCGGCGAGTTCTCTGGAATTGGCGCGGCAGATCTTTGAAAGAGAAGTCGTCGTTGGAGCGATTGGTGTCACGCAGGCGGAGGTGAAGGCGGTACCGGCCATAGCCGAGGCGGATGTCTTCCGTAGCCTGGAGTCGTTTTCCGGCGTCACGAGCACCAGCGATTTCGGATCAGAGATCTTCCTGCGCGGGGGTGATTTCGACCAACTGGCCGTATTCCTGGACGGCGCGCCTGTTTTTGGCCCGCATCACATGTTCGGGATGTTCGGCTTGTTCAACCCGGATGCCATCGGGTCCGTGGAGTTCTTCAAGGGCTCGATTCCCGCCCGATACGGCGGGTCACTTTCCGGGGTGTTGTCTGCACAGCATCGAACGCGAAGCGGGTCGGGTCTTGGAGTCAGTGGCGGGTTGAGCATGCTTGGGTTGCGCTTCGCCGCCCGGGGCCCGGTTCCGTGGAGCGATGGAAGCTGGCTGATAGCCGGCCGACGTGCGACGACCGATGTCACCGGCATAGCCATGCCGTACTCGTTTCACGACCTCAACCTGGGAACGTGGAGCTACCTCGGTGAAGAACATCGTTTGGGGTGGTCATTGCTGGCTTCCCAGGATCACTTTGCATTGGAGCTCGATCACCTGGGCGAATCGCTCGATTCGGAGTGGGGTAATCTCGTCTCTTCCCTCACATGGTCCTGGGTTCCCAACAACCGGACGAACAGCGACCTGACCGTGTACTTCAGCAACTACGATGCCACGGTATCCGTCGGCAATGAAGGATCACGGCCGTATACCAGAAACCGTATTGGTGCACGGGGTGTACGGGGACAGCTCGCCATCCGTGGGGAGCGCATCGGAGTGCGCGTTGGCGGCAGGGCCGAAGCCGGCCCGGTGAGTCTTCTTGCGAGTGGCCCCGGCGCATACATTGAGTCGCAGGTTTCTGATTCCTACCGTCACGGTTCGCTGTTTGCGGAGATCGAGGGCTGGATCGGCCGCCTTCGACTCGCTCCCGGCTTTCGCATTGGAGCCGAGGGTACTGGCTCCCGGGCTTTTCTGGAGCCACGGTTGTCCGGCCGCCTGCACATTGGTGCGGTCGCGCTGAGCGCAAGTCTCGATCGGGCCTATCAGTTCCTATCCGCGGTGCGGGACGACCGCTACATCGTTCCAGGACCTCCGATGTGGTCACTTCGTACAGCAGGGTTGCCGGCCTCCGCAGCCGACGGGATCAGTGTGGCTGTCGACGCTCGGCCCGGAGAAACATGGACGGGATCCGCGGGCTTCTGGGTAAGGCAATTCGGCGACAACCCTCGCTGGAGGCCGGATTCCTCACGCGATTTGTCCGCTCTTGAGTTCCACGACGGCCACGCCCTTGGGTGGGACGTGTCCATTCAACGGCACAAGGGGCTACTCCGGGGCTGGGCTTCGTACCAATGGGCGAGGGTAGCGTTCCGTGACCAGGGTGGCGGGGAGTACATGCCGCACTGGGATCGGCGCCATGAGGTGGATGTCACCTTGCAGCTTCGGGAAGTTTCCGGCTGGAGTGCTTCGTTGCGAACGAAGATTGCCTCGGAAGCGGGCATAAGAGAGGCCGGAGACGCTGTGACACGTCCCCGGCCTTGGGGGATGGTACCCCCGAGAGTCAGGCTGCCTTCTTGGCCTCCTCCAGCCGTCTGCGGGCGTCCAGCACGTCGAGCACATAGGAT
>JAJDVT010000044.1 GCA_022826005.1 Gemmatimonadota bacterium | reverse complement strand
TGTAGCGCGACAATCAGGATGAGAAGCCAGCGACAAACAGGGTGAGAGAGCGGAGGTGGCCGCGGCCGGCGCGAGCTTTGGTGTTTTTCCCTTCGAGCGGAGAGACGCCAAGTGCCGGGCCGACGCATCACGGACCACCAGATGGAGCTCTACATGACCCACCGGAAGAAGGACCGCCCGGCGCTGGCGGCGGCGCGGGCGGGGTTCAGCACGGCGACGGCCTACCGGATCGAGGCGGATCCCGGGCGGCCGTCGGAGAAGAGGAAGCCGAGAGGGCGGAGGCGCCCGGATCCGCTGGCGGGGATCTTCGAGGAGGAGATCGTGCCTTTGCTGGAGGCGAACCCGGGGCTGCGGGCGGTGGCGCTGTACGAGGAGATGATGCGGCGCCATCCGGAGCTGCACCCCGGGGTCAGGCGCACGCTGGAGCGGCGGGTGCGGGCCTGGAAGGCGAAGCACGGGCCGGAGCAGGAGATCATCTTCCGGCAGAAGCACGAGCCGGGGCGGCGCGGCCTGTCGGACTTCACCGACGCCGGGACGCTGGGAGTGACGGTGGCGGGGAAGCCGCTGGCGCACAGGCTGTATCACTTCCGGCTGGAGTACTCGGGGTTCTGCCACGCGGCGGTGGTGCTGGGCGGGGAGAGCTACGTGGCGCTGGCCGAGGGGCTGCAGGACGCGCTGTGGGCGCTGGGCGGGGTGCCGAAGGAGCACCGGACGGACAGCCTGTCGGCGGCGTTCCGGAACCTGAAGCGCGAGGCGAGGGACGATCTGACGGCGCGGTATGAGGCGCTGCTGGAGGACTACGGGATGGAGGGGAGCCGCAACAGCCGGGGCCGGGCGCACGAGAACGGAGCGATCGAGGGGCCGCACGGGCACCTGAAGCGGGCGGTCGGGGATGCGTTGCTGCTGAGGGGCTCGCCCGACTTCGAGACGGTCGGGGCGTACCGGGCGTTTCTGGCCGGTGTGGTGAGCCGCCGCAACGCGCGCAACCGGGAGCGGATCGATGCGGAGCGGGCGGTGCTGGGGGCATTGCCGCCCCGGCGCAGCGACGGCTTCGAGGAGACGCTGGTGCGGGTGACGAGCACGGGCGGCTTCTCGCTGCGGCGGGTCTTCTACACGGTGCCCTCGCGTCTGGTGGGACACCGGCTGCGGGTGCGGCTGTACGACGACCGCCTGGTGGTCTTCGCGGGGACCGACGAACTCATGACGCTGCCGCGGGGCCATGCGGGCCCGGGAGGGCGGCGCGGGCGGGTGGTCGACTACCGGCACGTGCTGCCGTCGCTCAGGCGCAAGCCGATGGCGCTGCTGAACTGGGTCCACCGCGACGGCCTGTTCCCCCGCGACGCCTACCGCCGCGCCTTCGACGCGCTGCGCGAGGGTCTGGACGACCGCCGGGCCTGCCGCCGGATGGTGGACCTGCTCGCGCTGGCCCACGATCATTGCTGCGAAGCCCGGCTGGCCGCCGAGATCGACGGGTGCCTGGCCGGCGGCGCACTTCCCGATCCGGCGGTCCTCGGCAAGCGCTTCGAGGCGAAGCCGGAGGGCATCCCGGATGTCGGCGTGGGCCTGCCGCCCATGTCGGCCTACGATGACACCTGCCTGAACGGAGCCCTGGCATGAACGACCCCTTCGTCGTGGACCCGCCACAAGTCGACCTTCTGCTGAAGCAGCTGCGCCTGCCGACCATGCGGGCCCTGTGGCGGAGCTTCACGGAACGCGCGGACCGGGAGGGCTGGTCCTCGGCGCGGCTGCTCGCCGCGCTGGCCGCCCACGAGGTCACCGACCGGGAGCGGCGGCGCTTCGAGCGGCACCGGGCCGAGGCGAAGCTGCCGCGCGGCAAGACGCTCGACAACTTCGACTTCACCCTTGTTCCCGCAGTCTCGAAGGCACGCGTGGGCGTGCTGGCGAGCGGCGACATCTGGCTCGAGGAAGGAGCCAACGTGCTCCTGTTCGGGCCGCCCGGAACGGGGAAGAGCCACTTGGCGGCCGGTCTCGGCCTCAAGCTCGTCGAGAACGGGTTCCGGGTCCTATACCAGCGCACGGCGAGCCTGGTGCAGAAGCTCCAGGCGGCGCGCCGGGACCTCGCCCTCGACGCCGCCATCGGCAAGCTCTTCAAGTACCACCTCCTCATCCTCGACGACTTCTCCTACGTCACCTCCGAGGGGGCGGAGACCAGCGTTCTCTTCGATCTCATCGGCGCACGCTACGAGAACCGCTCGGTCCTGGTGATCGCCAACGAACCGTTCAGCGCCTGGGGCAAGATCTTCGGCAGCGATGCCATGACCGTCGCCGCGGTCGACCGGCTCGTCCACCGTTCCCACATCTTCGAACTCAACGTCGAAAGCTACCGCCGCCGGGCTGCCGCCGCGGCCAGACGGGCAGAGGCGGGAAAGCGGGGCGGCAAGAAGCAAGGGGAAGGAACGGAACCCGCCTGACGCGGCCCGGAGACCCCGGCCCGTTCCCCGCACAAGGCCGAAAACGCGGCTCTGAGCGGCGCCGACAGCCGTTCAGTGCCCCGCCGGGGGGCCTTCTCACCCCCTGAAACCGCCGGATCAGGACCGGAACGGCTCACTTCGCGCGGTCCGGGGCTGAAAGGACCCCGAGAATCCGCCGTAGAGGCCGCCGGGCGGACTTCACCCTTACCCCAATCCCTCGGAAAACCCGGCCATCCGCCGCCCCGTCACGGCTCGCTACGCTCGCCGCGCCGGGTCGGCGGCCAGCCTGCCCTTCCACCCCGCCCCCCACCCCCCTTGCCCCCCACCGAAGACCCCACCATCATCCCAGTACCCGAAGCGTCGCGACCCCTCCCCGTTCTCACCTTGATTGTCGCAACGTTCTCATCTTGATTGTCGCCGGACAACCGTCTCCGCCGCAGGGCCTCGCGTCAGATCAAGGACCAAGGCACCCGTGCGTTGGCAGCCCCCGGGCCACACCCTTAGACTTAGAACTCCTCCTCATGGTCTGGCCATTTCCTTCCATACCTACGCAATTCCTCACAGCAGGACACCACAGTCAGGCAGCTTCCCTCCTCGTGGCGGAGCAGTCTTGTGAGTGCGGTATACAGCACGGCTCTGTCTTCGGCGCGCTCAATCGATTCAACGTAGACAACGAGGTGACGCGCTTCCCAGCCCTTGAAGCTGTGAGTCGTGGTTGCCTTTATTCCCGCGGCCCCTTGGAAGAACGCACGCTTCAGGCGGCGAGCACTCCGATCATCCTCATCGAAGGTGTGTACCAAGTGGACTCCCTTACGTTCCTGCATTTCGACGAAACGGCGACCCGCATCTTGGCCTGACAGGAACGTTATGTCGGGAACGGCCGTGTCAGCGCGCAGTCGTTGCATCATGCGACGGAGTTCAGAATCGCAGGCGGCGAGTCCTGGGGTTGGTCCATTCGCTTCTGAGTCAACCTGGCGCCAACGGAGTTCATCTAACAGGCCCATCTGAATGCCAGGCTCGACCTCGGGGACATCGATCTCCTCGCCGGTCAGAAACTCCTCGGCAAAACTCTTGACTAGCCTCACGATCGTTGGCGCGAGGCGATAGCTGATCTTCAGTTGGTTCCATGGCCCCCTGAAACCAGCGCCTTGCATCTCGTCCTCGGTCCACGCAGCGGCGGTTCCGTAGACGTTCTGTGTCTTGTCGAACACCAGCATCATTTCGCCGCCCGGCTTTAGGGCGGCCCTGAGCGTCTGCCACCAATGGGGACGAAAGTCCTGGCCTTCGTCAACGAGGATTGCGTCGTACTTGGGTATCCAACCCGATCCGTCGTAGATCCGCCTCACCAGAGACGGCAGGGCATGTTCCAAGACCGCCCTCCGGTCTACCCTGCTACCGTCGCTATCTGACGATGAGCGCCATAGAAGTCGGTATGCTTCGGCGTGTCCCCACTCGTGGCAGACGCGCTTACACCAATAGTGGAAGTTCAGAAAGTCGATCTGCCGACGGATGACATTGCGCGGTGCGGCATGGCGAACGGCAAGGTCCCGCAGGTAGTTGAGCAGTGTGATATTGTAGCTGACAACGAGGGCATGCTTGCCTTCTGCGGCGAGCGTTGCGGCCCGCGCAGCCAGTACCACGCTCTTGCCAGAGCCAGCCGGTCCCTTGATTCGCCTGTATCCCGTCGGCGTCCGCTGGCTCGCAAGTCTGCGTTGGTTCGCGTCGAGCGCAAGCGGTCGGCGCTGTTCCCGACTGAAGAAGGGCTCCTTCAGCCAACCGCGAAGATCTGCTGCGATGTCATCGTTCATGTACAGGGAAGAGGTTCGCCGACACTCGGGAAAGAGCTTCCTGACGCTGCCGGCCGACACACGTTCACCACCCGAAATCGGATAGTAGTCCATGTGCTTTTTCATCTTGTGGTGCGAACGCCGGAACGGCTCGAAGACGCGCTCGACTTCCAGTTGAGGCGAGCGAGGGAAGACCAGCCCGGCGGTAACGACTCCGCGTCCGGCCCCATTGAGACGGGGACAGTAGAGCTCGAACAACTCCTTTTCGTAGAGGAGAATCTTGTTGATCGGGTTGTCCCTCTCACGCGAGAAGCGCCTGCCGTTCTTGTCACTGGCCCATAGGACCGGGCGGCCGAAGCCGTCCTGTTCCATGTAATACTGCATCGCGCCGAGATCCCAGTCCTTGACCTCGAAGACGGCGACGCCGACGCCGGGGTGCAGGAGCACGATGTCGGGCCGCAGACCGTTGAGATGCGGTTGGACGTAGATTTCCCATTTGGCGGGGAGCTTCTGGTCGAATAGATCGATCACTTGCCGCTCACCGTATGTAAGCGGCGTGGGGAGTTCCCCAAATTGGTCACGCGGGGGATCAATGATCCGCGTCATCGTCTGCCCATGGATTCGTTGGCGACGGCTCCCGGTAGTCGGACGCGTGGAGCACCCGCCAACCCTGTCCGAAAGCTATCCGGCTCTCTTGGCTGGAGTACTCACCCTGGGTCCGCTGGTTCCCCCGCAGGTTGAACGGTCGAGAACCCACCTGTACCGGGAGGTCTTGTCGCTCGCGACGCTCCCCGTTGTCCGGCAGCAACAGTTCGAGGAACCCGTGCTGCAACGTGCTCAAGTGGAAGGTGTCGGCGGGGACGATGCCGCCGAATGGCTCGCGTTCGGCTCCCTCGCTTCCCGGACCCCGGTGCACCTCGTCAATTTTGACGGCTGCGATGTAGCTGGCCGTTCCGGCCATCGCCCGTGCCCACGACGATCCACGCCGTAAAGGGATCGCGGGTCGAAGCCGGTTGTGACCTCTGGACTCCGCGATGCCGCGAATCTGGTCCAGAGTCCGATGAAAGCCGTTGTCAAACTGCACGGAGGCGATCCGCTTTCGCGACGAAGCCCCTGAACATGTTGGACCGTCGGGTGGCCGGTACACGAGGTGCTTGGCCCTGCGAAGCGCGTAAACCAGAGCGTTCAGTCTCAGTACATCCACACCTTCCAATCCTCCCTTCGGTACTTCGGCTCATGATCACATGCAAGGGGATGCCGCGACAAGATGTATCGGATCGACCCAAGAGCTTCCAAGCTACTCCCCATAAGTTCCCGCTGCTTGGTCAGATAGCTCTGATCAAACTCGTCCGGCTCAATCGCGTGCGCTGGCCTTTGTCGCACCTTTCGGGTCCGCCTAAAGGCCGATGCGATCTCCCGTAGCGGACTGGGATCGTCCATCCGACACATCGCCACCAGCCACTCCTCGAGTAGCATGATGGTTCCCTTGTCCCTCACCCGGATCCGGCCATCCTCCTGCTCCGTCTCTGTCGTGAGTTCCAAGTCGTTTCGAAAAAAATCGTGATTCAGGTTGTCCGCCATCAATTTATCTAGCAGCAGCACGAAATCGTGATACTCTTGTCGCGTCGGTCGCAGGAGAAAGCCGAACCGGCGAGGACGGTCATCATCTTCGAACTCCGTTCTGAATAGCGTCGGATACCCAATCGTCCGGCAGATTGCATTGATCTCGGCCAACTCTCGGAGGAACGCCTGAAAGACTGAGATTCCTTCTGGAAATCGTCCCGCCGATATACGCTGATAATCTGGATGACACTTGTACTCGTCCCCAAGCTGGTGGGCTTTCCAGATCGCTTGGTGCTCAGGAGTGAGGTTCGCCAAGTACCAGACGAACACCGCCACCGCTCGATTGAGGTCCTGGTCAAAGGAAAAGCCGAACGTCTGCAGGAAGACCTGATTCGACTCTGGCATCGTACTCTCATCTGCCGACCGCGTAGCGATCTGTCCGCTCACATCGCTCGTTGTGTAGTGGAAGCGAGGATCGTTGCGGTATCGCTCCAAGACCGTCAGGTCGAACGACAGCAGGGTCAGCTGTGGTGTACCCAAGGCGAGGCTTAGCAAGAATGGTTGCCCTGCGTAGGAATCTTGATCGACGACTTCAAGCAGACGATTGGGAGTGGGATAGACGCAAGCACTTTGGGCCCCATACGTGGAGAGTTTGCTGAGCTGCACTTCGGTGGACTCCGGCTCGAACGCCTTTATGTTACGATTTGGGTGTCTTTTACCAAACGTCAGGCTAACCCGATTCTCTTGAACCAGCTGCGTGAGGACGCGATCAAGGTCATCGGAGTCACCTTTCAACAGATTCGTAAGGTTCGATGCTGGTATCCCATTGAACCTGTTAGAAGCCAGGTAGAACTCCACGATCGCATCGTCGCATCGCCGGAGCGGGTCGTAGGACATCATGTCCTTCTAGTCCAATCGAATCGGACGTTCAGCGACCGAAGCATCGCAAACGTGTTGTTGCGCCGGACACCGAACTCATCGCATAGATCAGGCAGCTTGACCTCCTTCTTGGATTCCGGCGCGCTCTGCTCGTTGGTCACAACGATCACACCGTGGACCCGAGCGTAAGCTACCAGCCAGCCGTCCGCACCCGTCGCGAACTTCGCCTTCGCGTGGTCGAAATACCTCGCTTGGCGCTGGACCCACATCATGATGTCGGTATAGGCATCCGCCACTTCGGCGGTGTCCACGGGGAGGAAGAAGCCCTCTGGGACTTCGCTGCTCACCCACTGCACGAGATCCTCCGTCTTGCGACCCGCAAGGAGTTCGCTGCGGACCCGGTCGATGCTGTAGACCCTGCCTGCCCGGTGGTGATGAAGCAGACTCTTCCAGAAGCCGGGGCAGATGTCGAAAGGATAGTAAAGGTTCTTCGCCGTAATGAACACATCCGAATCCACGAGGTAGACGCGATCTACGCTCATGGGAGGTCCATCCCCAGCCGCCTAGCGTACTTCTGGAAGGTTCCACCCCGAAGCCCGGTCAGGTCATAGGCTTCCTTGAACCCGATGCGGCCTTCCATGGCCGCGTGCAGGACTTGGGTCGCGAATAGTTCGCCGACCCGTGTGTTCTGGTTGTTGAAGAAATCGCCTCCAGTAGCCTTCGTGGCCCTCTTGCGTTCCCGCTTCACATAGCGCTCGTAGAAGTCGAAAAAGGTACTGCGGTCGATGAGAGTCACGTCCAGAGCGCGCCGGGCGGCCACCACCGGGCTCACCTTGAACGTCCTAGCCAGTGAATCGAAGCGATTCGGCGACCGCCTGACTTCCATCCATCGCGCCCTGACCTCCTGGGTGGGCGCGAGCAGTTCAGCCGCGGCCCGGTTGCACCAGTCCTCCACTTCGGTCCCCCCTGGAAGCAACGTGTCGAAGCCGGAAACTCCCTCCGTGCCAAGCCAGATGTGCGCCAGTTCATGGGCGAGGGTGAACATCTGTGCCGACTTCGCGTCGGCGCCGTTCACGAAGATCAGCGGCGCGTAGGGATCCGTGAGCGCGAAGCCGCGGAACTCCTCCACCCTCAGTCGCCGGTGGGTGTTGTTCCCCACCACGCCGTTGATCACCGCCATTACGCCGAGGTGCTCGATCGCGCGACGCAACTCGCCCACGGCGTCCTCCCAAGTTCGGACTCCGGCCGCCCATCCTTCGTCCAAGTTCAGCGCTCGCCGCATCTCGCGCCCAGCCGCATCCGGCTCGTCGCCAAGACGGGCGCTTCCCACGAAGGGCAGTGGCTCTGCCTCGTGCTCGACGAGGGATTCCCGCAGCCATGCCTGGCGGCGCTGCATCGTGTACAGCGTGTCCAACAGATCGGGACTCGGCTTGGCCGCGGCGCTGCCTGACACGGTTCTGTAGTCAGGCACCGGGAGGCGCTCTTCGGGGGGCTCCGGGAGGAACAGGTATCCGAGCGGTGTATGGGTGACCTTGGCCAGCCTTTCCAATTGCTTCAGCGTCGGCTGCCGCTCGCGTCGAACCCAAGCCCACAGCTGCGGGACACGCTCAGCAACGTGGGCCACGTCGTGGCCCGCACGTTCGCAGGCCCAGCGAAGCATCTCAGGGGGCACCGGGACGCGGATCATGCTAACCGCGCCATCCAGCATCACGCAGGGCGGGCGTGATGAACTTCGTACGGATGTCCTGTGCAGTATGGCTGTCCATCCGGCTCAACGGCCTCCCGCCCCGGTGCGCTTCCGCGCCGCCGTTCCGGCGTGTGTCGGTCTCATGTCAAGTGCCTTAAGCCGCTCGTACTCCTCCACCGAGAGCACGACGACGACCGGACGCCCGTACTTGGCGACCGTCACAGGCGCGGCTCGGGCGAGATCGATCATTCGCCCGAAGCCGTACTTCGCGTCCTTGGCGCTCAGCGTCCGCATGGCAATCCCTCCGGCGGGTGGTAGTCACTAAGTCTTGGCCAATTTGGCCGACTCGCGCAAGCCGGATGGCAACCTCAAACGGGATGCATGAGAGTGCCGCTGGGGGGCGTTCTACCAAGCCGCTGGCAGCCGATCCGGAGAACGGGGGCGAAACCCGGCTAGTCCCCCATGGTGGCGATCCTAACCAGCGGATCGGAGGCGATACAGGCCGAGTCCTTGAGGGAGTTCCGTCGCGTTCCCGGTGCCAACTGGATCCCATCCTGCCATGCGCGGCCCGCTCTGGGCAGGACCTCAACACTACATGTCATGCCGGCCTTACATTTGGTAATGTCCTGTTGACAGATTCCTCCCCCGGACGAGGGGAGATCGGCCAGAACCGGTCCGACCATGCCACAGCCTCCTGAAGAGGGTCGACGCGTCGGGAGAGCGGACGCCGGCCGCCGAACGAAGGCCGGAGCCCATCCTCTCCGGCGACACCTGAGACGGCAGCCTTCGCAAGGCTGTTGATGTCCGCTCAACGAAGGCCGGGCGGCGAGCCCGGCGACACCTTCCACCTGAGTCACAGCCGCTGCGAGCCGTACCCCCTCGTCGGATCCGCCGTCCCTCTCGGCCGGTACCGGAGGCTGCGCCAGGCGGAGTGAATGCCCAGGAGCGCCCAGTTGCCTCGGTCATCGTCACGCCAGAGGTCCAGGAGCGCATCGATCGCGGCTGCGTCGAGGCAAGCGCGCCATGCCGGCCAGCTGAAGCACAGCTCCCTGGTGTCGTTCTCCCGGCTCCAGCCGCGCTGGATCGCGGAAGTCGGCACGGTCCGGCGCAACCGCGCGTCGGTGCCCGTTCCGCGCAACGGGAACAGCGCCAGCCCGTAGAACGCCAGAACCTCGACCACCGGCTCGACGCGCTTGACCGTGTCGTCCGCCTGCGAGGCCAACCTGGTGATGTCGAAGCCCAGCCCGCTTCCCGGTACTCTCCGCGCGGTTCCCTGCAGCGACCGGGCCAGTCGGCCGGGCGATGGGCCGGGCCAGCCGGCGGACCGGGGGACGTGCCGATGGACCCGCAGCAGCCGGTCGTGCAGCCACCTGATGGATCCCGGACCCGCCGGGTCGAACGGGGCGTGCGCGACCCGCCCGTCCGCTGTGACGTGGAGGTCGGTCATCGTCGAGGACAGGGTCCACGAGGCGGGGTGAGCGCGGGCCGCCCGCACCCGCGCGGAGAAGGTTTCGACGTTCACCTTGCGCTCCATGCGCGGCGTGTCCGCCCACTCATCGGCGATCGGCAACTCGCGGAGGGCGGCGCGCGTGGGCCAGGCAGCGGACAGCAGCTCCACCGGGTCGCCATCCGCAGACGACAGAACGGCCCGCGGGGTGCCATCTTCCGTCCAGCCAAGCCGAATCTCCGGGCACAGCACCGTCGCCCCGATGCCGGCCAACCATCCGTTTACCCAGGAACCCGGCAAGCCCCGGCAGGTCACCCGGCTACTCATCGATGGCCCGTCCCGGACACGGCCGTTCCCCCGGACACGCTGTGGTTCGCCTGCCTCACGATCGCTTCGAGCAGAGCCAGGCCCCATGGACCGAAGGTGTCATCGAGGCGCCGGAACCGGACCGGTTGGCCCCAGTCGGTCTCCGAAAGGTTGGCGGGACAGCGAACGGGCGTCCCCCGTATCGTTGCCGACACTTCCTCGGTCGTGTAGTCCGGCACCGGCCTCGCCACCGGCCGCCCGCTGCCGCGATGACTCGCGACGAGGTGGATCAGAAGGTCGGCCTGCTCCGGATCCATGCGGCCGGGATCCATCGACAGCCACCTCTGCAACAGGCGCGCCGACAGCTGTTCATGCCTCCCGCCGCTCGGCCATCCCGCCGGCCGGCGCTGGAACCGCCGGTCGGCCTTGCCAAGATCGAGCCACCGCCCGGCGAGCTCGACGGCCTCGGCCAGGGGACGCGCCAACCCGAGACGCTCGGCGATCAGGCGCGACCGCGCCCCAACCGCGTGGCCGTGCAGATCGGGGTCGACGGCCGGGGCGGTCTTCGGGGTGCCGCGGGCCGCGTCCGAAATGTCGGCCACCGGCGCTGTCGAGTCCGGGTTCCAGCCGAAGTCGTCCAGCAATCCGCGATCCGATGGGAGCACGAGGGTATCGTCCGGACGGATGTCGCGTGCCGCAATGACCTCCGCCGTGATCCCGTCCGGGCCGAGGCGGCGCAGATCGTCGTGCGCGATCAGGGCTCGGCGCACCCGGCGAATCGGACAGCGGACGGCTTCGCGATCGCCGGGTCGCGGCCGGATCCTTTCGCCGTGGTCCGGGACCCGCGCGCGCCATACGAGGCACACCGAGGGTTCCACGCCGGGGATGCCCGCGAAGTAGGGAGCAACCGGCGCCTCGTCGGGGGGCGGCGTTGTCGTCTTCGTCCACTCCCACAGGAGGCCGTTCATGACTTCCGGGATGCGGCCGGGCTCGTCGTCCGGGGCTCCGAGTATCTCCGCCAGGTTTCCCGGGGACACCGACAGCCCTCCGCCGGCCCGTTTGGCGGCCTCTCGAAGCCGCCCCAGCACGGCTTCCGCTTCTCCACCGCCGGCAAGGCGCCCATCGCCTCGCCTCGACGCGTGCACGAACACCGCCCGGGCGTCGGAAAGGCGGCCGCGCCGGTTCAGGCGGCCGAGGCGCTGGGTCAGCGCACGCACTCCGCACGCTTCCGTCACCAGGAACCGGACATCGATGTCGGCACCGGCCTCCAGAGTCGGCGTGGCCACCACGACAAGGTGGCGGTCGCGGCGCACCTCGGAGTTGCGGGACGCCGCCATCCCGCGGACCGGATCGAGGATGCGCGCCCGGATCCCTTCCGCTTCCCGTTCGCGTGTTCGTCCGGTGGCGAGGAGGATGTCCGCATCGTCCGCGAGGGGCGAGGAGGAAAGCCGGCCGAACACCGCTCGTGCGACAGTCAGCGTGTTGGCGAACGCGAGGCAGCCGGCCGGACCGCGCGCCCCGGCCAGGAGCGACGTCACCCACTTCGCAATCGCCTTGTCGGCGTTGCCGCGCTCGATCCTGGCCTCGATCCGTTTCGGCGCGTCGAGTCGCTCCCGCACGAACGGGTGTGCATGATCGTCGGCGTCGAGGCCGAACCGGTCGAACGACGAGGCGCCCCGGGTCGCCGTCAGGGAAACCACCCGGGGCAGCGAGCGGGCGCCGCCCAGGATCCGCCGGGCCTTCCGGGTACAGTCTGCAAGATCCCGCACCAGGCGCCGCAGGTTCCTGGCGAATGGACTATCGTCAATCAACACAAGGCTGTCGGTGCCCGCGTGCGCCGCATCGACCGGGTGCATGCAGCGACTGCTTCCCTGGCCCCGGAACAGCAGCCGAGAGCCGAAGAGCTGGACCGTGGAGAGGATGATGGCGGGCCTCGACGGGTCGGTCGGCACCCGTGCCTGGACGCCCGCGCGATGCCGGATCACCTCCAGCGGACCCGCATCGGCGTCGGATCCCAATGAACGCAGCCGATCCGCAACGGCCCGGATGATCGTCGCCGCATCACCGGTGATCCCGGCGGCCACGGGATCGCGAAGCGCCGCGCCGAGCGCCCGGGCATGTTCCGCGGTCGAGTCCGCCAGCACGGGACGCTGCACAAGCCACCAGGTCCGGGTCGGCGCCGACCGGGCCGCCGCCGGGCGATCCGCCTGGGACGCCAGCCACCAGACCGCGATGTCCAGGCATGCGGTCTTGCCCAGCCCGGTCGGGATCTCCACTTCCGCAGGCCACGCTTCGGTTTCCGCAACCAGTTTCGCGAGGCGCGCCTGCCAGGGCAGGGGCGGCCGGTCGTGGATGGCCTCATGGAACGCCCTGAATCCCGGCATTCGGCCGAGCCGCCTCTCAGACGGCATCCACTTCCGAATCGCCGGGAACGTCCACGCAGAGCCCGAGGCCGCGCTGCCGGGCGGAACCGAGTACGACGGGACCGGTCACGGGCTCATCGAACCAGATCATGACGTGGGAATACGGCCGCCCGCCCCGCCCTGGCCGGTTGACCTCGGCAGGCGCCATGTCCAACCCACCTGGAATGAAGGGCGCGCGCGCGGACCGGAATGCGCGGGGAGCCGGGAATCCGGCGTGCCGGCACCACCGGGTGACCTCGTTCAGGTCGACCTGTACCCTGCGCTCATGGACTACCGGGAACGCGGAGGTCCAGCAGCGCGCGGTCCGCGTCCATCGTCGCGTCGCGGCGCCGCCGATTCCGGTCTCATCCATCGTGGGGCGCACGGCAACGTCCACTCCGTGTCCGTGAAGCCGGCTCACGGAAAACGCGGCTTCCCGAATGCGGGCCCTTGCGGGCGAATCGCTCCCGGGTGGCAGCCAGAGCGCCAGGCCGTGGATGTGCCCGCGCGACCGCCGGTTCCCGACATCGGGCAGCGCCAGGTAGCGCGCGAGATCGAAGCCCTTGCGCCGAAACCCGTGTCCGTGCAGGACGGGTGGCGGCTCGCCGTGAATCGCCTGGAACCGGCTGAGCACGGCGTCCTTGAAGACGGCCGTAACGCTGGACACGCGGCGCCCGGCCACGGCCGTGCCGAGGCGCAGCCAGGCAACGACGCCCCCGCGGTTCACGCCCGCCCGCCCGGCGGGTGAACGGTAGCCGACCCGGTGGCGCAGGGCCGGAAACTGGGACCGGCCGACACCCGGCCCGTGTGTGCGCCAGGCATCGAACATCCGGTCCAGCAGCTCCAGGTCGCCCTCCTCGGGAACGCCGATGGCGAGGTCGCCGGCGGGGTCGGGCCGGTAGATTCCCGCGGAGGTTTCCAGGTCCGGCATTCTGTCGCCGACCCGGACGCGTACCGGGGTGTCCGCGGCACCGAGATACCCGATTCGGGCCGCCCGCCGCCGGAGGGCGTCAAGTACTTCCGCCGACACCTCGGTATCCCAGCGATAGACGATGTGTGGATGCCGCGGCGTCACCCGGTAGCCCGGACGGATTCTGGTTCCCGTCCGCCCGACGTACTCCATGTGGGTGGACTTCCGGGGGCTCTTCGGGGGGACGACCACGTAGCGCGGCTCCAGCGGCTGGTGGCAAGGAGCGGCGTCCGCATGAATGACTGGCGGCGGCAGACGCGCGAACCACCGGAGTTCGGAGCCATCGGTTACCCGGCAGCGCTCACCCGTGCCGTCCGCGGCCACCAGAGCCGCAAACAGCCTGGATGGAGATGGCGGCCACTCGCCGCGACTCAGTCCGCCCGTGTTCGCCGTGCCGTCCGGATCTCCGCGAAAGGTCCCGTGCAGGAGTTCGACGGAGACCACCAGCATCAGTCGGCCGGCTGCGGCCACGTGGACATGATGGCCTTGCGCAGATTGTCCCTCGGCGTAAGGCGGAGCGCGGGCTGGTCCCAGCCGTCCAGGGGCACGCCCTCGGACCGGGCTCGCGCGAGGGCCGCGCCGACCAGTTCACCGGTAGTGGCGGCCCCTCCAAGGGCTACGGCCCTGTCTCCGCCGGCTCCCAGCCACGTGGCGCCGGTTTCCGTCGGCCTGAGCGCGGCGCCGGAACGCAGGGCGAATCCCCGCCCGAATGCGAGCACATGCGCGTGGAGCCCAAGCGCCACCAGCAGTGCGCGGGCAGCCGCGTCGCCCCGCGGGCCATACTCCGGCCCGAGACTGACGCGCCTCAACTGCGCGAACGAAACCGTCGCGCGCTGGGTCACCCGCGAGAAGGATACGGCGGCGGCCGGGGCCTCGTCGCCCATGAAGGGCACCTGGCCGTGTCCGATTTCGGAGAGCTTGTCCTTCCTTCCGCCCTCGACGGGGGCACGGCCCATCTCCCACTGGTAGCGGTCGTCTGGGTTCGAGGTCAGCGTCTCTCCGGTGTTGAGGTTCATCGGGTCGCCCTTCAGCCCGAGCACCCTGGTCTCGACGGACGCGGGCCGCCACCCGACTATCTCCGATACCCACGCGCGCGCGTGCTTGGTGTTGTGGCGCTTCTTGCCCAGGTGCGACTGCCAGAAGCCGTACAGCAGCGCCTGCGGGAACCACGCCATCAGCGGTCCGCAGCGGTTGGGCGTGGCCTCGAAGATCGACTTGCCCAGCTCGGTCTTGATGAAGTCGCTTCCATCCATCCGGGCGTCGCGCAGGTAGGCGTCCGCGTTCCTGTGCGGGAATTCCAGGCTGGAAATCTGCCGCGGCAGGTGCGCCGGCAGGTTCTTCAGGTCGGAGAGATCCAGTACCATTTCGGGCACCCCGGTGGTCTCCCGGTTGCGGCGCAGGGCCTCCTCGAGCCGGTTCGCCTGCGAAGGAACGCTGTCGATGACGATGACTCTCGTGGGCTCCTTGTCGGCAGGGGACGCCCACCGCTGGTCCATCTGGTAGATTCCACCTTCATAGACCGCCGGCTTGACCAGCCCGTCCGCTCCGGAAAGTGACTCCAGTGCCGAATCGATCCGGATCCCGTCTTCGAATGAATCGTCCGCACAGCCAGCAACAAGAGCCTTCAAGCCGATTTTCTGTGCCACCAGACGGTTCCCTCCGGCTGGACTGGTTCGGCGCACCAAGGGGAATGGTGGACCGAGTGACGCGGGCGCTGTCCGTTCGCCAGCTTCCCGATTCGTGATCACTACGTCGTGGACACCACGACCGTGCGGCAATTACGTGATCTCTTCTCTTCATCTCATACTAGTTTCGTGATACGAAGCGCGTCAAGAAGTGGTCGGCACCCTCTCCCGACCCTTGCCTTTGGCACCGCCGCGGAACCCGATTTGTCGCGTGACATTTTGGGTATATCTTCATGACAAGTGAGCGATACGCCGGCACCGGCCGACGCGTGGAAACGTGTTCCGTGCGCGGCTCGCCGGGTCCAGGAAAAGGGGGGTTGACACAGTGATGGACCATTCCGCCGAGCTGCAACGGGAGATCGGGGCGCTCCGGGAGCGTGTGTCGAGACTGAGCGCGGCCGTCTTGCGGGCGAACGCCAGCCTGGATCTCGACACCGTGCTGCAGGAGGTCGTCGACAGCGCACGCGCTCTGACCGGGGCGCGCTACGGCGTGATCGTGACCGTCGACGGCACCGGACAGGCCGACGAGTTCGTAATGTCCGGGTTCGCGCCGGTAGAGCAGGACGAAATGGTCGCCTGGCCGTACGGTCCGCGGCTGTTCGAACACCTCAGGAGTCTTGCCGCGCCGATTCGCGTAGGCGACCTGCCCGCCTATGTCCGGGCGCTGGGCTTCTCGCACGAGGTGATGCCATCGAAGACGATGGTGGGCACGCCGCTACGGCACCGCGATATCAACGTCGGCAACTTCTTTCTTGGCGAGAAGGAAGGCGGCCGCGAGTTCACGACCGACGATGAAGAGGTGCTGACGCTGTTCGCGGCCCAGGCGGCGACCGCGATCGCGAATGCCCGTGCGCACCGCGAGGAGCGGAGGGCCAGGGCCGACCTCGAGACCCTGATCGAGACCTCGCCCGTAGGCGTCGTCGTCTTCGACGGGCGAGCCGGCGACGCCGTGACGTTCAACAAGGAGGCGCGCCGGATCGTCGATGGTCTGAGCATACCGGGGTACGGCCCGGCGGAACTGGTGGAAATGATCACCTGCCACCGGGCCGACGGGCGGGAGGTTGCGCTTGCCCGGTTTCCGCTGGCGCAGCTGCTGAGCGACGGCGAGAAGGTGCGTGCGGAGGAGATGACACTCTCGGTCCCCGACGGCCGGAGCGTGACCACGCTGGTGAACTCGACACCGATCCTGGGGGACGACGGCTCGGTGCTGTCGGTCGTGGTCACGCTTCAGGACCTGGGGCCACTCGAGGAACTTGAGCGCATGCGGGCCGAGTTCCTCGGGATCGTGAGCCACGAGTTGCGAACGCCGCTGATCTCGATCAAGGGCTCCACGGCAACCGTTCTGGGCGCCTCGCAGGCGCCGGACCCGGCCGAAATGCTGCAGTTTTTCCGGGTCATCGACGATCAGGCCGACCGCATGCGCGGCCTGATCGGCGAACTGCTCGACCACGGGCGGATCGTGACGGGCACACTGTCGGTTTCGCCCGAGCCCGTGGCGGTCTCCTCACTGGTGGACCAGGCCCGCGGCACGTTCGTGAGCGGCACGGGCAGACATACCCTCAACATCGACCTGCCCGAGGACCTGCCGCGCGTGCTGGCCGACCGGGCCCGCATCGTCCAGGTGCTGGGCAACCTTCTGTCCAACGCGGCCAAGTATTCTCCGGAAGCGTCTCCCATCGGAATCGACGCGGCGGTGGACGGCCCGCACATGGTGATCTCCGTGACCGACCAGGGCCGCGGCGTGCCGCCGGACCGGCTGCCGCACCTCTTTCGCAAGTACGCCCCCCCGGCCGGCGGCGACCGCGAGCGCGGGGTCGGCGGGGCCGGCCTGGGCTTGACCATCTGCAAGGGCCTGGTAGAGGCGCACGGGGGCCGCATCCGGGCCGACAGCGGCGGCGTGGGACAGGGTACGCGGTTCAGCTTCACGTTGCCGTTGGCCGAGGAGCCGGGCGCGACCGCCACGGGCCTTGCAAGGGACGGCAAGGGCCGGGCCCGGGAGGGGACGGAGCAGGCGAGTATCCTGGTGGTGGACGACGACCCGCAGATGCTCCGGTACGTCCGCGACGCGCTCACGGAGGCGGGCTACGCCCCGATCGTGACCGGGGATCCGGAGGAGGTGGCCCGCCTCGTCAAGCTGCACAGGCCCGGGCTGGTGCTGCTGGACCTGCTCCTCCCCGGGACCGATGGCATCGCGCTGATGGAGCGGGTTCCCGAGCTGACCGACCTGCCGGTCATCTTCATCTCCGCCTACGGCCGGGACGAAACGATCGTCCGGGCGCTGGACGCCGGCGCGGCGGACTACATCGTCAAGCCGTTTTCCCCGTCGGAGCTTGCGGCCAGAGTAAGGGCGGCGCTACGGCGCGTGGCCGGTCCGAGGCCGTTCGTGCTCGGGGACCTCGCCATCCGCTATGACCGGCGGCGCGTCGCCCTCAAGGGCCGGCCCGTGCGGCTGACCCCCACCGAGTACGAGCTGCTCCGCGTGCTTTCGGTCAATGCCGGACGGGTGCTCACGCACGAGTCGCTGCAGCGCCAGGCGTGGCGCGGGGGGCGTCAACGCCCACCGGATCCCAAACTGGTTCGCGCCGTCGTGAAGCGGCTGCGCCGCAAGCTGGGAGACGACGCGGCCAACCCGGCCTACATCCGGAACGAGCGCGGGGTAGGCTACTTCATGCCTGCGGGGCCGGAGTAGGGAGGACGGCGAACACCGGTGCGCGCAGACGACGCCGAGCGGTTCCCGGACTACGAGGGACTGGCGCGACGCGGAGCTGCCGGCCTGCATTGACGAGAAGCCGAGATGGCTCACCCGTGATTGGCGAACATGCTCCGCCCGAATCCCGTAAGTTCAAACGGGGCGCTTAGCTCAGTTGGTTCAGAGCGCCTGCCTTACAATCGATCAAATCGGACCGCGAATCACGGCAAGGAATCTCCTAAGTTCAACTGGGACTGCACGATCTGCCGTTCTTGCCGTGAGGTCGAGATCGGGCCTGTCGGGCTCAAATGGCGGGGAAACGGGGGTCAAATGGCGGGCATTTGGCGGGACCGTTGACGCTGCTCTTCGCACGGTCCGGCGCGATGGCCTGAAGGAGACCCTGCCCTCCACCGGCGAAGTTGCCCGGTAACGCTCGCGGCTGCGGTATCTTCGGTTTTCCGGCTACGTGGCGCTGCTTGCGGACATCGCCGCCGGCGTAGTGGTTGCTGGCGAACGGTGACGGATGATTCCCACCCGCACCAACGAAATCACCGCCTGCGTCTTCGCCCGCTTTCTCGGCGGCGAGGCGCGCGAGACTGGCCCCGGGAGTCCATTGGCCCATGAGGCCGCGATCATCGCTCGCGCATCGTATCGGGACGGAGGAAGCTGAATGCCTCCCGGGAGCGGGGAATTGGGTCGCGGGCGTCGGTGAAGCACGTGATGATGCCCGTGCTCTCATAGATGCATGGGAGCGGCTTTGTTGTCGCTGACCCATTTGAGCCGGGGCGGTCGCGTACCCGCCGGACTGCGCCGCGACCGTCGTGAGCTTCTGGCCCCCAGTCCTCGGGCTTCGCTTCGATGACGCCGACAGGTGCTGTGTCGACGAAGAGCACGTAGTCGGCGGGTCCGACGCCGGTTTGATACTCGCGAATGGCGATGCCCGGACCGGCGCTGAAGTCGATCTTGTTCTTGGGCTGGACGATCCAGCCAGATTGTCGGAGCAACCAGTCGATCGTCTCGCGTGCAATCTGTTCAGGTTTCAGGTTCGGCTCAGCCATGCTGTCGATCCGCTCTGCGTTCGCTCCGGTCGCGCCCGGCGCAGAATCGCACGGCGCGAGATACATTTCCAGGCAATTCGGGGGGGCTGGATTACCAAAGCTGTGTGTCCGTTAGAGCCGAGTGCTCGAGATCGCGTACCGCCCGGATCACCTCCGATCGATCCCACGCATCCGCCGAAGCCAACCGTCCTTCTTTCTCGGTCAGATCGCGGAGCCAAGCATACCGCCGGTGGAGCCTCGCTTCCAGTTCGCTGAGGGACGGCGGCGGGTGGGTCAACAGTCCGATCTGTTCGTCATCCCAATCCTCTCGCGGAGAGAGCCATCGCTCTGGGTCGAATGGGCGCGGCGACAGGGCGGATGACCACGCTGGACCCAAGCCGTGGTTGTCCACCCAGACCTTCAGCATGGCCAGCCTCCGAACCCGATCGATCGAGAATCCGGAGTGAGGGCTCGTCGTCGCCGCCCAAACCAGATCGGACGCGTCCCGTGCCGTCCCGCTCCGAGTCAAGCGGGCAATCTTCTCAGCGAGAATCTCCTCCAACCGCGCCGACGGGATAGTCGGCAGGGTGAAACCGTACCGGTCGTGCGTAACGTGGGGGACGAACGGCCTTGGCTCGGGCGCGAGCCAGGTTGGCGGGCCCACGTCGAGCTTCACCGACATCGCGAGATTCCCAAACGGGCTCTCCACCGCGATATGCCAGCGGCCTCTCGTGCTCGAAGGCCTGAAGCGGAAGGGGCCGAGAGCAACATCTGCTTCGCCAGCGATGATCGCCGCCAGTGCGTGACGGTCGGCCTCCGGTTCCCGTGCGGCCAAGTCCATGTCCGTCGAGAATCGGCCCTGAGCGCCAGCAAACAGCTTCCGGAGGGCCGTCCCTCCCTTGAAGATCGCGAAATCTCCCAGCACGCCCCGTTCAGCCAGGTGGGCGAGCAGGAAATCCTGTGCGATATCGAGCACGGCCACGTCGATTCCGATCCTGGAAGCGGGCGGAACGTGACGGGCCACATACCCAAGGGTAAGCGCGTGATCGTCGCCGATCACGGTCGCCTCCTGACCTCCGAAGGATGGTAGGGCAGCACCGTGTCGGCGACGTTCCAGGTCGAATCGTGCCGTCGCAACGTCCGTCTCGGACCGAACCACACCTTCCCTGCTGGTTCAATCCCCAGCCGCGAAGACAATTCGGGTTCGACTCCGCTCGTAACGTAAGCCAGACGTACATAGACGGACTTCGGCCGCCCCCGTAGCTCGGTCGCGATCTCATCGTAGCTCGAGAGTTGGACCAGGGCCGAGAGACAGTCCAACACACTCGACCAGCTCCGGACGTCCGTGGGGCGAGTGGCCAAGTGGACCAGGATGGTGGCCGGCCGGTGGACCGGGAGATCTCCAACGTGAGCTGGATCCAGATGGGCGGTGTGCCGCAGAACGCGGTACTCGCGTCGGAGTGCCGGAGGAATGGGTATTCCGTAGGGCAACGCGATTTCATGCCGGTCAGGAGATCGGTCGGCCAAATCCTGGACCCACAGCGCCGACCCAAGGGCCAGGGCCGCGGGGAGATCTTCGTGGGAGGCCGAGAGGAGCGCTTTGAGGGGGAGGAGTGGGTCGGCGTCCGGGATCGCACCGGCGCGCTCGGCCGGAGCGAACTCCCAAGTACCCCGCACCGGGGTGGGAAGCAGCCATCCGAGCCGAGCGAGGCGGTGCGCGATAATCCTCCCAGGGGTCTTAAGCCCCTGTTCCTCGGCAATGCGGGAGATCTCCTCGAGGGTGACGGTGGGTTTCCGCTCCAGTTCGAGGTTCTCGACGAGCGCGGCAAGCGAAGGCGGGATGGATCTGGCCATGACGTTGACCCGGCGGAGCGTCCTGTTGAATTGGGGAGAATAGGGAAGCTTAGCCCCTGTCAGCCTCAGTGTCAATACAGACATGATTGTTACTAAATCAGTAACATAGATTCGTTACGTGACACCCTGCGGTTGAGATTTCCCCACTAGGCGGGCTAGGAAGAGGCGATTGGGATGGGCTCTCTGAACTCCACCTGCGCGGGGGAGGCCCCTCGGAAGCCACCCCGCGCAGGTCATCTTGGACTTAGGCCCGCCCGGGTTTCCTGCTATCCTTTCCTTCAGTCCGTTGATGAGCCGCGACGCACACCCATAGGGCGCGAGCCGCTCCCCCTTCAGGGGAGCGGCTCGCGGTTGGCGCGCGATTGCGGAGGACGACCAGTCCTTGGCCCCCCTTTGGGGGGCCAAGGACTACTCTCCGTGCACCGCCAGCGGGCGAGAGTGAGAAGGGGTCCAACTCCGGGCAGGCCGGAAGCTCGAAAGTCCCGGACCGACGACCTTACTGCGCCGATGGGAAGATCAGCGTCAAACGGTCCCGCCAGATTGCCGCTATTCGACATGCCCCCGACTGGTGCTCGGAGACGGGTCGCGGCATGGTGTCCCCGCATGACCGATGCGAGCGCGAACTGGCTGCGGTGGCGGGTGGGTGCGAGCTAACTCGGTTCCGGTCGCGGGAGCCGGTGCGCGGTGTCTTGGCTATCGCACGGTCTCGCGAGCAGGCCCTCTTCTGTCAAGGCAGCGGCCTGCCTTGGGGGATCGACCCTCCACGCTGCCTGGCGGGTGAGTTTCCGGGGAACACCCGGTGCACTCCTTCGTTGGCGCCAGGGTTCGGCTCACGGCGTTGGTAGTCGTACCGGATCGCGGCGTCGTCCATGAGGTAGCGACGCGGGCGACGCGGTATGCCGTCAGGCGTCCGATGGGCACGTCCATGCTCTCTCAAACCGCCGGAACGACCTCACGTTGCGCAGGCGTAACGCCCGATGAGCCCCCCTCGGTCAGGTCGCGGACGGAGCCTCTGGTGGAAAAGGCCTCCGCCGGGTTGCCGAGGACCGAGGACAGGATGACGGGCCGGGCCGCGACCTTTGCGCCCGGCAGGCTCGATCCGTACAAGGAGATCAACCGCTTGACGGCGTCCATGGCTCGAACAGGCGCAGGCCCGTACGCGTTAGTTCCGCGTCGATCGTCTCCGGCATGTCGACCCGCTGATCGCTGCTGAGACTCCAAGCTAATCTGTACTCCGCCTGCGCTTGATACTTCGTTCGCTTGCGAAACCAACGGGACATCCGGAACACTTCGGTCGGGTCTCCACTCGGCGGTGCGTCGTCGAAGGGATAGGTTACCCAACCACTCGCTCGTTCTATCCGGTACCGGGTTATCCGCTCGGTCGCGAGCCACCTCTTGATGCCGCATTCGATTTCGAACTGCAACGCGTCGATATCTGCCGTCACCGTCCAAGCGTCGTAGCGTTCCGGAAGTGCGGCACGGAGCCGTTCCCACTCCTCCCTTGTCGTTGGCTCGCGCGCCAAGCAGAGCAGATATGGACTGGCAATCTCGTCGTCGTTGACGACCACGTTCTGGCTCGTAGTCCATTCGCCGCGTCCGATTCGCTGAAGAGCTAGGTCGGGATCGTCATCCCTCGCAGCCAATAGCGCCCGAAACTCTTCGGTTTCGGCCGCCGATCCCTCATGCTTCTCGATCGCGCTGCGAAGCGCTGGCGGGAGCCCATCCCTCGGCTCCCACTCGACCGATAGGTGCCCCCCCTCCTCCTTCTTCCTGACCTCGCCCTCTCTGCGGTCGCCCACGCCGTCTTCTTCGCCGATGCGCCGATACACCGATGCTTTGCTGAGCCACACCCCGCCGGTCTCGCTCGGCAGGAACTGTTTCTCGCACCCTCTAATCAATCGCATTCTGTTGTCGCCTCGGGAAGGGTCCGTTTGCCGGGCACTTGCGCCGACGAACGCAACTCCGACGATATGTGGTTGATGATAGCGCACTACGACTGCACGATCTGCCGTTCTCGCGGTACGGGCGCTCGGCAGGAGGGTCGTAGGGACGGCGGTGGCGTGGCATAGCTTTCCCGGAAGGGCGGCGGAGATACGCCGAATGCGTTCGGCCAGCGTCGTGTTCTCCACGGCGTGGAGGAGGAGGGCGACTCCGTACCCGACGAGGATGCGCGGCCAATGGTGTGGCATAGAGCCTTCTGAGATCACTCACAGGCCTGGAATCTCAATTGAATACCTAGTTCAAGGTCGTCCACAGCATGGAAGAGCACTTGGCTAGGGATGCCCGCATAGTGCGGAGAGAACGCATCCTTGTTGCAGTATTCAGCGGTCGCATCTGCGATGGACATACCCACGAGATAGCCGTCTTCGGACATGACCGGACCCCCGCTGTTGCCTGGTCTGGCTATAGCGGAATAGAGGAACAGACTGTCGCCCGCCAATGAAATGACGGATTCGTTCGTTACCGCGCCGGGCTGCATTATCACGTACGCACGCTGAAGACCTGGGAGTTTGGGGTAGCCAAGCGCAAACACGGGCTGTGCCACGATGGGCGGTCGCAGAACGAGATCGGGCAGGGGGGCCAAGGGCGGCCCGTTCACACGAATCACGGCCATGTCAATCTTCGGGTGCCGATGGATCAACTCATCAGTGATCTCGTATTCGTGATCCTGAAACGTCTGTTCCGGATCGACCTTCATGTCGGAAACCACATGGTGACAGGTAAGGACATGACGGTCGTCCACGACGATCCCGGTTCCGGCGTCAACAACACCCTCCTTCTTTCCAGCGATGTGGACCAAGCCCGGCTCACACACCCGATAGAGGAAATCTGGGCCGAGCGCCAGCACGAGATTCATGGTATCGCCACGGTCATCCGTTGGTCCAAAGTACAGGTACTGGGACTCGGGGATCCCCCAGATGCCCGGACGGCCGATGAGACGTGTCAGGAGGCCCACGGAGACCATTCGTTCCATGAGTTCCGAGAGACGAAATACATTCAGTGGTTCTCCGGTACCCGGCGTTCCAGGGTAGCAACTCGCAAAGTCGATCAGGGTCAAGCCTTCAGCGCGGGCTGGGTCCGACAACTCCCTACCGACTGCCGCGAAACCCTTCTCACGATTTTCAGGGGCGAAGAACTCGCACATCCTCTTCGCGAGTTGGTGTCTAGTATCCAGTCCCCAAGCTGACTGCATCGTCCTGGGATCGGTTGACGGATCGGTCACCATACGCGAATGCCCTCCTGGTTCTGCTTTTGCGGGCTGCAGAAGCGGGTCCACTCATCCGCCGTCGTTGAGCGCCGCGTTCTGTCACCCGCGCCGGTCGCAGCTCTTCGGGCGGATCTTCAAAGATAGCATCTTCACGCTAGGGGGGTCGCGGTTCCACCCCGAAGTACGACGGCTCGATCATTGATCGATCAGCGCCCCCCAATCACATGCTCCCCGCTCTTGGCCATGGCTCGGCAACGCTGACCTGGGAACCACGCGCGGCCCGCTGCGGAGCGCAGCGTAACTGTCCGACCGTCCTCGCTGGCCCGCTTCGAGGCAGCGGACTTCCGACTCCGTGTTCGGTGGAGCAGACGCTCCCTGGTCATTGAGGGAACATCTGGGACCCATAGTCCGGAGCGACGTGTAGTACCTTGGTTCAACGGCATTCCCGTTAGTGTCTCTGGTTCGGCAAGATGAGTCCGAGCCGCTGAAGGCCGAAGGGGGTTGCCGCTGGACGATAGGTCGGCCGACCTAGAACATATGGAAGGGCCGGCCCCTGCCGGCTTACCGTGGGTTAGCGCCTGCGGTGAGCGGAGGTGCCAGAGCCACATGCGACACGTGAGGTCGCAACCGGAACAGGAGACCGGCCCCATGAAGAAGAAGACCAAGGTGTACGTCGGGATGGATGTCCACAAGGACAGCGTGATGATCGCGGTGCTGCCGGAGGGCGTGCGGGAGCCGACGCTGGTGAAGCGGCTGTCGCACGATCCTCGGGGCCTCAGGCGGTTGCTGGACCGGCTGGACCGGGAACACGAGGTTAGCGCCTGCTACGAGGCGAGCGGTGCCGGCTACGTGCTGGAGCGGAAGATCCGCAGCTGGGGCCATGCCTGCGAGATTGTGGCCCCATCTCTGATTCCGCGGCGCCCTGGGCGAGCGCCGCAAGCACGACCGGAAGGACGCCGAGGAGCTCGCGAGGCTCTACCGGGCGGGAGAGCTGGTGACGATCCGGGTGCCGACGGAGCGGGAGGAGCGGGTGCGCGACCTGGTGCGATGCCGGGGAACGTTCCAGCGGGAGATCCTCAGGTCGCGCCACTACATCCTGAAGTTCCTGGCCCGTCGAGGTCTGGTCTATCGGGAGGGCAGGAACTGGACGCTCAGGCACATGATGTGGCTGCGCGCGATTCAGCGCGACGCGGTGTTGGAGACCGAGGACCAGACCGTCTTCAGCGAGCACCTGGCGTTGCTGGACTACAAGGTGGACCGCCGCGACGAGCTCGACCGCCACATCGAAGCGCTGGCGCTGGAGCCGGCCTACAAGGAAGCAGTCGGCCGACTGTGCTGCCTCAAGGGGATCTCGACGCAGGCAGCGATGGTGTTGGTCACCGAGATCGGGGACTTCCGACGCTTCGAGCACCCGGGCAAGCTGATGGCCTACGTCGGGCTGGTGCCGAGCGAGCACTCGAGCGGAGGAACGAGGCGGCAGGGCTCGATCACGAAAGCGGGCAACAGCCGGGCCCGGCATGTGCTTGTGCAGGCGGCGTGGACCTACCGCTTCCCGCCTCGGCGAGGCGCGGTGCTGAACCGCCGCCAGGAGGGCCAGCCACCGGAGGCCATCGCCCATAGCTGGAAGGCGCAGCACCGGCTCCACAAGGTGTTCCAGCGGCTGGCGGGCCGGAAGACCAGCCAGATCGCGGCGGTGGCCGTGGCGCGGGAGCTGGCCGGGTTCGTGTGGGCGCTCATGCAGGACGGCGCGGTGGAGACCAAAACAAGGCGGCGCGCCGCCTGAGAACCATAAGACGAGAAGCAAGTCACAAATGCTGATAGAGGGAGGTCGCCCGAGGCACGGCAGGAGAATGCTCGCGCTAGCTATGTGGCCGGGACCGGGTCCGGACCCGAGACCCACACAACCTAGATCGAGCCAGCTCCCGACGAATCCGAATTCTTGCCGCTCTGGCCTAACGCTAACCGGCGTATATCAGGAGGATTCACCGTCGAAGCGAACCTCGGACGACCTCCCCTTCAGCCCATGACAAACAACGAGACCCCTACTTGACAGAGGGCCCTTCCATATCAGCTAGCCGCCGGATCCCCACGCCGCGTCTCGACGTGTAAGATTAGGTGATAGCCATTGACATGCCCGGACCAGGTGACTTGACTTATTAGGACTGGTGGACAGAGGGCTCGCACCCTGGTTCGTCCTTGATCGGGGCGGAAACCAGATCGGCGAATAACCGATCCCGGCTCAGCGCAGGCATGTCGTGCCGCCTGCCACACGGGCGTCGAGATCAGACAGTTCTAACCCCATCGTATGAAGGAAGCCAGACGTGAACGTCGAAACCAAGATCCTGCTCGTCCTGATCGCGCTGTTCTCCGCCGGAGCCGCAGTTTCGCTCTGGCTCAACCAGCCGCCCGTGATAACCGCCATCAGCGTGGGTCTGGTGACGACGGCGTGCCTTTACCGATTTCTTGGCGGTGTCGAGGGTAGCACCTTCAAGATGGCGACATTCAAGGCCAGCGGGAGTGTCGCGGTGTGCTGTATCGCGGTGTGGTATGTGAACGGTCAACTCGTGGCGCTCAGTTCCAGCGTCCAGCCCCCACCTGCCGATTGGGTGGCCATGGACAGAACGGGCACTCCGGTCGATATCAGAATGGGCCAGGACTCGCTCATTTCCGACCCGTCGGTACTCTCCGATGCTGTTTGGAGTGCGGCCAGCGTAGCGGGGGCGTTTCGCGTAGCCGCGGGAGACCAGACGCTCGCGAGAATTGATCCCGCCTCGCTCGGTTCGGTCGGCTTGTTCAATCAAGTGGGGATGCCGAGCGGTCGAGCCATCCAGTTCACCGAGGAGCTGGCTGTGGGAATGGAGGACGACCTCTTTCCGCCGTACCCGTTCCGAATCCGCGCCACCGGCTATCGGGACGACTACAATGGCTATTCGATCCTCAGCCGGGACGACGACTCCGTCGTTGAGGCCGACGCGCTCATTACGAAGAACTTCAAGGTCTTTGCGTACAACGGACAGTTCTTTGCGGTGTTTGTGGCCAGGGCCGTCCACAACGATCCCGATAGGGAACCGTGGGCGGTGTTCGGGTTCGCGCAACTCGAGCTAAGCGTCGTCGGCCCGCTCGATTGAACTGATGCCCGCTCTGTCTCAAGCCCGGGCGCGCTTGCCCAATTCGGCCGCAGTGAGCGTGCCTTCCACCCAATAGTCACACGGGAGCATTCCATGTCATTCACCGATCCGGAATGGGATCTCATAGAAGAGACGCTGGATTCGGATCTTCGGCGTTACGGTATGCCAGAAGGTGGTCGCGAGAAGTCTCTCGTGCTGGGGTCCTTCAACATCCGGAAACTAGGAAAGGTGGCCGGTCGGGAACGGGAATTGGACTTCATGGCGCGGTTTTGCGCCTCTTGCGACCTCGTCGCAATACAGGAAGTCCAAGACGATCTGTCCGGGCTGCGGCACCTCCGGCAGCGCACGGAAGCCCAGGTTGCCGGGCTACCGGGCGAGTACGGGCTGGCGGTTTCCGACATTACTGGCAGCGTTCCGGGCCGCAAGGGGATGGCCGAGCGGCTGGCCTTTCTCTACAGGAGCCGCAGGATAAGGCGCTTGGAACTCGCTTCCGATCTGACTTTTGATCGTACAGCGATCCTGACCGAGCTGCTCAAGCACCACGACGACTGGACGACACACCTGGAGGTGCACCGGCGGAAGCTTGCCGACTACACCCAGGGGCTGAGAAAGACCAAGCCTCGATTCGTGCCGTCGAGGTTCCTGACATTCGTCCGCAGTCCGCATGTGGTCGCCTTCGAGGCACCCGCGGCAAACGACGAACCTCCGCTGACGTTCACGGCCGTCAATGTCCATCTTGTTTATGGCAGGATGAAGGAGCGCGAACAGGAGTTCGACGCGCTCCTTGATTGGCTGATCGGCCGGCTCAAGAGCGGGGGAAGGAAAATGGTGACACCTAATTTTGTCCTATTGGGTGATCTGAATCTCGATTTCGACAGACCCAGGGTGGATCGCAAGCGGATCGACGATCGGATCCGAGGACTCAACACAAGGCACTTCGGCGATACGGACGAGCGGCGGGTGTACTTTCCGTTCCTAGACAAGCATCCCAAGCATCGGAAGTTCCTGCGGACGAACGCGCGTGCCAGCCAAACCTACGATCACATCGGCTTCTTCCGCGGTGCCGATGAACACCGGTTGCCCAACGACACGTGGCTTGACTCCTGGACGCGCCGAAGGAATCCAGACGACTTCGAGTTCGGCGTTTTCGATTTCGCCGAGCTGTTTTCCCAGACATTGAGAAGCAAGTCGTATCGTGGTTTATCGTCGGACGAAAAAAGGAAGTTGGGCGCGAGATTCGAACACACCGTAAGCGATCACCTCCCGATCTGGGTCCGAATCCCACGACCGGGATTCGCTCTCTGATGCCATTTCCAGAGGTGGCTGGACCGCACGGCGGACTGTCGCTTCGTCAGCAACGGCTCGCCGGTCCTCAACGGGAACACGGACGACGACCTTGCCGGACAGCTTACGTGCCCGCATGAGCACGTCCAAGCGTTGGTACCAACCGGGCACGGCGAACTCATGGCCCGCTTTCATTCTTGACGTCGTGGGGGTCGTCCGTTTGGCCAGGTATGTCTGCGCCACCCGTTGACCATCGGGACCAGTTGGGCCTGGTCACTTGCGTAGTCCGACACCGCTGCCGGCACCACCAGCTCAAGTTCGACGATTGCGCCCTCGACGCGGATGCCTATTGACTCTCGGGCATGACCGCAATTGCGTCCGTCCGCGCCGGGTGTCCCTTCACGTTCCTGCGGCCCGCGATCTGTTCCAGCTTTTTTCGATAGATGACCATGTTATGGCTTCGGATCGGCATCAATGCGCTCTTAGCGATCCGCCGCCACATCCACATTACCCGGTCGATTGCCGGAGGGTTTGTGAGCAGCCGCACTCGCTCGAATCTGCCCTCGCCAACGTCGCTCAGGTACCGGAGGTCACCGAAATGGCGATAGCCATTTAGCTTATCCAGACGTTCCTCCAGCTTGTTGAGCAGGGATGCTACGGGTGGCGCGAAGCCGAGTGCCCACGCCAAACCCCGAATAAGCATCAGTCCCGCCTCCAACCCCGCTCCGGGTGGTACTCGTGGCACGATATCACTCGAATTCACAACCCTGTAAACAGGCGTCTTTACCTCGCTGAAGTACTCGTAGTTCGCCACTCGCGGCGCGCCGAACGTGTAGCAAGCACCATCCACATCCGGTGCCACCAGCTTCGTGGCCAACAGCGCCAGCGCACCACCAAGCGAGTGACCCGTGACGAAAAGAGGAAGACCCTCTTGAGCAGCCTGGTCTTTGAATCGCTTGATTTTCGCTTCGACGGTCTCTCCGCTGGAGTCCTCGTTCTCGGCCATGGCTTTCCAGAATCCTGTATGGACCTTGCCGCTTCCCTTGGGTTCCGATCGCGGAACGCAGTTGGCATCCGTAAGCCAATCCGACACCTTCTTCTCTGTCCCGCGAAACGCGATGACCAGATAGGCCGGGTCGGTTCCCGTGGCGTTTCTCTTGCAGACGAAACCCTGCGTGTCGGCGATGTCGATCACGTCGAGGAGCGAAAACCCCTTGCTCTCCAGCACTTGCCGCAGGAAGTCCATGCCCAGGGCCCGTTCTCTCCCGAGGAGATTCGCGGCAAACCCGCTCAGAAACTCGGTCATCTCTTCGGGTGTCCGTATGCCCGCCGCAGCAGTCCCAGCCTCTTCGAGAAAGCTCGGATTCTCGAACTCGCAATAGGCGAGGTCCGACATCTCGGCCATCACGTAAGCCATCCGGTCGCTGTACGCGGGTCGTCTCAGCGGCGGGCGGAGGAGTTCGCTCCTCGACAGGAATCCATGTCGCCCTGCCGCCGGCGACTTGGGGCGGCGGACATAAGTCAATATGGCGGTACTGACAGCCGGTATGGCTGCGACAGCCGCAAGATATGGCCAGAACGAGCTAATCAAGCCTGTGACGGTTTCAAGTATGGACTCTACCATTGTCGCGTCCCGAGTGATCGTGGTGAGGTATCAGCACGGCTTGCCGCCCTCGCTTCCGGCCTGATTGTCGGCAGCCCCAGAACCGTCTTATCGGGACGTAGAAGAGCCAACGGATACTGCAGCTTCCCGAAGAACGCTGCCATTGGCTCTTCTCGGCCTCGATTCTGGCACGGAAGGCGTTAGCGGCCTTGGCAAAATGCGCGTCGCGGAGTGCGGCCACGATCAGGCGGGCGGCGTCAAGGTCGCCCCGTTGACGGCGTTGTGGCCTTGGAACAGCAGGTCCGTGACTTCCTGAGTGATTATCTGTGGGGTGATACTCATTCTGTTGTTTCCCCCGTTCTGACTTCTGCTGTGAAGTTCTTCGGTGCGGGCAATCCAACTGGCGCCGGCTCCATACCAACGGCGGTATGCAGTTTGCCGAAAACGTTGTCGCTCATCTCGGATACTCCTAATGGTTGTCGGCTGTCGGTTGCGCGCCGGGCGAGCGTTGCCCGGCAGCGCCAAACTCGCAAATGCCGGGGGTGCGGGGATCGTCCCAGGGCGGTCCGGGCGGCTCTGGCCGCTACGGCCGGAACTCGCACCCACCCCCGGTGCAGCCGGCCAGTGTTCCCCGATGCAGGCCCCAGCGGACCCGGGGACCGAGACGCCGCCCGCCTCAGGCATCCTTCTCGTGAAGCCACGTGCACGGCTTCGTTCCCCGAAGCTTCGGCACGCCTGCCAACCACGCCTTCAGGCCCTCCGGTTCGCACAGGTCGGTATCGTGGAAATGGAACACCTCCAGGTTCAGTTGCTCGTAGCGTTGCCGCAACGCGCCCGCGAGTCCGCTATTGCCACTGACGGCCAACACCTTCAGTTCGCCCAGATTGCCGATCTCGGCCGGAACGCGACCCGAAAACCCGTTGTTGCTCAGGTTCAGCCGGACCAGGCTGCTCATGGAGCCCAGGGATGCCGGGATCTCACCGCTCAGTTGGTTGTTGTTGATCGCCATGACCTGCAGGTTCTTCAACTGGCGGAACTCCTCCGGAATCCCGCCGGTCAGCCGGTTCAAGCTCAGGACCATCCGGACGAGGTGCCTCAGGTTGCCCAGCGTGCCGGGAATCGGACCGGTCAAGCGGTTGCTGTACAGGTCCAGCGTCTCGAGGTTGACCAGGCTGCCGAGCGCCGCCGGCACGCCCCCCTCGAGTCGGTTGTTGTCAAGATACAGGTCCTTGAGCGCCGTAAGGGTCCCGAGCCGGCACGGAAGGGCGCCATCCAGTCCTTTGCCTCCCAGCAGGAGCCGGACGACGCGTCCAGCCTGATTCGTGCGAACTCCAGCCCACTCTCCCAGCGGCCGCTCGCTCAGCCAGCCCGTCCTGTTTCTCCATCGGGGCCCGCCGGTGGCATGGAACAGTTCGACCAGGGCCTCGCGGTCCGTCGTCGCGTTGCACGGCTTCGTTCCCCGAAGCTTCGGCACGCCTGCCAACCACGCCTCCAGGCCCTCCGGTTGACACAACCCGGTCTCGTCGAAATAGAACAGCTCAAGGTTCATCAGGCCCTTGTAGCTCTTCGGCAACGCGCCCGCGAGGTCGCTATTGCCACTGACGGCCAGCACCTTCAGTTGGTTCAGATTGCCGATCTCGGCCGGAAGGCAACCCGAAAAACCGTTCTCGCTCAGGTTCAGCCGGACCAGGCTGCTCATGAGGCCCAGGGATGCCGGGATCTCACCGCTCAGTTGGTTGTTGTTGATCGCCATGACCTGCAGGTTGACCAGGCTGCCGAGCGCCGCCGGCACGCCCCCCTTGAGTCGGTTGTTGTCAAGATACAGGTCCTTGAGCGCCGTAAGGGTGCCGAGCCGGCACGGAATGGCGCCAACCAGTCCGTTGCCTCTCAGCAGGAGCCGGACGACGCGTCCATCCGCATTCGTGTCAACTCCGGCCCACTCTCCCAGCGGCCGCTCGCTCAGCCAGCCCGTCCTGTTTCTCCATTGGGGCCCGCCGGTGGCGTGGAACAGTTCGACCAGGGCCTCGCGGTCCGTCGTCGCGTTCCACTCGAGGCCCGTATGGTTCGTGATGTTGGGCCCGGCCAGCCAATCCCGAAAACTCTGGCTGGGCGCCCGCAGCTGTGTGCCATCGAAGGCGATCTGCTCGAGGGGAAGATCGGGCAGGCCCGGCGGCAGGTCTCCGTAGAGACCGGCGTTCCCCGACACGAACAACGCCCTCAGTTTCCCGGGTGCGCCAAAATCGGGGAGCGGACCGTCAAGACAGTTGTTGGCGAGATTCAGCCACCTCAAGGCCTTCGCGTCGCCGAATTCGTCGGGAATCCGTCCGGACAGGGCGTTGTCATGCGCCGACAGTTCGCGTAGCCCCGTCATGTTCCCCAGTGCCGGTGGAATGGGTCCGCTGAGCCGGTTCCGATAGAGGCTCAGCAATACGAGGTTCGAAAGATCTCCCAACTCCGGCGGGATGGGGCCCGTTATCTCGTTGTCAAAGAGCTGGAGGAACCGCAGCTCGCTGAGACCGCCCAGACTGCCGGGTATCGAGCCCCGCAGGCGGTTGCCACCCAGCTCGATGGCGATGACGCGGCCGTTCTGGTCCGTGCGGATTCCGTGCCATCCGCCGACCGGCACGTCGGTCACCCAGTTGTCGGGGCGACGCCAGTTCTGCCCGTCCAGCGGATTTCAGGTCGCGCGAATCAAGGCAGGAAATCGTCTAAAGTCATACAGGACTGCACGATCTGCGCTTCCTGCCTTTAGGCCGCGCCTCGTTCCAGCCGACGCCATCGGCGGGACAGTCGCCGTCAGATGGCGGGAAAATTGCGAGGGCTTTATGAGCCGTCGCAGACCACGATTCGGCCGTTCTCACCGACCCCATTTCTGTCCATGCTCCCTTTCGACGTCTAGAACGTGAGGTCGAGTGCAAGTCTGAGTCCGATGTTGGAGTCTTGTCCGGGCATTTGGCTGCGCGACCCCTCGATGCCAAGCCGCATGATCCGGCTGACGTGGTACCGGGTGCCGAACGACCACGAGCGGGTCCGGCCGTCGGCCGAGAGGCGGGTGTAGCTGTCGAGCGCGCCTTCGCCCGCGGGGTTCTTGAACCCGTAGCCGGCTTCGGCGTCGAGCCGCCAGTCCTGTCCCGCGGCGGGCGTCATAGCGTGGAACGTTCCACCGTCCATGAGTCCGTGCATCCCGCTTCGGTCATGTCCGTGACCGGGGCTGACCGCGAGCCGAAACCCCTGGCCGCGTGTTCCGGGATCGAACGCGAGCCGCAGCGCGGCGCCCCATTCGCGGTGCCGGTTCGAGCCGAGTGCGAGCCTGCCCCGGAGATCGAGGTCGAGCCCGTGGCCCGCGTAGCCGACCGAGGCTCCGGTCTCGGCGCCTCCTCCGGTGTCGGCGTCGCCGCCGTCGTAGCGCGTGCCCGCTTGGGTGGCGAGCTTGAAGCCGCCGGTGGTCCAGGACGCTTCAAGTAGAGCGCGTGCGCGCGAGGCCGAGCCTTCGCGCTCGCTGTCGTCGGCGCGCATGCCGACGGTGAACGCGTCGCCGGTGAGCGCGAGTCCGAACGCGCCGCGTCGCGCCAGCGGCACGTTGACGCCGCCCGAGAGCATGCGGAGCGAGGCGCCGGCGTCGCCGTGGCGGTCGTCGTGCCCGACATCTCCGCTTCCGAAGCCGGCCATGGCCCAGAGTCCGACCCTTGGCGACGGCTGGAGGAACACATAGGGGTGGACGCTGTTCATCGCGTGTCCGAGCGAGCCTTCCTTGGATCGGTGGTCGTAGTCGAGGTCGCCGTCGCTGCGCATGACGGACACTCCAAACAGCGCGGAGGAGCCGATGCGGGCGTCGGCACCGACGGTGAGCGCGCGCATGCCCCCATCATAGTCGATGCCGGGTTCGCCACGGAACGATTGGGCGGAGCCTTCGGCCCAGAGCCCGAACCGGGGCAGTCCTTGGCCGGATTGCGGGCCGAGGGCCGTGGTGAACGAGACACTCGGCAACAGGCGCTCGGCAGCCTCCCGCCCGGTGGGCAGCGCGACCGACTCGGAGCGGCGGACCATGTCGGCGGGCGAGGATGCGCCCAGCGGCAGACCGGTGAGCGAGACGAGGGTCCCGGCCGCGCGTCCGGCCCAGTCCGACGCCGATCCGGGTACGCCGGAACCGGCTCCCGTGGGCCGCATGACGGCGTCGATGCGCGCTCCGATGGCCTGGCGGGCGCCCTCGGCCACGGCGCGCCCGAAGACGGCGAGACCGACCTCGAACGCCTCGTCCCGTAGCGCGCCGGCGTCTTGGGCCGCGATGTCAACGGTGGCGGAGGCCGCGGCACCGGCGCTGACGGCTTCGGGCAGCGCGCCGAACCCGAGCGTGAGCAGGCCGGTTGCGGTCCCTGCCGGAACTTCGAGCATGAACGCCGCGAGCGAGTCGCCCGGCGTGAACACGACGGAGTCCGGCAACATGGCTTGGTAGGAGGCGTGCGTGGCCGTGAGCGGCACGGCCACCCGCCGGTCGGTGGCGGGGCTCACCCGCAGCGTGATCCCGGTCCCCGGCCCGCCCGCGACCGCCGAGTACTCGGTTTGGGCGTACTCGACCTCAAGCTCGGTCGGCGATCCGTCCTGGACCACGGATCCAGAGACCCGGTCTCCGGCGGTCGCCGCGACGACGATCCGCGTGGCGGCCGGGACGCCGACGGCCACCCCGTCCGGCAGGTCGCCGAACCGGACCGCGAGAGTGTCGGCGGCCGAGAGACCTGTAGTGCTGACGGCCAAGCTGCTTGCACTCGCTCCGCTCTGGAACGTGACGGTGTGCTTGCCATCGCCCGCCACGACCTCGATGGCCAGCGCCGAGGAAGCCGCGGGCGACAGGAGCACGGCGACATCGGCGGATGTGCCCGCGGCGGCAGTGTAGCTTTCCGCGCCGAACGAGACGACCGGCGTGGTGGCTCCGACGACCGCGATGGCCGCGCTCTCGGCCCGCTTGCCCGGACCGTGGCCGTCGGTGTAGGTGAACACGGCGCGCAGGTACTTGCCCCGGTCGGCTTCGGTCGGCGTGTAGAAGCGCCTCGCCGCGCCCTGCACGATCATCGTCCACTGGGCGCCGTCGGACGACCGCTGCCAGCTCCGCATCTTGCTCCGCTCGACCGAACGGTCCTGGTCCATCAGCGTCGCGGTCAGCCGCTCGCCCACACGGGCCACGTCCGCGCTCAGCGCGATCTTGCCCGGATCGTCCGCGTTCGTCACCCGGATCTTGACCGAGGCGGTGTCGGCAAGTTCCCCGTCGCTGGCCTCGACGCGCACCGCGTAGAGCGTGTCGCCGCTCTCGTAGTCCAGCGCCGCGCCGTCCGCCACCGTGATCTGGCCGGTCGATTCGCCGATCCCGAACAGGTCCTCGTCTCCGCCCGAGAGGAACCGGTAGGACAGGGTGGGGCTGTCGGAGTCGGTCGCGGCCACCGGCGCGCCGACCGTCGTGCCGCCCGGCGAGTTCTCGGGCACCTCGCGCTCGTACTCTGCGGCGAACGAGGGCGCCGCGTTCGCGGCCAGCACCTTCACCGGCGCGCTCGCCGCCCGCTTGCCCGGCCCGTGGCCGTCCGAGTAGGTGAACACCGCCCGAAGCCACCGGCCCGCGTCGCTCGTCACGGGGTTGTACATGCGGCCCGTGCCGATGTCGTTCCACGAGTTGCCGCTGGCCGACCGCTGCCACTTGCGCTGCCTGCCCGCGCTGCGCACGCCGTCCTCGTCCATCAGCATCGCGGTAAGCTCGACGCCCACCCGCGCCACCTCCGGGCTCAGCGTGACCTTGCCCGGATCGTCCGCGTCGGTCACCCGAATCTTGACGGAGGCCGTGGCGGCGAATTAGCCGTCGCTCGCCTCGCCGCGCACCGTGAACAGCGTGTCCCCGCTCTCGTAGTTCAGCGCCGCGTCCTCGGCCACTGTGATCCGGCCTGTTGACTCGCCGATCTCGAACAAGGCCTCGGCTCCGCCGGGGACGAAGGCATACGTCAGGCCGTCGTCGTCTTCGTCGGTCGCCGTGACGGGTTCGCCCACGTTCGTGCCGCCCGCCGAGTTCTCCGGCACCTCGCGCTCGTACGTGTCCGCGCCGAAGACGGGCGCCGCGTTCGCGGCCTGCACCTTGACCGCGTCGCTCACCGCCCGCTTGCCCGGCCCGTGACCGTCGGCGTACGTGAACACCGCGCGCAGCCACCGGCCCGCATCGGCCGTCACCGGGTTGTACATCCGGCCCGTGCCGATGTCGTTCCACGAGTCGCCGCCCGCCGACCGCTGCCACTTGCGCTGTCTGCCCGCGTTCAGCACCCCGTCCTCGTCCATCAGCGTCGCCGTAAGCTCGACGCCCACCCGCGCCACCTCCGGGCTCAGCACGACCTTGCCGGGCTCATCCGCGTTCGTCACCCGGATCTTGACCGGGACCGTGGCCGCAAGCTCGCCGTCGCTCGCCTCGACGCTCACCGTGAACAGCGTGTCGCCGCCCTCGTAGTTCAGCGCCGCGCCCTCGGCGACGGCGATCTGGCCGGTCGCCGCATCGATCTCGAACGGTGCTTCGTCTCCCGCCACCAAGCTGTACGTCAGTTCCTCGCCATCGTCGGTGGCCGTCACGGGCTCGCCCACCGCCGTGCCGGGAGCCGAGTTCTCCGGCACCTCGCGTTCATACGCATCCGTATCGAACTCGGGCGCGCGGTTAGCCGCCTCCGTCGTCCCCTCGCCCGCCTCCGACCATTCGCCCGCGCCCTCCGAACTCTCGGCGCGCACCTGGACCGAGTATGCGGTCTCCGCATCCAGTCCGGCGATCGTGTGCGCGAGCACAACGCCCAGCGCCGTCGGCACCGACCACTCGCCGTCCGCCCCGGCCCGGTACCGCAGATGGTAGCCGGTGATCTCCGGCCCTTCGTTCGACGGCGCGCTCCAAGTCACCGCCACCTCTTCGGTGCCGCCCGTCACCACCGGCGCGTCCGGCTTGCCCGGCGCGGGAACGTCCGTCACCTGGATCGTCACCGCAGCCGTGGCCGCCAGCGTTCCGTCGCTCGCCCGGACGGTCACCGTGTAGACCGTGGTGCCGCCCTCGTAGTCGAGCGCGGCCCCCTTGGCGACCGCGATCTGGCCGGTCGCCGCGTCGATCTCGAACGGTGCCTCGTCCCCGCCCGAGACGAAGTTGTACGTCAACTCGTCGTCGGTGTCATCGTCGGTGGCCGTCACGGGGTCACCCACCGCCGTGCCGGCCGCCGAGTTCTCCGGCACTTCGCGCTCGTAGGTTTCCGCATCGAACGACGGCGCCTGATTGGCCGTCACGACCGCACCCGCGCCCGGATCCGACCACTCGCCCGCGCCCTCCGAACTGATCGCACGCACCTGGACGGAGTATGTCGTTCCCCCCTCCAGTCCGGTGATCGTGTGCGCCAGCACTGCGCCCAAGGTCGTCGGCGTCGTCCACTCGCCGTCGGCCCCGGCCCGATACCGCAGATGGTAGCCGGTGATCGCCGGCCCCTCGTTCGCGGGCGTGCTCCACGACACCGCGACCTCCTCGGTGCCGCCCGTCACCACGGGCGCGGCCGGCTTGCCCGGAGCGGGAACGTCCGTCACACGGATCGTCACCGCCGCCGTGGCCTCAAGCGCCCCGTCGCTCGCCCGAACGGTCAACGTGTATGCCGTCGTGCCGCCCTCGTAATCGAGCGCGGCCCCCTTGGCGACCGCTATCTGGCCGGTCGCCGCGTCGATCTCGAACGGTGTCTCGTCCCCGCCCGAGGCGAAGCTGTACGTCAACTCGTCGTCGTTGTCGTCGGTGGCCGTCACGGGATCTCCGACCGCTGTTCCCGCAGGCGAGTTCTCGGCAACCGAACGTTCGTAGGTCTCCGCATCGAACGACGGCGCCTTGTTGGCCGTCTTCGTCGTTCCCTCGCCCGGCTCCGACCAGTCGCCCGCGCCCTCCGAACTGATCGCGCGCACCTGCACCTCGTACGTGGTGCCTGCATCGAGTCCGGCGATCGTGTGCGCGAGCACCGCGCCCAGCGCCGACACGTCCGTCCACCCGCTATCGCTCTTCGCCCGGTAGCGGAGATCGTAGTCAGCGATCTCCGGCCCCTCGTTCGACGGCGCGCTCCATGACACCGCCACCTCTCCGGTTCCGCCGGTCACGACCGGCGCATCCGGCTTGTCCGGCGCGGGAACGTCCGTCACCCGGATCGTTACCGCCGCAGTATCCGCAAGCTTCCCGTCGCTCGCCCGGACGCTCACCGCGTAGACCGTGTCGCCGCTCTCGTAGTCCAGCGTCGTTCCCTCGCCAACCTCGATCTGGCCGCTCGACGCGTCGATCCCTAACAGCGCCTCATCGCCGCCGGAGACGAAGCTGTACGTCAGGGCGTCCCCGTCACCGTCCGTGGCCGCCACCGGCGTGCCCACGGCCGTCCCGGCCGCCGAGTTCTCCGCCACCTCCCGCTCGTACGCGTCGTCCTCGAACGACGGCGGCCCGTTCGTCACCGTCACCCGGAACTGGCGGCTCGCGCTCCCGCCGAGCCCGTCGTCCGCCCGCACCACCACCTCGGTGCGCCCCTTCGCCAAGCCCTCCACCGTCAGTTCCGCGCCGTCCACCGACAAGGCCACGACCGCCGTGTCGTCCGCGACCGCCGTGTACGAAAGCTTGTCCCGGTCAGGGTCGTGGAACTTGTTCTTCAGCCCCACCGTAACCCGTTCGCCGCGCGGGATCGTCCGCGACGCGATCGGGCCGAGGGTCAGCGGCGCCCGGTTCGGAACCTCGACCTCGAACGCCTGTTCGGCCGTGCCGCCATGTCCGTCGTCAACCGTCACGGTCACCGTCGCCGAACCGCGCCAGATGGCGCGAACCAGCACCTGGCCCGGGCCCCCGCTCGCCGTCACCACGCCTTCGTCCGACGAGGACGCCTGATATGTGAGCGAGTCTCCGTCCGGGTCCCTGAACCCGTGCGACACTCCGATCCACACCAACCCGCCCTGCCCCACCGTCTTGCGCCCGAGCGACCCCACCGTCTCCGGCGCCCGGTTCGGAACCATCACCGCGAAGTCCTGACTCACCGATCCGCCGCGCCCGTCCAGCGCCGTGACCGTCACCCGCGTCCCGCCGCGCGACACCCCCGTCACCCTCACCTCGCTCCCGCTCGCCGTCGCCGTCGCGACCGCATCGTCCAAAGACTCGGCTTCGTAGGTGAGCGCGTCCTTGTCCGGATCGCTGAAGCGGCCCGACACCTCCACCACCGCCGTCGTGCCCGCCTCCACCGTCAGCGCCGGGATCGCGCTCTCGATCACCGGAGGATCGTTCTCGGGGCCGACCGTCACCGTGAACTTCTGCGACACGGTCGCATCGTGCGTGTCGCGGGCCGTGACGGTCACCAAGGACTCGCCGGGGGACACGCCCGTCACCGTGATCTCGCTCCCGCTCACCTTCACCGTGGCGACCGCCTCTTTAGACGACTCGGCTTCGTAGGTCAGCGCGTCGCCGTTCGGATCGCTGAAGTGCGCGGACACGTCCACCGCCTTCGCGTCGCCCGCGCTGACGGCCAGCGCCGGAATCGCGCTCTCCACCACCGGCGCCTGGTTCTCCACCGTCACCGTGAACGTCTGCGACACCGACCCGCCGCGCGCGTCGCGCGCCGTGACCTTCACCTGGGATTCGCCGGGGGACACGCCCGTCACCGTGATCTCGCTCCCGTTCACCTTCACCGTGGCGACCGCCGCCTTCGACGACTCCGCCTCGTGGGTCAGCGCGTCGTCGTCCGGATCGCGGAAGCGGCCCGACACGTCCACCACCGCCGTCTTGCCCACCGCCACCGTCAGCGCCGGAATCGCGCTCTCCACCACCGGCTTCTCGTTCACGTCCGTCACCGAGATGGCCACGGCGCCTTCCGCGCTCGCGTCACCGCCTGCTTCACTCACCGTCAGCTTGAGCGCGTACGAGGCCTTCGTCTCGTGATCCAGGGTCTTCGCCACCGAGATCTTCGCGTCGTTGTCGCCGGAACCCGCAGCCGCCACCGCGAAGTCCGCCGCCCCGTCGCCCGACAGCGAATAGCCGAGCGTGCCGCAGTCCCCCGTGGTCGTCACGCCCACCTTGCCGTCCACTCCGGCCCCGACACCCGCATCCTCGGGCACCGAAAGAGCCCCGTCCGACACCGTGATCGCGCAAGGCGTCGTCGGCTTCGGCTCCACCGTCACCGAAAACACCTGCGTCGCCTTCAGACCCGCGCGGTCCCGCGCCGTGACCGTGACCGTCGCGCTCCCCGGCGCAACGCCCGTCAGCGTCACCGGGCTTCCGCTCGCGTTCACCGTCAGCCTTCCCGTCGCCGACGACTCGGACGTGAAGGTCAGCCGGTCCCCGGCGTCCTCGTCCGTGAAGTAGCCCGTCACGTCCACCGAACCCGGCCGCCCGACCCGGACCGTCTGGCGGCTGATCGCGCCATTCGCCTTCGGCGCCTCGTTCACGTCCGTCACCGTGATGTCCACGTCGCCCGCGCCGCTCGCCGTGCCGCCCGCCTCGCTCACGGTCAGCGTCAGATCGTACGCGTCCCGGCCCTCGTGGTTCAGCGCGCCCTTCACCTTGATCTTGCCGTCGTCGTCGCTCGCGCCCGCCGCCGCAACCGAGAAATCGCCCGAGCCCGTGCCCGACAGTCCATAGCTGAGCGTCCCGCAATCCCCCGTCGTCGTGACCCCCACCTTGCCACCCACACCGTCGCCGACACGCGCGTTCTCGGGCACCGACAGAGCCCCGTTCGACACCGTGATCCCGCACGGCTTCGGCGCCGGCTCGATCGTCACCGGAAACGTCTGCGTCGCCGTCAGACCCGCGCGGTCCCGCGCCGTGACCGTGACCGTCGCGCTCCCCGCAGCAACGCCCGTCAGCGTCACCGGGCTCCCGCTCGCGTTCACCGTCAGCCTGCCCGTCGCCGACGATCGCGCACTGAAGGTCAGCCGGTCACCGGCGTCCTCGTCCGTGAAGTAGTTCGTCACGTCCACCGAACCCGGAGTT
>JAJDVT010000058.1 GCA_022826005.1 Gemmatimonadota bacterium | reverse complement strand
GCTCTCCGGACTTCTCGTCCTCGCTCGCTTCTCCAGAGTCGCTCGCTGCCCCTCTCCACCGTTGGAAGGGCGAAAGCACAAACCAAATCACACACTATCAACCCCAAGAACTAATCGTCCGTGAAAGCGGGGCAGGTCCACTGAGTGCTACGGGGAAGAACAGCTTGAGTCCAGTCATGATGACCGCTCCTGTGGATTTGAGGGCAAGAGCCCTCGCTCGATTCCAACCCCACCATGGGGTCGGTTTCCGTCTACCCGGCCTCCAAAAAAGGGCGCGACCGGACGAACTGAGCGAACGATTGACACGGGCATCCGGCAGCTTCAACAGCAAGTTCTCGTTGCGAATGTTCAGCCGCCAAAGCGGCCGGTGGGACCAGCCGCCGCCGGAATCGGAAACCAGCAAGAGCGGCATGCTGTGGATGGGGTCGTCGCCCCGTAGCCCCACCTCGACATCGGCCGGAAAGCTCGGCCTCCCGAGGAAACTCCCGTCAGCGAACCAGGAGAGAGCTTCGATCTGGAATCCCTGGTAGCCCACGTTGCCGGGGAAGTCGAACGTGGTCTGCAGTGCGCCGTCGTGCGAGAAGCGAGAGAACCGCCCGCCGCAGGTCGCGGACCACGAACCCCTAATCATCCGGGAACAGGTCATCCGCCCACACGAAGTCGCCGGGACCTGCGCCGGGCCGTCCCACCTCGACGAGGAGCTCCCCCTCCGGCGTCCAGACCGACACCCTGGACAAGGCCGTTTCCACGGTGAACGCCCGCTCGCCCTCCCCCGTCGACCCGGACAGAGCGGATGAAGTGGAAGATCGCGTCCCCCTCAAATGCATCCCCGAACCGGTACTCCAGCTCCGTGGTCCATGTGGACTCGGTTCGGTCAGGGGGCGCGGGTCCGGGGTCGGCACAGGCGGTGGCAAGTGCCAGCGTCAGGAGGGGGAGTTGCCCGCCAATACGGTTCCTCGCCGTAGTCAACGCTCAGAATGGCCCAACTCCACCAGCCGCCGGCCCTCCACATGGTCGACACCCAATTGGCCGACACCCATTTCATCCCTCCAAAACCCCCACACATGGGTTTCGGTCGCGTCGCGGGCATGGAAGAACTCGGGAAGCAGCACACGCCGGGGCGGCGTCTCGCTCTCACCCCGCACGACCGAATACCAGACCTTCATCGTGTCCACCCGCTCAAGACTCTCGATCCACACTTCTCGGGAGAAGGAACTGAGGAAGATGCTCCTGACCGCTGGCAGATGCTCAGGCACAAAGACCGCTTCCTCCACGATCGAGCGGGGAGAACGGCGGCCCAGGATTCCCGGGTAGGTCTCCTCAAGGTGTTCGAGCACGCCGACGAAGACCTCCACCTGCTCATCGAGAACGGAACCCAACACCGGGACGGGATCGAACTGCAGCCGTCGCTGCCAGACCGTGTCACCCGCCGAGGTGAGTTCCAGGAGCTCGGCCTGTCCGGCACCGAGGTTCCCACCGGTATTGCGCGCTAGAACGAATGTGCCCGCAACCGGATCCACCTGGTACCGGTCCGCATCCGAGAAAGGCTGTACCGTGAAAACCGGCTGATCGTCGGGCAGCTTCAACCACAGGGTCTCGTTGCGAATGTTCCGGCGCCAAAGTGGCCGGTGAGACCAGCCGTCTTCGGTCTCGTGGATTCGCAGCAGCGGAAGGCTATGGATGGGGTCGTCGCCCGACATGCCCATTCTGATGCTGGCCGCAATGCTGGGCTCCCCGAGGAAGCTCCCATCAGGGAACCTGGCGTGCCCGTCGATCTGGAACCCCTGGTAGCTCACGTTGCGGGGGAAAGCGGTCGTTGTCTGAAGTGCGCCGTCGGCCGAAAAGTATGAGAACCGTCCCCGCTGCAGGTCGCGGACCAGGAACCCGGAATCATCCGGGAACACGTAGTCCGCAAACGCGAAGTCGCCAGGACCCTCACCGGGCCGTCCCACATCGACGAGGAGCGTCCCCTCCGGCGTCCAAACCGACACCCTCGACAAGGCCGTCTCAACGACAAATACCCGCTCGCCCCCCCTGCCGACCCGGACCAACCGGATGACGTGAAACTGGGCGTCCCCAACCATGGCGTCCCCGAACCGGTACTCCAGCTCCGTGGTCCACGTGGACTCGGTTCGGTTGGGGGCCTCAGGTTCAGAGTCGGCACAGGCGGGGAGGAGAGTCAGGACCAGGAGGGCGAGCCATCTTCTGGGGATCGAGACCACTGTCATCCGCCGGCAAGAGTTCGCACAGGTTCGACTTCGGCAATTGCCACGCGCGCGACTTCGGCCATGTCGCATCTCCTTCTGACAACCAGATCCGGGCCTCGACTCAAGTATACGAAGGAGCCGTCGACCGGTATCGGCTCCCCAGCCTTGATGGCCATCACCGTCTCCGCAAGCTCCGTTTCCATCGTCGCGGCGGCAACGCTCGGATCCTCGTCTTCCATGTACTCGCAGTCGCTGCCGTCCGGCTTGGGAACACAGAGACAGTGGCCATACATCACGAAGTCGGCGCAGTCGCCATACCCACGCTTTAGCGGGATCGACATCACACACCCCTCGCCCGGCCCCCACATGCAGGCGTTGGGCTTGCAATTCCAGCACTGGGCAGATGCCCTCTCCGTCCACGCGGCCACGGCGAACATCGCCACGAACAGGCAGAGAATGAGATTTCGGATCCGCATGATACATCCTCCTCTTGGAGTTGGTTGCGCGTCGGGCGCCAGAGCGGAACCCGATCACGGTCCCAAGATTCCCGCCCCGCAGACTCGCGCAACTCGACCATTCCAGAGTCAGAAGCAACCGTCTGTCCCATTCTCTGCGTGAGCACGACCACCAACTCACGCCATCGCCACGAAGTCCACCCCCTCCCCCAACCCCACCCCCCCCACCGCCCCCCGCACCCCCGCACGGCCCGCTGCCCGCGCGACAGCCCCCACATGGAGCGCACCCGAGACCCCCCGCGCGCCTCGCACGGCCCCCGCTCTCGCGCCCCTCACGACCCCCGCTCCCCCTCCCCCCACCCGCCCGCCACCCCTCCGCCCCCGTCCCCCCCCTCCCCGCCCAACCACCTCCCGCACGGCCTCCACCCCAAGCACCGGAGCCCCGTGGATCTGCTGCCCGATCTTGCGCGGGTCGACCTCCACGAACGCCTGTACCCTCACGCCCTGCCGCGCGAACTCGCGCGCCAGGCTCTTGCCCGTCGGGCCCGCGCCCCACACCACCACCCCGCTCCGCCCCCTGAGCACGCTCCTGCGCAGGTGGTGCACGCGGCAGGCCCGAAACGCGGCCAGCGAGTACGCGGGGTGGGTGCGGCTCAGTCGGCCGGGATCGTCGCGCCAGTCGAGGAGCACGCGCGGCGCCGCCACGAAGCGGTGGCCTCGCCGCCACAGGCGCAGCAGCAGGTCGTAGTCCTCGGGCCAGGCGCGGTCGCGGTAGCCGCCGGCTTCGGCCAGGACGCGCGCCCGGAACATGAAGGTCGGGTGGGCGAGGGGGCACTCGACGAAGATGTTGGCGGCGACGGTGTCCCAATCGGTCATGGAGTTGACCCAGGCCGCGTACTCCGCGGCGCGCGGGGTCACGGCCGATTCGGGCACGAGGCGGACGCCGGTCCCGCACCCCGCGAGCCCGGGTGCGCGTGCGAGCAGGTCGTGCTGGACGGCCAGCCGTTCGGGGTGGCAGCGGTCGTCGGCGTCCATGCGCGCGACGCAGGTGCCGCGCGCTTCCGCGAGGCCGCGCTGGAGGGCGGCGACGATTCCGGGTCTGTCCGCCGCCGACACCACCCGAAAGCGCCCATCGCGCCGCGCCCACGCCCGCGCGACCGCCGCCGTCCCGTCACGGGAGTGATCGTCCAGGACGATGACCTCGAAGTCCTCAAACGTCTGCGCGCGGAGCGACTCCAGCGCCGCGCCGAGGGTGCGCTCACCGTCACGGACCGGCAGGACGACCGAGATGGCAGGGCTGCCGCGCGGCCTCAAGGCTCCCGTCCGACCGCTCACGAGCGCCCGCCCGCACCCGCTCCCCTGGCAGGCCCGCCAGACCGGCTCCGCCGTCCGCCCTCCACCGCCTCCGCCCCCCCGGCCCCGTCTCCCCCCGCCCCCAGAAACCGCCCCGTCACGCTCTCCGGCACCGTCGCGACGTCCTCCGGCCGGCCCATCGCCACCACCTCACCCCCGTGCATCCCGGCGCCCGGACCCAGGTCCACCACCCAGTCCGCCGCCCGGATCACGTCCAGATCATGCTCCACCACCACCAGCGTGTTCCCCGCCCGCACCAGCTTGCGCAACACCCTGAGCAGCTGCGCCACATCCTGGCCGGACAGGCCGGTCGTCGGCTCGTCCAGTATGTACAGCTTGCGCGACCCGGTCGCCGGGCCGGCGCGTTTCATCCCGCCGACGGCCCGCGCGGCCATCCGCCCGCTTCGCCCCCGCGCCCCCTTCCCGGCCGCCCCGATCAGTTCCCGCGCAATCTTGAGCCGCTGCGCCTCGCCCCCCGAAAGCTGCGGAGCCGGCTGTCCCAGCCGCAGGTACCCGAGGCCCACCTGCTGCAGGTGCCAGAGCGCCTGCCCCAGCTTCGGTTCGCGCACGAAGAAACGCATCGCGCGGTCGACCGTGAAGTCCAGCACTTCGGTCACGTTGTGGCCGCGGACCTTCACTTCGAGGACATCCGGCCCGTAGCGCTTCCCGCCGCAGACCTCGCAGGGGACGTGGATGTCGGCCATGAACACCATCTCGACGCGCACCGATCCCGCCCCCGCGCACTCCTCGCATCGCCCGCCCTTCACATTGAACGAAAAGCTGCGCGTGTCCAGCCCCGCCTTCCGCGCGGCCGGCTCGCTGGCGAAGATGCGCCGGATCTCACCCCACGCCCGGATGTAGGTGATGGGGTTCGAGCGCGGCGTCCTGCCGATCGGGCTCTGGTCGATCAGCACCACGTCGTCGATGTGCTCGAGTCCCGAAAGCGACGAGTAGGAGCCGACCGCTTCGCCCAGGTGTTCCTTCGCCGAGGTTTGCCCGCCCCGCAGCTCGCGCTCCAGCGCGCGGTACAGGACATCGTGCACCAGCGTCGACTTGCCGGACCCCGACACGCCGGTCACAACCGTCATTACCCCCACCGGGAACTCGGCCTCGACCGCTCGCAGATTGTGCAGACTGGCACCGTCCAGCCGGATCCGGGCCCCATCGACCGGCCTCCGGGTTGCCGCCCAACTCCGCAGGCCATGTCGTGACGGATTATTTTGCTCATTATCTGTTAACACATTTGATGACTTGGATTTATGATGTGACATATTCTGTGCCATATACTGCCCTGTATTTGTCACAGAATCTGTCAAAGTCTCCGGTGAGCCTTCGAAGACGACCTCTCCGCCGCGGTCCCCCGACGCCGGCCCCAGCTCGACCACGTGGTCGGCGGCCCCGATCGCCGCCGCGTTGTGCTCCACGACCACGACCGTGTTGCCCCCGTCGCGCAGCCGTCGCAAGAGCGCGAGCAGCGCCTCGATGTCCCTGGGATGCAGTCCCACCGACGGCTCGTCGAGCACGTACAGGGTGTCCACCAGCCGGGATCCCAGCGAGTTGGCGAGCGAGATTCGCTGAGCTTCGCCGCCGGACAGCGTCCGCATCTGGCGGCCCAGCGTCAGGTAGCCCAGGCCCACGTCCACCAGGAAGCCTGTTCGGGCGGTCAGCTCCCTGAGGATCGTGGCCGCGATCTTCTCCTCCATGGGACGCAGCTCGAGCCCGGCCAGCCACCCGGGCAGCTCCTCGATGGGCATTTCGCCGACCTGGCCGATGGCGACCCCGCCGACGGTCACGTGGCCCGCCTCAGGCCTCAGTCGCGAGCCCCCGCAGGCCCGGCAACGCAGCGGCCGCTGGTACTGCCGCAGGAAGATGCGGATGTACTGCTTGTACCGCTTCCGCTCCTTGGAGACGAGGAACCCCATGACGCCGCCGAAGGAACCCCTCCCGTAGAGCACCGCGTCACGGAAGGAGGCGGGCAGGTCGCGCCAGGGAGTGTAGCTGGAGACGCCTTCGCGGACGGCGAACCGGCGCAGCGCCGACCGCTCGCGCCCGTAGCGGGGCTTGGCCCAGGGATCCACCGCGCCGTCGTCGATCGACTTGCCGGGGTCGGGCACCACCAGGTCGGGGTCGTATTCGAGCGTAGCGCCAAAGCCGGTGCAGGCCGGACAACTCCCGTAGGGGTTGTTGAAGGAGAACAGCTTGGGCTCCGGCTGCAGGAAGACCCGGTCCGGGTGCCTCGGACAGCGGAACGCCTCGGTGAAGTGGAGGGGCGTGGGGGCTGCGCGGCCTCCCGCCGGGATCACCGCCGCCTCTCCCTCCCCCTCCCTGAAGCACGTCGCCAGCGAGTCCGCCAGCCGCTCGCTCCACGTCCGCTCCGGCTTCTCCGGCACCTTCATCCGGTCCACCACCACCATTACTTCGCGGCTCGCGGCAAGGTCCGGGAAGGAGGTCCCGTCCGGCGCGTCCGCCTCCGGTCCCGGCGCCGGCCCGGCATCCCCCAACACCGCCTCCAGCTCAGCCGGCACCCCGTCCGCCAGCACCCTCGCGAACCCCAGCGCCCGCAGGTTCTCCGCCACCTGCCGGTGCGACACCTTGCCGCTCCTGCGCAAAGGGAACGTGACCATGAAGCGGGTGCCGGGAGGCAGCGCCGCGACCCTGTCCACCGCGCTGCTGACCGTGTCGGGCCGCACCTCGTCGCCGCAGTCGGGGCAGTGGGTGCGCCCGGCGCGCGCGAAGAGCAGCCGCAGGTAGTCGTAGACCTCGGTCGCGGTGCCCACGGTGGAGCGGCTCGAGGTGGCGGGGTTGCGCTGCTCGATCGCCACCGCGGGCGGGAGTCCCTCGATGCGGTCCACGTCGGGCTTGTCGAGGCGGTCGAGGAACTGCTTGGCGTAGGTGGAGAGCGCTTCGACGTAGCGGCGCTGGCCGGCCGCGAAGAGGGTGTCGAGCGCGAGTGAGGACTTGCCCGAGCCAGAGGGCCCGGTGATCACGGTGAGCGCGCGGCGGGGCAGGTCGAGGTCGATCCCCTTCAGGTTGTGCTGGCGCGCCCCCCTGATGCGAATCGGCTCATCCATACCCGTCTGACCCCCAGTGTCCGGACCGCTGGCCGTTGCGGGAACGCGCGTTTTCACCGAGCGTGGAACGGCCATGGTGCGCGCTCGCGAGCGGCACGCCCCGATCAACGGGCGGCGTCTCCGTCCATCGAGCGGCGTCTCCCGCCCCGAGCGGCGTCCCCGTCAAATCTATCGCCACAGGACCATCGGCAATGGACATCTACCCACGCACCGACTACCGGACCCTTGCCCGCTACCTCCCGGAGCGGTCGCCCATCGCCGCCGACCTGGGCGACAACCGCAACCTCTGGGGCGCCCATCCGGCGGCGCTCGCGGTGCTGGCCGACTCCGGAACGGCCGCGGCGTCGGAGTACCCCGGGAGCTACTCCGAGCGGCTGACGGACGCGGTCGCGGCCCAGCTTGGGATCACCGCCGGCCACATCACGACGGGCGCCGGGGGGACGGGGGTCCTGGACATGCTGATGCGGGCGGTCGCGCCCACCACGATGCGCTTCCTCGACCCGGGCTGGCCAGCCGCGGGGATGCTCGCGCAGATGAACGGGCACATCCCGGTCGCGGTCGAGTGGCACGACGCGATGGGCGACCCGGAGGGCTTTGCCGGCCGCGAGCCGGCGATCGTCTTCGTGGCCAACCCGGGCAACCCCACCGGGATGGCGATCCCGGACGACTGGCTGCGGGCCGTGCAGGAGCGGACCGAGGCGGTGGGCAGCGTGCTCATCATCGACGAGGCCTACGGCGAATACAACCGGGAGCCGGATGACCGCACACCCTTCGAGATGGCGCTCGGCGCGGAGCGCACGATCTGCGTGAAGACGCTGTCGAAGGCGTACGGGCTCGCCGGGCTGCGGGCCGGGTATGGCGTGGCCCACCCGTCGCTGGTGCTGGAGGTCGACAAGGCGCGTGGACCCTTCGTGGTCACAAGCGTGACGAGCGCGGCGGCGGCGGCGGCGATAGCCAGCGGGTCGCCCTGGCTGGCCGAGACGATCGCCGAAACGAAGGCGAGCCGCGAGCGTGTCCGCGACGCTCTGCGCCACCGCGGCTACGAGGTGCCCCCCTCGGCGACCAACTTCATCTTCATCCTCTGGGAAGCGGCCGAACTCGACGACGTGACGGCGCGGCTGGAGGGAGCGGGGGTGCGCGTGCGTCCCTTCGGCGGGCCGACCGCCCTGTCCAACGGGCTGCGCGCGACGGTCGCCCCGTGGGACCGGATGCAGCTGCTCCTGGACGCCCTCGACCTCGTGGCCGCCGGCACGATCTGATGGCGGACAGAGGGGAAGCGCGGTGAGCGACGGCGGAGACGGCTACGAAGAGGAGGTCCTCGGCCGGGCGTACGATTCGCGCCTCATGGCCCGGCTTCTGCACTACCTGAAGCCGTACCGGTGGCCGGTGGCGGGGGCGGTCGCGCTGCTGATGCTGGCATCGGGGTTCGCGGTGGTGGGGCCGTACCTCACCAAGATCGCCCTCGACGAGGCGATTCCGGGCGGCGACGGACGGCAGCTGGCGCTGCTGGCCATCCTGTTTCTCGGGGCTACCGTCCTCGTCTTCGTCTTCCAGTACGCGCAGGCCATCGTCACCACCTGGCTCGGCCAGCGCGTCATGTACGACCTGCGCACCCAGATCTTCGGCAAGCTGCAGCGGCTGGACCTGGCCTTCTACGACCGCAACCCCGTCGGCCGGCTGATGACGCGGGTGACTTCGGACGTGGAGACGCTCAACGAGCTGTTCAGTTCGGGGCTGGTGACGGTCTTCGGGGACCTCTTCATCCTCTTCTTCATCGTCGCGGCGATGCTGCAGATGGACGCCGAGCTGGCGCTGGTGACCTTCAGCGTGTTGCCGTTCGTGGCGTACGCCGCCTTCGTCTTCCGGTCCCGGATCCGGTCGGCGTACCGGGATATCCGCACGCGGGTCGCCCGCCTGAACGCCTTCCTGCAGGAGCGCTTCACCGGGATCCGGGTCGTGCAGCTCTTCAACCGGGAGGGCGCCGCGCTGGACCGCTTCAGGGAACTCAACGACGACTACCTTGCGGCCCACCTGCGCTCGATCACCTACTACGCGCTCTTCTACCCCGTCATCCAGCTCATCACCGCGGTGGCGCTGGCGCTGATCATCTGGTACGGGGGCGGCTCGCTCATCCAGGGGGCGGTGACGATCGGGGTGCTGGCCGCCTTTCTCGACTACGCGCGCCGCTTCTTCCGCCCGATCCAGGACCTCTCGGATAAGTACAACCTGCTGCAGGGGGCGATGGCGTCGTCCGAACGCATCTTCCGGCTGCTCGACCGGGAACCCGCGATCCGGGACGCGGAGTTGCCGGCCGGGCTGCCGGCGGGGGGGCGCGGCGAGATCCGCTTCGAGAGCGTGTGGTTCGCGTACGGTGGCGGGGGCCGCGACGGTGGCCGGGACGGCGACGGCGATGGCGGCGATGGCCGTGGCGGCGACGGCGATGATCCCGACTGGGTGATCCGCGACCTTTCGTTCACGGTCGCGCCGGGCGAGAAGGTGGCGATCGTGGGACACACGGGAGCCGGGAAGACGACCATCATCAACCTCCTGATGCGGTTCTACGAGCCCCAGAGGGGGCGGATCACCGTGGACGGCGTCCCGATCGAGCGGCTGCGCACGGAGGAGTTGCGCGACCGCATCGGCCTTGTGCTGCAGGACATTTTCCTGTTCAGCCAGTCCGTCGAATACAACGTGAAGCTGGGCTCCGGCGAGATCGGCGCGGACGCGGTGGCGGCGGCGCTGGACGCCGTCGGGGCCACCCCGTTCGTCGAGCGGCTCCCGCAGCGCACCTCCCAGCCCCTCGGCGAGCGCGGCGCCACCCTTTCGGTGGGCGAGCGGCAGCTGCTGTCGTTCGCTCGGGCATTGGCCTTCGACCCCGCGATCCTGGTGCTGGACGAGGCCACCAGCTCCGTCGACTCCGAGATCGAAGCCCGCATCGAGGAGGCCACCGACCGCCTGATGCGGGGCCGGACCAGCCTTGTCATCGCCCACCGCCTCTCGACCGTACAGGGCGCGGACCGTATTCTTGTGATGCACGCGGGCAGCCTGGTCGAAGAGGGGACCCACGACCAGCTGCTGGAGCGGGACGGGCTTTACAGCAGACTCCACGAGCTCCAGTTTGTCGGTGCCGCTGCATGACCGGTCAGGGATTGCGTTGACCGTTGACGGACGGGACGGCAAATGTCGTCATCAAATCATCATTGTGTCATTTCCCGGCCCCATTGTCAGGTGACTATCTTGCGATCATGCAGATGATCCGCGATCAATCGCACAGCGGGAAGCAAGGGCCTTGGACTACGGGAAGCGCATACGGCCGGACGCCTGTATCGCCGATCTGGACCTGGATCTGGCGCAGTCGTTTCTTGCGGATGCAAACGGGGGCCGCGAACCCGCCGTCGACATCCTGCGCCGCTTCGGCCTGATCGAGGGGGAGGCTCCCGACTGGGGGATTACCAACGCAGCCTTGCTCCTCTTCGCCCGGCCCCCGGCGCGCAACTGGCATCCGGGGGCCGGAATCCGGGTCATGCGGGTCGCGGGAACGGCGCGCATTCTCGGTCACCGCCAGAGCACGACCTGGGTCGGAAGCGCCGATCCGCCGCTTGCCGAGGCCGTTCCCAAGGGTCTCAGGCTGATCGGGGAGCAGTGCCGCCGGTCGGAGCCGCTGCGGGAACTGCTGCTCGCGGACATGCCGGAGTACCCCGCCGGCGCACTTCGCGAAGCCTTGATCAACGCGGTCGCGCACCGCGACTACGAACGTTCGCGGAGCGAGACCGAGGTCGTGTTCTACGACGACCGGGTGGAGGTGGCGAGCCCGGGTCTCCTGGCCGAAGGTGTGACCGTGCGCGAGCTGACGAACGGGGAAGCACCGCACGCCACGCGCAATCCCCTCCTGGTCGGCGCGCTGGTGGCTGCGGGGCACATGCTCGGCGAAGGCCGCGGCCTCGCGCGCATGTTCACCGAGATGAAGGACAGTCTCCTCCCGGCGCCACGTTTCGCGGCCCACAGGGGTGTATTCACGATCAGCCTGCGCAATCAGCCGGAGGTCGCGAGCGCCGGACCCGGATGGAAGCACGTCGTGGGCGGACTCGGCATCGACCCGGACCAGAGACGCATGCTGCTCGCGCGTCCGGACGGGTTCACGCGAGGGGAATACCGGCGCCTCAACTCCGTTACCGCCGCCGAAGCGGACCAACGCATCCGCGATCTGGTCGGGCGGGGCATCATCGAGCCCGAGTTCAGCGACGATGACCGCGTGCCGGTCTACTACCTGACGGCCGACCTCGATTCCACGAGATGGTTTCTCGAGGAACGCGTACCCGAGCTGCGCAAGCACTTCGGGCAGCACTCGCGGCTCCGCAGCGCGGACTACCGCGAGATCGTCAAGCTCAGCTACCCGGTCGCGCGGCGCGAGCTGGGCCTGCTTGTGGAGCTGGGCTTCCTGCGCGAAGGTGGACGTGGCCGTGCCACGCACTACCTGCCCACGGCCGGACTGAGGAAGTAACTTGGCTTACCGGTCGTAACAGGTTGTAACGGCGGTAAGGACTCCCCTCGAAAGGAAGGAACCCATGTTAGCAGCTGTCGCGCTCGTCCTCGTAGTCATCGGTGTGGTGGTGTACCTCATGCCGACTCCGGATGCAAAGATCCCGAACAAGCTCGCCGGGCTCGGCCTGGCGGTCTTCGGCGTCGGACTCGTGCTGGTGAAGGCCGTAGTGATCATCGGCGTCGGCGAGGCCGGCGCGCAGCACTTTCTGGGAGACGTGAAGCCCAATGTGCTCGAGGAGGGCGTTCACCTGATCAATCCCCTCGCCTCGGTGGAACGCATGTCCATACGGGAGCAGGCATTCCCCGACCGGGGCGGTGTCGAGCAGATCGAAGCCCAGACCTCGGAACAGTTGAACGTGACCGTGGAGGTGTCGATCCTGTACAAGATCCCTCAGCAGAACGTGCCGACCATCTACGCGGAGATAGGCAGCGAGGCCACCATGGAGCAGGCAATCGTCCTCAGCGCCGTGCGCAACGGCGTACGCGACGCCGTGGCCACAAAGTCGATCAACGAGATCTTCTCCCCCGAGCGCCGTGAACTGGCGCAGGCGATCAGGAACGAGATTCAGGCCAAGGCCGAAGACCGGATCGAGGTGGAGACCGTGTTCGTGCGCGACATCCAGGCACCGCCGCGGGTCCGCGAAGCGATCGAGCAAAAGCAGGAGCGTGAACAGCAGGTCGCGGCCGAGGAGTTCCAGACGCAGATCATCCAGGAGCAGGCGCGGCAGCAGGCCGAGGAAGCCAAGGGGATCGCGGAGGCCCAGCGGATCATCTCGGAGGGGCTGACGCAGGAGTACCTGACCTTCTTCTACATCCAGCAGCTCTCGCAGATGCCCGAGGGCTCGCTGGTCTACGTGCCCACCGAGGGCGGAATCCCGCTGATCCGGAATCTCGGCGGTGGGCGGTAGCGATTCGGAGGGGGGCGAGGCACCCGGGTCTGCGCGGGGATCGACCGCGCCGTCGCCGGATTCGTCATCCCCGGCGCGGAGCGTGCGTTCGCCGGCGCGGCCTGCCCGCAGGTTCCGCCGCGCGCTTCTGGCAGCGGCGGGCGTGCTGCTCGCCGCTGCCGCGCTCTGGCCCGGGACCGCCTGCTCCCCCATGTACGTGATCCGGGCCGGGTGGGAGGAGGCGAAGATCCTGCGCGCCCGCCGGCCGATCCCCGAAGTGATCCTCGCCCCCACCACCGACGATGTCTTGCGCGGCAAGCTCACGCTGGCGCGGGAGGCGCGGGAGTTCGCCCGGGACCGTCTCGAGCTCGATGTCGGCGACAGCTACACCAGCTACACCGAGCTCGAGCGCGACACCCTGGCGATGGTCCTCTCGGCGGCCTACCGCGACCGGCTGGCGTCGAAGACGTGGTGGTTCCCGGTGGTGGGGCGCGTCCCCTACCGCGGCTTCTTCAGCCTTGAAGACGCCATGGGCGCGCAACGGAAGCTCGAGGACGACGGGTTCGACACCTATCTGCGCCCGACCGCCGCCTTCAGCACCCTCGGCTGGTTCGCCGACCCGCTCCTGTCGACGATCGTCCGGTACGACGAGGTGGAGCTGGTGACGACCATCCTCCACGAGCTTTCCCACAACCACCTCTTCGTGCCCGGCCAGGTGCGCTTCAACGAGAGCTTCGCAACCTGGGTGGGCCGCACCGGCGCCATCGAGTTCTTCTGCTCCCGGCCGGGCGGCGGCCCCGACACCGTCTGGTGCAACCGCGCCCGGGACCGCTGGCGCGACACCATGCGCTTCTCGGTCTTCCTCGACGGGCTCGTGGAGGACCTGGAAGCGGTGTACGCGGATTCGCTCGCCACCAGCGGCGAGAAGATCGCCGCGCGCGAAACCGTCTTCGAACGCCACCTGGAACGCTTTCGCGACCAGGTGCAACCAGGGTTCCTTTCCTTCAGCTTCGCCGGCTTCGCTTCGCTGCCCCTGAACAACGCCACGCTGCTGAGCCGCATGCGCTACTACCACCGCCTGCCCGCGTTCGACGCGCTCCTGGAGGCCCACGACGGATCCCTCGCGGACGCCGTCGAATCACTGCGGGCGGGTGTGAAAGGGGCGGACGATCCCTTCTCCCTGCTTCCGGACGCGGAAGGACAGGCACTGCAAAAGAGCCCCGACCTTTCTTAGCTTTCTCGCTTGATTGCCCCGTTCGACGGCCGAGCGCCCCAGCGAAACCCGAATCGTGGCATGGAACCGCACCGCTGCACCACCATCTCTTCAGCCATGCCGACAGAAGCTGACAAGGCGTACGACCCAGTCGCCGTCGAGGCCGATTGGCGGGCGCGGTGGGACCGGAACCGGACCAACTCCTTCACCCTCGAAGAGCTGCGAACCGCCGAGCGGCCGTTCTTCAACCTGATGATGTTCCCCTACCCCTCCGCCGAGGGGCTGCACGTGGGCAACATCTACGCCTTCACCGGGGCGGATGTCTTCGGCCGCTTCAAACGCATGCAGGGGCATGCCGTCTTCGAGCCGATCGGATTCGACGCCTTCGGGATCCACTCCGAGAACTTCGCGCTGAAGTCGGGTGTGCACCCCACTGAACTGATTCCGGCGAACGTCGCCAATTTCCGCCGGCAGCTGCGCCGGATCGGCGGCATGTTCGACTGGGACCACACCGTCGACACCACCGACCCCGACTACTACAAGTGGACCCAATGGCTGTTTCTCCAGCTCTTCAACCACGGGCTGGCGGAGCAGAAGGAAGCGCCGGTCAACTGGTGCCCTTCGTGCATGACCGTCCTGGCCAACGAGCAGGTCATCGTCGGGGCGTGCGAGCGGTGCGGCACCGGCGTGGAGCAGAGGTTCATTCGCCAGTGGTTCTTCAGGATCACCGAATACGCGGAGCGGCTGCTGCGCAACCTGAAGCACATCGACTGGTCGGACACGACGCTGAAGGCGCAGCGGAACTGGATCGGGCGTTCCGACGGGGCGGAACTGCACTTCCCGGTGGCGGGGTCGGAGCGCGAGCCCGGCCGGACGGCCTCCGGAGAGGATCCAGGTGACGAACCCGCCGCCGAAACCACCCGGATCACCGTCTTCACCACCCGTCCCGACACCATTTTCGGAGCGACCTACGTGGTGCTGGCGCCTGAGCACCCGCTGGTCGACGCGGTCACCAGCAACGGCTGCCGCGCCGATGTCGAGGCATACCGCGCAAGGACCCAGGCGAAGGACATGGTGGCCCGCAAGAAGATCGAGAAGCGCAAGACCGGGGTTTTCACCGGGGGCTACTGCATCAACCCCGTGAACGGGGACCGCGTGCCGGTCTGGATCGCCGACTATGTGCTGATGGGGTACGGCACGGGCGCCATTATGGCCGTGCCTGGGCACGACGAGCGCGACTTCGACTTCGCAACCACCTACGAGCTGCCGATCCCCCGCGTCATCGCAGCGCCGGGGGAGGACACCAGTACGCCGCTTGAGATCGCCTACGAGTATCCCACCGGGACGCTCGTCAATTCGGGACGCTACGACGGGCTCGACGTGGAGGACGCCAAGACGGCTATCGTAGGCGACCTGGCGGCGCAGGGACTCGCCGAGGCCAAGGTCACGTACCGCCTGCACGACTGGTGCATTTCGCGCCAGCGCTACTGGGGGCCGCCGATCCCGATCATCCACTGCGAGGCGTGCGGTCCGGTGGCGGTCCCCGAGGAGCACCTTCCCGTCATCCTGCCGCATGTGGAGGACTTCCGGCCGGACGCGACCGGGGTAAGTCCCCTGTCACGGGTCAGCGACTGGTACGAGGTGGCCTGTCCCTCCTGCGGGGGCGACGCCACCCGCGAAACCGATGTCTCCGACACATTCCTGGACAGCGCCTGGTACTTTCTGCGATACCCGTCCACCGATTTTCGGGACCGTCCCTTCGATCCGGAAATCACCCGGCGCTGGCTCCCGGTCGACTGCTACATCGGCGGCAACGAGCACGCCGTCCTTCATCTGCTTTACTCGCGCTTCGTCGTCATGGCGCTGCACGACATGGGGCTGCTCCACTTCGAGGAGCCGTACGACCAGTTCCGCGCCCACGGCCTCATCATCCGCGAGGGCGCCAAGATGTCGAAGAGCAAGGGGAACGTGATCATCCCCGACCCGATCATCGAGCGCTACGGTGCGGACACCTTCCGGCTGTACCTGATGTTCCTCGGCCCCTTCGTCGAGGGCGGGGACTACCAGGACAAGGGGATCTCGGGTCCGCACGGCTTCCTGCACCGCCTGTGGGAGTCGGTGGTGGCGGACGACGACCAGACGCCCGGGGATGACCCGGATCCCGCGGTGGAACAAAAGCTGCACCAGACGATCGAGAAGGTTACGGAACAGATCGCGACGCTCCGCTACAACACCGCAATCGCCGCAATGATGGAGTATCTCAACGCGGCGCGCGCCGGGGGGCGGGCCCCCGCCCGGGCCGAAATCGAGCCGCTGGTGTGCCTGGTGGCACCCTTCGCGCCGCACATCGCGGAGGAACTGTGGCGGCGGCTGGGCCACGAGGGCAGCGTCTTCGACGGCGCCAACTGGCCGGCGTTCGATCCCGCCAAGGCGGCCGAGAGGGTGGCGCGGGTGGCCGTGCAGGTTAACGGGAAAGTGCGGGGCACGGTGTCGGCGCCCGCCGGCGCGGACAGGGAGGCCGTGGTGGCGCTGGCCAGTAGCGAGCCGAATGTGGCCCGGCATCTTGAGGGGATGGAGGTTCGCAGGACCATACACGTGCCGGACAGGCTTCTGAACTTCGTGGTCGCCGAGGCCGCGGCGATCGGGAGCGGGTCCGGATGAGCGAATCATCGAAGTAACCAGGCGGAAGCGAGGCTGACGCATGCCCCAGGCCGTGGCGGGGACCACCATCGAGAAGCTGGCAATCGACACCATCAAGGTCCTGGCCATGGACGCCGTGCAGGCCGCCAACTCCGGCCACCCGGGCACGCCCATGGCTCTCGCCCCCTTCGGCTACGTCCTCTGGACCCGCCACCTGCGGCACGATCCCCGCGCTCCCGGCTGGGTGGACCGCGACCGCTTCGTCCTCTCCGCCGGCCACGCCTCGATGTTCCTGTACAGCCTCCTCCACCTGTCCGGCTACGACCTGTCGCTCGACGACATCAGGAACTTCCGCCAGTGGGGCAGCCCCACCCCCGGCCACCCCGAGTACGGCCACACCCCCGGCGTCGAGACCACCACCGGCCCCCTGGGGCAGGGCGTCGCGAACACCGTGGGAATGGCGCTGGCGGAGCGCTGGCTCGCGCACCGCTACAACCGGCCCGGCCACGCGATCGTCGACCACCACACCTACGCGCTCTGCTCCGACGGCGACCTCATGGAGGGGATCTCCCACGAGGCCGCCGAGATCGCGGGGCACCAGCGGCTCGGCAAGCTGATCTGGGTCTTCGACGACAACCGCATCACGATCGAGGGGGCCACCGACCTGGCCACGGCCACCGACCAGCGCGAACGATTCGCCGGCTACGGCTGGCACACACTGCACGTTGAGGACGGCACCGACACCGCCGCGATCGACGCCGCCCTCACCGCCGCCCGCGCCGAAACCGACCGCCCCTCGCTGATCGTGATGACCACGACCATCGCCGACGGCAGCCCCAACATGGCCGGAACGGCGGACACCCACGGCGCCCCGCTCGGCGAAGACGAAATCACTGCCACCAAGCTCAACATCGGGTACCCGTCGCTGGAGCCGTTCCATGTTGAGCCGGCCGCGCTGGAGCACTGGCGGGAGCGGGCGGGTGGGCGGGCAGGCGCACACGCGGCGTGGGCGCGCCGCATGGAGGCCTACCGCTCGGCATTCCCCGAGCTGGCGGCTGACTTCGAGGCCGCCGCCGCGGGCAGACTGCCGGACGGCTGGGAAGAAGCGCTGCCGGATCTGACCACCGCCCCCGCCACTGCCACCCGCAACCACTCGGGCAAGGTGCTGCAGGGTGCAGCCGGCGCGATTCCCACCATGATCGGGGGCTCGGCCGACCTCGGCGGCTCCAACAAGACGGACATCGCGGGCGGCGGAGACCTCCTCGCCGACGACCCCGGCGGCCGCATCATCCACTTCGGCGTGCGCGAGCACGCGATGGGCGCGGTCATGAACGGGATGGCGCTGCACCGGGGCGTGCACCCGTTCGGCGGCACCTTCCTCATCTTTTCCGACTACATGCGCCCCGCCATCCGGCTCGCTGCGCTGATGGGGCTTCCGGTCACCTACGTCTTCACGCACGACAGCATCGGCCTCGGCGAGGACGGCCCCACGCACCAGCCCATCGAGCAGCTGACCGCGCTGCGCGCCATCCCGGGCCTGCTGGATCTGCGTCCCGCCGACGGCCCCGAGACCGCCGAGGCCTGGCGCGCGGCGCTGCGGTACCGCGAAGGCCCGTCCTTCCTTGCTCTCACCCGCCAGACGGTGCCCGTCATCGACCGCGGACCGGGCCGGCCCGCGGCCACCGGCCTCCACCGCGGCGCCTACACCCTCCGGGACGCGGCATCCGGCCGGCCCGACGCCGTGATCATCGCCTCCGGCTCGGAGGTGGGGATCGCCCTGACGGCCCGCAAGCTCCTCACCGACGAAGGAATCGGCACACGCGTAGTCAGCATGCCCAGCTGGCGTCTGTTCGCGGCCCAATCCCCCCAATACCGCCTGCAGGTGCTGCCCGACGGCGCCTTCAAGGTCTCCGTGGAGGCCGGAAGCACCATGGGCTGGGACCGTTGGGTCGGCTCCGGCGGGGCTTCGATCGGCATCGATCGCTTCGGCGCTTCGGCGCCCTTCCAGGAGATTTTCCGGCACTACGGGGTATCACACCAAGCGGTCTGCGAAGCGGTGCGTGCGGGAATCGCCCGCTAGCGGTCCGTGGAGAATACCCGGCCAGCACCGAGGGCGGCGCAGCGCCCCCAACAAGGCGCTTCTCTTGTGAACGTTTTGGGTCCGCCGGGGGTCAGTTTCAATATGGGATTCCGATTGGCGGGACGAATGCGGGGAGACGAAAAAAGCCGTATGGCTGTTGGCAAGACTCTCTTGGCCCGCTTCCTGACAGCTGCCGCAAGGGCCCGGCTTGTCCGGACCCTGTTTGCAATGCCGCTGCTGGTGGCGCCCACCCTGGCCTCACCGGCAAGCCTCGCCGCCGCCCAGGACACGACCAGGGTCGTCCGAATCCGCGGGATCACCGTCGAGGTCCCGCGCCCGGCAACCACAACCGGCGGAACGAGCGCCATCGAGATCTATCTGGACTCGCTGAGCGTCGCCGCCCCGACGGCCGAGGCACTTCTCCGGGGCATGCCGATGCTCCAGATCCGCGCGAACTCCCGTGGCGAGGCGCAGCCTGATCTCCGCGGCGCCGAGGACCGCCAGATCGCCATCCTGCTCGACGGGATCCCCATCACCCTGGGATGGGACCACCGCACCGACGTGTCGATCATCCCGATCACTTCGGTGCGCAAGTTCACGATGCTGCGCGGCCTGTCGTCCATGCTCCACGGCCCCAACGTCCTCGGCGGCGCTCTCGAGTTCGATGTCGTTCGCGGTTCGTCGGTCGCGGCGGCGCCCCCGCCGTTCACGGGAGCGCTTTCGCTGGATCACGAGGGAGCAGCCAACCTCGGGGCCACCGGCGCGGCTTCCTTTGTCGACCACGAGTCCGAGTGGGTGCTGAGAGTCGGCGGCGGATTCCGCAACAGCCCCGGACTCGCGTTGCCGGGCGGTGCCAGCGATCACCCCAGGCTGCGTGAGGAGTTCCTCGCCGACGCCAAGGGTCTGCGCCTCAACTCCGACCGGCGGCTCGTAGACGGATTCGTGGCCGCACGGTATCGGGGCGGCGGGGGCACCTGGCTCTCCAGCCTGGTGTCCGCCAGTGACGCCAACCGCGGTGTCCCTCCGGAGGCGCATGTGGCGGATCCGCGGCTCTGGCGCTATCCCGAGCAGTCGCGCCTGTTCATCGCGTTGTCGGGGGGAACGGAGAGGCGGGCGAACCGGTTCGGGGAGTCCCAGGTCGAGGCGAACTTCGGCCTGGATCGCTCCACGACCGAGATCGTCGAATACGAGTCCGCCTCCTATCTGAGGGTAGTGGACGGTGAGACCGGGACCACCAACACACTCACTGGCCGCCTCCTCCTGGATCACCTCATCAGGGACGCAATCGACCTCCGCGGCGCACTGACCATCGCGGACGTAGCCCACACCGAGATCTTCGCGTCCGGCGCGGGATTCGGCTACGAACAGCGTCTGTGGAGCCTCGGGGGCGAAATCGAGGTCGCAAGCCAGGGGATTCTCGGGTTGGGAGGAGGGGATACGCGGTGGACTCTGGGCGGGTCGCTCGACGGATCGGACACTCCCAAATCGGGCGACAAGGAGCCGCTGGGGACCCTATGGGACTGGGGGATGCGAGCGGGATTGACCCGTCCCGCCGCCGGGGGCCGGATGCTGTATCATGCCGGCATCAGCCGCCGCACCCGCTTTCCCTCCCTTCGCGAACTCTATTCGGGCGCGCTGGGCCGCTTCCGTCCCAACCCCGACCTCAAGCCGGAGAGCCTGATCACGGCGGAAGCCGGAGTGACCGTCGACACCGGGGACGGACTTTCGCTCCAGATCGTGGGGTTTCATCACCGGCTGTCCGACGCGATCGTCCGCACCTCCACGGTCACCGTCCTGGGCCCGCAGTTCCAGCGCGTGAACCGCGACGAGGTTCGGTCGACCGGGCTCGAGGTCGCCGCCGCCGGGTCGCTGGGAGCACTCGCCTTCGGAGGCGGGATAACCTGGAAGGACGTGCGCGTGCTCGACCCCCATGAGCCGGGCTCCGAGGAGCGGGCCGAGTACCAGCCGAATCTCTCGGGCTCGGCAAACCTGGGTTTCGTGATGCCGGGATCCATCACGTTGACGGGATTCGGAGCCTACAGGGGCGTGCAGTACTGCCGCAACGTGGAAATCGCTGGCCTTGAGAAGATGGATGCCAGCGCCACCTTCGACGTCGAGGCATCCCGCGTTTTCGTGCTGCAAGGGTCCCGGTCGGGCCGCGTGGCCAGCGCCACGGTCGGGGTCGCGAACCTGACGGACTCCACGGTTCTGGACCAGTGCGGGCTGCCCCAGGCCGGGCGCACCTTCCGCATCCAGTTCACGATCCGGTAACGAGGCGCGGGCGCCCCCCCTACACGACCTCCAGCACCTCCGCCGGGAGCCACCCGACCTTCCCGTCGGCCAGCACGATCTCGACCCACTCCCCCGCCCGGCGGTCGACCCGCACCTTCGTCCCTTCGTGGAGGGTGAAGACGGTCAGCCCCCCCTCCTCCGACGGCGCACTGAGCACCCTCGCCTCTACGGCCATCACCACCGCCTCCTCGGGCTCGGCCAGGCCGGTCTCCCGCACCATCAGCGTCGCGCCGAGCACCGCCGTAGCCACCCCGGCGACGTACGCGGTGCCGACGAAAACCCTGCGCCAGCCCGCCGGGCGCCGCAGCACGATCATCACCAGGGCCGAGCCAAGCAGCAGATAGCCCGCCGCCGCCAGCCCCGTGAGCACTCCGCCCGGGATAAGTCCCATCCACCAGTCGAAGGCCGACAGCAGCCAGAAGCGCGGCATGGGTTCGATCCGGTCCACCAGCCGCTGATTGACCAGCGCGAGGTTGGCCCGGATGTCGTCGTTCGCCGGGTCGAGGCGCGCGGCCCGTTCGTAGTTGAGGACGGCCTCCGCGAGCTGGCCCAGCCGGACGTGCGCGTTGCCAAGATTGTAGTAGACCTCCGCGGATTCGAAGCCGCCGTCCAGGACCGCCTCGTAGCTGGCGCCGGCCCCGGCGAAGTCGCCCTCCTGGTAGAGTCGGTTGCCCTCGTCGAAGAGCGGCTGCTGGGCCGCGAGCCCGGAGGGGGCCGGTGCGGCCGCGAGCGCGATGAACCCCGCCGCGAAGACGTGAACTGCCAGCCTGCCCCCCGTCACTTCGCCAACTCCTTCAAAAGGTCGTTCATCAGCCCGGCCGCACGCTCCAGCACCTTCTCCGGCGCCTCGCGTTCGGCTCCCTGGGGCGCGAACCGCTGCCGGTCACAGTCGTCGAGGCACGCGAACAGCCGCTCCAGCGTCTCGCGGGAGACCCCGCGCGCGGCCGCCAGTCGCCCCGCCTCCTCGCGCACCAGCCCGGCTTCGGCCACGTTCAGCCTGTCGGCCAGCAGTCCCTCCAGCGCGCCCGCCACCTCCGCGTAGAAGGCCTGCGGCTCGCCCGTCGCCAGCGACCTCGCCCGCGCGAGCCGCTTTCTGGCCATCCGGCCCGCCCTGCGCACCCGCGCGTACGCCACGTCCCCCTCGATCCGGTCCCGGTGCCGGCGCACCGCGACCGCGCCCCCCAGCGCCGCCACGGGAAGGAGCAGCACCACCCAGAAGCCGGCGGTCACGTACAGCGGCACGTCCCTGCGCGTGAACCGGGGCGCATCGATGTGGATGAAGCGGATCTCGTCGCGGATCGATTCCACCGCGGACGGGACCGCACCGGGAAGGTCGGCCCCCGCCCCGTCGCCGGTCACCGTGATCTCCACGGGCTCCGTGCGAACGGTCACGTACCGGGTGTTTGCGGGGTCAAAATACGACATCTCCACCGGCGGAATCGTCACCCGGCCGGGCGCGCGCGGGATCAGCACGTAGTCGTAGCCGCGCGTCCCCTGGAGGCTCCCGCCACCCGCGCCAATCTCGTCGCGTGTCTCCGGCGGGAAGGTCTCGAACTCGACCGGGAAGGCTATCTCGGGGGGCGTCAGCACGCGGAGATTCCCGGTGCCGCGCAAGTCGACGCTGAACGTGACCGCATCGTTCGTCTGCACCTCCGTCCTGTCCGCCGAGGCCGAGACGCGGAGCGTCCCCACATGTCCCGAAAACGAATCCGGGCGCCCCTCGGCCGGCGTGGGCAGCACCTCGATCGTGACGGGCTGCGAGGCGACGACCACGGGCATCCGGCGGTCGAAGAGGCTCGGGCCGCCGAAGATGCCGCCGAGGCGGCCGCCGAACGGATCCAGGGCGCGCTGGTCCGGAACGCGCACCTGGGCCTCGATGCTCATCGGATCCAGGGTGCGGGTGCCCGCGCCGGTGGGGAAGAGCGCCACACGCCGGATGGATGCGCGCAGGTATTCGGCACCGTCCCTCACCACCCGCTCCACCTGGGGCGACTCCGGCTGTTCCAGCACCTCGGTCCAGAAGCCGGTCGCCTGGGGCAGCGATGTGATGGTGTAGCGGTCCACGTCGACGCGCGTGAAGATCTCGTACTCGACGGTCACCGGCTCGTTCTCGTAGGCGCGGGTCTTCGAGACCGATGCCTCCAGCAGGAGATCCTCCGGCGCGACCCCCGCAGCAGGATCGGCCTCCGCGTTCCCGCCACCCGGCGGCGGCGCGTCGGAGACCGTCAGCGTGACCGGCTCCGTCCGCAACATTTCGCCCCCGACCGTCACCGACACCGGCCCGATCTCGAACGTCCCCTCGGCCAGCGCCTGAAAGCGGTACTGGTAGGTGACCGACACGGTGGTGCGCCCGCCCGCCATCTGGAACGAGCTGGAGGTGCTCGACCCGAGGAAGCTCGCGAAGTTCTCCATGTCGGGAAGGGTGGGCTCCCGGTCCACCTGCTGCGCCCCCGTGACCTCCACGTTCAGCACGAACTGCCGCCCCACCCCGACCTGCGGCGCGCCCAGAAAGGCGCGGACGGCAATCTCCTGCGCCTGTACCGCGCCCGGCGGCGCGCCAAGCCCGAGGACCGCCCCCAGCAGCGCGCAGACGAGACCCCCGCCACCACTCAAGCCGCAATGCGTCCGCGCCCGACCGGTGCGGATCCCGCCGCCCGCGCCGACGGCCCCGCTTCGCGCGCGGGACCATCCTGTAAAGTAAACGTTACAAAATGTCATGTATACTATACGTTTCAGCGTCTTCGACTTGCCCGGTCGACACCCTCGCCACGGTCGGCACCCCACTTCGCCCATCCACAACCCCCTACCGCCCCTCCCTCCCCGCCGGCACCACCGTGATCGTGAAGGGGTGGCCGCGCGCCGTCCCGTAGGACTCGGTCTCGGCGTCGAAAAACGACATCTCGACGGCGGGGATCCGGTAGGTCCCGGGACTGATGGCCGTGAGCCGGTAGATGTACTCACGGTCCCCGCGCGGTGTGACGTAGCGGTCCGGCAACACGGTGACGATCTCCGGTTCGGAGACCGCGAATCCGCTCGGGAAGTCGATTTCGGGAGCGGGAAGCGCATCCACATTCCCCACCGCCGACACCTTGACCCGGAACGTGACCGTCTCCCCCACCTCAGCGCGGGTCCGGTCCACCCGCGATGCCACCGCCAGGGTCCCCACATGCCCCCGAAAGGACCCGGGACGGCCTTCCACGGGCAGAGGCACCGCCTCCAGCGATAGAGGCTCCGAGGTCAGGATGTAGGAAGTGGATACCCGTGAGGGCTCATCCGGTGGCGCTCTGTCCCAGGAGTCCCGCCAATCCTCTATTCTGTACTCGATTGTCGCAGCGCCGATATCGATCGTGCCCACTTCCCGAGGCACGACCACCATTGAACGGCCAGGAGATGGTAAAGAGGGGTCTTGCAAGTCTTCCACGCGCCAGCCAGCCAGATTCAACACCTCGAAGCCGCCAAACGAGGGCCAGGCCTTCGTCCCGATTCGTGGCAAACTGCCGATCGATGGCCATGCGCCCAGCTTTTGAACCGAATACTCGACAACAACGGGTTCGCCAATATAGGCGCGGGTCTTGCTCAGGGAGCCGACGAGCACCAGGCCCTCCGGGGGATCCGCCTCACCGGTCGGCACCTGGTCAATGACAAGGCTCACGGGTTCGGACTCGTATTCCCGGCCATCGGCCAGAATCCGCATGCGACCGATCTCGAAACTGCCCGCCTGAGCGGCCCGGAACCGGTAGGTGTACGATATCCTTTTTTCGGTGTTCACGATGAAGCGCCCTGGCCCATCCGCCTCCAGCAGCTCCGCGAAGCCATCCGTTTCCGGGATCGTGGGGTCTTCGTCCAACTCGTGGACGCCCGTGACTTCGAGCCTGAGCGTGAACTCGCTGCCGACCCAGATCGCTTCGGATTGCACGGTGGCTTCAGCCCCGATTTCGATCGGCTCGTCGGTGATCACGATGGCAACCGGTTCACTCTCGTAGCTTCGGTCCTGATCCAATACCCGCACCGGCGGGATGACCCACTCGCCCGGCTCCAGCGCGCGCATTCTCCACGTCCGGCGGGACTCCGATCCACCCCCTCCACCGGACTCGGCAAAGTCGAACACATCTGGTGCTACGAATTCGAGGGACAACGACTCCGAACCCAGGACTTCGACGGTCAACTCGAACTCGTCCCCCACATTCACCTCGGGTGGCTCGACTCGCGCCGTTACGACCGGATCCGTGCCGCCGCTTACCCTGACCGCGATGGCGTCCGTCTCCAGACTTCGGCCGTCCGCCGTGATCCTGAACGGTCTCATCTCGAAAAACCCGACACGCGTGGGAACGAACACATAGGACAGGGAGACCGAGTTCGCGGCGGCGCCGGACTCCGCATCACCGACCTTCACCTCCACGGCCGGATCGTACGGGTTGATACAGTAGGCGAAGTCGAAGAGCTCCGGGATGACCACCCGTTCGACCCTGCTTGCCCCCCTTACCTCCACGACAAGGCGGAACTCCTCGCCTATCACCACATCGTGCGGCTCCAGGCGGACATGGGCCGACGGATCCTGTCCGTGGGCGGCCGGTGACGGGACCAATCCCGCCGACAGCAGGGCCACCAGGAGGATGCCCCCCAGCCGGCCCGATGTCCCCTGGAATCTCCGGATTCTCGCTGGTCCGGTATTCTCCATTTTCGTCACTCCTTCACGCCGGGGCCAACGGTCAAGTCGAAGGACCCGCCGCGGGTGGTTCCATACGACCCGCTCTCGGGATCGAAGTAGGAAAGCTCGATCGCGGGGATCCGGTAGCCGCCCGCCGCGCGCGCGATCAAGCGGTAGTAACGGGTGATGCTGCCACGCATGCCGCCGCCTTCGTCACGGGGATTCGAATGCGTGACCGCCGGTTCCAGGACTTCGAATCCGTCGGGGAAAGCGATCTCCAGCTCCGGCAGCGCCCGGCTGTGGCCATCCCCGGAGAGCTCCACTTGAAGCGCAACCGTGTCCCCTACGGCCAGGTCCGTCCGATCCACCCACGAGACCACCCCGAGCCTTCCCACGCGCCCCCGAAAGGAGCCCGGACGGCCTTCGTCGGGGAGCGGCACGACTTCGATGGCAACGGGCTCGGTGGTGAGAGTCATGGGAACCCAGTCTCCTTGATTCCTTGCCCGGCTCTCGGCTGGGTCAAACACCCTGGCACGGGGCCAGCGCCGCCGATTAATCTGGACACCGATTTCAACAGGGTCGATGCTCATCTGGCCGACTTGCGTTGGAAAGAAAGCGACCCGACGCGCATAACCGCCCCGATACCGACGACCGTCAATCCAGACTTGCTCCGGCCCGCTGAACGACGCTCCTAGCGCCTGGCTACGGAGGCCTGCCTGCGACGGTACCCGGAGGGTGTCGCTCTGGACCGTCCAGCCGTCGCCGCCGAATGAGCCCCGGGAAAGGACCCTATAGGAGACGATTACCGGTTCTCCGACGTAGACACGTCGCTTGTCGGCTTCAGTGGTGACTCGGAGATCCTCAGGGGAGCGAACCGGGTCCGGCGGCGCTTCGCCTATGGTCAAGCTGACCGGTTCCGTAAGAACCGTTTGGCCCGCGGCCCTGATTCGAATGGGTCCGAGTTCGAACCTGCCGGGTGCCAGCGCGCGGAATTGGTAGCGGTGATGGACCGCAAATCTTGAGATTCCGGCGGATGCACCAAAGGATGTCCCGCCCCCTGTCGCGCGTACGAGATCCGCCAGGCCGGACAGGTCGGGCAACACCGGGTCCTCCTCCAGCTCGCGAACCCCCTCCACCACGACGGCCAGGAGGAAGTCGCCTCCTACCCACGCTTCGGCCGTGTTGAATGCGGCGTTGGCCACGACGCGCGGCGGCTCGTCGTTGACCACCAGCGTCAACGGCTCGCTCTCATAGACGCGGTCTCCAACCTTCACTGAAATCCGGCCGATTTCGTGAGTGCCGCGCTCCATGGCTATGAAACTGAACCTGACCGACCCGCGCCCCCCCCCGCCACCATGCTCCGTTGCGAACTGCGACAAGTCCGGCAGAACCGGGCGTTCCAGAAGGGCGTCCACCCCATCGACCTCCACGTGTATCTCGAACTGCCCCAATAGTCGGACCTCGGCGGGCTCGATATGCGCCCGAACCGACACGTCGGAGGGCTGTCTCACCTGCAGCGTCAGCAGTCCGGTCTCCAGATTCCGGCCGTCTGCCGTGACCAGAACGGGGCCGACCTCGACCGATCCGGCGCCTGCCGCCACATACGAATAGGTGATCACCACCACTCCGCCCTGCTCTCCCGCTTCGGGGTTGGTGATCTCGGTAGCGAAGGGCAGCGCGCGGTCCTCGGGCCGACCGGAGAACCCGAAGATCGGGGGCACGATGATGTTCTCCACCTCCATGACCCCGGAGACCTCGACGATCACCCGGAACACATCACCCACTGACACCTCTTCCGACTCCAGATAGGCCCGCACGGCCGGCTCCTGGGCCGAAAGCCGGTCCGCCGTCGACGCGGTCACCGGCACCGTTGCTGCGGCCGCCATGGCCATCGCCGCCATCATACCCGCCGGCCCGCCCCGCCGGCCCTTCGCCCACCTGAGCATTCTCATCCCAACCATCCTACCAGTCCTTCCTCGGCTGGCTTCCGCGCGCCTGAGCCGCCCTCCGGTTCACTTCACCGGGATCCTCCGTGATCGCCTGCAGGAGGCGCTCGGCCTGCTCGGGGGTCATCTGCGGGGGCGGCTGACCTTGCTGGCCCTCCTGCTCGCCCTCGTCCGGGGACTGTTGCGCATCCCCCCCACCCGGCTGCGATCCCTGCCCCTGGTCGTCCCCCTGCTCACCCTGCTGCCCCTGCTGGCCACCCTGCTCGCCCTCATCACCTTCCTCACCCTGCTCCCCCTCGCCCTGCTGATCCTGCTGCCCGCCCTGCTCCCCTTGTTCCCCGTCCTGGCCCTCCTGCCCGTCCTCCCCCTCCTGCTGCTCCTGCTCCTCCAGCATCCGGAGCGCCAGCTCCAGGTTGTGCTTTGCGTCCCGGTCACCCGGATCGCGGCGCAGCGACTGCTTGTACGCTTCCACCGCCGCCCCCGGCTGCTGCTGCCTCATGAGCGCGTTGCCCAGGTTGTACCACGCGCGGGACTGCCACCCGGGGTCGCCGCTCTCGGCCGCCTCCAGGTAGGCCTCCATGGCGCGCTGGAACTCCTGGCTCTGATAGAGCGCGTTCCCCTCGTTGAAGCGGGCCAGCGAGAGCCCCGGCACCTTCGCCAGCGCCTCCAGGTAGCGGGCGTGGGCCTCCTGGTAGCGCCCCTCCTCGTAGAGGCGGTTCCCCTCCTCGACCTCGCGGCGGCCCTCCTGCGCGCGGAGCGGTCCGGCGATCACCAAGATGGCGGCGACCGGAGCGACGACCGCGGCATAGCGCAGCCACCCGGCTGTGACGATCGACAGCACGGCAACGCACCGTGCCCACGCGGCCGCGCCCCGCCCCACGGCCACGCCAAACACAGCCATGACCCGACCACCCGCCCAACGCCAGGAACAAATCCTCATGAATCAACCTCCGGAACTGCAGCGGGGCGCCCGCGTCCGCCAGCGTGGTGGGCCGGCCCGCGCCCGCCGGCATCGTGGGCCGGCCTGCGCCCGCCGGCATCGCGCCCCTGCCCGCGTCCATCCGCGTCGCGCGGCCGCCTGCGCCTCCCTGGTATGATGAACTCCGCGACCAGCAGGAGCAATGCCGCACCGAGAAAGAGCTGGTACTGCTCCTCGAACTGGGTGATCTCCCTGGATTCCAACTCCCGACCGCCCCCGGTGATCCGTTCGACCAGCCGCCCGAGCCCGCCCGCGCCCTGGCCGATCCGGTGGTACTCGCCGCCCGTCTGCAGGGCGATGTCCTGCAGCGCCGTCTCGTTCAGGCGCGTGGTGATCACATTGCCCTCGTCGTCGCGGCGGAAGCGGCCGCCCCCCCCGCTCCCGTCCACGTCGGGGAGCGGGACGCCGTCCGGCGACCCGACGCCCACCGTGTGGACAGTGACCTCCGCCGCGGTCGCCGCCGCGATCGCCTCGGCCAGCCCGCCCTCATGGTCCTCCCCGTCGGTGACGATCACCACGATCCGGTTCTCGGGCGGTGTCTCCTCCAGCGCCTCGATCGACACCGTGATGGCGCGCGCCAGGTCGGTCCCCTGCACGGACATGAGGTCGGGGTCCATCGCGTTGAGGAACATCATCGCCGCGCCGTAGTCTCCGGTGAGCGGGCTCTGCACGAACGCGTCCCCCGCGAAGGCGACCAGCCCGATCCGGTCTCCTTCGAGGCGCTGGATGATGCGGCCGATCTCGATGCGGGCGCGCTCCAGCCGGTTGGGCGTGATGTCCTCCGCGTACATCGAGCGCGACACGTCAAGCGCGACCATCACGTCCTGCCCCTGGCGGCGGAGCGTCTCCACGCGGGTGCCGAACTGGGGCCGGGCCAGCGCCACCGCCAGCAGCGCCACCGCCGCCAGCACCAGCACCCCCTTCCAGCGCATGGCGGTGGCATCGACGGAGGCGCGGAGCCGACGCACCAGCTCGTGTTCGCCGAAGCGGTCGAGGAGCGCCCGGCCGCGCTTGTCCGCCTGCCAGTAGAGGAGGACGAGCAGCGGGACCAGGGCGAGGGCCCAGAGCGCGACGCCGGAACCGAAGCGGAACACTTTAGCAGTCCTCGGCGAATGTAAGGACGACTTTACATAATGTCATGTTAACCATACACATGTTACGGCAGGGTCCTCAGCCAAGTGCGCCCCAGCACCACCTCGCCCAGCAGCAAGAGCAGTCCCGCGGCCAGCGGCAGCGGGAAGCGCTCCCCGTAGGTGGTGAAGTCCTCGACCAGGATCTCGGTGGTCTCCAGCTCGTCGATCTCATCGTAGATGGCCTCCAGGCTCTCTCGGTCGGTGGCACGGTAGTAGCGCCCTCCGGTGGTCTCCGCGACCTCGCGCAGAACCGGCTCGCCCACATCGACCCGCGTCGTGACATACCGGTGTCCCCCGAACGGGACGAGTAGGGGAACCCTCGCCGTGCCGCGCGCCCCCGCGCCTATGGCATAGACGCGAACCCCCAGCGCCTGGGCTGCCTGCGCCGCGGTAACCGGATCGATCTCACCCCGGTTGTTGCGCCCGTCGGTCAGGAGAATCACCACCTTTGACGCGGCCTCGCTCGCCTGCAGCCGCTTGACCGCCGTGGCCAGCCCCATTCCGACCGCGGTGCCGTCCTCGATGATTCCCACCTCGAGTTCGGCGATCAGAGAAGTGACGACGGAATAGTCCAGCGTCAGCGGAGCCTGCGTGAAGGCCCGACCCGCGAAAATCACCAGGCCGATGCGATCGTTGGTGCGCCCTTCGATGAAGTCGGCGGCCACCTCCTTGGACGCCTCGATGCGGTTGGGCGTCAGGTCTTCCGCCAGCATCGAGCTGGAGATGTCCAGCGCCAGCACGATGTCAATTCCCTCGGCGACCACGTTCTCGCCGGTGACGCCCGTCTGCGGGCGCGCGAATGCGAAGATGAGACACACCAGCGCAAGCCCCCTCAGCGCTGCCGGCAGGTGGCTCAGCCACCGGCCTCCGCTTCCGGCGGCGTGAGCCAGCCCCTCGGCATCCGGATGCGTGAGCGACCCCCGCCGCCGCCGCGTCCCCTTCAGGTACCACCACGCCAGCACCGGGACGAACCCGAGCAGGAGCAGCATCCACGGATCCTCGAACCGGAAGATCATTGGACGCGAGCCTCCACGCGGCCGGCTGGCGTCTCCGGCTCCTCCCACTCTGCCGACTGCGGCTGCCCCGCCTGCGGCTCTCCGCCCTCGGCCGATCCCGCGGCCGTCGCGGATTCATCCGTCCGCCCATTCCTCCCGCTCTCTACCCCGCTCGTCATCGCCACCAGCGAACGGGCTACCCCCATCAGTTCCCCGGACTCGTCCGCTCCAGGTCGCAGTTTCGCGAACTTCACCAGGTCGCAGCGGGCGAGGAAGCTCCGGAAGCTCCCGGTGATCGCTCCGCTCAGCGACGCCCGGCGCAGGCCGCGCACGACCTCCCGGGTGGTCATCTCGAGGGCGGGCACCTCGAGCTGGCCCTCGACATACGCGCGAATGATCTCGGAGATGCGGATGTGGTAGGCCTTCACCTGGCCGCGCTCCAGCAGCGACGATGTCTCCAGTTCGTCCAGCTGCTCGAGGGCGACTACGTGGAAGGGACGGGGCGGGGGTGCGGGCTTGGCCGCCGCGGTCACCGGACGGTTCCGCATGCGGCGGTGCAGGTAGTAGCCGCCGCCCGCCAGAGCGGCCGCGAGGAGCAGCCACGGCAACAGCCCCCACCAGCTGCGAGGCAGCGAAAGCGGTCCCTTGATGTCGCGAATCTCCCCGGACTCGTCGAGCCCGACGCTCTCCACGCCGATGCGGAACGGATCGGTGAGCAGCGTCCAGACGTTGCCGTCGGGGGCGGTGACGGCCACCTCGATCGGCCGGATCTCGAGCTCGCCCAGTTCGAAGCTGGTAATGACAAGGGAGGCCGCGGAGCGCATCCCTTCGCCCGAAGGCGCGGGCGTGGCCTCGGCGGCCTCGTAGTGCAGCACCTCGAACGGCGAGAGGTCGAGCGAGTCCGCCCACTGGACCGTCCAGTCTGCCGGGTGGTCCACCACGAGCCGCACAATGATCGGGTCGCCAACGTTGATGAGCGTCGTGTCCACCTGCATCGTGACGCGGGGTTCCTGGGGGGCGGGACCCGCGCCTTGCAGCGCCACCACGACGCCCAGGGACAGCAAGCCCCTCGCCAAGCGCCGCGCACTCGCGGTTCCCGCCAGCAGGCGTCGTGCGGTCCCCTCCATCATCGCACCCGCCGTCCCCGTTCCTCGAAGAAGCGCCGGAGCGCCTTGTCGTACGGCACCCCGGTGGTAACGTCGATCGAATCCACCTTGCTGCGGCGCAGCAGCCGGTCCACCCGGCGGCGTACGTCGGCCCGGTGTTCCCCGAAGCGCTCCTGGAACAGCCCCCGCGACGTGTTCACCAGCACGCGCTGCCCGGTCTCCGGGTCCTCGAACTCGACGAATCCGATCGGCGGGATCTCCTGCTCGCGCCGGTCGCCCACCCTGACCGCCACCAGATCGTGCCTGCGCGCCGCCACCGACAGCGCCTGCTCGTAGCCCCCGGCCAGAAAGTCCGACACCAGAAAGACCACCGCGCGGCGCTTGGCCACCCGCGCCAGGTACTCCAGCGCGCCACCGATGTCGGTCCCCTTCCCCTCGGCCGGATGAAAGAGCAGTTCGCGCAGCACGCGCAACGCATGCCGGCGTCCCTTCCGCGGCGGCACGAAGCGCTCGATCCGGTCGGAAAAGAGAATCAGTCCCACCTTGTCGTTGTTCTTGATGGCGCTGAAGGCGATCACCCCGCACAACTCAGCCGCCAACTCAGCCTTCGTCCGGCCCCGCGTCCCGAACTCCGACGACGCGCTCACATCCACCACCAGCATCAGGGTGAGCTCGCGCTCCTCCTCGAAAACCTTCACATGCGGCGAACCGGTGCGGGCGGTCACGTTCCAGTCGATCCCGCGGATGTCGTCCCCGTACTGGTACTCCCGCACCTCGGCGAAGCTCATCCCCCGCCCCTTGAAGACGGAGTGGTACTCGCCCGAGAAGACCTCGTTCACCAGGCCGCGCGTCGTGATCTCGATCCGGCGTACCTGCTTGAGGATCTCGCGGGTAATCGCCACAGCCCCTTTGCCGTCCGTGACGCGCCCGCCCGCCGTCGCAGCACCACGCGCGCCGGCTGCACCGGCGGCTACCCCGCGCGCCCCCTGGCCCCGTCCGATGCCTGGCCGCAACTTCACCGCCAACCTCCTACGGCACCTCGACCGTGTCCAGCACCCGGGTCACCACGTCCTCCGCCGTCACCTCCTCCGCCTCCGCCTCATACGTGAGGATGACCCTGTGCCTGAGCACGTCCATTGCAACCGAGCGCACATCCTCGGGCGTCACGTAGCCGCGGTGCCGCAGGAACGCGTGCGCCCGCGAAGTCTTCGCCAGGTAGATCGACGCCCGCGGCGAGGCCCCGAACGAGATCAGCGGATCGAGCTCGGCGAGGCCGCTTTCCGCCGGCTCGCGGGTGGCGAAGACCAGGTCCACGATGTACCGCTCCACCTGGCTGTCCATATAGATCGTCTCGACCGCCTCGCGCGCCGTAAGAATCTCCTCAGGCGTGACCACCGGCTCGGCGGCCGGCGTCGGCCCCGAGCTCATCCGCCGCATGATCTCCAGCTCCTCGTCCCGGTTCGGATACCCCACCGAGAGCTTGAGCATGAAGCGGTCCACCTGCGCCTCGGGGAGCGGGTAGGTCCCCTCCTGGTCGATCGGATTCTGGGTCGCGAGCACGAGGAACGGGGACGGCAGCGGGTAGGTGTCCTCGCCGATCGTCACCGTGCGCTCCTGCATGGCTTCGAGCAGCGCCGACTGCACCTTCGCCGGCGAACGGTTGATCTCGTCGGCCAGGATCACGTTCGCGAAGACCGGCCCCCTCCGGGTCTTGAATTCGGATTTGCGGGGATCGTAGATCAGCGTCCCGATCAGGTCGGCCGGGAGCAGATCGGGGGTGAACTGGATGCGCTGGAACGAGGTCCGGATCGCGTCGGCCAGCGTCCGCACGGTGAGCGTCTTGGCCAGCCCCGGCACCCCTTCCATGAGGACGTGCCCGTCCGAAAGCAGCCCCACCAGCAGTTGCTCGACCATCGCCTTCTGGCCCACGATCACGCCGCCCACCTCTTCGAGCAGACGGTCGACGAAACCGCTCGTTTCCTTGATCCTCGCCTGTATGACTTCGATGTCTCGGTTCATGCCACCTTGTGTTTCGGGTTGTTTGCAGGGCAACCTTAATGATAACGCGCCGCGCGGAACGGTTGCCGGATCTCCTCGCGCGCGCGGCAAAGGGAGGTCAAAATGCGAAGTGCGTATTGCTCCATCCTGATGCTGACGACCGTTCTCGTAGCGTGCGGCGACGACACGGAGCCGACCGGCGGCACCCAGGTCCAGATCGAGGACAGCGCCGACGTGCGGATCGTTGAGTACGCCGGCGTCCCGTACAAAGAAGCCCCCTTCCGCTTCGCACCCGAGCCGGTGTACCGCTACGGGGCCGGGCCGGGCGACTACATGTTCACCTGGGTCACGTCCGGGGTACTTCTGAACAACGGGGGCGCCGCAGTCTACGATGCCGACAGCGGCGATCTTGTGCTCCTGGAGACCGACGGGCGGTCCGGTTCGGTTCTCGCACGCCGTGGGGAGGGCCCGGCCGAATTAGGCGGTCCTCCGAAAGCGATGCTGCCCCTGGGACAGGACAGCCTGCTCATTCAGGACTACACCAACACCCGGTTCTCGCTCTTCGCGGGAGGTGCTTTCGTGCGCACGACGACGGTCCCGCCGGAACTCAGCCAGGCTTTCGGCGCGCGCGGGATCAGCGAGGACGGCGATATCCTGATGGTGTCCACGCGGAGTGTGCGCCCTTCCCAGGACGGTTGGGAGGCTGGCTACATGGTCCGTCTCGACCTCGCCAACGGAGCAACCGACACCATCCTTTCATACGACTGGGTACCACCCCAGCCAGCAGTTCGTCCGCGCTCGAGGAACCCTGCCCCACACTCCGGTGGGATCGCGCCTGTTCGCGGGGAGTTCGTCCAGGGTCGCACCGACAAGCCGGAACTCACCTGGCGCCGGGCGGATGGTTCGATCCGGCAAATCGCTCGGTGGCAGCCCGAGTGGGTCTACCCTGCCGACGAACACCGGGACCAGTTGGCGAGGGAGCTGGAGGGCGGAATCCTGGACGAACTCGGGGCACGGACGGAAGAGGACCGGGCTTCGCTGCTCGAGGGCATGCTGGCCACATGGCAATTCGACACCGACAAGCCACTGCCCCTCTTCACGGGGCTCATGGCGGACGACGAGGGTCGTGTCTGGCTGCGCGAATACTACCCCTCCCTGGAAACGACCACCCGGTCCTACATCGTCTTTTCCTCCGACGGCCTGTGGCTGGGGCGCGTCACCGTGCCGGAAGGGCTCCGCGTCTTCGACGTAAACCGGAGACGGGTAGTGGGTGTCATGAAGGGGGACATGGACGTGGAGAGCGTGGTGGTCTACGAACTCGTGGCGCGTTAGGAGGCGGGAAATGCGAAATGGACACCTGCTTACCTTGTTGACGGCGTCGGTGCTTGCGGCAGGCCTCGGCGCCTGCCAGCCCGATACCCAGGCAATCGCCGACGCCCCCGTCCAGATCGAGGACAGCGCCGGCGTGCGCATCGTCGAATACGCGGGGATGCCGGACACCGAAGCCCCCTTCCGGTTTGCGGCGGAACCACGCTATCGCCACGGCGCCAGCCCGGGCGACTACGCCTTCCAGGGCATCCACCCCGGCAGCCTCTTCCCGGACGGTAGCGCCATTGTTTCGGATGTGTCCAACGAGGAACTGATCGTTCTGAGTCCGGACGGCACCTCGCACGAGGTGATTGCCGGGCCGGGGGTGGGACCGGGTGACGTTGCCTACGCGGGGGCCACGTTAGCGCTGGATCAGGACAGGGTTCTGGTGGCTGATCGCGACTTGGGTCGCGTGACCGTTTTCGCCGACGGTTCAGTCGAGCGCACGTTGGACATCCGACACACGGACGGCCTGCGTGTCCTGGGAATCGGCACATCCGGAGAACTGATGATGGTCACTGGTGCATTCAGCTTCGACTTCGAAGAGGAGTGGCTTCAAGGTCACATGGCACGGGTTGACATGGAGACGGGCGCCCTCGACACGGTCGCGTCCTACGACCTGGCATCGCGCCCCCCATCAGGGCTGCGAAGAAACCCCGTCACACCGTTCGGCTGGGTTGCAGTAGCCGCCGGTCAGTTCGTCTATGCGCGTTCTGACAGACCGCAGGTCACCTGGCGTCGGCCCAATGGCACGGTCACGCAGATCGTGCGGTGGGAAGCCGAGGCCGCTCCCCTGACCGAAGAGTCGCTCGAAGGCATCGAGGCGGGAATCCGGGCCGCCACTCAGATGTCCAGCGCGGGCGTGTCGGCTGCCCTGATCGATCGCGCCACCGATGCGCAAATGGCCAACTATCGGGCGGTCGTCGGCTGGCCGATGCCCCTCTTCGCCACGCCCATCGGCGACTCGGAGGGCCGGGTGTGGTTGCCCTCCTACCGGCTGGGCACCGAAGACTCGTCACATTACACCGTCATCTCCGCCGATGGGGAATGGCTGGGCACGGTGGAGGCCCCGCCGCGGCTCACCATTCTCGATGTAGCTCATGGGCTCGTGCTCGGAGTCCAACTGGACGAAGCAGACGTGCAGAATGTGGTGGTGTACGAGCTAGTGGAGACATAGGAGATACGGGAAAAATGCGAAACAACTACCAACCCGTCCTGCTCCTGGCGCCGGTCATGGCTACGGGCCTCAGCGCCTGCGGCGGCACAAGTGAAGTCCGCGAGACCGGCGGCATCCCCGTCCAGATCGAGGACAGCGCCGGCGTGCGGATCGTCGAGTACGCCGGGATGCCGGAAGTCGACGCTCCCTTTCAGCTCCCGGCGGAGCCACTGTACCGGCACGGCGCCAATCCGGGCGACTACGCCTTCCAGGGCATCCACCCCGGCAGCCTCTTCCCGGACGGCGGCGCCATCGTCTCGGATGTGTTCAACAAGGAACTGATCGTGCTGAGTCCGGACGGCACCTCGCACGAAGTGATTGCCGGGCCGGGAGAGGGACCGGGCGACGTTGACTACGTGGGGGCGACGTTTGCGCTGGGGCAGGACAGGTTTCTGGCGGTCGACCAGTTCCAGTACCGCTTGACCATCTTTGACGGCGGTTCGGTCGAGCAGACGGTGGACATCCGCCACGCGAACGGCCTGAGTGTCGCGGGAATCGGCTCATCCGGACACATGCTCATGACCACGGGTTCGTTCAGGTCCGGCTTTGAAGAGGAGTGGCTCCGGGGCCACATGGCCCGGCTCGACATGGAAACCGGCGCCGTCGACACGGTCGCGTCCTACGACCTCATTGAGCGTGCTCCGCCGGGGATGCGGTGGAACCCGATCGGAGCGGGCGGCTGGATCACGGTCGCGGACGGCCAGTTCGTCCAAACCAGATCCGACAGGCCGGAGGTCACCTGGCGCCGTCCCGACGGCACCGTCACGCAGATCGTGCGCTGGCAGGCCGAGCCGGAACCGCTGACCGAGGAGATGCTCGAAGGGATCGAGGCGGGACTCAGGGCCAGCAACCAGATGGCCAACCCGGGCGCGTCGGATGCCGTCATCGACCGCATGACCGATGACGACATGGCCACCTATCGGGCTGTCATCGGGGGGCCGATGCCCCTCTTCACCATCACCTTCGCCGACTCTGAAGGCCGGATATGGCTGCCTTCCTACCGTCCGGGCGACAGGAGCGAGGGCGCGCCCCACTACACCGTCATCGGCGCCGACGGGGAATGGCTGGGCACGGTGGAGGCCCCGCCCAAACTCACCATCCTCGATGTGGCTCATGGGCTGGTACTCGGCGTACAGCTGAACGAGATGGATGTGGAGATGGTGGTGGTGTACGAGCTGGTGGAGGTCAACTGAAATGGCGGCACCCGGCCGGTTCTGCTTCCCGGCTCTTCTCGCCCTTGCGTTCGCGGGGTGCGACGACGCGGGCGAGTCCGCCGGCCCCGCTTCCGCCTCCGTCCCCGTCCACATCGAGGACAGCGCCGGCGTGCGGATCGTCGAGTATGCGGGCACGCCACAGGCGCCCACCCTCACCCTGGCTGGCGATCCCGTGTACACCCACGGCGCCGATCCGGACGACTACCCGTTCGCGAGCATCACCGGGGGCGTTTTCTACCCGGATGGGAGCGCCGCGGTATTCGACTGGGAAAACCGCGAGATCGTCCTCCTCGGGCCCGACGGCACTTTTCGCAGCGTATTGTCCGGACCCGGAGAGGGACCGGGTGAGATCAGTCAGTACGGGACCATCCGCATCACGGGCGGCCGAGGTGACACACTGCTGGTCGAGGACGATTGGAACATGCGCCTCACCCTTTTCGCCGGCCGTGCCGTGGCGTTCACGTCACGGATGCCGCCGGGTGCCGGGGGCATCGGTCTGAGGGCGTTGGGGATGGGCGAGAGTGGCCGGGTCCTCATGGCGTCCACACCGATGTCCGTCATGCCGGCCAGCGGCATTCAATTCGATGAACCCTGGCTCACGGGGCACCTGATCCGCTTCGACGTCTCTGCCCAGGTCGCGGACACCGTCGCCGACTACGACTGGCTTCCGTTTACGGAGAGGGAGTCCACCGGGCTCCTGAGTCCATCCGGAAGGGTTGGCGTTGTCGGAGGCGAGTTCGTCCACGGGCGCAACGACAAGCCCGAGCTCACATGGCGGCGTCCCGACGGAACTGTACGGCAGATCATGCGCTGGGCGGCGGGACGACTTCTGACGAGCGCGGAACGCTGGGAACCGTTCGTCGCCTGCATGCATGACAACCTGCGTGAAATGATCGGTCCCGGGGCCACCGAGGCACGCTTCGAGGAGAATGTTGCCAGGTGGAACCTCGATCCCACCGGTCCGGAGCCCCTGTTCCGCTGGATATCGGGAGACGACGCAGGCAGGATATGGCTCGACAACGCGGCAATCCCTCCGTGTCATCCGTTTCGCTATACCGTGATCGGCACGGACGGAGCCTGGCTGGGGGTCTTCGAGCCGCCGGAGTGGTTCCGGCTGGTGACTGTTGCCGGGGGCCGGGCGCTGGGCGTGGTAACGGATGAGATGGACGTGCCCAGCGTGGTGGTGTACGACATTGTGGGGTGGTGACGTGTTTACGCAGGCAGGAGGCCAGGCATGATCTACAAACCCAACGCGACCGCATTGCCGTCGGTGCTGCTGCTGTCAATCCTGCCCGCCCTTTTCGGCGCCTGCGGAGGCGACGATCCCGGCCCGCCCGGCGACCCGTCGGTCCAGATCCGCGACAGCGCCGACATCCGCATCGTGGAGTATGCCGGGACGCCGGAGGCGCCCACCCTCACGCTGGCTGCCGAGCCGATCTACACCCACGGCGCCCGCGAGGGCGACTACCTCTTCCAGGGCGACTTTTCGGGCGTTCTCTTCGCGGATGGAAGCGCCGTGGTCTCCGACTGGGGGAATGGGGAGGTCGTCCGCGTCGGCGCCGACGGCCGTCACCATGAAATAGTCGCCGGTCCGGGCGAAGGTCCCGGCGAGATCAGGGGAGGGTCCGCGCAGCTGTTCGCTGCCGGACAGGACAGCCTGCTGGCCTACGACGCCGCGGTCCGTCGTGTACTGAGGTACGCGGAGGGTTCGCTGGTGGACGACCTGCGATTGCCGGATCCACCAGGTGGGGCCTTGACGTTCGTGCAGGGAGCGGACGGGTTCGGTCACGTTTTCACGATCTCGGCCTACCGGCGCCCGGACCCGAGCGAGGAGTGGACGACCGGCTACCTGATGCGTCTCGACCTGGCAAGCTGGGCCGTTGACACGGCGGGGTCCTACGACCAGCTGCCTCCCGAGCCGGCCAACCGGACCGCCATACCCATGTTTCGCCACGCCGGCCAGGTCGGCACTGCCGGTGGAGAGTTCGTCTACGGGCGCACCGACAGACCCGGCCTGCTATGGCGGCGGCCCGACGGCACGGTGCGCCAGATCGTGCGCTGGCAACCGGAGGCGGTTTTCACCACCGCGGAGGGCTGGAACAACTGGGTTGCCTGCATGGTCGACGAATTCCGGCAGGAAAGCCCCGAGACCCCCGCAGCCACAGTCCGTCAAATGGTGGAAACCCGATTCGAGTTCGCCGGCGATGCCCCCGAGCCCTTCTTCGGACGGATCCTCTCGGACGACCTGGGCCGGGTGTGGCTCAGCAGCTGGATGTTGGAGTGCTACAAAACGACGCCGCGCTACACCGTCATCGCGCCCGACGGCAGCTGGCTGGGCGTCTTCGAACCTCCTGCGGGGTTTGCGTTGCTGGCCGTTGCCGGGGGGCGCGTGCTGGGTGTGGTGCGGGACGAGCTGGATGTCCCGAGCGTGGCCGTGTACGAGCTGGCGGGGTGGTAGCTGACGGCGATTAAACTTGCAAATCGCAGGTATGATTTTATTTTGCAAGGATGATATTCCGAAGAGCCCTGATCGACATCCAGCGCGCACTGGCCCGTCAGGCGGCGACCGCACTGCTTGGTCCACGCCAGGTGGGCAAGACGACACTGGCCCACGAGATCGTGCGGACCATCGACTCGCTCTATCTGGACCTTCAGGCAAGAGCCGACCGCGCGAAACTCGATAATCCGCGCTACTTCCTGCGGCGCTATCAGGACCGGCTGGTAATCCTGGACGAGATTCACCGGGCCCCTGAACTCTTCCCGGAGCTCCGTGGGCTGATCGACGAGGGGCGCCGGGCCGGGCGGCGAACCGGGCGATTCCTCATCCTGGGATCGGCCTCCGTGGAGTTGCTGAAGCAGGCGGGCGAGACGCTCGCCGGGCGGATCGAGTTCGTGTCCCTCGATCCACTCGATGTCCTGGACGTCGGGGCCGACGAAGCGACGACCACCGCTCTCTGGGTCCGGGGCGGCTTCCCGGACAGCTATCTTGCCGAGAGCGACCGGGACAGTCTGGCGTGGCGTCAGGGTTTCGTCCGCACCTACCTCGAACGTGACCTGTCCGAATTCGTCCGGACGCGGCTGCCCGCCGAGACGCTGGGACGGCTCTGGACAATGCTTGCCCACTCCCAGGGGACACTGCTGAACGTCGCGACGCTGGCCAGGAGCCTGGCCATCAGCTCCCCGGCCGTGTCGCGCTACGTGGATGCGCTGGCGAGCCTCTTCCTCGTCCGCCGCCTCCCGCCCTTCGTGGCCAACGTCCGCAAGCGGCTCGTCAAGTCACCCAAGGTCTACATCCGGGACAGCGGGCTCCTGCACGCGCTCCTCGACATCGGGGGCTTCGAGTCCCTCGCCGGGCACCCGGTCGCAGGCTTCAGTTGGGAGGGATTCGTGATCGAGAACCTGCTCGCGGCGGCGCCTCCCGGGACCCGGGCAAGCTTCTACCGTACCGCCGCCGGAGCCGAGATGGACCTCGTGCTGGAACTGCCCGGTCGACGCCGCCCGTGGGCGGTCGAGGTCAAGCACGGCCTTACACCGCGCCTGGCCAGGGGCTTCCACAGCGCGAGAGCCGACCTGCAGCCGGAGCGCACATACGTGGTCTGTGCCGGACACGAACGCTATCCGCTGGCGGAAGCGACCGAAGTAATCGGGTTGCCGGAGATGGCGGGGCTGCTGGCCGGCCTGCGGCGGGATTAGTTCCAGCTGCTGAGCGCCTCCCGGTCGACCGGGACGCCCGCCTGAATCACCGCGTGCACGCGGTTCGGGTTGGAAGGCGGAGGCTCACAGATGTCCCGTTCCTCTTCGTCCGGCTCTTCCTTGAGTGATACGCCGACCCAGATGTAGAGGGTCGTGTCCCCCGGTTCGCTCCACTCCACCTCAAGGTCGAGTTGCGCCTGCAGTCCGCCCTTGTAGTCGAACCTGACCGGCTTGTCGGAATCGGTCGTGACCTCGAGCTCAGCTTCGCCGAGCAGGTCTTTGGCGCGGAGCGTCCACGAGCCCGGATTCCCGTCCCAGATCTTCACGCACCCCTTCACGGCCATCCCCGCCACGGGAAACACGGGGCTGCGGTACTCGGCCCGTCCCTCCTTCACCTCGAGATTGATCCAGCTTCCGCCGTCGTTGATCGCGCGCAGGAGTCCCAGGATCTGGGCTTCGGCGGGCGCGGGGCCGCAGAGCAGCGCCAGCGACAGGGCAGCGGCAGCGCCTCCGAGCGAAAAGGCGCGGCGGCATCGGCGAGTGGCGTTCCGCCTCACGTCCAGAACATTCCGTTTCAGTTGATCGGTGGATTCAGAGCCTGACCAAGGTAGCCCGGTGCTGGTGCTCACGGGTAGCGGCTGGCCCGGATGACGCGGCTTTGGCAGTCAGCCGCTCCCCCGCCTCGCCGGCGGCAGGTCCACCTCACCACGAACGTCCGAATACTCGATCCGTTCCCGGCGTCCGTCTCTCACGACCAGGTCGCCGTCCACGTTGTGGACCGTCGCACTCCCCGAGCCGATCTCGTCCATCCGGACGCTGCCGCCGACCCCGTCAATCCTCAGATCGCCCGAACCGTCGGAGATTGTCACATCTCCCGTAACATCCCGAACGGTCACGCGTCCCGAACCGTCGCTGATCACCACGTTTCCGTTCACGTCCTCGACACTGAGATTCCCCGAACTGTCCTCAAGCCGGACATCGCCGGTGACCCGCGTGATGTTGATGTCTCCCGATCCGTCCTCGATTGTCAGCGACCGGGCATCCCCAACGAAGATGTTGCCCGACCCGTCCACCAGAGTCACGTCGCCCGTGTCGTTCAGGTAGATGATGCCGGAGCTGTCGTCCACGCGCAGGTTCGTGTCCATTGGGACCTCCACCGCCACATCGATCCGAGCGTACCGGTTTCCCCAGGAGAAGATGCCGCCCCGTGTGGACGGGTAGGTGGTGTCGAGCCGGTCGCCGCGCAGCGTTACGTCGAGCCCTTCCAGCCGGCGCTGGTCGGAGGCGCACAGCTTTGCCGCCAGACGGAACTCATCGATCCCCTCGACGCCTCGGACGGAGAGTGTCCCGGCCCCTGCGTCCACCCGCAATGTGCCCGCGGCCGGCGCCGTAAGCTCGATCGTGTCGGTGAACTTGCAGTCGCGTTGGGCTGCCAGTGCCGCCGGTGTCGCCGCCAGCAGTGCAGCTGTTGCCGCCAGTGCCGTCGCTGCCGCCGCCAGCGCCACCCGCACCATATCCACTGTCCCCGGGGACCTTTCCAATGCCGTACAATTCGCCCGCGCAGTCATCGTTTCCCTTTCTTCGGTGGTCCGCGTGAGATTGCGTGTCATGCAGTCCTCTACGAACCACCGCCACGAAAAGTTCTGGGCGGCCCGCTAACGGTTCTGGGCGACCTGCCGCGGCGCCGGGGGCAAGGCCCGCACCTCCACCTTCGGAAAGGGCTCGCTGGGGACGGTGATGAAACTCGAATCCCCGATCCAGGCGATCCACGGCAGGCTCTCCCCGACCAGGCCGCCCGTCTGGAGGAGAGAACAAGCTATCCGCTGTTTCCGTACGGCCAGCCCTTGTGCGCGTGTTTCAGGAGGTTCGCGGGCTCATCGGGGCCTGAAGAGGGGGCCCCCGGGCTGGAGGGGGCCCCCGGGGTTCAGGTTCAGGGCTCTCCGCGGCCGACCGGCCTGCCCGGCGTCCAGGGCACGCCCGCCGCGTCGAGCGCGTCGCGGAAGGCGGGCATCGCGGCCACCAGTTCATTGAGCGCGGCGAGCTGCTCGTCGAGTGCCGGGCCCGCCTCCTCCAGCGCGGTCTTTTCGGCGTCGGTCGCGGGCGCGTACGTCTGGTTCATGCCGCCGGCTGTTCCAAGCAGGCTCTGCACGGTCACGGCGCCGCCCCCGCCCCCGCCACCCCCAAAGCCCCTTCCCCCACCACCCCGCAGCCCCCGCAACACCGCCGTCGCCTGCTCGCCCAGCTCATCGGCGCGCGCCTGCAGCTCGTCGCTCACCTCCACCCGCGCCATCGCGGCCTCGATCCCGCGCAGCTCGCTCTGGATCTCCTGCGCCTGGCGGGCCGCCATCTGCTGGGTCGCGGACAGGCGCCGGTGGCGCAGACGCAGCTCCTGCAGCTCCGCGAGCTGCGCCCTCGTCATCCCGATCAGGTCGTCCATCTCCACGGTGAAGCTGCGCTCCATGACCGTGGGCTCGCCCTCGTCCGGCGTGATCGTCAGCCGCGCGGTGTACTGGTCGCCGAGCGCAGGCGGCCCTGCACCGCCACCGCCACCGAACCCGCCGCCAAACCCGCCAAACCCACCACCGAACCCGCCGCCCCCGCCCTGCTGGTTCGCCGGCGGCCCGGACCACGGCGCATCCCAGCGCAGATCCCACCGCGCCTGCTGCAGACCCGCACCCGTCTCCGTCTCCAGTGTGCGCACCGTCTGCCCGTCGCTCGCGACGATCTCCAGCTTGCGCTCGCCCCTCGTCCCCTCCGGCATGTAGTACGCGATCCCCGCCCCATACGCCGGATTCGGCGCGCGGTACTCGCGGCCCGCGTGAATCCCGGAGCTCGGCGCCGTGTTGACCACGTACGCAAACGCGTCCGCCACCGGGAACAGGTACGGCCCGCCCGCGGCCTTCGCCTCGGCCATGTGAACGATCGGGTTCAGGTCGTCGATGACGTAGAAGCCGCGCCCGTGGGTTGCGACGACCAGCGCGTTGTCGCGGTGGTGGATCTTGATGTCGTGCACGGGCGAGGGCGGGATGCCGTTCTCCAGCGGCACCCAGGACTCGCCCCCGTCCAGCGTCACGAAAGGCCGAATCTCGGTCCCGACGAAGAGCACGTTGGGGTTCTCGTGGTGCTCCGCGAAGGCGCGGATGTTGCCGAACTCAGGGAGGTCGCCGCTGATCGAGGTCCAGCTCTGCCCCTGGTCGGTGCTCTTCAGCACGTAGGGGTTGAAATCGTTGCTGCGGTGCCCGTCGAAGGTGGCGTAGATGGTCGCCTCGTCGTGGGCGGACCAGCGCACCTTGCTGACGTAGGTGGTGTCCGGGACGTCGGGGAAGTCGGTCATCCTGCGCCAGGTGACGCCGTCGTCGGTGGTCACGGAGACCTGGCCGTCGTCGGTGCCGGTGACGATGTGGCCGGGCTGGTGCGACGAGACGTGCATGGTGGAGATGTTCGAGAAGACGGCCGTGCCCTGATGGCGCGCGACCGCGTTGTTGGCGGGTACGGATCCCATCATCGGGAGGACGTTGCGGTCGATTTCCCGGGTCAGGTCCAGCCCGCGCACCTGCCAGGAGTCGCCGCGGTCGGGGCTCTTGAAGACGTGGTTGCCGGCGAAGTAGACGGTCGCCGGGTCGAAGGGCGACAGCTGGATCGGTGAGCTCCAGTTGAAGCGGTAGGCATCCTCGCCGGGCGCGGGGCGCGGGCGGATCGACTTGCGTTCACCCGTGCGGCCGTTGAAGCGGACAAGGTTCCCGTTCTGGGACTCCACGAAGGCGATGTTGTGGTCGTTGGGGTCGATCGCCGCGAAGAAGCCGTCGCCGCCCTGCATCCGGAACCAGTCCGCGTTGACGACGCCGATGCTGTTGCGGGTCGCGCTCGGGCCGCCCCAGGTCGAGTTGTCCTGCAGGCCGCCGTAGATCCCGAAGAAGGGCTCCTGCATGTCTATGCCGACCGCGTAGAACTGGCTGAGCGGCAGGTTGGGCGAGAAGTCCCAGGTGTCGCCGAAGTTGTGCGAGACGTAGAAGCCGCCGTCGTTGCCGAGCAGGAGGTGGGTGGGGTCTTCGGGGTTGATCCACATGGCGTGGTGGTCGACGTGGACTCCGCCGCTCGCGGCCGAGGCCCAGGTCACGCCCCCGTCCATCGACCGCTGGAGCGGGACTCCGAGGTGATAGACGACTTCGGGGTCCTGCGGGTCGACGCGGATCTGGCCGAAATACCACGGGATCGAGGCGATGTCGCTCATCCGGCGCCAGGCGCGGCCGCCGTTGTCGGTGCGGTAGACGCCCTGTTCCGAGCCCTCGATCACCGCGTAGACGGTCTGCGGGTGACTGAGGCTGATGTCGAGGCCGATCCGTCCCATGTCGGAGGTCGGGAGCCCGCGCGTGAGCTTCGTCCAGGTGTCGCCGCCGTCAATGGACTTGTAGATGCCGCTTCCGGGCCCGCCTCCGACGTAGCTGTAGGCGCGCCGCTCGCGCTGGAGCGCCGCCGCGTAGAGGATGTCCGGGTTGGTCGGGTCCATGGCGATGTCGGTGACGCCGGTGTGCTGGTCGATCGTCAGCACGGCCTCCCAGCTCTCGCCGCCGTCCATGGTGCGGTACAGGCCGCGTTCGCCGCCGGGCGCCCACAGCGGACCCACCGCCGCGACGTAAACGATCTCCGGATCCCCCGGGTGAATGACGATGCGCCCCACGTGCTGCGAGGTGCGCAGCCCCATGTGTTCGAAGGTCTCGCCGGCATCCACGGACTTGTAGACCCCGTCGCCGTAGGACGAGCTGCGCTGGTTGTTCGGCTCGCCCGTCCCGACCCAGACTATGTTCGCGTTCGACGGCGCCACGGTCACGTCCCCCATCGAGCCCACGCCGGCGTCGTCGAAGATCGGCTCCCAGTCGACGCCGCCGCTGGTCGACTTCCAGATGCCGCCCGTCGCGGCGGCGATGTAGATGATGGTGCCGAGGCGGCCGCCCCGCATGCCCGGCGTCTCGGCCACCGCGATGTCGACGATCCGGCCGCTCATCACGGCCGGCCCGATCGAGCGCGCGGCGACCCGGTTGACGAGGGAGCGGTCGTCGAGGGACTGGCCGGCTGCGCCGCCGCCCCCGCCGGGACCCCGTCGCCCACCCTGCTGGGCGTCGAGGAGGGTGGGGGGGAGGAGGAGGAAGGCCAGGGCGAGGGCGAGGGCCAAGGCGGGGCCCGGGAGGGTGCCGCCCGTGCGGCGCAACGTGGCCGGGTTGGCGTGATGGAGCGTGGCGCGGCTGAACATTTGGGTGACTCGCTTGTCGAGGGGTTGGAACCGTCACAATCGGGTGACCGATAACGAAAAATCCCCGTCGGGGAAAGGGTGGACGGGATGACGGGCGGGGGCCGCGCCGGGCTTGGCAGGTAAGGGCTGCGTGGCCGGAAAGCGGGTCACACAGCGATCTGTGTGACGAATACTCGCATCATTGATATACTAAGCTATAATTTTGCGTTCCTAATATATAGAATAATATATTATTTTCTACCGCTCCAGCGACCAGAGCTGTACGTATTCCACCCCGAGCTCGTCCCAGGTGTCCCCGAGCAGGTAGTCCGCACCGATTTCGTAGATCTCCAGCCCGTCCGGCGTTTCCACCCATCCGAGCACCTTTCCCTCCGGGTCCAGAACCGTCCACCGCGCACCCGGCCGTTCCTCGCCCGGCGGCTCGAACTCCTCCAGCCAGAGATGGCCCACCCTGTCGGCAATCAGCGAGTTGAACGCAGGAAGAAACTCCGCGACAGGGACCGCCTCCCACGCCCGTCGCTGCCGGATCAGGTACTGCTCGACCTCCTCGGGCGGTACTTCCGGAGGAATCCACGAGATCCGGTCTTCGATGTAGGCGTCGATGTGGGCCTGTGTCGGAACGCGTGGCGCCACACCGAGGCGCACGATGCGGGCCAGCGTGCCATCCCCCGCGTAGGCCCGGATTTCGTGCTGGCCGGTCGAAGCATGCACGAACAGATCGCCCCAAGCCGTCTGGGCCGCACGGGCACTGAAGGGCGGGTAGTACATTGTCGAACGGTCCGTTCCCTCGTTGGCGATGTAGCGCTCGTCTCCGGGGTGCATTCCCAGGGAGGCCACTATCTTGCCTTCAGGATCCCGGATCTGGACCTCGACCGTCTCGTACATGTGCGGCTCGTGGCTCACCAGGATCGCCCCATCGCGCCCCGTCGCCTTCGGGTTGAAGAGAAGCGAGTTCTCGTCCCTCTCGATCACGATGTTGCGCCCGAAGTTGCCGTTCTCGTCGAACAGGGTGACGCCGCGGCGCGGCCCGTACCACGCGGCGATGGAATCGCCCCGCCAGGGCTCGATGGCCGCCAGCGATCTGAACTCGCCCGGGCCTTCGCCCCTGCCCGCCCAGGTGGCCAGGTGGGTTCCGTCCCCGTCGAACACCCTCAGTTCCTGCGTTCCATTGTTCAGCACCACGATCCTGCCGTCGGCCAGCCGCAGAGCATCCGTGACGCGGTATAGCAGGTAGGGCTCGTCGCCTTCAGCCCGCCCGATCGTGACGACCGGCTCGGCGCTGATCCGCCACGGCAGGCGAGAGCCACCCGGCGACGGCGCGTTTTCGACGATGCGGATGCCGGCGCTGTCGCGTACCTGCGGGCCGGTGTCGCCGGACGGGGTGTCGCCCGGTTGGCACGCGAGGGCAGCGACGATGACGATGGGGATCAGGAGTCTCATGACCGGCTCCTCGGCGCGGCAGGATCAGAATGTCAGGAACAGGATAGGATCAGCGGCGCCCAGCCTCAAGCTCGATGCGCAACGTCCGGAGTCGGACCGAAGCCTCCGGCGTGATCACTACTTCGGCGACCAGCCCGGGCGCAATCATGGGCGACAGAATCTGGTCGAATCGCTGGCTGGCGATCACCCGGCCGTGATGCCAGTCGATCACTTCGATGTAGGTGTCGAATTGCATCTGAAAATCGTCGGGCTCGGCCTCGGCCCACCTCTCGTCCGCCCGGCCGATCATCACCCACAGCAGCAAATCGTCGGCCGCAATCGAGAAGAGTGTGGGCTCCGGCTCCGTGCCGGGTCCACCGTGGCCCACCCCGTCCACCAGCGCGTCCGGAAACCAGGCGACATCGCGCCGTATCGATAGCATCAGACGATTGTCCGGCTCCCAGAGCTCGATCCAGTAGGCGCGATTGCGGGCCATCCAGATGGACTCGTCGGGCCCGCGGGCATGAACGACTTCGAGGACGCGCTCCCGGTTGATGTCGAATTCCCCGGTCTCCGAACCGAAGGAAGCTTCCAGCTCGCCGCTCTCCAGATTGATCAGGTGAAGAGGATACCCCTCCCTGTCCCCTCCGCGGAACGCGGCCTGATAGACCGCCCGCGCCCCGCCCATCGAGACCAGTCCGACCCCGGTTCCAATCGGCGCCCAGCCCTGGGGTCTGACCTCATCCAGAAGCTGGCCGGTCCAGTCGAACCTGAGAATCACCCCCCTCCCGCTGTCCAGAATGACGAAGGTGCCGTCGTCCACCACCGCGAAGGCACGATTGCTCATCAGCTCTCCCGGACCCTCGCCGCGGCGACCGATGCGTCGCAGAAGGGTCCCATCCGCATCGAACACCACCACATGGTCTTCCGCGCCAACGTACAAGCGGCCGGAGCGGTCGACAGCGATCTCGCCCCCGCCTTCGATCATTCCCGGGCCCGCGGCCTCGCCGAACTCCGCGACGGGGACCAGGGTCATTCCGCAGCGCTGGGTGCAGGGGCCCAGTTCGAGGACGGCGGCGTCGGGCGGCTCCTGCTCGGGTGGGGAATCCTCGTTCGAGCCCGAGTCTTCGGATCCGCAGGCCGTAGTCAAGGCGAGCAGAAAGGCGAGTATGCAGCGGGGACTTATCCCACGGCCTGCCAGGGCGGCGCAGATGGCGATGGGGACAGGGATCTTCATGGCTGGCTCTCCGGCGGAGGGTGGGCGTCGCGGCCGCTTCCCTTGCCAATACGCAACGCTGCGTGCCGAGGATGCAAGTCACCCACCTTCCACCCGGGATCATCAGTCGCGTTTTGACCTCTCCAAAAAGAAGGGTGACGTTTGTTCGGAACCACTGAAGCAACCCGCGGACCGCAGGAGACGATTCATGTATTCGAGGCTCAAGGTTCTTTCGCTGGTTTTCACGGCGTCGATCGCATCTGCCGCCCCTGCCGCGGGCCAGAACCGGTGGTATGTCGGGACGGACATCGGCCCGTCGCTGGTGCCGGAGGTCGGGCTCTTCGTGTCGGACAATGACTGGAGCACCAAGTGCGATCTGATCAACAACCCTGACCAGATCGAGACCAGCGGTGCATGCACGACGCAACCTCCGCGCGCGGAGTGGGAAAACGAGGTGGGAGGGGGTACGGGAACGATCGGCGGGCTGGCGATCGGCTACCGGGCCTCGTGGTTCCGGTTCGAGGCCGAATACTTCCACCGGACTGCGACGTACGGCGACCCCGCGCCGGTGCGGATCGGCGATGCCGTGACCCTGGAGAAGGCAGACCAGGAACTCGAGGCGGTGGAGAGCCGCATCGACGGCCTGATCGGCCATGGGCTCTTCGCGAACGCCTACGCGGAGCTGGCGGTGGGCTCCGACTACGCGGCCTACGTGGGTGTCGGCGCGGGCATGACCGCGGTCTCGGTGGACTACTTCAACCGCTGGAAGCGCAACGACGACCCGAGCCGGATCGACACCTTCGACGATCCAGCGATGAAGGCCCGAATCGCGGGCACCACGACCATCGGAGCGGGACGCAAGTCGGATCTCGTGTTCGGCTACCAGGGGCTGGCCGGGCTGGACCGAGCGCTGAGCGAGTCGCTGAGGGTCGGGATCAAGCTTCGCTGGACCATGCTGGGCGAATTCGCGGACGAGGACGAGTACGTTCAGCTGCGCAGCCACGAGTCGAGCGTGGGCCGTGGGGAGCGGATCGTATACCGGGTGGTGACCGACGACCTTTCGGCTTTCGGCGTCACGCTGAGTCTGAAGTACGGGTTCTGAGTTCGGGGAGGCTACCCCGGCAACTCGACCGCGTAGACCTCGATGAACTCTTCGCCCATTTCGCCCGTGCGCAGGACGGCGATGCGGCCCGCGGCCACGTCGAGCAGTTCGTGGCTGGCGCTGGGAATGCTGGTCTCGAGCTCGAGTGCGGCCCATCCGGTGATTCCGCTCTCTCTGACCTTCAGCAGCTCAGGACGATAAACCGGAAGGCTGAGCCTGCCCACCGGGATGCCGTCGGCCCCCAGGACCGTCCAACTCCGCTCCACGTCGTCGAGCCGGGGATAGCCTCCGAGCCAGACCTCGCCATCGGCATCCACCTTCAGCGCCCCAGCGGCAGGATAGGTGTCGCGCACGCCCGCCTGCTCCAGGTCAGGGCGAAAGGATGGACGCAAGTCTTCCGGGTAGACTTCGAGATAGAGATCGGTCCAGGCTTCCTTTTCCTCGGAGGTGACTTCGCGGGTCGCGTATCCTCCCCGGATGCGGGTCCGTGGTGCGGAGGCTTCGTACAGAGTGATGTCCACCGAATCGGTCGTGGCCAGGACCGCGTGCGACCCGCGCCCCGCATAGAGCGTGGTGGCCCCGAATCCGACCGGGAACATCCTGTCGGGCGAGACGCGGCGCTCCTTTCCGGCCCACCGGCCGAGCGTATCCACCACCTCGCCCGCCTGGTCGAAGACCACCAGAAAGAGCGGGCCCCGCTGAAATCCCAGAGGCCGGAAGGGGCGTGTCTCGAGCACGGCGACAAACCCCCCGTCCGCCGGGTGCACCAGCGGGACGTAGGCCTCGTTCAACTGGACGCGCTGAACCCCGGTCACGCTTCCCTGCGTGTCCAGGAAGGTGAATCGCTGCAGACTGCCATCGAACACGGAGAGATTGCCGTCCGCGGCGACCCCTATGCGGGCCATGTCGACATACTCGCCCGGCCCCTCTCCCTCCCCGCCTGCCCGCTCACGCACGCTCCCCCGTCGGTCGAGGAAGAGAACCTCGGACGACCCCCTGTCCGCGACGGCGAGTGAGGAATCGGGAAGGAACACCGCGCCCACCACGTGGTAGAGCTCGACATCCGGGGCGGTGGAATAGAGCAGCCTCGTGTTCAGTTCGGGAAGGTCGAGCGCGCCCAGATCGGAGATGCGCACGATCTGTACGCCGGAGGAGTCGGTGGTCGATACTGTCGCGGAGGCCGTCGAGGTGTCAGAGCGGCCCGGCCTGTCGGCTGCCTCCCCGCACCCGAGCGCCGCGATGGTCAGAGTCGCGAGAATCAGGGGTCGTGCGATCGGTTGCATAGGGCCCAGCTACCTCCGCCACTCCCCGCGGTACACCCGCCCGAAGCGGTCCGTCGCCTCGACCACGACCTCGCGCTCTTCACCGGTCAGCGCGGCGCGGAACAGGTGATCCGCAGGCACCGGCTCCACCCAGTCGCGGCGTGCCGGCAGATCGGGCCCGGTGTGCAGCTCCACGCTCAGAGGGTCGAGGCCGCGGCGGCGCTCCATCCGGCCGCGCGGCTCGCCGTCCGCGAACCAGCGGACCGTCCACTCCGGGTCCCAGTTCCAGATGTTCGCGATCAACTCGCCGGGGGCTGACGGATCCGTTCCGGTGCGGTGCAGGCGCATCTGGTAGCCGGGCTCGCGGCCGGTCGCCTTGTAGCGCCAGCTCACCTGCTCGCCGCGGATGGTGTAGACGCAGTAGCCGTTGGGCGTGCCGTCATGGCAGATCGGGCCGCTCCACCAGGCGCCGCAGACGGCTCCGGTGACGTGCTCGTGCGTGCCGTGCTCGAAGACGTGCTCGCATTCGTGGGTGTGGCCGGTCAGGACATGCGCCTCGAAGGGCTCCAGGAGGCGGTAGAGTGCCTCGCGGTTCGTGATCGCGAGCCCGGTGGTCGGAGAATCCTCGTCGAAGCGGAGGTGCTGGCTGCCGAGGACGGGGATGTGGGTGGCGACGATCACGGGTGAGCCGCTTTCCACGCGGGCAAGGTCCTGCTCCAGCCAGCGCAGGGTTTCGGCGTCGAGGTAGCCCAGGTACCCGCGCCCGTACCAGAAGACGTCGTCGAGCACCACGTAGTGCACGGCGCCCCGGTTGAAGGAGTAGTACCCGGGTCCGAAGTGGCGGCCGAAGGTCTCGATCGACCCGCGGTCGGTGGGGCTGTCCATGTCCAGGTCGTGATTGCCGACGACCTGGAAGAAGGGGATCCCGACCTGCTCCACACCGCGCTCGTAGTCGGGGTAGAATTCGAGGTTGTCGAACATGATGTCGCCGCAGGAGATCCCGAAGACGTGCTCGTCGCCGAGCGACGCCGCGGTGCCGCGCAGGTCGGGCACGGACTGCGAGAGGAACCATCCCGTTTCCGTGGAGTTCTGCGTCTGGATATCGCCCAGGAGGAGCAGCGTGTGGTCGTCGTGGGGGACCGGATCGGGTTCCAGTTCGAAGACGGCCGACTGCTCGCTGCTGCGCGTCAGCGGCTGGTAGAAGCGGGCGGTGCCGGGGCTGTTGAGCGGGATGCGGTAGCCCGACGGCAGCGTGATCCGGACGAACCCCTGTTCGGGGACGGTGACCAGCTCGAAGGTGCCGTCGGGCGCGGTGTCCACGACCTGGACGCCGTCGGTGACGGGGACGCGGGGGAGTCCGCTGCCGCGTGAGCGCACCACGCCACGGACCCGGATGGGGGCGGAGAGGTGGGTCGCGCCGGGCGGGGGGGCGGGGTGGGGTGGGCCCGGGCGGAGGTCGAGCGGCGCGTAGGGATCGGCCAGGATGCGCTCCGGGGCGATGATCGCGCCGGTGAGCGCGGCGGCCCCGGCCTTGAGGAAGGCCCGGCGGGTGGGGGGGTGGGGGGTGGGGGATAGCGCACCACTGCGCTTTCCGGCAGGCCTGATCATTTGCCACCTCCTGCAGGATACGGGCCGAGCCCGGTGTGGGAGGTCTGTCGGGGTGCTGAGCATCAACGTATCGTTCCACCGTCCGGCCCACAAAAGGGGGGCTTCGCGTGGACGGACCTGGCCCCGGCCCCCCAACCCCGCATCTGCCGGGTCTCGGAGCGGCTGCTACGATTCTGGGGATCTGGTGGCCGTCTGCCGGGTATCCAACCAGGGGAAGGTGGACGCAACTTGCGATTGATTGGACAACGAGTGAGACACCCCGTGTCGCGCCCCTGGAGCTCAGTCCTCTGGGCCATCATGCTGGTGGCCTGCTCGGACGAACCCAGGCCCACGGCACCTACGACGCCGCCACCGCCGCTTACTCCCGCCGATTCCGCCAGACAGGTGCTGATCGCCTTCTACAACGCGACGGGCGGACCGAACTGGCTGCAAAACCGCAACTGGAACACCGCTTCGAACGTGAGCACCTGGTACGGTGTCGAGACCAAGGGCGGCCGCGTCACCCAGCTGGTACTGGCTGGCAACAACCTGGTGGGAACGCTGCCCGCGCAGCTCGGCGAGCTGACGCTGTTGCACAGGCTCGTCCTCACTGAGAACGAAATCTCGGGACGCATTCCGCCCGCGTTGGGGAATCTGAGCAACCTCACCATGCTCAACCTCCGGGAGAACGACCTGGAGGGTCCGATCCCTTCGGAACTCGGTGCTCTCACCAGGCTGGACACGCTGGACCTCTTCAACACGGGGGTGTCCGGTGCGATCCCGCCGTCTCTCGGCAACCTCGGTTCACTAAGGAGCTTGACCGTCGGTTGGAACCAGCTGTCGGGTCCGATACCGGCGGAACTGGCGCGGCTGGACAACGCGACGTTCATGAACTTCAGCCGCAACCAACTGACGGGAACGATACCCCCGGAGTTCGGCGATCTGGATTCGATCGAGTTGCTGTCGGTCTCGCGGAACAACCTGACCGGTACCATTCCTGCCGAACTCGGCCAACTGGCGACTCTGGAACGCCTGTACCTGTACGACAACGAGTTGACCGGCGAAATCCCCCCGGCCCTTGGACAGCTGTCGCAACTCGAAGTTCTCTGGATCGATCGGAACGACCTCGCGGGTCCGATACCGGACGAGTTCGCCAACCTGACGGCGCTCGAGGACCTCCGCGCCCACGAGAACAGGCTGAGTGGCGCTATTCCGCCGTTTCTTGGCGGTTTCCCGCTGAGGATCCTGTTTCTGGGTGACAACGCACTGAGCGGCGGGGTGCCAGCGGAGATCGGCGAGATCGGTTCGCTTGAGTTGCTTACGCTGCACGGGAATCGGGAGTTGGCCGGACTGCTCCCCCGGAGTGTGCTGGGTCTCGAGTATCTGCGGACGCTGACGTTTGCCGACACCGGACTGTGCCCACAGGTCGACGAGGAGTTCCGGGAGTGGTTGCAGTCGGTACCGAACCTTGTCGGAAGAGAGTGTGGCCCTGGTGAGATCGAGAGACTCGCCCTCGCGGAGTTCCACGAAATGACCGGTGGCGCATCGTGGGCGAACCGCGGCGCCTGGCTCAGCGACGCGGACATCGGAGACTGGTACGGCGTCACGTCCGAGGGCGGGCACGTCGTGGAGGTCACGCTGCCCGGCAACAGCCTCGCCGGTCCCCTCCCGGCGGAGATCGGCAATCTCACGCAGTTGAGGGTGCTCGATCTCTCCGGGAACGGTCTGTCCGGTGCGTTTCCGAGCGCCGTCTCGGGACTGTCGGAGTTGACCGAGCTGCGAGTGGGCGGGAACTCCGGGCTCGAAGGCGCGCTCCCGTTCGGTCTTCGGCGGCTGGGCCGTCTCCGCGTGCTGGACTTCGACGGGACCGGCCTTTGCGCGTCCCCCTCCCCGAACTTTCGGGCATGGTTCAACGCGATCGCCGAAACCTCGGGTGCGACATGCGACAACCCGAACCAGGTCACGGCGTCGCTCGAGATGGTCTACCTCACACAGTCGGTCCAGACTCCGTCAAGGCGGGTGCCGCTCGTGGCGAATCGGGACGCATTATTGAGGGCATTCGTTACAGCCGAGGAACCGCGCGGGTACTTTGAACCCGACGTTCTGGCGGTCTTCTCGCGGCCGGGGGGTGACGAAGTCCACCGGGTGGTGATGACGCGCGACGACAACCGGATTCCGGCCGAGGCGGACGAGGGGGATGTCAAGTCGTCGTACAATGCGGTGATTCCCGCCGATGTGCTCATCCCCGGCACGCGGATGTTCGTGGAGTTGGATCCAGAGGGAGACCTGCCGCTCACAGCGGAGAGCCGAACGCGTTTCCCGGACACAGGTTCGGATTCGTTGAGGGTTGTGGAAGTGCCCCCGATGCAGCTTACCCTGGTTCCGGTCCTCCAGGTGGCGGCACCCGACACGTCGATTCTGTCGTGGGTCCGCGGCGTCTCCGCCGAAAGTCCGCAGTTGGGATTGCTGAAGCACGCGTTCCCGTTTGCCGATTTCAGCGTCAGCCCTCACGAAGCCTTCTACACGTCGCTGGACATCACCACGACGGCCGGACAGGTGGCGTTGTTCGGGGAGCTCGAGGCGTTGCGGACAGTGGAAGGCGGCACCGGCTACTACTATGGGGTAGCGGCAGACCTGGGAGCCGTGGGCGGCCGGGGTCAACTGCCCGGGTGGGTGAGCGTCGGGGTACCGAGCCCCAATACCCTGGCGCACGAAGTAGGACACAATGTCTCACTAAGGCACGCGCCTTGCGGCAATCCCCCGGGAGTCAATCCGTCCTTCCCCTACCCGGACGGGAGCATCGGCGTGTGGGGCTACGACTTCCGCGACGGATCGGTGGTGTCTCCCGACCGTAGTGAGGACATCATGACCTATTGCAGGACACGCCCATGGATCAGCGACTACCACTACAGGAGAGTCATCCACCATCGGGCGAGTCTGGCCGGCGATGTCGCGCCTGCCGGGAATGTCCCGAGTGCCGGGGATGTCGCGCCTGCCGGGATTGCTGCCGCGAGCCCGCCTTCGGAGGTGCTGGTGCTGTGGGGAGGCGTGGCGGATGGCGAGTCGCTGCTCGAGCCGGTGTATTCGATGCGTGCCGCACCCCGGCTCCCCGAAGAGCAGGGTCCGTATCGCATCAGGGGGATCGGCTCCGACGGGCGGACGCTGTTGGCCCTGGACTTCATGCCCGTCGAGGATGGCCACGGCGGAAAGCACTTCTTCTTCATGGTGCCGCTGGAGCCCGAGTGGGAGGACTCCCTCGAGAGCATCGTCCTCACCGGACCCGAGGGGCAGGTTGCCTTGGACCGCGACGATGAACGCGCCATCACGGTGGTGACGGAGCGGAGGACGGGGCGCATTCGCGCCATTCTGCGGGATTGGGACGGCGTGCTGCCGGCCGGACTGCGCCGAGGGCAGGGGCTGGAAACCGCCACGACGCGTGGATTGGGTGAAGCGGTGCGACGCCGCCGGTGACGGGTGAACCGCCAGCGGGCTGCGGAATAAGTCCCCGCTGCATTAGTCCAACGAAAAACCCCGGCCTGCTGGTCAGAACTCGAACACGGCAGCGTCCCGGTTCACCTGCAGGACCAGCACATCCGGGTCGATCACCACGCGGCCGGGCTCGAACGCGGCACGGATCACGAACTCCGCCGACTCCCCGGCGCCCAGCTCCAACTCGGTGCGCGCGTCGCGGTACCCCTCAGCCACTACCGAACGATCGGCATCCTCGCCCTCGTCAGACCATCGCTCGCCCACAACGGCGCCCACCTGCACCCTCATCCGCCCTGTCCCCACATTCTCAACCGTCCCCCGCACCACCCATTCATCCCCCTCCTGCACCCTCGTCACCTCCGAAAGCGTGTACTCCGGCAGCACCACTTCGAAGAACCACTGCCCGGTGAAGTCGTCGAACGCCGCCGTGTCCGGCGCGAAGTCCCGCAGAACGGCCAGCATGTCCTGGATCACCGGATGGTCCGGGTTCTCCTTGTACTTCCCGATGAACGCGCGCAGTCCCGCCAGGATGTTCTCCCGGCCCATCTCCTGCTGAAGCATCCACATCGCCCACGCGCCCTTGTTGTAGGAACCGCCCATCAAGTCGACCATGGGGCGTTCCGTGTCCACGCGCCGCCTACGCGTGTAGGTCGACTCCATCCGCTTCGTGAACTCCATCCGGTAGCGGTCGCCGTAGACCTGTTCGTGGAGCAGGGTGGTCGCGTAGTTCGACATCCCTTCCGAGAGCATGTTGCCCCCGGGACCCCGGCCCGGCCCGAGCAGGTTGCCCCACCACTGATGCGCGGCCTCGTGCGCCACCACCATGAACCCCAGGTGGGAGCGGGGATCGCGCTGGGTGAGGAATCCCATCCCCTCGCCGAAGACGATGTTCGTCGGAAATCCCTGTGCGCCCGGGAAGAAGATCGGCAGCTCCGAGAGCTTGAGAACGCTCCAGGGGAAGTGATGGAACCACTCGGAATAGTATCTCCGAGCCGCGTCCAGGGTCGCGGACATCTCTTCGACGTAGTAGTCGTGACCGGGGTGATGGTAGATCGCCGTCCCTTCCCCCTCGGTCACGTCGTACCTGCCGGCGACGACGTTGAACATGCGCACCGGGTGGTCGGTCTCCCATACCACCGTGCGCCAGCCCCCGGCCACCTCGTCGCTGACCAGCTGGCCGACCCCATTGGCCGTGTACCCTTCCGGGATGGTGATGCGGGTGCGAACGGTGAAGGGGCTGCCGGCCCACCCGATCAGCGGCTCCGTCTCGCCCAGGTAGAAGTCGTCCTCGATTTCGGGGCGGCGGAAGCCGGGCGACCCGATGTCCGGATCGTACCCCGGGACCGGCACGAAAGTCGGTTCGAAGCCGTCGAGCACGACGCCCGACTCGAGGATGAAGTCGGCGGCGCCGCCCGGCCGCCGGCTCATGCCTTCAAGCCGTACCAGATTGTGGCTGAAGCCGATCGTGACGGTATCTCCGGGGGCCAGGGGCTCGTCCAGCGTGAAGACGAACAGGTTGTCGCGGTCCTCGGGTTCGTACGTCTCCCCGGCCAGAGTCCACTCCATGGAGTCCCACGGTGCGGCGGTGACCGGGAGTTCCTCGTACGCATGGTCGCGGTGGTTCAGGAACGTGTACGCCCCCTTGACCGCGATGGACCGCTGCGCGGGCTCGATCTCCAGATCCAGGTCGACATGGGACACCGACGGCATCTCGAAGCCGCTCCAGGTCGCGAAGTTGCGCTCCCAGTAGTCTGCCCTCCACGCACTCGCGCCGGAACGCTGATACCCGGAGCGGACGCCGAAGTAGAGCATCGAGGCCAGCACGACGGGCGCGACCGCCAGTGGCAGGAGACGCAGGGTGCCGAGTGCGAGCGACTTGGGATGCAGGCGGTTCAGGGTCGCCGTCGCGTCGAAGGCCCGCCGCGGGAACCACCGCACCGCAACCGCAACCAGAAGCGGGACGAAGCTGAGATAGAGCAGCCGGTTCAGCAGGATCGGGGTGCCGTGCAGGGTGAATGCCCCCAAGTCGGTCCAGCGGACCAGGTTCCACCCCTGCCAGTTCATGAGCCAGCCGGGGGTCCCCCCCGTCTCCTGTCGGTAGATCGTGTAGATGAGGATCGCGAGCCCGGCCCCGTAGGCCGCGTAGCGGTTGCGCAGGAGGGCGAAAAGCGCCGTGATGAGCGCTGTCCAGAAGGCGAAGGTGGGGAGCAGCACGCCGCCCCACACCGCGATGAACGGGAAGAGATCGTACCCCACCGGACTGCCGTTGACGAGCTGGTGGTACAGGATGGTCCCGGCGCCCGAGAACAGCGCGGCCAGGAGGATGAGACCGGCCATGGCGGCGTTTCCCATCGTCTTGCCCAGCAGCATCGCGCCGGTGCCCGCGGGTGCCGAGTTGTAGATCTCGTGCATCCTGCGGTTGCGTTCCTTGTGCAGCGACTCGACCGTGTAGAAGAGCAGCAGCGCGCAGATCAGCAGGTTCAGCGTGTTGAGCTGCTGCTCGGCGACGGTGCCGGGCGTCAGGAGGACGCGCGAACTGAAGGGACCGTAGCCCAGCGCCGTCGACGAGATCACCTGCAGCAGGATAAGCGGCACGAAGAAGTACATGGCGGGACGCGTCACGAGGTCCCGGACTTCGCTCCGGGCGATGACCATGGCCGCCTTCCAGAAGCCCAGGGGACGCGTCGCCATCTCCAGAACCTTGAGGGGCGCGCCTGACGCGGGCCTGGCCGCCGGGGGTGTTCGGCGCCGGCGGAACAGTCGCCCGATGCGCGAATCCGAGGCGCCCGTGCGCAGGCGCCGCGTGTAGCTCGCCGCGGCCCCGGTCACCGCGAACAGCCCGGCGGCGACAAATGCCAGCCGGCTCATCACGAAGCCCACATCGGGGCGAAGCGGAGACGTGTTGTAGAAGTCGACCCCGCGGTCGATCACGAGGAATGTCTGGGTCAGCCAGCGGAAACCGGACGGATCGATCAGCATCAGGGTCCGGTTGATTTCCGGCGACATCCAGCTCGGCGCCCAGGTGGTCAGCACCGTGAAGGCGAGCAGAAGCACCACCATCGGGAACAGGAAGACCAGGATCGGGCGGCGCGACCAGGTGCCGATCAGGAAAGGAACCCCCGCGAACAGGAGGATCTGCGGAACCCCGAAGAGCAGCGTCGGGAAGAGATAGTTGGCCAGCACGAACGGGCCGATGTGGTCCTTCCCGCTCTGCAGGACGTGGTTGAAGCCGATCGAGGTGAGCAGATAGAGCGTCCAGATCAGGGCAAAGACGGCCACGCCCCCCCAGAACTTGCCCCAGATGTACCCGCGGATCGTGAGGCGCGTCGAATGGAGCACCTCCCCGACGCGGAGTTCGATGTCCCGGATCACGGTCAACCCGGAGAAGATTGCCAGGAACAGGCCGCCCAGCGAAATGATCAGGATGGACTGGACCCTGCTCTGGCCGAAGACCGAGGTGAGATGGGGTCGTCCCGCCTCGCCGCCGCCGGATGCGATGGTCACGGACCCGTCGGACAGCCCGAGCGCCAGCATCCCCATGAGGAAGAGGAGGATCCAGTAGCCGGGACGGCGGAGCCCGGTCAGGAATTCGCGCCGGACGACCTCCCACCATCTTGTGAAAGAACTCACAAGGCGTTTCCGGACCCGTTGGCCTGCGACAGCAGCAGGTACGCGTCCTCCAGCGTGGGTTCCGAAGCCTGGAAGCCGTCCGGCGGCGACCCCTCGGGCAGGTGGATCCGCACTTGGTTGCGCCCCTCGATCAGGATTGCCTGCGTCACCCGGTAGTTGCGGTCGATCTCGGCGAGCCCCTCCCGGCCGACCGTGCCCTGGAAGATCGTTCCGGCCAGCCGGCCCCGCGCCTCGGCCGGCGTGGTGTCCGCCACGAAGCGCCCTGCGTGCATGATCGCCATGCGCGGGCAGAGCACCGAGATGTCCTCGACGATGTGCGTCGACAGCAGCACCGTGCGGTCCTCGGCGAGCTCGGCGAGCAGGCGGTAGAAGCGGAGCCGCTCTTCCGGGTCGAGCCCCGCGGTGGGCTCGTCGACGATCAGCAGCCGCGGATCTCCCGCCAGCGCCTGCGCGATCCCCAGCCGCTGCCGCATCCCGCCCGAGTAGCCCTTGACCTTGCGCCTGGCCGCGTAGGAAAGGTTCACCCGGTCGAGGAGCTCCGCCGCGAGGTGCTTCAGCCCCCCGGGCGCCTGCACTCCCTTCAGCACGAGGAGGAACCGGAGCATGGACTCGCCCGTGAGGTGAGGGTAGAAGCCGAAATCCTGGGGCAGGTAGCCCAGCTGGCGGCGAATGCGGCGAGGGTCGGCGACGATGTCCTCGCCGTTGAAGTGGACGGTGCCGGAGGTGGGCTCCAGCAAGCCGGCCACGATGCGCATCAATGTGGTCTTGCCCGCGCCGTTGGGGCCGAGGAGGCCGAACATGCCTGTCGGGACTTCGAGGGAGACGCCCTGCAGCGCCGCGACGGGTCCGGGGTAGACCTTGACGAGGTCTCTGATTTGAAGCATGGGTGTCCGCCCTTTGGAGGGGTTTCTTCGGGCTCACCCGTGAGCGCGTGCTGGTGCCGTGTGAGCCGGTCGCCGTAACGGTGCAAAATACGGAGCTGCTCAGGAAGCGGTTTCAGCGGGAGCGGGGAGGCGTCCGTGTCTACAGTATGCATCATGGCATCTTCGGGCGGGCCGTAGACAGCCCCGCGTCGCACCGGGAGCGGCGACCTGCCGGGCCGACCCGGCGCGACGCCTGTTCGGGTTGCAAACGGTTGCCGTCCACGTCGGTGCGCGCTCGGTGGGGGCGCGTTAGGATCGCGTAGAGGGGCCGCCTCCGCCTTTGGGAGGCGTTTGAAACGCGTGCCATCCTCTCCGGAATCGGGCCGGAAACGAGCCCGTCCACCGGCTTGCCGAAGTTTCGCGATCCACGGGCGGAAAGCGGTGGCTTGCAGGTGGTTTTGGGCTGGCGGGGGTGGTCGGGCCACCTCAATCCAGCTGCCCTTGTCGCAATCGCACGACCAGGATGCCCTGCCTGCCGAACTCGTCAGTTCGCCGGTAGGCCATCAGTCCATCCGGGCCGAAGGCCGACGGAAGTCCGAGGTCTTCCTGATGCAAGCTGCCCAGATACCCGCCCTCCACGGTGATCAGGTCGATCGGTCCGTCCCCGCCTCCCGTCGCGTCGCTCCGGACGACCCAGATCCGGCCGTCCCAGTCCGCTCGCAGGCGGCGGATCACCGGAATGTGGCTGGCAAATCGACGATCCGCGATAAGGGCGCGCGAGTTTTCCATGGTCTCGGCATGGTCAACTCCGTTTGCGAGCCTGATCCCCATCGCCGCCTGCATCTCCTCCACGGCCCGAGCCAGCGCTCTCTCATCGGGGAGACCGGCGATCAGACGCTCGCGCTCGGCTTCCATCACTTCTTCCGTCACCGGCCAAGGGGTGACGGCCCGCTCGAGCGTACCGTCGATCGCCCCCTCCGTCGAGAGGATGTCAATCCGGTAGCCCACGGCCGAGTCGGCCACCACGATCCGGCCGTCGGGAAGCGCGGCGTGGCGCAGGGTGGGAACGAAGCTCATGTCGTCCTCGGTCGAGCGCCAGGCGACAAACAGCAGTTCGGATCTGAGAGAGTCGCGCTCAAGGGAAAACCGGTATACCGGCCGCTCACTGTCCGTCGTGCTGCCGCTGGTCATCCAGGGGTCATGGGGCCCAACCAGCCGCATCCCGGCGAGGACGACCGCGCCGTTGCCCGGCACACGGCCGCCTGCCATGCGAATGTTGCCCACATGCTCGCCGGCCGAATCGAAGGTCACAAGGGCGCGATGGCCGATGTCACGAACCGCCACGGTGCCGTCCCGGAACACGTACGCCCCCCGCGGGGTCCGGAATTCGCCGGGGCCGTCGCCCCTTGACCCGAAACGCCTGATCATCCGGCCATCGTCGGCCCAAGACGTGACCTCATGCGCGTCAGTGTCCAGCACGTGGAGGCGCCCAGAGGCGTCGAAGCCGATGGATGATACGCGGCCGAAGTAGTGCCCGTCTCCGTCGAGTCCGATTTGGTAGATGGTATCCATCTCGAGGGCGACGAACCGGTCGGCGTCCCGGAGACCGGCGGCGCGATGGGCGTCGTCACATGCCCCCACGCCGACCGTGACGGCCGCTGACAGCAGGACGTGTCTCACCATGTCGATCGTGGAGGGACGGGACATTCCGGACACCCCGTTCATTGATCGCGCTCCAGGGAAATGAGATGCAGCGTGGAGCTTGAAGCTTCGGGGACCTTGTCGAGAAAGATCCATTCACCATCGTCGGCCTGGCGAGCAACCAGGAATCCCGCGCTTCGATCGCTCGCCGTCAGTTGGGCGATGGAGGTCCACAGCGCTTCCTGCTCCCGGTATGGAACCCGCTGGTCGTAGTCGACCAGAATCAAGCCCAATCCCGGAACCGTGTACTCCCCATCCGACATCGAGCGAAGGCCGTCGGCTTCGACCGAGACGTCGTTGGCATCCCTGGGGACGCGGCCCGTCCAGCCAGCGTCCCCGCCGCCCGGCGACAGAAGCGAGTGGAGAGGCGCAATCGCGTATTCGGCGATCTGATCGAGATCCTGCTCGGCAAGCCAGCCAGGCAATTCGGGGGCGGCCGGTGAGGGCTGCTCGCCGCAGTACACCAGACCCAGGGCCAGGACGGCCACGAAACCGCCCCGCGTTGCGAGGCGCGGCGCGGGTGGACGGGTCCTGGCGGACCTGGCCGTCATGATCACTCCAAGTCTCTTTTCGAGTATGCGCATTCGCTGCCCGCTGCCGGCGGGGCTAGCGAAGGTGGCAACGCGAGGCGCTCCTCCGGTACGAACAAGGTCGATAGCCCGCATCAGCGCGCTGGCGTAGGCCCGGGGAGTGCAGTTGAACGCACGCACGACCATGGCGTCGCAGCATACCTCCCCTGCAGACCGGAGCCGTCGTCGCGCCCACCACGCAACCGGGTTCCACCAAAACGCCGTACATGCGAGCCACTCCAGCCAGCGGACGAGGTGGTCGCGGCGGCGGACATGGGCCAGTTCGTGCGCCAGAATCCAGCGTGACTGGGCCGGTTCCATGCCGTTGAGCAGGGTTGAAGGGATGTATACGCGCACCGCGCCACCGCTCCAGCAGACCATCGGAGAAATCAGCGCGTCAGTCGTGTAGATCGCCGGAACCGTCGCGAGGCCAAGGATGTGCGCGACCTCCTTCGCCTCGTGCCGTAACGTGGCCGGGGCTTCGATCGAGGCTCCCCGGAGGAAACGGCGGAAGGATCGTGCCCGCACGATCGTCCAACCCAGAACTACCGCAACCCCGAGGAACCAGACGGGGACGAGTCCGGCCTTTCCGTACCGCACAAACCCTCGCCCTAACGAGACATCCCCGGCGACACGGGTCAGAGCATCGGTCTCGATCGGGAAAGTGGCTTCGCCGAGCACCGGGTCCAACGACACAGCGGCGGTCGGATCGGGCCGCAGGACGGGGATAGCAATCAACGGCGGGATGAGAAGAGCCGAGAGCAGGGCGAGACAGAGCGCATGGCACAGGCGTGGTCGTCGCTCGCCGATCGCGGCGAGCCACACCACGCCGCCGAGGATCACCGAGATTGCAAGCTTGCTGCCTGCGATCTGCAGGGCCAGGTCCGTCACTTCTCCTCCAACAGTCGGCGCAGGTGATCCATGTCGGCGTCGGATAGTTTCCGCTCCTCCACCAAGTGCGTGATCATCGGCGCGAACGAGCCGCCGGTGACCTGGTCCGCCAAGGACTCCAGGCAACCGGCCGCGTAGGCCTCTCGGCTGATCCGCGGCGAAAAGAGGTGCGCGGCCCGGTCGCTGTCACGTTCGACGAAGCCCTTGGCCTCCAGCCGCTGCAGCAGCCTCTGAATCGTGCCGTGCATCGGTCTCGTGGCGTCCGGATAGAGATGCTCTCGGAGCTGGCGGGCCGTCAGGGTCCCCTCCTCCCAGAGCCGGTTCATGACCGCGAGTTCTGCGTTCGCAAGTTTCGGTATCGTCACCGGGTGGCTGCCTCCTGACACGTTTAACTACGACATGCTATCGTATAGTGCGACACCATGTCGTACATGTCAAGGCCACGCCTTCCCGCGAATCGAGCAGGTGTCCGTCTTGCAGGTGACGAGTGCCGAGCTGCTGGAGAAGCACGCGGTCTCTGTGGAGCAGGAGCTGTCACTCCGGCTGCTCAGCCACTACGCGTCATCGGTGCGGCTTCGCCACTACCACCTGAGCGATCTGGTGACGGTGCGGGTGGAGCGGTCGCGGTAGGGGGCGGTCGGCGCTACGACGGATCGCTCAAGAGGCTGGGGCCATCCGATCCCTCGCCCGCTCTCATCTGCGGCACTTCATCGTGTGCCATCTCCTCGCGGGGACCGAACCTCACAATCATTCCGCCGACGACGGCGACCACGATCCAGCAAATGAATGCGGCGGCGAAGTTGACGCCGGGAGAAAACGCACCGATGGCTGTGGCGCTGAGCGCCATCCCGAGCCAAGCGGCGAGGTTTTGAAGCTGGAAACTCAGTTCAGAGCCCGTCCTCATGCTCTTCACCGCCCTGAACAGCAGGTACAGTACAGTCGCTCCAAGGGCGGGTATGGCCACGACATTCGGTAGTGCGGTAAAGAAGCCGAATGCCATGCCCACCGCGCCACCAGCCACGATCCACTCCGGCGCGGGGGCGTTGGGATTCTCTGCGGTCAGGTTGGTCCCTTGCTTCGCTTCCGGCACCGATGGCACCGAAGCGTCCTCGCGACCGGCCATGATCTGCTGAATCGCCATATCCGTGGCCGCTGCGTCGATTCCCGCCTCGGCCGCGATATGCCGCAGTTCGTCGACGGTGAGCACGTCGCCGCGCGCATCAATCTCGGCGGCCCGCTCAAGGATCAACGAGACCTGTGAAGAGGATACCGTGGCGGCCGAATCCGTCATGAGTCTTCTCCTTCCGACCGGGCAGGCGGTACGCAGAATCTGACCTGATCCGGGCGCACGTGCCAAGCCGGGACCTGTACGCGCAACCCGGGAACCCTGTTTCATATTCCGGCAGATCCAGTCACAAGGGTACTCGCAATAATCGGGGCCGGCAAGCGGTCGGGCCGGGCCGGCACGGCGGATCGACGGAGCGCGCGGATGGTGTACGCCGACAGGCTGTCGCTGCTGCGCGGGCTTGTCGACCTGGACGTGGGCGGCGTCGGGATGCGCCGGCGGTCGCCGCCATTCGGGTACCCTCCGGCACCCCGGTCGGCAGTGGCCGCGCACCGGAAAGCCAATAGGCGACCCGACGGCCCGAAGCCCAATGCGGAACGGGGCGCGGACCGGGTCAGAAATCGAACGTCGCGGTGGCCCGGTTCACCTGCAGGACCAGCACGTCCGGGTCGATCACCACGCGGTCGGGCTCGAACGCGGCGCGGATCACGAACTCCGCCGACTCCCCGGCGCCCAGCACCACCTCGGTGCGGGCATCCCGGTATCCCGCTGCCACCACGGACCGGTCCGCATCATCGCCCCGGTCGGACCACCGCTCCCCCGCGACCGCCCCAACCTGCACCGGCATCCGCCCCGTCCCCACATTCTCCACCGTTCCCCGCACCACCCATTCATCCCCTTCCTGCACCCTCGTCACTTCGGACAACCTGTACTCCGGCAACACGACCTCGAAGAACCACTGCTCAGCGAACGCGTCGAACGCCGCCGTGTCCGGCGCGAAGTCACGCAGCACGGCCAGCATGTCCTGAATCACCGGATGGTCCGGGCCGTCCCTGTAGCTCGCAATGAACGCGCGCAATCCCGCAAGGATATTCTCCCGTCCCATCTGCTGTTGCAGCATCCACATCGCCCACGAGCCCCGGTTGTAGGCGCCGCCCATCGACTTGACCATCGGGCGCTCCGTGTCCACGCGGCGCCGACTGACGTATTCCTCTTCCAACCGCTTCGTGAACTCCATCCGGTAACGGTCGCCGTAGACCTGTTCGTGCAGCAGGATCGTCGAATAGTGGGACATCCCCTCCGACAGCATGTTGCCCCCGGGACCGCGGCCGGGCCCGAGCAGGTTGCCCCACCACTGATGCGCGGCCTCGTGCGCCACCACCATGAACCCCAGGTGGGAGCGGGGATCGCGCTGCGTCAGGAAACCCATCTCCTCACTGAACGTGATGTTGGTCGGAAACCCCTGCGCTCCCGGGGAGAAGGCCGGCATCTCGGAGAGCTTGAGCACGCTCCGCGGGAAGGGATGGAACCACTCGGCGTAGTACTTGCGCGCCGCGTCCAGGGTCGCGGACATCTCCTCCACGTAGTAGTCGTGCGCCGGGTGGTAGTAGATCGTTGTTCCATCCCCATCGATCACGTCGTACCGCCCGGCGATGACGTTGAACATGCGGACCGGGTCGTCGGTCTCCCAAACCACGGTGCGCCTGCCGTCGGCCACCTCTTCGCTGACCAGCTGTCCCACGCCGTTGGCCGTGTACTCCTCCGGGATGGTGATGCGCGTGCGCACGGTGAAGGGTCTGCCCGCCCACCCGATCAGCGGCTCGGTCTGGCCCAGGTAGAAGTCGTCCTCGATTTCGGGCCCGCGGAAGCCGGGCGACCCGATGTCGGGATCGTAGCCCGGGACCGGCGCGAAGGTCGGCTCGAACCCGTTGAGCACCACGCCCGACTCAAGAATGAACTGGCTGGTCCCGCCCGGCCGCCGGCTCATGCCTTCATGGCGCTCCAGGTCGTAGCTGAAGCCGATCGTGACGGTGTCCCCGGGGGCGAGGGGACCGTCCAGCGCGAATACGAACAGGTTGGCGCGGTCTTCCGGTTCGTGGATCTCTCCCGCCAGCGTCCACTCAATGGAGCCCCAACGACCGGCGGTGATCGGAAGCTCCTCGTACGGTTGGTCGCGGTGGTTCAGGAAGGTGTACGCCCCCGTTACGGCGATGGAGCGCTGCGCGGGCTCGATGGCGAGATCCAGGTCCACATGCGTCACCGACGGCATTTCGAGCCCGTCCCAGGTCGCGAAGTTGCGCTGCCAGTAGGCTTCCCGCCAATCATTCACGCCGGGACGCTGATAGCCGGAGCGGCCGCCGAAGAACAGCAACGACGCCAGGACGATGGGCGCAACCGCCAGGGGAAGGAGACGCAGGGTACCCAGTGCCAGCGCCCGGGGACGGAGGCGGTTCAGGGTCGCCGCGGCGTCGAAGGCACGCCGGGGGAACCAGCGCACCGACACCGCAACCAGGAGCGGGACGAAGCTGAGGTAGAGCAGCCGGTTCAGCAGCAGCGGGGTACCGTGCAGGGTGAATGCGCCCATGTCGGTCCACCGGACCAGATTCCACCCCTGCCAGTTCGTCAGCCAGCCGGGGGTCCCCTCGGTCTCCTGTCGGAAGACCGTGTACATGAGGAAGACGAGCCCGGCTCCGTACGCCGCGTAGCGGTTGCGCAGGAGAGAGAAGAACGCGGTAACGAGCGCCGACCAGAAGGCGAAGGTGGGCAGCAACACGCCGCCCCACACCGCGACGAACGGGAAGAGGGCGTACCCCACCGGACTTTCGTTGACGATCTGCTGGTACACGATGATCCCGGCGCCCGACACCAGCGCGGCGAGGAGGATCAGGCCGGCCATGGCCGCGTTGCCCATCGTCTTGCCCAGGAGCATCGCGCCGGTACCGACGGGAGCCGCGTGCAGGATCTCGTGCATGCCCCGGTTGCGTTCCTTGTGCAGCGACTCGACCGTGTAGAAGAGCAGCAGGCAGCAGATCAGCAGGTTGAGGGTGTTGACCTGCTGGTCGGCCACGGTTCCGGGGGTCAGGAGGACGCGCGACCCGAAGTACCCGTACCCGAGCGTCGTCGTCGAGATCGCCTGCAGCAGGATCAGCGGCACGAAGAAGTAGATGGGCGGGCGGGCGACCAGGTCCCGGACCTCGCTCCGCGCGATCGCCACGGCGGCCCGGGCGAATCCGAGCGGTCGGGTCGCCATCTCGAGGTCCCTGAGCGGTGCGCCTGACGGGGGCCCGGCTGTCGCGCGGGCTCTGCGACGCCGGAACAGCCGCACGATGGGGGAATCGGAGGCTCCCGTGGCGAGGCGGCGGGCGTAGCTTGCCGCGGCCACGGACACGGAGGCCAGCCCGGCGGCGCAGTACGCCGCACGACTCAGGACGAAGCCGAGGTCCGGGCGCAGCGGCGACGTGTTGTAGAAGTCGACCCCGCGGTCAACCTTGAGGAACGTCTCGGTCAGCCAGCGAAAACCGGACGGATCGATCAGCATCAACGTCCGGTTGACTTCCGGAGACAGCCAGCCCGGCGACCAGGTGGTCAGCACCGAGAAGGTGAGCAGGAGCACAACCAGCGGGAACAGGAAGACCAGGAGCGAGCGGCGCGACCAGATGCCGATCAGGAACGGAACCCCCGCAAACAGGAGGAGCTGCGGGAGCCCGAAGAGCAGCGTGGGGAAGGCATAGTTGGCCAGCGAGAAGAAGCCGATGTGCCCCTTCCCGCCGTGCAGGATGTGGTTGAAGCCGATCGACGTGCACAGGTACAGAAGCCAGATGAGCCCGAACACCGCGACGCCTCCGCAGAACTTCCCCCACACGTACTCACGGACCGTCAGGCGCGTCGCATGGAACACCTCCCCGACGCGGAGTTCGATGTCCCGGATCACAGCCAGCCCGGAGAAGATCGCCAGAAACAGTCCGCCCACCGAAACGATCAGGACGGCCTGCACCCGGCTCTGGCCGAAGACCGAGGTCAGGTGCGGGCGTCCCGCCTCACCGCCGCCGGATGCGATGGTGACCGACCCGTCGGAAAGCCCGAACGCCAGCATCCCCATTAGCACGAGGAGGATCCAGTAGCCGGGACGGCGGACCTGGGTCAGGAACTCGCGCCGGACGACCTCCCACCACCTTGTGAACGAATTCACAAGGCGTTTCCGGCGCTGGCGCCCTCCCGCCGGGCGTCGCTGGCGCCCTCGCCCTGCACGTCCGAGGAGGCGGCGCGGCCCGCATCGGCGCTGCCGCCTTCCCCGTTCGCTTGCGCCAACAGCAGGTACGCATCCTCCAGCGTGGGTTCCGCCGGCTCGAAGCCGGTTGGCGGCGGCCCCTCGGGCAGATGGATGCGCACCTGGTTGCGCCCCTCGATGAGGATCGCCTGCGTGACCCGGTAGTTGCCCTCGATGGTCGCCAGGTCACCCTGCTCGACTTCGCCCTGATAGATCGTCCCGGCCAGCCGGTTCCGCGCTTCCACCGGCGTCGTGGCGGCCACGAATCGCCCGGCGTACATGATCGCGACCCGCGGACACAGCACCGAGATGTCCTCGACGATGTGCGTGGACAGCAGCACCGTGCGGTCTTCCGCCAGCTCGGCCAGCAGGCGGTAGAAGCGGAGCCGCTCCTCCGGGTCGAGCCCCGCCGTGGGTTCGTCGACCACGAGAAGCCTCGGGTCGCCCGCGAGCGCCTGTGCGACCCCCAGCCGCTGGAGCATCCCGCCCGAGTAGGTCTTCACCTTGCGGTTGGCGGCGTACGAGAGGTTGACGCGGTCGAGGAGCTCCGCCGCGAGGTGCTTCACCCCGCCGGGCGCCTGCACGCCCTTGAGCACAAGGAGGAACCTGAGCATGGACTCGCCCGTGAGGTGGGGGTAGAAGCCGAAGTCCTGCGGCAGGTAGCCCAACTGGCGGTGGATGCGGCGCGGGTCGTCGACGATGTCCTCACCGTCGAAGTAGACGGTTCCGGACGTGGGTTCGAGCAGCCCGGCGACGATGCGCATCAGGGTGGTCTTCCCTGCGCCGTTGGGCCCGAGGAGGCCGAACATGCCTTTCGGGACTTCGAGCGAGACACCCTGCAGCGCCGCTACCGGTCCCGGGTAAACCTTGACGAGGTCTCTGATTTGAAGCACGGGGCAACCGGTCGGCGGCAAGGGACGAGGTGATGTGATTCAATCGCAAGCGTGACTTGCGATCCGTTTCACCTACGTCGTGTCCGGGAATCCGGTTTCGCAACCACCGGGGACGGGGGTCCTCGCCGAGCTCGACGGGACAGAGCTTCGGGCGGCCAACTCGATCACCCTCAACGGACGGGGTGGGATTCGAACCCACGCGGGCAGATGCCCACACGATTTCCAGTCGTGCGCCTTAAGCCACTCGGCCACCCGTCCTGCAACCGAAGGCGGGGGCACGCGGCCTCCTCCTTCGGGTAATCGGGGCGCCCGGATTCGAACCGGGGACCTCTGCGACCCGAACGCAGCGCTCTACCGGACTGAGCCACGCCCCGTGGCAACCGGGTCCATTCCTGTGCGGAGGAGTGTTGCTGGCGGTCCGCTACGATGCTTCCGCGGGCCCATCCACCGACTGCAAGCGGAGGCGGAGGGACTCGAACCCCCAAGTGCTCGCGCACGCCGCATTTCGAGTGCGGTGCCTTACCAATTAGGACTACGCCTCCAGACGCTGACGCTCAACGGAGGGAGTGGGATTCGAACCCACGTGATCACTGGGATCAACGCCTTAGCAGGGCGCCGCTTTTAGCCGCTCAGCCATCCCTCCAAGTAGCCCCGCCTGGGATCGAACCAGGACTCTTCTGATCCAGAGTCAGACGTGTTGCCAATTACACCACGGGGCTAGCAGTCCGTGGAATAAGTCCCCGCTGCATTCGGGAGGCGATGCATCCGCGCTGGGCCGCGGCGCTCCACACTCCCAAGTGTAAAGAGGACTTTACCTGGTGTCATGTTTTCTTTACTTTCGAGTTTCCGAAGCACCGCTCTGCGTTGCTCTCGGGCGAATAGCTCGGCTATGCGCCCTTCGTCCCGCCTTGCCAGCCCGGCGCCTCGCCGCCCTCGGTGCGACGCCGGGATTATCCACGAACGCATGTACCGTCCATTCCGCGAACGCGACCCTAACGTTACGTCAGGGTCAGAGCCACCGGTCGGACTCGAACCGACGACCCCGTCATTACGAGTGACGTGCTCTACCAGCTGAGCTACGGTGGCGATGTTTGCTGTGTGCGGCAAGCGGCGCGGCCTGGCCCTTCCGCCGCGACCAGTGGAGCCGAGGGGAGTCGAACCCCTGACCTCAGCGTTGCGAACGCTGCGCTCTCCCAACTGAGCTACGGCCCCGTTCCCCTGCGACCCGCGGGCGCCTCCCCCCACGGCAGGCCCCACAATGGGCGCGACAGGACTCGAACCTGTGACCTCCACGATGTCAACGTGGCACTCTAACCAACTGAGCTACGCGCCCGCTTCCGGCGGTTGCGCCGGCCAAGTACGCCCGGGAGGACTCGAACCCCCAACCCCCTGATCCGTAGTCAGGTACTCTATCCAATTGAGCTACGGGCGCTTCATGCCCACGACAGGACTCGAACCTGTACGTCCTTTCGAACACTGGTCCCTCAAACCAGCCTGTCTACCAATTCCAGCACGTGGGCATTCCAGATTGAGTCAATGCTCGGGGAGGGACTCGAACCCTCACGGGGTTAACCCCCACAGGATCCTGAATCCTGCGCGTCTGCCAATTCCGCCACCCGAGCTCCCGGCAAACCGTCACTTTCCGACAGCCCGCAATGGAGTCGCCGCCAGCTTACGGCGGTGATCCATTACGCAGGGCTGCCAGTGGAGCCGAGGGGAGTCGAACCCCTGACCTCCTGAATGCCATTCAGGCGCTCTCCCAACTGAGCTACGGCCCCGGCAGTGCGGAAATGAGCCAGGAACACTCGTTCCAATGGACCCGGATTTTCAAAAAGCCCAGCGGGGCTGACGGGACTCGAACCCGCGGCCTCCGGTGTGACAGACCGGCACTCTAACCAAACTGAGCTACAGCCCCATCCTGCATACGGTCGAGGGCGATCCCCTGCCGCATACCCTCACGGGGAATCGAACCCCGATCTCCACCTTGAAAGAGTGGTGTCCTAACCGTTAGACGATGAGGGCGTAATTCCACGCATGCAGGCCCGGAGGGACTCGAACCCCCAACCGCCGGTTTTGGAGACCGGTGCTCTACCAAATTGAGCTACGGACCTGTGATGTCTCACAGTGGCCAGGGGCGGAATTGAACCGCCGACACCGCGATTTTCAGTCGCGTGCTCTACCAACTGAGCTACCTGGCCCGGAGGCCGCCGCATCCTGCATACGCCAGAAACGCCGCACGGAGGCGGCGTTCCCGGGAACCACTTGCTGAGCATAGCGGGGGCGGGATTCGAACCCGCGACCTTCGGGTTATGAGCCCGACGAGCTACCAGACTGCTCCACCCCGCAGAGATCTTTAAGTTAGCGGCGGCCTGCCGGGGCTGTCAACAGCCGTGCCGCCCCCCCTCCCGGACATCGCCACCGGGCTGGAGCCGCGGACCCGGGCCGCCCGCGGCCGGCCCTCAGGCGACCACGGCCAGCCGCCCGCAATACCAGTCCATCCACCGGTTCGAGAACCCCAGCAGCTTCGCGTTCCGGGTGACGGCAAGCACCTCTCGCCGCGTCATCTTCGTCTCGCGCTCGAGAACGTCCGGGTTGCCCCGGCTGAGCGCGAGGGTCCGGACGGCGAAGAAGAGCGGGAGCTGGCAGAAGAGACGCACGCCGTGATGGCGCCTCGGGATCATCCGAATGTACGCGCGGGCAGCGGCCAGGTGGCGCTCCGCCTTCCCCACCATGCGGGACAGTACGCCCATCGCGGCATTCCGGTTTCCCGGCTCGAAGAGCTCCGACGGCCGCGGTCCCGGATCCGGGATGAACTCGGTGGGAACGTACACCCAGCCGCGGTCCCGGTCTTCGTGCAGCCCGCGTATGACGTTGACGGTCTGGAGCGCGAGACCGAACTCGCGCCCGAGCGGCATCATCCGGTCCCGCCGGCCCACCAGCCCGGAAAGCCGCTCGGCGAACAGCTCGGTAAGCAGATGGCCCACGCGCCCGGCCACCTCGTGCATGTAGTCGTCCAGGTCGGCTTCGGTGTCGAAGACGGACCCGCGGGCCACCCACCGCGCCATCCCCTCGCTCGACTCCCCAACCCGGCGAACCAGGATCGCGCGCGCTTCAGGCGCCAGACGGTTCAGCCCGTCGAGCACGGCGGCGGAATCCCGCGCTACCAGCGCGTCCGCGGTATCCTCACGGGCCGCCCGGAGTCGTTCGAGGAGGGCCTCACGGCCCGCTCCACCATCCAGCACCCTGCCCCAGCTCCTCAGCAAGTCAACCTTGTCGGCATCCTCCAGCTCCTGATTGTCTTCCAGGTAGTCGGAGACGCGGAGCAGCAGGTAGGCCACCGTGATCTCCTCCCGAAGTGGTTCCGGAAGGATTCCGATGCCTACGGCGAAGGTGCGGCTCGAGAGGACGAGGAGTTCTTGGAGCGTTGCCATGGTTGATTTTCTACCACGTGGCTCCCTCCGTCAACGACCGCTCGTCGCCGCCGGCTGCGTTTGCCGACCGACCGCAAGGGACGGACATCGGGACCCTTGCGGCGCTCCCGCACAGCCGCACACCTTGGTCCGATGAATCCTCCGGACACCTCCGTCCCACCCCCCACCCGACCGAGCCCGGCGACGGGTCCACCGGCGAGCGGCCCAGCCGGCCCGATTGCGTTCATGGCGGCCAACCCCATCGCCGCAAACCTGCTGATGGGCTTCCTCCTGTTCATGGGGCTGATCTCGGCGATGGGACTCCCGCAGGAGTTCCTGCCCGAGGCCTCGCTGGACCGCATTCAGGTGGTCGTGCCGTACCCCGGGGCCGCCCCCCAGGAGGTGGAGGAATCGATCGTCCGCAAGATCGAGGAGCAGATCCAGTCCGTCGAGGGGCTGAAGCGGACGGAATCGTCGGCGGCCGAGGGTCTGGGCTCGGTGATCGCGGAGTTCAGGCAGGGGACGAACATGAGCCGGGCCCTGGCCGACGTGAAGGCTCAGGTGGACCGCATTCTGACCTTTCCGGCGGGTGCCGAGCGCGCGGAGGTCCGCGAAGTCACGAGCCGCCAGAGCATCTTTCGTCTCATGGTCTACGGCAGCGCCTCCGAACGCGCGATCAAGGAGCTGACCTACCGGATCGAAGACGGGATTCTGGCCCTGCCCGAGGTCTCCTACGCGGAAATCAGCGGGGTGCGCAACTACGAGATCTCGATCGAGGTGCCGCTCGACCGCCTGCGCGCCCTCGGCCTGACGCTGGAGGACGTCGCGTTTGCCGTTCGCCAGGGTTCGCTGGAGCTCTCCGCGGGGAAGATATCCACGGGCGAGGAGGAGATCCGCGTCCGCACCCTCGGCCAGAACTACGAGCAGTTCGACTTCGAGGACATCATCGTCCTGACGCGGGCCGACGGCACCGCCGTGCGGCTGGGGCAGATCGCCACCGTGCGGGACGCCTTCGCCGACAGCGACCTGCTCGCGCGCTTCAACGGGCAGCCGGCCGCGCGCATCGATGTCTTCCGCACCGCCGGCGAGGACGTGCTGGATATCGCGCAGGCCGTGCGCGGATACATCGATGCCGAAGTGGTGCCATCGCTACCCGAGGGGGTTGGCGTTCAGATCTGGAGGGACGACTCGGTCGACCTCCGGGGCCGGGTCAACCTGCTCCTCGAGAACGCGTTGCTGGGCCTGCTCCTCGTCTTCCTTGCGCTCGCGCTCTTCCTGCAGATCAGGCTGGCGATGTGGGTGGCGGTGGGTCTCGCGGTTGCCTTCGCCGGGACATTCCTGGTGATGCAGCTTCTGGGCATCTCGATCAGCATGTTCTCGCTGATGGCGATGGTGCTCGCGCTGGGCATCGTGGTCGATGACGCGATCGTGGTCGGCGAGAACATCTACGCCGAGCGGGAGAGGGGGACCGAGGGGCTGGCCGCGGCAGTCCGCGGAACGCAGCGCATCGCGGGTCCCGTGATCTTCTCGGTGCTGACGACGGTGACGGCCTTTTCCGTTCTGCTCACCGTGCCGGGACCCATCGGCAAGATCGGCCTGAGCATCCCCATCGTCGTGATCGCCGTGCTCATGCTCTCGCTGGTGGAATCGCTGCTCGTGCTGCCGAACCACCTGGCGCACCTGCCCGCGCCCCGCGAGCCCAGGTGGCGGCCCGGGCGAATGGTGCGGCAAGCCCAGCGGGCGGTCGACGGCCTGCTGCGCCGCATCGTTGACGGGCCGCTCGATCGCGCACTTCGGTTCGCCACCGCCGCTCCGGCCGTCGTGCTCGCCGCCGTAGCCGCACTGATGCTGATCTCCATGACGATCATAGCGACTGGGCTGGTCAGGTACGAGTTCCTTCCCCAGATCGAGGGCGACATCGTGTCGGCCAACATCGAGATGCCGGTCGGGACGCCGAGTGAGCGCACGGCAGACGTGGCGGCGCAACTCGAAGCGGCGGGACAGCGCGTGCTGGAGGCGCTCACCCGCGATTCCGAGCCGATGGCGGCCGATGTGAGCGTCACCGTAGGCCAGGCCGCCCAGCTCTTCGACCCACTGGGGGGTGACGCGGTGGAGTTGCCCAGGGGACACATCGGGTCGGTGGAATTCAAGCTCCCCGCGCTGTCGCTGCGCGACTTCACCTCAACGGAATTCCAGAACCTGTGGCGGGAGGAGACGGGGACGCTTCCCGAGGTGAAGTCGCTGGCGTTTTCAGCGGGCGCCCTCGGGCTGGGACTCCCGGTCCACCTCGAGCTTTCCCATCCCGATCCGGATCGCCTGGCACGGATCGCCGACGAGGTGGTCGCAGGGCTGGAGTCGATGGGCGGGGTGTACGACGTAAGGACCAACCACGACGAGGGCGTCCGGGAACTGCAGCTCAACCTCAAGCCCGCGGCACGGACGCTCGATCTCACACTGGATCACTTCGCCCGCCAGGTTCGTGCCGCGTTTTTCGGCACCGAGGCCCTGCGCGTGCAGCGCGGCCGCGAGGAGATGCGCGTCTACGTGCGCCTCCCGGAGGAGGAACGCAACTCGCCCGCCGACATCGAGGATTATCTGGTGAGAACCCCGCAGGGCCGGGAAGTTCCCCTGGGCCAGGTGGCCCACGTCGGGCTGGCAAGGTCTCCCACGACCATTCACCGCCTGGACGAGCGGCGGGTCATCACGGTCACGGCCAGCGTGGACAACGCGGTCGTGACCGGGCAGGGGGTGAACAGCAATATGGAGCGGAACCTCCTGGCCAGGCTGGGCGACGACCATCCCGGATTCACCTACACCCACGGGGGGGAGCAGCGCCAGCAGAGGGAGGTGAACGCCGCCCTGCCCAGATCCGTCTTCTTCGCCTTTCTGGTGATGTATGTGCTCATGGCGATCCCCTTCGGCTCCTACGCGCAGCCTCTCATCGTGATGACCGCGATTCCGCTGGGGCTGGTGGGCGCGTTGGCGGGACACCTCATACTGGGCCTCAGTCTCGGCTTCTCGTCCATCCAGGGGCTGATCGGGGTGAGCGGCGTGGTCGTGAACGACTCACTGATGATGATCAAGTTCATCAACCGTTCCCGGGAACGCGGACTGACGCCGAGGGAAGCGGTCATCGCCGGGGCCAAGGCCCGTTTTCGGGCAATCCTGCTGACTTCGGTGACCACCTTCCTCGGCGTCGCGCCACTGATGCTGGAGACGAGCGTTCAGACCCAGCACCTGGTGCCGCTCGCCACCTCGGTGGGATTCGGAGTGGTCGTCGCGACCGCGCTGTTGATGCTGGTCGTCCCGGCACTCGTCATGCTTCAGTTCAAACTCGAAGGATGGCGGACGAAGCGGATCGCATAGCTGCCCGTCTCCACCAACAACGGCCCGCGGCATGCCGGGGCGCGGGGTCCTACCATTCAGCCGAGTGCTCGTCGTGGAGCGCCGTCGGCAGGCTGTAGGAGTGCTCCAGCCTGCCCAGATTCACGAAGTCCATCAGGCCGTTGAACCGCTCCAGGTCCTTCTTCTGGCGCCAGGAGGGGAGCGTTCGGGCCAGAAATCGCTTCGACCGGTTCCTCAGGCGGAAGACCGGAACCACCTTGCGGCGGTGCTTCGGGAACAGGAAGGCATCCGCGAGGTCGTTGCCGATGAGTTCCCTGGAGACCTGGTACACGTATCTGGCCAGCTTCCTCCTTTCGGCAGGTTCGTTGATGCCGATGACCAGGGGCGCGCTGTTGACGATGCTGTTCGCCATGATGATCGCGTCTTCGTCGGGCGGCGGCTCGCAGAGCTGGCCGAGCTCGAACGCGCGCACCGCGGAAGCCTCGTCGTGAAAGAGGAGTTCCGCCGGTATGCCGATCAGAAGTCCCGTGTAGCGCCAGACGTGGATGTATGCTTCGCGTTCCTCTCTGGAGAAGTCGCCGCCCAGCGCCGCGACGTGCTGCATCAGCCTGCCCGAGAAGGCGGCGCCGGCCAGGAATACGGTCGCGGCGCTGATGGGCAGGCCGTAGCGCCCCCGGTTCCATTCGTCGGACTGGCTGATGAGCAGTCTCGACTGTGCGTGAACCAGTCGGACGCGAATCGTCAGCTTCCACCCGTCGCCGAGCGGGCTCATGCCACCGGGCAGGTACTGTTCGATCAGCTGCAGACCGTTCTGCTTGAGGCGCCGGACCCCCGACGCCGTGACCCTGCCCCTGATCCGGAACGATTTGCTGATCAGCGTCGCGAACCCCTCGACGATGCTGCCGCCCACCAGGCCCGCAAGAACCAGATCCGAGTTGCGAAGGAAGGCCCGTGATGCAACCAGCGCGACCTCCTCATCGAACCAGTCCGGCACCTCCAGGGATTCGGCCATGAAGCGCCTTAGGGAATCCGGGGTTTTTGCCGACAGTTTCTCGGGGTCCTGCAGAACCCTCGCCAGCAGGGCGTGGACCTCGCGAGACGGCCACGACACCAGGTCCTCGGCCACGGCATCCGCCAACGGGTCGCCGATGTGTGTATGGCGGATATAGACCTCGCTCAGCCCGGGATCCATGGCCCGGGCCAGTTCATACCCCTCCGCGTACGAGCTGGGAATTGTGACGGCCATCGCCTCCCCGCAACTGCAACGCCTCGTGATCCATGGTCGACCGACGGTCGGGATCGACACTCCCTTGCCCGAAAGTCGGCACGGTCGCGTTTCTCCCCGTGTTGGCCAAGATAAATGTAGGCAACTCCTTCCGGGCGCCCAACGCCCGGGAGCGGTCTCCTTCTTCGCCCCCAAACCCGCCAACGTTATAATACGCTGGCAGGGTTGATTCCGCCCGATGCGGGGGCCGGACGGCAGTTGTCAGATGGGAGCACGACACCGATGAAAGGAATTCTTCCGCCGACTGAAGTCGAAGGATGGGTCAACGCCCACCCGAGGTGGAAGTTCGCAGACGGCAAGATCCGCAAGAAATACGTCTTCCAGTCCTTCAGGAGCGCGATCGTCTTCGTCAACCGGGTGGCGACGATCTCCGACGAGTTGGAGCACCACCCCGAGATCAGGGTCAACTACAACGAGGTCCTGCTGAGGCTCTGGTCGCACGACGCCGGGGGCGTGACCGATAGGGATCTGGCGCTCGCCGAGCGAATCGACTTCGCCACGTCCGCTCGCTGACAGCGCGCGCTTCCGCTCCCGGTTCACGTGGGCGAGCGGACGCTACAGCGTGGACGGGTCAGCGAAGCGGTCCAACTCGGATGCATCGCCGCTCGAATGCCGCGGGGGCTTGTCCACGGCCTGGTTCGCGGGTCGCTGTTCGGCGTTCCCGCTCGCCTCTATCGCGGTGACCAGAATCGCCAGCCCCGCTTCGAGTTCATCCTCCGTGAGGGTGGCGGGCGGGGTCAGTTCGACGACCTGGCCGTGTCCCCCTGCCGGGAGCAGGATCAGACCGTGCTCCAGCGCGTGGCGGACGGTGCGGGCCGCACCGTGTCCGCTTGATTCGACGCCGAGCATCAGCCCCCGCCCTCGTGTCTGGACGACCTGCTCGCGGCCGGCCAGGGCTTTCGAAAGATGGTCGAGGGCCAGGGAGCCCAGCCGCGCGGCACGGGCGATGAGATCGTCGCATTGCAGAGCCTTCAGGAAGCCCAATCCCGCCGCACAGCAGACGGGATGCCCCAGAAACGTACTGGTGTGGATGGCTTCGCCGGACGACGGTGGCCAGGCGTCCATCACCTGTGCCGGACCCACGCACGCCGACAGCGGCATGCCGCCCCCCAGCGCCTTTCCCAGGCAGACGAGGTCCGGCACGACCCCGTCGTGGTCGCTCGCCAGCAGGGTCCCGGTGCGCCCCATTCCGGTGAAGATCTCGTCGGCGATCAGGAGCGCGCCGCGCTCTCGGACCCGTACCGCCAGCTCTGCCAGGAACCCGCTCGGCGGGACGCGCACCCCCGCCCGGCCCTGGATGGGCTCCACGATGACCGCGCCCACGGGGACCGGTGTCGCCTGGCCGACCAGCTCGTCCACCCGGTCGAGCACCGCATCCCCCTGCTCCGGTGTCACCGGGAAGGGCACGAAGTGCACGTGCTCCGCAAGGCGGCGGACGAACGGAGCACGGAAATGCTCCCGGTGGGTCGTCGCGAGGGCGCCGAGCGTCAGGCCGTGATAGCTGCCCTCAAAGGCGATCACTCCCGGCCGGCCGGTCGCGAGCTGGGCCGTCTTCAGCGCCGCCTCCACCGCGTCCGACCCGCTCAGCCCGAGGATCGCCCGCGCTTCCGGCCACGGCATCAGCGCGGTCAGCGCCTCGAGGAATTCAACCTTGACCGCAGGCGGGTGAATGTCGCCCATCCCGTGAACGAGCCGCCCGGCCTGCGCGCGGATCCGCTCTACCACCATGGGATGCCGATGCCCGGCAAAGGCCACTCCGAAGGCGCCTGTAAAGTCCAGGTATTCGCGGCCCGCCGCATCCCGGACGCGGGCGCCCGAAGCCTCGGTCCAGAATGGCGGGGCCGGTTCCAGGAAGGTGACGTTGCGCGACTCGACCCGCGAAAGGCGTTCCGCCAACTCCCGGCCGGGCCGGTCAGGTGACAACGGAGATCCAGACCGCGAAGGCGACATAGACGGCCAGCAGCAGAAGTCCCTCCCAGCGCCTGACCATCCGGGCGCTGGCCGCCACCGGCCAGACCAGGAGCGACAGGACCAGCACCGAGGGAAGCTGGAGTGTCAGGATCGATTCACCGACCGGGAAGGTACCGACGAGGCCCGACGCCCCGATGACCAGCGTCAGGTTGAAGATGTTGGATCCTACGATGTTGCCCACTGCGATGTCCGGTTGCCGCCGCGCCGCCGCCACCAGCGACGTGACCAGTTCCGGGAGCGATGTTCCCACCGCCACCACCGTCAAGCCGATGACTTCCGTGCTGGCTCCCAGCGCCCCTGCCAGATACCTGGCTCCTGCCACCGTCGCCCAACCTCCGAAGCCCAGTCCCACTGCTCCACCCGCCGCAAGTCCCAGATTCCCGAGCGAATCCCGGACCGAGAACGGCTTGCCCGGTTCGTCGGTCAGGCTGTCCACCTCCTCCCGGATGCTGCTCGCATCCTCCCCGAGCGGGATGAAGGTGAAGCCGATGTACAGCGCGAGAATAGCAAGCAGGATGACGCCATCGCCCCGGTCGACCACCCCATCGAGCACCAGGGGAAAGACCAGCACCGTGATCACCAGCATGATCGGTACATCGCGCGCAATCACCCGGTCCGCGACGCCCAGCGGAGTGATCAGCGCCGTAGCCCCCAGGATCAGGCCGATGTTCGCGAGGTTGGAGCCCAGCACGTTCCCCATCAGAAGGCCCCCGTCGCCCTGCAGGACCGCGAAGATCCCGACCACGAGCTCCGGGGCCGAAGTGCCCAGGGCCACCAGGGTCAACCCCACGACCACCGGGCTGATCCCAATCCCTGAAGCGATGCGCGCGGAGCCCCGCACGAGCCACTCGGCGCCGAAATAGATGGCGCCGAACCCGCCGAGCAGCAGCACGAGGTACCAGGCCAGCATACTCATGCATGCCTCCGGGCCGCCCACTCGAGCAACCCCGCTAGCGTTCCCGCGTTCAAGATCTGGTCTGGTTGCAACCAACCCCTCCGAGCCTGGTCGACGCCGTAGCGCATGTTATCCAAACTAGCCACTGAATGCGCATCGGAGTTTACCGCGACCCTGACCCCGAGCTGGCCACACCGCTGAAGGCCGCAGGAGTCGAGGTCCATGCGCCGGGGATTCGCGTTGATCTCGACCGCGACGTTCAGCGCGGCTGCCGCCCGCAGCACCTCATTCAGGTCGACCGGATAGGGTGCGCGCCGACCCAGCTTCCGTCCGGTCGGGTGGCAAAGAACGTGTACGAGCGGATTATCGAGCGCCCTGATGATCCGCCTGGTCATCTGCGCCTCGGACATGTCGAAGGACGAATGAACCGATACCAGGACCAGGTCCAGTTCCGCGAGAAACTCGTCTCCGATGTCCAGGGATCCGTCCCGGAGAATGTCCACCTCGCAGCCGCGCAGGATACGGATGCCGGGCAGACGCTCCTGAACGCGGGCGATCTCCGCCGCCTGCGCCCTGAGGGCCGGCCCGTCCAGGCCGCCGGTGATCCCGGTGGAGGGCGAATGGTCGGTGATGGCGATGTACCGGTAGCCCCTGGCCAGCGAGGCCGCGGCCATGCGGTCCAGGGTGGCGGCGCCGTCGCTCCATGTCGTGTGCATGTGGAGGTCGCCCTGGATGTCCCCATGGGTGACCAGCGTCGGTAGCCCGGCCTCGGCGCGCTCGATCGTGGTGGAGTCTTCCCGCAGTTCAGCCGCAATCCAGGGAAGGGCCAGCGCTTTGTAGAGGCTCGGTTCGGTCGCGGTGGCCTCGGTTGGCGCGGCTCCCGCACCGGCCGCATCATTCGCGGTGGCCTCGGTCGGCATGGCTCCGGCATCGGCGACATCATTCCGGGAGGCCTGGCGCGAACCTCCATCGGGGCCCCTCACGATCCCCGCAGGCGTCAACTCCAGGCCGCGCCCGCGGGCACGCGCCGCCAGGGCCTCGATGTATGCGGGAGGGCCGGTCAGGTGGTGGGCGACCGTCTCCAGCACCTCCCCCGGAGCGGCGACCAGTCGGATCCTCACCCCGTCCAGGATCAGCGGAAGAGGGTTGTCACTTCGCGATCCCTGGATGCGCGCGGCGGAAATGCCGGCCGCGAGGTCGGAGAGCGCATCGCCCGGCACCGCGCAGACGACATCCACGCTGGTCACGACTTCGGCGCGCCGCCGGGCATCGCCCGCGAGTCTGAACTCGATGCCCGCGTCCTTGAGTGCTTCAGTCACCCGTTCCGCGGCGCGGTCCGCCCGGAACAGGAGCGAGCTCTGCCCGAGTACCCGCCGAGCCGCCAGGCCGCGCTTCAACCGGCTCACCACGCCGGGTCCGAATCCCTCGAGCCTGCGGATCTCCCGGTTGTCCAGCGCTGCTTCGAGCTTCGCCACCGTGTCGATGCCCGCGTCCCGGAGGGTGCGCGCCCGCGTCGCTCCCACGCCGTCCAGGCGCATGAGGGCCACGATCCCGGCCGGGATCCTCGCGCGGTACTCGTCCAGGCGCGGTGAGGAACCCTGCCGCACGAGATCGGTGAGGAGGGTGGCGAGGCCCTTCCCGATCCCCGGGACCGCGCTCAGATCGGTCCCCGTTTCGATCATCGCGGCGAGGGGATGGTGGAAACGGCGGATGGCGGCGGCAGCTTTGCGGTAGTGGGACACGCGATAGGTGTCCGCACCGTCCAGAGCCATCAGGTCGGCCAGCTCGGCGATGTGCGCCGCCAGTTCGGCGTTGGTCACCGCGTGGCCGCGTCCGCGGCGGAAGCGTCGCCGCCGTCGCCGGAGCCTCCCCGCCCGCCGGCGCTCGCGTCCAGCCGCTTTCGCAGTTCGGTTTCGTCCACCAGGTCCACCCCCAGCTCCCGCGCCCTCGCCAGCTTCGACCCCGGGTTTGCGCCCGCCACCACCAGGTCCGTCCGAGCACTGACCGAACCCGTCACCCGGGCGCCCAAGTGCTGCAGGATCTTCTTGAGTTCGCTCCGCGAGAACGTCTCGAGCGCCCCGGTCAACACGACCCTCTTCCCCGCCCAGGGGCTCTCGGGCCCATCCGTCTCCCCGTCCCCGCCCGCCTCCCGCACAGGTGGCGCCGTCGGCTTGATGCCCTTCGCCATCAGCCTGTCCAGCGCTTCCGCAACCCGCGGCTCATCCAGGAAGTTCCGGATCGCGGCCGACATCTTCTCCCCCACCCCGTGGATCTCCTCCATCTCCTCCGGCGCCGCCCCCCGGATCGCGTCCACGCTGCGGAAGTGGGCGGCCAGGTCCGCGGCCACGGCCACCCCCACCTCGGGAATCCCCAACCCCACCAGGAACCTGCCCAGTTCGACGCTGCGACGCTCCCCGATCGCCCGGACCAGGTTGCGCGCGGAGACTTCGGCAAACCCTTCCAGCGGAACCAGGTCATCCTCCGTCAGGTCGAAGATGTTGGCGAGTTCATTCACCAGTCCTTCGTCGACGAGCAGCGCCGCCGTCTCCGACCCCAGCCCCTCGATGTCCAGGGCGTTTCGCGACCCGAAATGCGTGATTCGCCCCTTCAGCTGCGCGCGGCAGGCGAAATGGTTCGGACAGACCGTGAACGGCCCCTTCTCGACGGGCTCGGTGCCGCACGACGGGCACTCGTCCGGCATGACGAAGGCCTCCCCCCGCCCCCTCCCCTCCTCCGCGATCCGCTCCACCACCTGGGGGATCACGTCCCCGGCACGCTGCACCCGCACCTGGTCGCCTTCGCGCAAGTCCTTCCGCTCCAGCTCTTCGCGGTTGTGCAGTGACGCCCGCGAGACCGTCACCCCGCCCACCTCCACCGGCCGCAGCAGCGCCACCGGGGTCAACACACCCGTCCTCCCGACCGACACGAAGATCCGGTCGATCCGCGTGACCTCCTTGCGCGGCTCGAACTTGTATGCGATCGCCCAGCGCGGATGATGCGACGTGCTCCCAAGTCGCTCCCGCGGCCCCCACGCGTCCAGCTTCACCACCACGCCGTCGATCTCATAATCGAGCGACTCGCGGTCGGCGTCGAACGCCCGGTGGTACTCCGCGATCTCCTCCACCGACTCCGCCACGCGGATCCGCTCCGGGGTCCGCAGCCCCCAGGCCCTCAGCGCCGCAAGTCCCTCCGAGTCCGTCGCGAAGTCCGCCCCTTCCACCTCCATCACGTCGTAGGCGAGCACGGTCAGCGGCCGCGTCGCCGTGATCCGCGAGTCGAGCTGGCGGAGTGCGCCGGACGTTGCGTTGCGCGGGTTCTGGTAGGGCGGCTCCCCGGCCTCGATGCGCCGCTGATTGAGGTTCTCGAATTCACCCAGGTACATGATGGCCTCGCCCCGCACTGACAGAAACGCCGGCGCTGGAAGCGTGTCTTCGCCAAGACGGAGCGGGACCGACGGAATGGTCCGCACATTCTCGGTTACGCCTTCGCCAACCCGGCCGTTCCCACGGGTCACCGCGCGTTCCAGGACCCCGTTGACGTACACCAGCTCGAGCGAAGCCCCATCCAGCTTGGGCTCCAGCACGTAGCTGACCTCGTCGTCATCCAGGGCTTTCCGCAGCCGCTCGTCGAAGCGGCGGACCGCGTCGATGTCGTGCGCCGAGTCCAGCGAGAGCATCGGTACGACGTGCTCAACGTTTGGAAGGCTCTCCAGAGGGTCGGCTCCCACCCGCTGCGTGGGCGAATCGGGTGTCGCCAGCGAAGGATGGGCCGCCTCCAGCGCCTGCAGACGCCGGAAGAGGTCGTCGTAGGCGGAGTCGGAGAGCTCGGGCGCCGCCTTCACATGGTAGAGGTGGTTGTGGCGATCGACCTCGGCGCGCAGCCGAGCGATCTCGGCGGCGGCCTCCTCGTGGCCAAGCGTATCCGGCGCGGCCTGGCCGCGTTCGTCGGGAGTCATTGTCAACGCTATCGCCGCATGCGCCTCCCGGGGAAGGGCACAGGCCGTCACGGCTCTCCTTTGGTGCGGACCGCGCTGAACGCCTGCCGGTCCGGCCGCATCCCCAATGTCGCTGCCATCCCGCCCCGCCGTCCTGTTCTCGTCCCCACCATGCGGCTACTATTCAGATTCCGTACCCCATGACCGGGCCAGCCTCGGACGCCGGCCCAACTCAGCCAACCCAGGAGGTCCCAGGATGAAGTCCCCGCGCGTCCTGCCTCGCGTGTTCGCCATGGCGCTGGTCGGCGCCGCCGCGATTTCCCCCGCTCTCTCCGCGCAGATGCAGCCCACCACCCCCCGCGGCGCAGACGAGGGCGACGGCCCCCACGAGCGGCTCATCCTCCGTGGCGCCACGATCATCGACGGCACCGGCGCCCCGCCGATGGGACCCGTGGATATCGTGATCGAGGGCGATCGCATAGTTCAGATCCAGACAGTTGGATATCCAGGCGTGCCCATCGACGAGGACCGCCGCCCCTCCGGCGCCACGAAGACGATCGACCTGTCCGGGATGTACGTCATGCCCGGCTTCGTCGACATGCACGCCCACACCGGCGGCAACCCCAAGGCGCCCCAGCCCGAGTATGTCTACAAGCTCTGGATGGGGCACGGCATCACCACCTCGCGCGGCGTCGGTCACGGCCCGATGATGTGGGCGCTCGGCGAGAAGGCGGCGGCCGAGCGCAACGAGATCGTCGCGCCGCGCATGTTCACCTACGCCCGCCCCGGCGAGGCCTGGGACCGCGGCCCCGTGGACTCCCCCGAGAAGGCGCGCGAGTGGGTGCAGTGGGCTGTCGGGGTCGACGTGGACGGCGCGAAGATCGACGGCCTCAAGCTCGGCGCCATGGACCCCGACATCATGGCCGCCGTCATAGACGAGGCCCACAAGTACGGCCTCGGCACCGTCGCCCACCTCGGCCAGATGGGCGTGGTGCGCATGACCGCGCTCGACGCCGCCGAGGTCGGCCTCGACATGATGACCCACTACTACGGGCTCTTCGAGTCCATGCTGACCGACTACAGCGTCCAGGACTGGCCGCTCGACTACAACTATCAGGACGAGCAGCACCGCTTCGGCAACGTCGGCCGACTCTGGAACCAGGCCGCCGAGCCCGGCTCCGAGCAGTGGAACGACCTCATCGACCGCTTCCTCGAACTCGGTTTCGGCATCGACCCCACCATGACCATCTACGAGGCCAGCCGCGACGTGATGCGCTCCCGCGAGGCCGACTTCCACGAGGAGTACACGCTGCCGAGCCAGTGGGACTTCTACCAGCCGTCCCGGCGCGCCCACGGCTCCTACTGGTTTTACTGGACCACCGAGGACGAGTATCACTGGAAGCGGTTCTTCCAGAAGTGGATGCACTTCCTCAACGACTACAAGAACGCCGGCGGCCGCGTCACGACCGGCTCAGATTCCGGCTTCATCTACAAGCTCTACGGTTTCGACTACATCCGCGAGCTCGAACTGCTCCGCGAAGCCGGTTTCCACCCCGTCGAGGTGATCCGCTCGGCCACCCTCTTCGGTGCCGAGGAGCTCCACGACCCGAAGGGCACCAGCATCGACTTCGGCATCCTTCGCCCCGGCCTCAAGGCCGACCTGGTCGTCGTGGACGAGAACCCGCTGCAGAACCTCAAGGTCCTGTACGGCAACGGTGCGGTGAAGCTCAACGACGAGACCGGCGAGACCGAGCGCGTCGGCGGCATCAGGTACACGATCAAGGACGGCATCGTCTACGACGCGCGGCAACTGCTGGCCGACGTGCGCGAGATGGTCAGGAAGGCGAAGGAGGAGCGGGCGGTCTCCGACAACGGGGGGAACTAGGAGAGCCACGAGGCTGCCGGACCCCCGGGGGTGCGCGGACGACGGGACCATGGCTGAATCCGGCTCCGTGGGGCGCCCGGCTGGCCCGCCTGCGTCCGAGTCCGACTGCCCGGGGCAGCTGGCCGATACACCCCTGGCCCAGTCCGGCGCCCGCTCCGGTGGTGAGGACGCGGGGCCCCGGGACGGCCCATCCGGCACCATCATTCTGGCTGACAACCTCCCCGTCCTGCGCGACATGGCGCCGGGCTCCGCCCACCTCATCTACATCGACCCGCCCTTCAACACCGGCAAGACCCAAAACCGTACCCGCATCCGGGTCGAACGCGACCCCAGCGGCGACCGCACCGGCTTCCAGGGCGCACGCTACCGGACGACCGTCCTCGGCAAGAGCGGCTACGACGACCGCCACGACGACTACCTCGCCTTCCTCGCGCCCCGCCTCCGCGAAGCGCACCGGATCCTTACCGCCACCGGCTCCTTCTTCCTGCACATCGACTACCGCGAGGCCCACTACTGCAAGATCCTCCTCGACGAGATCTTCGGGCGCGCGTCGTTCATGAACGAGATCATCTGGGCCTACGACTACGGAGCCCGCCCGAAGCGCAAGTGGCCCGCCAAGCACGAGACCATCTTCTGGTACGCGCGCGACCCCGCCGACTACACCTTCAACTTCGGCGAGATGGACCGCATCCCCTACATGGCCCCCGGCCTGGTCGGCAAGGCCAAGGCCGCCCGCGGCAAGACGCCCACCGACGTGTGGTGGCACACCATCGTCAGCCCCACCGGAGGCGAGAAGACGGGATACCCCACACAGAAGCCCCTGGGCGTGCTCGAACGTATCGTCAAGGTGCACTCGAACCCCGGAGACACCGTGCTCGACTTCTTCGCCGGCAGCGGAACCACGGGCGAGGCGTCGGCCCGCAACGGACGCAAATACGTCCTCGTGGACTCCAACCCCGAGGCCGCGCGCGTCATGGCCGCGAGACTGGCCGGTTTCGGACCGGAGTGTGTGGGCTTCCCGGCGGCCGCGCCTTGAAGGCGGTCCTGGCCCGGCTGGCGGACTGCAAGCGGATCATTCTCTATGCGCTGGTGCAGGCCAGGAGTGCATCCGCCGCCGCCGCGCTACACGACCATCGATCCCTGGGGAGAGTCATCACCGGTTACCGGTCCGGTTTCACCGACCCGACGCGTCTCACCCGGTGGACCCGAGGCTTCCTGTACGCACATCTGGCGATTGTGGTCGCACGACTTTGCATCCGCGCCATTGACCAGTCAGGAACCGGGAACGCGCCCGAGCTTTCATCCATCCCCGGGGCCATCTCGTGGACCCTCCGGATGGTGGTGCTGTACGGCACCATGTTGCTGGTGCCCGCCTGGACGCTCCGCGCCAACCACAACGCGCGGCAACTGGGGGCCTCCGGCATGAGGTTCGCGCCCGAATGGGCGGCGGGATGGTATTTCGTGCCTCCGGGGCTCTTCTGGAAGCCGTACCAGGTGATGAAGGAAATATGGCAGGCGAGCGTATGCCCTTCCGATTGGCGGCGGCAACGCGGCTCACCGCTTGTGGGCTGGTGGTGGGCCCTCTGGGTAACGGCTGCGTGGGGTGGCTTGCTGGCGTCCGGCGTCGCATTGCTGGCGCTCGAACCGGGCGACAGGGAAGCTGTCGGAGGGGCCATACGCCTCGCGGGCGGCCTGCTCCACATTCCGTTGACGCTGCTTCTGCTGACGATCATCCTGAAGGTTCGCGAAATGCAGATGGCTCACTTCCAGTCGCAACGAGACCAGAGATCCGATCATGAATGAACGCGATGCCCCCTTCCGGGATCCCAGGGAACTGACCAGGTGGACGAAGGGCTTGCTGTATGCAAGCATCCCGCTCGCCCTCGTGTCCGTTGCCGCGAGCTGGCGGGACTATCAGTACCTGGCGAATACCGGCGAGCCCGCCCCTGCCAGGGATGCGTTTGGATCGCTCCTCGTGCTCTTGGTGGGGCCGACCGCGATTGTCACGGTGGCCGCCGCGATTCTGGTGCTTGCCTGGATTCACCGCGCCAACCACAACGCACGGGCACTGGGTGCTGAGGGGATGCAATTCACGCCGGGTTGGGCGGTGGGCTGGTACTTCATCCCGCTTGCCTCCCTGTGGAAGCCGTATCAGGCGATGAAGGAGATCTGCCGGGCCAGCGTCCGTCCCTCCCGGTGGTGGAAGGAGGAGACGCCGGCTCTGCTTACCCTGTGGTGGGGTCTGTGGCTCCTGACCACCGGGGCCCAGGGGATATCCTGGACGGTTTCCACGGAGGCGGCCGTAAGCATCTCCGACGTCGTCCGCGAAGTACTCCGCATCCCCCTGACGCTGGTCCTCGTGAGCATCATCAACCGCGTGCACATGATGCAGATGGCACACTACCGTACCCGTAGCACCGGGGAGTTCGACCATGAGTGAGCAGGATGCCGGCTTCCGCGATCCTACCGCCCTCACCAAATGGACGCGGGGTTTTCTTTACGCCTATCTGGCGACATCGCTGGTTCACGTCTACATGAACAGCGCCTACGTCACCTACGGCCTCGGCTACGATGGATCGCTGGCGGCGTGGCTGGCGGCAGGGATCCTCTGGGGTCTGTTCGAGATGGGGGTGATGCTCGGCACTGCGATCCTCGTCCTCTCGTGGATCTATCGCGCCAACTACAACGCCCGCCGGCTGGGCGCCTCGGGCTTGGCCTTCTCGCCGGGAGCGGCGGTCGGGTGGTACTTCATGCCGATCGCGTGGTTCTGGAAGCCGTACCAGGCCATGAAGGAGATCTGGAAGGCGAGCGCCGATCCGCAGGATTGGAAGGAGCAGGGCGGGTCACCGCTGCTCGGCTGGTGGTGGGCGCTCTGGCTCATTCCGTTCTGGGGGCTGGGGTTGGCGTCCCTGGCGGCGACGCAGGACATGGAGGGGCCGCGGGCGGAGCGGGTGGATGCTCTCTACGAAATAGCAATCTCCAGCTTCGACGTTGCGCTGGTGCTGGTCCTCCTCGTGATCGTCAGACGGATTCACCAGATGCAGATGGGACACTGGACGCGGCAGCGTGCGGAGGCCGCCGGGGAGTAGGCCCCTGGACAACCCGCGCATGGTACCGCAGGCGGCCAGGTGCCGGGGATGCCGGCCCTACTCGCCCTGCATCGCAGGCACGCTCGCCTCGGGACGCAGTTTCACCGCGGTCCCGTAGCACACCATTTCCGCGGCAGCGCGGCTGACCTCGGCCGACTGGAACCGCACCGCCAGAATCCCGTTCGCGCCGAGCGCCTCCGCCTCGGCGATCATCCGGTCGACCGCCTGCTCCCGCACCTCGGCGAGCAGCTTGGTGTATTCGTAGACCTCGCCACCGGCCAGGTTGCGCAGGCCCGCAATCAGGTCCATTCCTACGTGCCGCACGCGCACCGAACTGCCCCGCACCAGGCCCAGGGTGCGCACGACCGTGTACCCCGAGGCCTTCTCCGTTGTGGCAACGATCATCGGTGGACGTGCCGGTAGGGATCCGTCCCGAACTCCCGCACCCTGTCCAGGATTACGTGGGCGAGCAGGACCAGGACGCCGATCGCGATCCCTCCGGTCGCCAGCTTCATCAGGATCCCCGACGGTGACCTCACTAAGGCCCAGACTCCGTAGCCCGCCCAGACCACCAGGCCGGAACCCGTCAGCACCCACCCCGTCGGTACGGTGATGCGGGCGCGAATCCGGTTCCACAGCGAGTCCCCGCCGTGCGGGGCGAAGGAGAGACCCTGCAGCTCCTCCTTCATCGACCGGAAGATCGCCACCTCCCGGCGAAGTTCGCTCGACGTCTCGAGGTATTGTTCGACAACCGCCCGCTCCTCGGGCGTGACCTCGCCGTCGAGGAACCGCATCAGGTCCTCGCGTTCCACCTTTGCTGGCACATTGCTGTTCATCTGCCAGTCCTCCCGCGGCCGCCGCGGCCGCCATCCGTTCGCGGATCCGTACCCCTCAGCACCGCCGCCAGTGCCCGGCGCGCGTGGAAGAGACGGCTGGCCACCGTCCCCTCCGGTATGCCCAGTATGCCTGCGATCTCGCCGTAGCGAAATCCCTCGATCTCCTTCAATACGAGAATCTCCCTGTGGTCTTCGTTCAGTTGTTCCAGCGCCGTCCAGACGCGCTCCCTGGCGGCCCGGCGCTCCCTGTGCCGCTCGGGGCAGCTCTCGGGATCCGCCGGCCTCATTTCCAGCCTTTCGTCAAGAGCCTCCCGCCGAAACCTCGCCTTGCGCTTCCGCAGCGCGTCCCGGCACTGGTTTCGGAGAATCTGGAAGAACCACGGTCCGAAGGGACGTTTCAGATCGAAGCGCCCCAGCGTCTGCCAGGTCTTCACGAAAGCGTCCTGGAGCGCGTCCCGCGCATCGTCCGGGTTCCCCATCATGCCGAGCGCCACCCTCATGCCCGCGGGCTCGTAGGCGCGCACGATCGGCTCGAAGAAACGGGAATCGCCCCGCTGGCACTTTCGCAGAAGCTCCCGCTCAAGGTCGGGGAGCAAGCTTCCTCCCGTTGTGGGTCGAATCTGTGGTCATGGCCAAGCCCGGCAGGCCGGCGCGGCCGAGGCGGGCCCATCCGGAATGGTACGCATGAAGCCGTCATTTCATTCTAACCCCTTGGGGACGGCAGTGCGCGGGAGGTGTACGCCGTCCGGCGGATCGCATGGGTCTGGCGGCCGGAGCCTTCAAGCCGCACTTTGCCGGCATGGTCCGCATATCCAGACCCGCAACTCAAACGGACAGCGAACGTATGGAACCCGCATGTATTCGGCGCTCCAGCGCCATCGTCGTGACCGTCGTGATCTCGTCTCTTTCAGCCATTGCTTCGCCCGGCGCGACAGCGCAGGAGGTGGAGTACCCGGCCGGATTCGACGAAGAGGCCACCTACTACGCCGAAGCCCTCGGACCCCTCACCCGGCCGATCACGACCAGCTCGGCGGAAGCGCAGAAGTTCTTCGACCAGGGCGTGCAGATGATGTACGCCTTCACTCCGCTGCGCGCGGCCCGTTCCTTCCGCCAGGCCCAGCGGGAAGACCCGAACTGCGCAATGTGCTTCTGGGGCGAGGCCTGGGCCTGGGGACCATACCTGAACGGCGGCATGGGGCCCGACGACGCGCCGCGCGCCTACGAGAACATCATGAAGGCGAAGGCGCTCGCGGCCAGGTACGCCAACGAGGTCGAGCGTACGCTCATCGAGGCGATGTCGGTCCGCTACGCGATGGAACACGACTCGGTGTCGCGCCGGAAGATGGACGAGGAGTACGCCGACGCCATGGCCGAGGCCTACCAGCGCTTCCCCTACGACGTCGAAGTGGGAACGCTGTACGGCGAGTCGCTCATGCTGCTCGAGCCCAGGCGCGGCCGCTGGGACATCGAGAAGCCCGCCGTGCAGAAGATCCACGCGGTCCTGGAGGCCGTTCTGGCCATCGACATCAAGCACCCGGGGGCGTGCCACCTCTACGTCCACGCCACCGAGCCCACCGTCAAGCCGGAGAAGGCCGAAGCGTGCGCCGACCATCTCGGCGCGTCTATCCCGGGCGCGAGCCACATTCAGCACATGCCGTCCCACACCTACAACCGGGTCGGCCGCTGGGGAGACGCGGTGCGGGCCAACCTGGACGCCTGGCACTCCGACCTGCGGGCCGAAGAAGATATCGCGTGGGCCATCTATCCGTCCCACAACCTGCACATGCTCCTCTTCGCGGCCTCGATGGACGGACAGGGCGCGGTCGCGATCCAGGCAGGGAAGGATTACGGCAAGACCGTTCGCAGCGGCAACTTCTACGAGGCGATGACCATGCTGCGCTTTGGCCGCTTCGAAGAGATCCTGGAGTTGGACGACCCGCCCGCCGGAGGCATCCAGCGCGGCTTCTGGGACTTCGCGCGCGGCTACGCGCACCTGCGCGACATTGATGCGAATCGCGCGAGATTCTACCTGGAAAAGGTGAAGCTCGGGGCGCAGAACACGGGACAGTTCCGGGGGCACTCGGCCGCCGATCTGCTCGGGGTGGTAGCCGGGATCCTGGAGGCGGAGATCCTGCGCGCGGAGGACGAAAACGAGGAGGCGGTCGAGGTACTGGAAGCGGCGATCGCAATCGAGGACGGCCTGCGCTACGACGAGCCCGAACCGCTCAACTTCTCGGCCCGCCACTGGTTGGGCGACCTGCTCCTGGAGATGGAACGGTACGCGGAGGCGGAGGCCGTGTTCAAGGCCGCGCTCGAAGACCATCCCATGAATGGATGGTCGCTCTTCGGCCTGGAGGCGGCTCTCCGAGCCCAGGACCGCACGTCCGAGGCTGATGAAGTCAACAAGCTGTTCCGGGAGGCGTGGGCTCGATCGGACACCTGGATCAAGGCGGCGATCTTCTAGTATTCAGTCTCGTAAATGCTTGCAATTGCATGTCTTACAAATAAGTGCAAGTCACCTGCAAGCGCCCCTGTGCAACTTGACGGGTCCGCCCGTCTCCGGTAGCTTTCCTGTCCGCTTGGCCGAGCGGTCGTGGCGGCCGGGCGGTCGAATCGCGGCGGACCGGCGCCCCCCGATAGTCGAGAAATCAGTCGTCAGAGCGAAGTCGTCAAAGCAAATAATGTGGAGCCTGTTGGATGAATGACCGTCCCATCCTCTCCGTGACCGGCCTCAGCGCCCGTGTCGCGGACGAGGATCCAGATATTCTGAAGGGTGTGAACCTCGCCATCCGTCCCGGAGAGATTCACGCGATCATGGGCCCGAACGGGTCGGGCAAGAGTACCCTGGCCAAGGTGATCTCCGGTCACCCGGGCTACGAGGCCACCGCCGGCGCGGTGGTCTACCAGGGGGAGGACCTGCTGGAGATGGAGCCTGACGAACGGGCGCAGGCGGGCGTGTTCATCGCCTTCCAGTACCCGGTGGCCATCCCCGGGGTGTCGATCGCGAACTTCCTCCGCACCGCCCTGCAGGCGCGGCTGGAGGATGGCGAGGAGCTGGATCTCTTCGAGTTTCAGGAACTGCTGATGGAACGGATGGAGCTTCTCCAGATGGACCCGTCCTTCGTGCAGCGCTCCCTGAACGACGGATTCAGCGGCGGCGAGAAGAAGCGCAACGAGATCCTCCAGATGGCGGTGCTCAATCCGACGCTGGCGGTGATGGACGAGACCGATTCCGGGCTGGACATCGACGCGCTCAAGGTGGTTGCGCACGGGGTGAATGCCCTGAAGGCCGAGAACCCCGCCATGTCGGTGCTCCTGATCACCCACTACCAGCGCATGCTGAACTACATCACCCCCGACGTGGTACATGTAATGGTGAAGGGGAGGATCGTGGAGTCGGGCGGACCGGAGGTGGCGCTCGGCCTCGAGGAGCAGGGTTACGAGAAGTACAGGAGGGCGCAGGTGGCCTGACCGGCCGCAGTGCGCCCTGTTGCATCAGGATGGATCGGAACAGGGAGGGCTGAATGCCCAGCAATGAAGTCATACAGGGACTCGGACTCGACGACTACAAGTTCGGGTTCGTCACCGATTCGGAGCCCGTCTTCCGCACGCGTCCCGGGCTGGACGGCGACATCGTGCGACAGATCTCGGCGCGCAAGGACGAGCCGGAGTGGATGCTGAAGAGCCGCCTGAAGGCGCTGAGGATCTACGACGCGAAGCCGATGCCGCAGTGGGGCGGGGACTTGTCGGAGCTTCAGGACACGCTCGACCAGACCTACTTCTACGTGAAGCCGCAGGAACAGATGGAGCGCTCCTGGGACGACGTGCCGGAGAACATCAAGCAGACCTTCGAGCGGCTGGGAATCCCCGAGGCCGAACGCCGCATCCTGGCGGGTGTCGGAGCCCAGTACGACTCCGAGATGGTCTATCACTCGCTCAAGGAGGAATGGGAGTCCAAGGGCGTGATCTTCGACTCCATAGAGGACGGCCTGAAGAACCATCCCGAGCTGTTCCGCAAGTACTTCGGGACCGTGATCCCGGCGGCGGACAACAAGTTCGCCGCGCTGAACTCGGCGGTGTGGTCGGGCGGATCTTTCGTCTACATCCCGCCGGGCGTGCAGCTGGAGACGCCGCTGCAGGCGTACTTCCGGGTCAACCAGGAGCGGCTGGGGCAGTTCGAGCGCACCCTGATCATCGCGGATGAGGGGTCCCGCGCGCACTACATCGAAGGGTGCACGGCCCCGGTCTACTCTACCGATTCCTTCCATTCCGGGGTGATCGAGATCATCGTCCACCGGGACGCCTACTTCCGCTATACCACGATCCAGAACTGGTCGAACAACATGTACAACCTGGTCACCCAGCGTGCGCTGGTGCACCAGGGCGCCCACATGGAGTGGCTGGACGGCAACCTGGGCTCCAAGCTCACGATGAAGTACCCGTCCTGCTACCTGATGGGCGAGGGCGCGCACGGCGATATCCTCTCGATCGCGTACGCGGGCGACGGCCAGCACCAGGACACGGGCGGCAAGGTTATCCACGTGGCACCCAACACGTCCTCGAGCATCGTGTCCAAGTCGATCTCGAAGGGCACGGGCCGCTCCTCCTACCGCGGCCTCTGCAAGGTCTACGACGGCGCTTCCAACTCGAAGTCGAACGTCGAGTGCGACGCCCTGCTGATCAACGAGACCTCCCGGACCGACACCTTCCCCTACATCGAGATCGACGAGAAGAGTGCATCCGTGGGCCACGAGGCGACGGTGTCGAAGGTGGGCGACGAGCAGCTCTTCTACCTGATGAGCCGCGGGCTGGACGAGGCCGAGGCGATGGCGCTGATCGTGCGCGGCTTCATCGAGCCGATCGCCAGGGAGCTGCCGCTGGAGTACGCGGTGGAGCTGAACCGGCTGATCGAACTCGAAATGGAAGGGAGCGTCGGTTGAGCCGGATGGCGCCGCCAAGGGAACGTGCAGCGCGCGCGCTGAACAGGGACGCGGTGCTGGAGACGGGGCTGGCGGATCCCGCCTGGCTGAAGGCCCGCCGCGAGGAAGCGTGGGACCTCTACGTGGCCACGCCACTTCCCTCGACTCGCTCCGAGGAGTGGCGCTACACGGATGTCGGGCGGCTGTTGCCGCTGGATGGGCTGGAGCCGAACCTGGAGGGGGCCGGCGGGGCGCCGGATGGCGACCTGGTGCCCGGCGTCGGCGGTCCATCCCGGGGAACAGTCCCCGATGGGCTGCTCCGCACGATGGCCCATGACCCGGCGAGTTCCGGACGCGTCGTGGACGTGGACGGGCACGTCGTGTCGGTGGAGCTGGACGCGGCGCTGGCGGCGCAGGGTGTGGTGCTTTGTTCGCTGCGCGAGGCCGCGAGGAGCGGCGACCCCGTGGTCGAGGAACTCCTCGCTACCCGGGCCGTACCCGCTTCCGAGGGCAAGTTCCCGGCGCTCAACGCCGCGCTCTGGACGGACGGGGTCTTCCTGCGGGTTCCGAAGGGCGTCCGTCTCGATGAACCCATCCGGCTCAGTCGCTGGGTGTCGCGGCCGGGCACCGCGACCTTCACACGCATCCTCATCGTCGCCGAGGAGTTCAGCCAGGTCTCGTTCGTGGACGAGATCACGTCTCCCGACTTCGAGTCGACCACGCTGGCCAACACCGCCGTCGAGCTCTTCTCGCGGGGGGGCGCCCAGGTGCAGTACGTGTCGCTGCAGCGCATGGGGCGGGGCGGATTCTACCTCGCCACCCAGCGCACCCTGGCGGAGCGCGATTCCACCCTAGACACCCTCAACGTCGCGCTCGGGGGGTCGGTCGGCCGCGTCGATCTGAACGCACGGCTCCTCGGTCCCGGGGCCAACAGCGACATGCTGGGCCTCTACTTCGGAGACGAGGACCAGCACTTCGACTTCAACACGAGCCAGGACCACGTGGCGCCCGACGCGCACAGCGACCTCCTGTACAAGGGGGCGCTGGACGGATCGGCCCGCGGCGTCTTCCGGGGCATCATCCGGGTTCACGAGGGCGCGCAGCGGACGGACGCCTACCAGACCAACCGCAACCTGATCCTGTCGGACGACGCCGTCGCCACCTCCCTGCCCAACCTCGAGATCGGTGCCGACGACGTGCGCTGCTCGCACGGCGCCACCGTGGGCCAGCTCGACGCCGAGTCGCTCTTCTACCTGATGAGCCGCGGACTGGACCGTGAGCAGGCCGAACGCCTGGTGGTGCTCGGGTTCCTCGGAGAGGTGCTGGACAGGCTGCCGCTGGGTGGCGTGACCGAGAAGGTCACCAGGGCGATCCGGGCGAAGCTGCGGCACTTGCACGGGTAGGGCGATGCTTCGCAGGAAGACCCGCGGCACGGAGGCTCCGTGGACAAGAGTGGCGTCGGCGGAGGAGGTGCAGCCGAACGAACTCACCCCGGTGTCGACCGACCGGGGACCCGTCGTGCTCGCGAGTGTCGAAGGCAGGATCTACGCGCTCGAGGACCGCTGCTCGCATCAGGACTATCCGCTCTCGGCCGGGGAACTCGAAGACGGCGAGGTGGAGTGCATATTCCACGGCGCCCGGTTCGATCTCTGCACCGGCAGGGCCACCCGGTTGCCCGCAGTCACGCCTGTGCGGACCTTCGAGGTGGAAGTCCGCGACGGCGGGGTCTATCTGCGGCTTGAATAGCAACCAGCGGATGAACCCGGCTGACCGGGCAAGGTGAGGCAGACCGTCGCCCTGGATGTCGCCGCCATCAGGCGGGACTTTCCCGTCCTCGACCAGACCGTGGACGGGAAGCCACTGGTGTACCTGGACAGCGCCGCTTCCTCCCAGAAGCCGCGCCAGGTCATCGATGCGATCAGCCGCTACTACCTTCGCGACCACGCCAACGTCCACCGGGGCGTGCACGAACTGGCCCGCCGGGCCACCGAAGCGTACGAAGGCTCGCGCGAACGGATCGCACGCTGGCTGAACGCGGCCGACGCACACGAAGTCGTTTGGACGCGGGGCACCTCCGAGGCCCTGAACCTCGTCGCGTCCTCGCTGGGCCAAGGCCTCGGCCCCGCCGACGAAGTCGTCATCTCCGAGATGGAGCACCACTCCAACCTGGTGCCGTGGCAGCTGCTGGCCGCCCGCAGGGGGATCCGTCTCCGCTACGCCGGCCTCACCGACGACGGCCGCCTCGACCTCGACCACCTGTCCTCGCTGCTCGGCCCGCACACCCGGGTCGTGTCGCTTCCGCACGTCTCGAATGCGCTGGGGACCATCAATCCGGTGCAGGAGATCGGCGCGCTTGTCCGGAGCAGGAGCGACGCGGTCTTCATCCTCGACGGCGCACAGGGAGCACCCCACCTCCCCCTCGACGTCCAGGCGCTGGGCTGTGATCTCTATGCCTTTTCCGGCCACAAGATGTGCGGCCCGACCGGTATCGGCGGACTGTGGGGCAGGCGGTCGCTGCTGGATGGAATGCCCCCGTACCAGGGGGGCGGAGAGATGATCGAACGGGTCTTTCGCGAGTACAGTACCTGGGCGGAGGTGCCCCACAAGTTCGAGGCGGGCACGCCCAACATCGCCGGGGCGGTGGGCCTGGCCGCCGCCGCCGACTATCTCGAAGGCGTGGGAATCGAAAACATACACCGGCACGAGATGTCGCTGACCCGCCGGGCGGTTTCGCTTCTCTCCGAGGTGGAGGGCATCCGCATCCTCGGGCCCACCGACCTCGCTGGCCGCGCCGGAGTGGTGCCGTTCGTGCTGGAAGGGGCTTCCGCCCAGGATGTCGCAACGATACTCGATGCCCAGGGAATCGCGGTGCGCGCCGGCCACCACTGTGCCCAGCTGGTGGTCGACCGCTTCGACGTTTCGGCAACGGTCCGGGCATCCTTCTACCTTTATAACAGCGACGAAGAAATAGAGCGGCTCGCGGCGGCGGTGGAGACGGCAAGGCAACTCCTTCTGCCCTGACCCGGGACGGCCCGGCATGAACCGCCAGCGACCTGACGTGGAAAGGACTATTCCCGTGTTCAAGAAAACGACCCCGGTACTTCGACAGGCGGCGCTTCCCGCCGGGATTCTCTGCGGGCTGCTCACCACGCTGGCCGGCTGCGGCGAGGGCAGCGCGGGTGGCAACAACGTGGTGTACAACGACACCCTCCCCCACGAGGAGCCCAGGGAGGTTCGCCACGAAGGAATGGAAGACACCGACTACGGCGATCTGGATCGCGCTGATGTCGGGCTGCACATCCCCTGGGCCCAAAACCTCATTTCGCGCGACCCCGTCCCCGATGCGGCGCCAGCCCGCCTGACGGAAGTATCGGCCCATGCCATGGAGGGATTCGACCGCGTCATCTTCACCTTCGAACCCAGGGTGGCCGGATACCAGCTCCGGCTGGTGGAGGAAGGGGGGGGCGGTTGCGACGCCGCCGAACCGGGAACGGACGCGCCCGCTCAACTGGCCATCGAGTTTCCGCGCACCATATCCAATGACGGCGGGACCCCCCTGGTCGGTGAACGAGATCTGGCTCCGGACTTTCCGACGCTCATCCGGGCGCTGCAGACCTGCGACGAGGACAACAGAGTGCGGTGGATCCTCGGGGCTGGCAGCGACATGGAGTACCGGTTGCTGGAGGTAAGGAACAGCAGTATGATCGTGGTGGATTTGCGGAGTACACAGACCGATTCGACGGACCCTGCGGTAACCGAATCGAACTGATTGCGTACCATTGGGGGCTGCGGGTCGGCGCTTGGCCCGGTGCCATGGGATGCGAGGGGTACGGATGACGAAGCGAATAGCCACCATCGTGTGGATTGTCGGCCTGCCTATCCTGCCGGGTTGCGATTCGGATGGGATCATCCGCGCCGGGTCCGACAACCCCGCGAAACCTGCTGATCCGGACAACCGGGCAAGGCCGTGCACCAACGGCATGGCCGGAATCTATCCCTGCCAGGGCATCGACCTGGTGTCGTACTTCACGGGCGAGGAGATCGGCCTGACCGAGGGCATCGTGAACGACATGTGGGGCTGGACCGACCCGGTGACCGGCACGGAGTGGGCGCTGGTGGGGCACCAGCAGGGAACGGCCTTTGTCAGTCTCAAGGACCCGGAACGTCCGCTGTACGCCGGCATTCTGCCGAAGACCGACGGCGCACGGGCGGGGGCATGGCGCGATATCAAGGTGTACAGGGACCATGCCTTCGTCGTGTCCGATGGCGCCGGACCGCACGGCATGCAGGTCTTCGACCTCACCCGGCTGCGCCGCGTCGCCAATCCTCCGGAGACCTTCGAGGCGGATGCGCTGTACGATGGCATCCACAGCGCCCACAACATCGTCATCAACGAGGAGACCGGCTTCGCCTATGCGGTCGGGAGCAGCGGCGGCGGGAACTCCTGTGGCGGCGGGCTTCACATGATCGACATCCGCAACCCGGTGAGTCCGGTCTTCGCGGGGTGCTTTGCCGATGCGGCGACCGGGAGGGCGGGCACGGGATACACCCACGACGCGATTTGCGTGGTTTACCGCGGACCCGACACCGACTACCGAAGCCGGGAGATCTGCTTCGGCTCCAACGAGACCGCGCTCAGCATCGCGGACGTGACCGACAAGGCAGCTCCGGTGGCGGTGGCCGCGGCCACCTATCCGAACACCGCCTACGCGCACCAGGCGTGGCTCGACGAGGCACACGAATACCTCTACATGAACGACGAGTTCGACGAGGCCTTCGGCACGGTCTCCGGTACCCGCACCATCGTGTGGGACGTGAGGGATCTGGACGATCCGATCCCTGCCGGAGACTTCTTCGGGACAACCCAGGCGACGGACCACAATCTGTATGTGGCCGGAAACCTGATGTACCAGTCCAACTACCATGCCGGACTGCGGGTCGTCAGCATTGCGGCCCGGGAAGACCCGGTTGAAATCGCCTTCTTCGACCACGAGCCCGATCAATCGAACGAGCCGGGGCTGGACGGAGGATGGAGCAACTACCCGTTCTTCGAGAGCGGAGTCATCGGGGCGACCTCGATCGGCGGCGGGGTCTATTTCGTCAGGCTGTCAGGCGGGACCGCTCCGGCGAATTGATCCTCCGGCAGTCCGTGGACAATCCCCGCGCCGGACCGAGGGGCTGCCAGCCTGGCAGCGGTCTTGCGCCCGCGTCTATCTTCCGGGGACCTGTCGCAATGGCTCCCTCAAGTCGGACGAATCCCATGCACCGGACCACCCCTGGCCCAGGGCGCAGCCCGGCCGCCGCCTCCGCGCTCCTGCTCCTGCTCGCCTCCTGCACCGGCGCTGACGGGCCCGCCGACCTGCTGCTGATGGGCGGCTCGGTGCTGGACGGCACGGGCGCCGAGGCGGTCAGCGCCGATGTCGCCGTGGCGGGCGATCGCGTCGTCTTCGTGGGCGATGCCCGGGAAGCGGGTGTGACGGCGCTCGACACGGTCGATGTGTCGGGTCTGGTCGTGACGCCGGGGTTCATCGACATGCACTCCCACGCGGAGCTGGGCACCGACCACGGACGCGACGCGCGAGCATTCCTCTTTCAGGGGATTACCAGCGTGTCGCTGGGGGTGGACGGATTTGGCAGTGCGGAGGTCGCCGCACAGCTGGCCGCCTGGGAGGAGGATGGAATCGGCGTGAACGCGTTCCTTTTCGTGGGGCACAACTCGGTGCGGGCGTGGGTGATGGGGATGGGGGACCGCGCACCCACGGGCGGAGAACTGGACGAGATGCGGGCGCTGGTTCGCCAGGGCATGGAGGAGGGCGCGTACGGGCTGTCGTCGGGGCTGTTCTACCTGCCGGGCAACTACGCCGACGCCGAGGAGGTGATCGAGCTCAACCGGGTGGCCGCCGAGTACCCGGGCGCGATCTACGACACGCACGACCGGGATCTGGGCGCCGCCTACCCGCCGTTCGGCTACCTGGAGTCGACCGCGGAGGGGATCCGGATCGGGGAGGAGGCGGGGACGAAGGTCATCTTCAGCCATTTCAACGCCCAGGGGGCCCACAACTACGGACGCGCGCACGAGGGGGCCGCGCTGATCGAGGCCGCGCGGAACCGCGGGGTCGAGGTTGCGGGGGCGCATCACTCGTACACCGCGACACAGTCAAACCTGCGCTCGTACACGATCCCGGGGTGGGCCGCGGCAGGAGGCGACTCGGCGATGGTGCGCCGTTTCGACCACCCCGACACGGTCGAGATCATCCACGGGCAGACGCGCGAGATGCTGGCGATTCGCGGTGGCGCACAGCGGTTCCTCTTCGCGGACCGGCGCCCCGAACTGAACGGCAGGACGCTGCAGGAGGTGGCGGACGAGTGGGGGATGGAGGCTCCCGACGCGGCGCGGCGCATCCTGCGCGACGGCAACGCCGCCGTGATGAACCTGGGACCCTACGACGGCGAAAACCTGCGCTACCTGGCCCAGCGCGACTGGATGATGACCTGCACGGACGGCCGCGACCCCGGCCCCACCCGTCCGGTCACCCATCCGCGCGCCTTCGGGTCCTTCACGAAGAAGATCCGCGACCTGGTGCTGGACGAGCAGCTCCTCACCCTGCCCTACACGGTGCGCTCCATGACCGGCCTCGCCGCCGATTTCCTCAGCTGGACCGAACGGGGATACCTGCGCGAAGGGCAGATCGCGGACATCGCGGTCCTGGACCTCGCGACGCTCGACGACATGGCCACCTACGAGAACCCGCACCAGTACTCGCGGGGAACGGTTCACGTGCTGGTGAACGGCGAGTTCGCCATCCGGGACGGGGAGGCTACGATGGCGCTGGCGGGGCGCCCGCTGGTGCGCGGGGGGGCGGCATTCGATGGGGAGTAGCGAGCACGGAGGACCGGCCCGCACTCGCGGCGAGGAGCCGGCTGAGGCGGGCGGCGCCTCCGAACCGACCGATGGCGTTGGCACCCGCAAACCGGCGGACGGCCGCGGCGCCCCCGGCCGGGCCGAATCCGGCGCACCATCCGACCCCGTGCTCTCCTCGCGCGACGGCCCCCTTCTCACGCTCACCCTCAACCGCCCCCACCGCCTCAACGCGGTGAGTCTGCCGCTCTACGAACGGCTGGTCGCCGAACTGGAGCGCGCCGGGGCCGACCGCGGCGTCCGCTGCGTGGTCCTCACCGGGAGCGGCCGCGCCTTCTGCGCCGGCGCCGACCTGAAGGCGCACCGGGATCGTCCCCAGTCCCCCGGGGAGCGCCGCCGCTACATTGAGGCGGCCCAGCGCGCCAACCACCTCATCCAGACGATCGGCACCCCGGTCGTGGCGGCGGTGAACGGCCACGCCATCGGCGCGGGGCTGGAGCTCGCGCTCTCGGCCGACTTCGCAATCGCGGCCGAGGATGCCAGGCTGCGGCTCCCGGAGCTCGCGCTCGGCACATTTGTGGGCGGAGGCGCGGTGTATACTCTGGCCGAGCGGGTCGGCGTCCTGAAGGCGCGCGAGATCGTACTCCTTGGCGACTTCTTCTCCGGCGCTGTGGCGGCAGCGATCGGCGTCTTCAACCGGGCCGTCCCCGCCACCCAGGTCCTCCCCGAAGCTACGCGTCTCGCGCACCGCCTGGCCCGCCGCGCCCCGATTCCCCTGGCCGCGGCCAAGCGGCTGATCGGGCCGGCTGCGGCTCTGTCCCGGGAAGAGGCGCTGGAACGTGAGCGCGCCGCGCTGGAGGAGATCTTCGGCACGGCCGACTGGCGAGAAGGGCTGGCCGCGTTTCACGAGAAGCGATCGCCCGAGTACAGGGGAGAATGAGCGCGACCCAGGTAGCCGTGCGCTATGAGGCCGTTGGTGCGAGAAGGGCACACCCGGACTGGAAGTGTAATGTACACACGACATATGGTAATGTAAACATGACATCATGACCCTCCGGCGAATCTTCGAGCCTCGCTCGATCGCCATCGTGGGGGCCAGCGCGAATCCCACCAAGCGCGGCCACCAGATCCTCTGCGCCCTGGGGGAGTCCGGCTATGCGGGCGCCGTCCATGCCGTGAACAGGGACGGCGGCAGCATTCTCGGCCGACCGGTCTACACGTCGGTGAACGAGCTGCCGGAGCCCGCGGACCTCGCGGTGCTGTGTACCCCCGCGGCGACCGCACCCGACCTCTTGCGCGCGTGCGGGGAACGGGGCGTGGCGGGCGCAGTGGTGCTCGCGGTGGGCTTCGGGGAGTCCGGCAGCGAGGGCGCGGATCTGGAAGCCCGGCTGCGGGAAGCCGGCCGCGAACACGGCGTCCGCATCGTCGGGCCGAACACCTCCGGCCTGCTGAACCTGCCGAAGGGGGTCAACCTGATCGGGGCCCGCGGGGTGCGTCCCGGCGGGATCGCGCTGCTGGTCCAGTCCGGGAACATCGCGCTCGACCTGATGACCCGGGTCACCGAGCAGTCCCGGATGGGAATCTCGATCTGCTGCGGCCTCGGCAACGAGGTCGACGTAGGGTTCGGCGAGGTGCTGGACTACCTGGGCGACCACGACGAGACCCGGGTCGTCATTGCGCACATCGAGGGGTGCAGGGACGCACGGGCACTGCTGCACGTGGCGGCCCGGGTCACACGGCGCAAGCCCGTCGTGGTGATCAAGTCGGGGCGGACCGCGGCCGGCGCGCACGCGGCCCTCTCGCACACGGGAGCGGTGGCAGGCCCCTACGACCGGCTGCGTGCCGGACTCGCGCAGGCCGGCGTTGTCGAGGTCCGGAGAATGGACGAACTGCTGGCCGTCGCACAGGCGCTGGCGTCGCAGCCGGCGGGCCCGCCATCGGTGCAACGAAAGGCGTCCGGGCCGACGCGCTCCGGCCCAGCACGCGCCGGACCCGCACGCCGGCCAACACGCTCCCGCCCAACCGGACGCGGCGTCACCGTCCTTTCGGACGGCGGTGGCCAGAGCACGCTGGCGGTGGACGCGCTGCAGGAGATGGGGGTGACCCTGGCCGACCTGGCACCTTCTACCTCGGCCGCGCTGCGGGTGCTGCTGGGACCGGCTGCGGCCGTGCGCACCCCGGTGGACGTCGCGGGCTCGGCCGACGCCGACCCGGGTGCCTTCGCACGCGCGCTGGAGGTGCTCACGGCGGATGAGGGGGTGGACATCGTCCTTCTGGTCGGCCTGTTCGGCGGGTACGCGATCCGTTTTTCGGAGCAGCTTGCAGAGAGCGAGGCCGGGGCGGCGCGGGCGATGGCGGAGACCATGAAGGCCCAGGGCAAGGGGCTGGTCGTGCACTCGCAGTATGCCTCGCACGCAAGCGCGCCGCTGGACGAGCTGCGCCGCGCGCACGTCCCCGTGATCGGCTCGCTGGATGTGGCGTGCCGGGCGGTGGCCGAGCTGCAACGGCGCGGGGTGCGGTTGACGGATTCGGCGCGACGATGGCGGCCCGAAGAGAAGCGCGGGCGCATTACCACATCGCCGCATCATGTCATCACACGTGCGCGGGCCGCAGGGAGGACGACGCTTGACGAGCTGGAAGCACGCGAACTCCTGTGCGAAGCCGGACTCACGCTCCCACCGGTCGACCCCGCGCGTGCTCCCTCCGAAGCCGGGCTCTCCTTTCCGCCCTTCGAAGTCGCCCGCTCGGCCGCCGAAGCGGCGAGCGCAGCGCAGCAGGCCGCCAGCCCAGTCGCGATCAAGCTCCTCTCCAGGCACATCACCCACAAGTCGGACGCCGGCGGGGTGATGCTCGGCGTGACGGGCCGCGAACAGGCCCGGGCCGCCTTCGAGACGATCGCTGCGAACATGCTCGACTACTCGCGGGCGCACGGTCTGCCGGAAGAGGCGTGCGCCGTGACCGTTGCGCCCATGCAGGCGCCCCCGGTTGCCGAACTGCTGGTCGGCGCGTGCCGCGATCCCCAACTCGGACCCGTGCTGACCATCGGCGCAGGGGGGATCTGGGTCGAGGTGCTGCGCGACGTGGCGCACCGGGTGCTCCCGGTGACGCCACGTGAGGTGGAGGCCGCGATAGCCGAGTTGAAGGTGACCGCGCTGCTCGCTGGTGCGCGCGGCGGGCGTGCCGTGCGGTTGGGCCCGATCGTCGGAGCCGCGGCCGCGGTGGCCGGGTGCGTGATGCGGTGGCCGGATGTCGCGGATGTCGAGGTCAACCCGCTGTTCGTGTATGAGGACCGGGCCGTGCCGGTGGACGCGAGGGTGGTGCTGGCGGCGCCGCTGCAACCAGAACGGCCGTGAGCCCGTATTGCACGTGAGCACGCCCGCGTGACGAGACCGCTCACGCCTGCCGGAACGGAGAACCACTTTCACGGTCCCGGTCCGGCACTCCTCCTTCATGGAAACGCCGATGTCCACGCCTCACTCGCCCTCCCCCCTTCGGCCGTATCCCGATCCCGACGCCGCACCGACCGCCCCTCTGCATTCGCTGCCGCCGGTCCTGCCAGCCCGTGCAGTGCCCCCGCGGCATTCGAGCGGATTTGGCCGCGGACTGCTGGTGCTCGCCGCCATCGCCTGCACCGCATGCGATTCGGCTGCACGGAACCCGGGGCCCGGTACCGCTGACAGCGTCGGCGTCCGGATCGTCACCAACGATCCCCTGAGTTCCGATGCGACCTGCCGGGCCGGCGAAGAGCCGATCTTCAGCGTCGGCGATTCAGAGGACGACGAGAACCAGTGGTTCAGCACGATCCGCGGCATGGGACTCCTGTCGGACGGCTCCGTCGCCGTGATCGACAGATCCAGCGAGGAGGTTCGGGTGTTTGGACCCGACGGGAGTCACCTCGTATCCATGGGCCGCCCGGGCGACGGGCCCGGCGAGTTCAGGAGCGCCTGGTTCCTCTGGGTACTCCCGGGAGACACGCTGTGGGTGGGGGACTACCGCCCCTGGCGCTACAACGTCTTCACGCGGGACGGCCAGTTCGTGCGGGCCGTGCAGATGATGCCGCCGTACGCCAACCCGTCAAGGCGTGGAGGTGTGCTGCGCAACGGCATCTCCGTCAATACCAGAACCACCTATGTCGCCAGCAGCAATTTCACGGTGCCCGACACCCTCCTCCTGGAGGCGCACGACGACGAAGGCCGGCTTGTCACCACTCTGGCCCGTGTCCCGAACATGATCGAGGGAATGACGGCGAAGTCCGAAGCGGCGAATCTCGTGCTCAATCCGCTGTTCGCCGCCTCCGCGCACGCCGATGCGATCGGGAGTACCATCGCCACCGGCCACGGGCGCGACCCCGAAGTGCGCCTCTTTGGCGACGACTTGCGTCTGCGGCGAATCGTGCGGTGGTCGGAGCCCTCAAGACAGGTGACATCCGCCGAGGTAAGCGCCTGGCGCGACAACTATGTGGAAAGCCGGGGGGGACGCGATTCCGACCGGTGGGGACCGTTCGACGAGGCGATAATCGACCCCGACAGGCCCGCGGCCGATGTCTACCCCGCCTTCAGTTCACTCAAGCTGGGCACAGACGGGCGCCTGTGGGTTGCCCCCTACCGCAAGGCCGGCCAGGAGGCGCGCCGGTGGATGGCCTTCGAGCCCGACGGTACGTTTTCGTGCCATCTTGAGCGTGTACCGATCTCAATCCACGAGATCGGCGCCGACTATGTACTGGGCATTCAATCCGATGAACTCGGGGTGCAAACCGTCGTCATGTACAGTCTCGGCAGGCCGCAGCCCGGCACTCCGTGAGCGCGGCGCATCGCGGGCCGACTGCAGCGGGGGATCCTGCCCACGGTTCGCCTGGTCCTGGCAGTCCGTGGACAAAGCCCCGCGAGCACCGAGAGCGGCGAGGCGCCGGGCTGGCAGGTTGTAGGTAGCGCGAATCACGGCGAGAAAACACGTAAGTTCAACTCGGACTGCACGATCTGCCGTTCTCGCCTATTGACCAGACGCGACTCCATCGTGTCAGGATAGCAGGAAACACCGAAACGATTGGCGGGAATCCCGAGCATCGTCACCGTGTCTCAAGCCCGTCGTCAGGCTCCGCCTCCAGCCATCGTCCCTCGCGACACCAATTCGGCGAGCCACACGCGGCAATCCTGAGGTTGGGTACCCTCGCGCCAATGCCGCAATTGGCAACCGCCAACACGTCGAGAGCGTCTGGGAGATCTGGCGCACATCCAGCGATCATGTTCCCGCCGCGATCATGGTACTCGGCGGCTTCGGCGTTGGTCAGCAGCAGATTCACCGCGAGAACATTCGGACGATGGTCGCCGAGGCTGTTGCTCTCTCCCTTGCTCGACACCGCTCCCTTGAGCATCGCGGTGACGTGCTGTTCTGGAGAGCCCCACGGCACCAGCGGACGCCTCCTTCCGTCGACCGTGTCGTCTGACTCGTTCGTGTCCCATTCCTCCTCGACCACCTCGACCGAGCACTGGTCCTCGTGCACGATAGTAACGCACTTCTCACTCGCTGCCTCGCGGCGAGATGCATCGCAATACGGTTCGAACTTGTCGTCCAAGAACTGGCTGGGCTCGGGCAGGGACATCCGAGCAAAATGCGGATAGTTTTCCTGAACGCTCAGGTCAAGGATCTTCGAGAGACACTCTTGGAGGAACTGCAACAGGAAATACGACTTCCGAGGAACATGGCACTCCACATGCCATCGTTCCCCGTCCACCTCGACAGCAAGATCAGGGCCGCCATCCGGTCCGGCCCACGTCACGTTCCGCCCTACCGCTCCTAGCTTCGCAGCCACCTGTAACTGCCAGAGGAGCGACCAATAGGTAGCGTACTCCCCGTTCTTGAGCACCGACTCCTCATTCTCCCAGTTCGGGATTTCCGCAGCACTGGCGAGCAGATTGTCCAGATTCGCAAGGCATCCCTCACTCTCCACTGTAGCGCGACAATCAGGATGAGAAGCCAGCGACAAACAGGGTGAGAGAGCGGAGGTGGCCGCGGCCGGCGCGAGCTTTGGTGTTTTTCCCTTCGAGCGGAGAGACGCCAAGTGCCGGGCCGACGCATCACGGACCACCAG
>JAJDVT010000086.1 GCA_022826005.1 Gemmatimonadota bacterium | reverse complement strand
GCTCTCCGGACTTCTCGTCCTCGCTCGCTTCTCCAGAGTCGCTCGCTGCCCCTCTCCACCGTTGGAAGGGCGAAAGCACAAACCAAATCACACACTATCAACCCCAAGAACTAATCGTCCGTGAAAGCGGGGCAGGTCCATTCTGCTGTTTGCCGCTGATCAACTTCACGTATGGGTTCGGGAGATAGGGCCTCACCCCAACGCCGCAATCGCGGCGAAATCCCCATGGTGATAGGTTGCGGTGTTTCATTTCCACCAACCTCGCCGTGAGGTGTTCCCATTCCCTATCCAGTCGCCGAAGCATTGGTGATCGCGCTGGCCGTCTACGGTGCGGCCGGGGCGGTTTTCGCGGTTCCGTTCGCGCTGAGGGGCGCGGGCGCCATCGACCCCGCCGCGAAGGGGGGGACCTGGGGGTTTCGCGTCCTGACCCTACCGGGGGTGGTGGCGCTGTGGCCGCTCATGCTCGTGAAGTGGGTGCGCGCGGGGGCGAAGGAGCGGTCGTGAGGAGCGGCCACCGTTCGGCGCACCTGTGGGTGGTGCTCGTGAGCGCGATCCTCGCCGCCTGCGTCCTCCTCTACGGGTGGGTGACCTTTTCGGGGCGTCCGGAGCCGGAGCCGCTGGCGGCGGTGGGCATGGAGGCCACCCCGGGAGCCCGCCCGTGAGCCACGTCTACCGGGCGGTGGGCTGGTCGCCCCAGAAGAGGAAGTACGACCTGCTCATCGTGCTCTGCATGGTGGTGTACCTTTGCGCCTTCACGGCCATCACCCTGGCCACCCAGCCGTACATCACGATCGAAACGCTGATCCTGAGGGCGACGGGCAGCCTCGGCTTCGTCATGCTTTCGTTCATCCTGCTGATCGGCCCCCCTGGCGCGCATGTCGCCGCGCTTCCTCCCGGTCCTGTACAACCGCCGCCACCTGGGCGTGGCCACCTTCCTGGTCGCGCTCGTGCACGGGGCCTTTGCGATCCTGCAGTTTCACGCCCTGGGCGAGGTCAACCCGCTCGCGAGCGTGCTGTCCAGCGACGGCAGCTTCACCGGTGGCGGCGCGTTCCCCTTCCAGCCCCTCGGAGCGGTCGTCCTGGTCGTGCTCTTCCTGATGGCGGCGACCAGCCACGACTTCTGGCTCGCCAACCTGACGCCCCGGGTCTGGAAGGGGCTTCACATGACGGTGTACGGGGCGTACGCGGTTCTATTGGCGCACGTGGCGCTGGGTGCGCTGCAGGGGGAGGGGAAGGAGTACCTGTGGCCGGTTACGGGGGCCGTGACCGTGACCGTCTTCGCGCTCCACCTGTACACCGGGCTCGCAGAGCGGCGCCGCGACCGGGCCGCCGTGCGGGCGGGGGGACCCGACGCCTCACGGGGACGGACGGCTACGATCTCGGTCGGAGCGGTCCCCGGCCAGGCACGGGCACGCGGCGATGCGCGCACCACCCCATCCTCCGAGGTGCCCGAGGGTTACCTCCGCACCGCCATTCACACGGCCGACATCCCCGACGGCGAGGGCCGCGTGGTGCCGCTGGACGGCGAGCGCGTCGCCGTCTTCCGCAACGGCACCGAGATCTCCTGCATCTCGAACGTCTGCCGCCACCAGATGGGCCCGCTCGGCGAGGGCCGCATCATCGACGGGTGCGTCACCTGCCCCTGGCACGGCTTCCAGTACGATCCCGTGACCGGCTGCGCTCCCCCGCCCTTCGACGACCGGGTCGAGACCTACGATGTGGCCATCCACGACGGCTTCGTGTGGGTGAACCCGGCGGCGAACCCCCTCGGCACGGCTTCCCGGACCGCGCAGCTCCCGGTGGCCGGCGCGGCCCCGCCCCCACCCGGGGAGACCTCATGACGGACTTCTACGTCGGCTACACCGATCCCCCACCCCCCCGCATCCGCCGCTTCCTGCGCCGGCTCGCCCTGGGCACGCTGGCCGCCGCCGCCCTCGCCGCCGCCGTCGTCGCCCTCGGCCAGCGCACCCTGCCCGCCGCCCACTTCGAGTTCGGCCACATCCGCACCTTCGAGGGCTTCGTCGTGGCGGACCCCTACCCCTCGCTCATCGTCCCCGGCGACCCCGCTTTTGCCCGCTACCTGCTGACCGCGCCCGGAAAGTTCGGCGCGGACGAGCTGGTGGCGTCCGTGGTGGGGCGCGCGGCTGCGCTGCAGGGGACGCTCGCGTACCGGGAGGACCAGGCGATGATCCAGGTCGAGCCGGGCACGGTGGCGCTCCGCGAGACGGGCGGACCACCCCCCGAGTTGCCGGAGGTCGACCTGGGGGACCGCTACGTGGAGGGCGAGATCGTGGGGTCGAAGTGCTACCTGGGCGTCATGAACCCCGGGTCTGGCATCACCCACCGGGCCTGCGCGGCGGTCTGCATCAAGGGAGGGGTTCCGCCCCTCCTGGAGGTGCGCCGCGAGGACGGGCGGCGGGAAGGGATCGTCCTGGCGGGAAGCGGCGGCGAGGCCATCGGGGAGGAGCTGGAGGGGCTGATCGCCACGCCCGTGGGCATGACGGGCCGTCTCGTGCAACGGGGCGGCACCACCTTCCTGCACGTGGATCCGGCCAGCATACGGAGGCTGAGTTGACCAGGCCCGGGCGAGGTTCGGGATCCCCGCGGGACTCCCGTGCATTCGCAACCCGCCGCCGCCGGGCCGCCGCCTTCCCCATCGCCGAGCAGGAACTTCCGCGCCAAGTCGCCGAGTCGGGCCCCTACCGCCTCTCCTTCGCCCGCACCGTTGATGAGCTGCGCGCGTTGCAGCGGCTGCGCTTCGCGGTGTTCAACCTGGAGCTGGGGGAAGGGCTGGCATCCTCCCTCGACTCGGGGCTGGACCGGGACGACCTGGACGAGGTCATGCACCACATCCTGATCACCGACCGGCGCACCGGCGAGGTGGTGGGGACCTACCGCATGCAGACCGCGGCCATGGCGGCCGCCAACAGCGGCTTCTACACCGCGCGCGAGTTCGACTTCTCGCAGTTCCCCATGGAGATCATCGACGACGCGGTCGAGGTGGGACGGGCCTGCATCGCGAAGGATCACCGGAGCCGCCGCGTGTTGCACCTGCTCTGGCGGGGACTGGCGGTGTACCTGACCCACACGGGGAAGCACCACCTCTTCGGCTGCTGCTCGCTGACCACCCAGGACGGTCGCGTCGGCAACGCGGCCCACGCCTTCCTGGCCGAGGGCGGTCACCTCCACCCGCACGCGCGGGTCTGGCCTCTCCCCGGCTTCGAGTGCGGGCTGCACGACCACGGCGGCACCCCGGTGGAACCGGTCGAGATTCCGCCGCTCTTCCGGAGCTATCTGAACCTTGGCGCGAAGGTCTGCGGCCCCCCGGCGATCGACCGGGCGTTCCGGACCATCGATTTCCTGGTCGTGCTCGACGTGCGCGAACTGGAGCGCCATGTCTTCCGCAGCTTTTTCCGTTAGAAGTCCCCGGGGCGAATGCCGGGATCCCCTGAGGGCGCGCCTGGAGCGGCGAAGGCGGGTCCGGCACGGCCGCATGTGCCGCCGGGCCGGTGGCCGGCGGTCGCGGCCAGGGCACTGGCGATCCTCTCCTGGACGGCTGCGGTGGCCACACTTCTCCTCGTCCTCTGGCTGCCGACGGTCTTCATGCCCCGCTCGGCAGCGGTCTTGAGGGCCAGGGTCCGGCGCCGGTTGAAGCGGGTCTGGGCCCGCGGGATGATGCGCGTTGCGGGGGTGCGGGTCGCGACCGTCGGGCAGCCCCCGCCGCCGGGAGCGCTCGTCGTCTCCAACCACCTGAGCTACCTCGACATCCCGGTTCTCGACTCGGTCATGCCGATGGTGTTCGTGGCCAGGGCCGACCTGCGCCGCTGGCCGTTCTGGGGACCGATGGCCAGCCTGGGCGGCACCATCTACGTCGATCGCGCCACCCGGCGCGACGTGTTGCGGGTGCGGCGGGAGATGGGTGAAGCCATGGCGCGCGGGGACAGCGTGATCGTCTTTCCCGAGGCCACCACCTCCGGCGGGGACACGATCCTGCCCTTCAAGCCCGCGCTCCTGGCCGACGCGGCCGAAGCCAACACCCCCGTGTACTGGCTGACCCTGAGCTACCGGACGCCACCGGAGGGCCCCGCCGCACGCGACCAGGTGTGCTGGTGGGGCGACTCGGACTTCCTGCCTCACGTCCTGGGCCTCTTCGCGCTCAGGCGGGTGGAGTGCACGATGCGCTTCGGCGACGGGCCGCTACGGGCGGGCGATCGCAAGGTGCTGGCCGCGGATCTGCGGCGCGCAATGCTGGGGGACTTCGAGCCGGTGCCGGGACGGAAGCCGTCGCCCGGCGCCGGACCGAAGGCGTCGCCGGTCCCGGCGCGGAAGGCCCCGCCGGACTCAGGAAGATGACGCGCCGGCCTCGGTGGCTGCGGATCCACAAGCGGGCGGTCCTCCTGGTCTACGTCGCGCTGCTGGCCGCCTCACACGCGGTACGCGCCGGGCGTCCAGAGGCACCGCCGCCACCGGCCCTGTCACTGCAGCAGGTAGAGGGTTGGCCGCGCCCGAAGCGTGGCCCGGTCACAATCGCCTACCGGGAATGGACAGATTATGGTGTGAATCTGTCTGTTGACGCCGAACACTCAACAGTGGAGGGCCTGGTTCCGGTCGACAGCGAATTCCGGGTGACAGATTATAGCCCTAATATGTCAAACAATCTGTCAGAGAGTCGAAGGCGGGATCCGGTGCCGGGTGTCTGGAAGCCTCCGGAATCTCCCGCATACCCCGTCCTCCTCCTCCACGGAAGCCCCGGTTCGGGAGGGGTGTTTCGCCGACTCGGGCCCGCACTGGGGGCCGAACGCCGCACAATCGCGCCCGATCTGCCCGGGTTCGGCGGATCCACCACGAAGATCCCCGACTACTCGATCCGGGCCCACGCCGCGATGACGCTGCAGCTCCTCGACTCGCTGGCGGTCGAACGCGCGCACGTGGTGGGCTTCTCGCTGGGCGGCGGGGTCGCGCTGGAGATGTACCGGGCCGATTCGGCGCGCATCGCGTCTCTCACCCTGCTCTCATCCATCGGCGCGCAGGAATACGAGCTGCTGGGCGAGTACCACCTTAACCATGCCATCCACGGTCTGCAGCTGTTCGCCATCTGGGCGCTGCGCGAACTCGTCCCCCACTTCGGGTACGCCGACGACGCCTTCCTGGGCTACAGCTACGCACGGAACTTCTACGACACCGACCAGCGCCCGCTGCGCGGCATCCTGAGCGGCTACCCGGGCCCGATGCTCATCGTGCACGGCACCGACGACCCCCTTGTCCCCGCCGCCGCGGCCGAGGAGCACCGCCGCATCGTGCCGCAGTCCGAGATGGTCATGCTGGACGGCAGCCACTTCATGACGTTCCTGGAACCGGACCGGATCGCGCCGCCCATCGTGGACTTCCTGGACCGGGTCGAGGCCGGGACAGCCACTCTGCGCGCCAACGCCGATCCGGCGCGCACCGCGGCCGCCGCCACCCCCTTCGACCCCTCCAGCGTACCGCCGGTCACGGGCTTCGCCCTCATCGTGACGCTGCTGCTGATCGTCGCCGCCACCTTCGTGAGCGAGGACCTGACCTGCATCGGGACGGGCCTGCTGGTCGCGCGGGGCACGCTGCCGTGGACGGCGGGGGTGGGCGCGTGCCTGGCGGGCCTCGTGGTGGGCGACCTGCTGCTTTACGCGGGAGGACGGCTGCTCGGGCGGCCCGTCACGCGGATCGCGCCGCTCAGGTGGATGATCCGCCAGGAGGAGCTCGAGCGCGCGTGCCGATGGTTCACCGAGCGGAGCGCGGCGCTGCTCATCGGCGGCCGCTTCGTGCCCGGGACGCGCCTGCCCACCTACGTGGCCGCGGGGGTGGTGCGGATGCCGCTGATCCCGTTCGGCCTGTGGATCGTGGTGGCGGCCGTGCTGTGGACGCCGCTCCTGGTCGGGGGCACGGCGCTCTTCGGGGCCGCGGCGGCCGAGCGCATCGGGATGTTCCAGGACCGGGCACTCCCATGGCTGATCGCGACGGCGCTGGGGACGCTGATCGTGCTGCGGGTCGGGGTGCCGCTCTTCAGCGCGGCGGGGAGGCGGCGTTTTCTGGCCCGCTGGGGGCGCGTGCGCGGGTGGGAGTTCTGGCCGCCGTGGCTCTTCTATCTGCCAGTGCTGGCCTGGGGGGTGTGGCTGGCCGTCAAATACCGGTCGCTCACCGTCTTCACGGCGGCCAACCCGGCGTTTCCGGACGGCGGGCTGGTCGGGGAGTCGAAGTCGGCGATTCTGGGCGCGATCGGGGACCGGGCGCGGGTGGCGCGGACGGTGGTGGCGGGGATGCGGGTGGGGGGCGGGGTGGACGGATGTGACGTGGGCGGCGCTGAGGGGCCCGGCGTGACCGGCGCCGGCAACCTGGCCGCCGCAGTGGGAGGCCTGCCGGTCGTGGTCAAGCCGGACGTGGGGGAGCGGGGGGCGGGGGTGGCGATCGTGAGGAGCGAGCGGGAGCTGGCCGCGCGGCTGGCCGTGCGGGAGGCCAGGCTGATCGTGCAGGAATACGTGCCGGGCGAGGAGCTGGGCGTCTTCTACTATCGGTTCCCCGGCGAGGAGCGCGGGCGAGTCTTCGGGATCACCGAAAAGCGGCAGCCGGTGGTGACGGGGGACGGACGCCGGCCGCTGGGTGACCTCGTTCTCGACGACCGGAGGCTCCGCTGCCAGCGCCGGGTCTTTGCGCGTACCCTGGGCGCCGCTCTGGACCGCGTTCCCGCGCAGGGCGAGCAGGTCGTTATCGAAGAGCGCGGCAACCACTGCTTCGGATGCGAGTTCCGCGACGGGGCGCATCTGGAAACCCCCGCGCTCGCCAAGGCGATCGACGAGGTGAGCCGGAGCATCGACGGGTTCTTCTTCGGACGGTACGACATTCGGGGCAACACCATGGCCGAAATCCGGGCCGGACGCTTCAAGGTGATCGAACTCAACGGCGTCTCCTCCGAGGCGACGAACATCTACGACCCGCGCGGCACCCTGTGGGCGGCGTACCGAACGCTCTTCCGCCAGTGGCGGCTGGCGTTCCGGATCGGGGCCGCGAACCGGGCCCTCGGGGCACCGGCGACACCCGCGCTACCGCTGCTCGGCCGCCTGTTCCAGCACTTCCGGCCCTCGGGGGCACGGTGGATGGGCGCGACGGTGCACTCGGCGGACGCTTCGCGTGACGCCGGCCCGGCATCTTCCCTATCGACCCCCTCACGCCACCCGTAGCAGGATCGAAGGGGTGCGGCATTCGGCTACGGGTTGATTCTCGATTCCAAACGGCGGTCCGGATCGACTCGCCGGCGCGCACCCCATAGCTTCCGGGTGCGAGCCCCCCCACCCGGAGACACCTCACGCATGGCACCACCCCTTCACCGCCACGGCCCCACCCGGCATCGCGGCCCGGCGCACCCCCCTGCCCCCCACCACCCCACCCTCGCGCTGACCACCCCCCGCGCACTGCGACGCCTCAACCTCCCCCTCCTCACCCTCCTCATCACCGCCTGCGGCGACGACCCCCCCACCACCCCCGACCCCGTCGCGGCCACCATCGAGATCCTCTCCGGCGACGCCCAGCGCGCCGTTCAGGGCCTCCCCCTCGAGGACCATGTCGCCGTCCGCGTTCTCGACGACGCCAGCCGCCCCCTCTCCGGCGCCGCCATCACCTTCGCCCCCTCGCGCGGCGGCCGGGCCGACTCGGCCTCAACCGCCACCGGCGACGGGGGCCGCGCTTCCGCGATCTGGGTCCTCGGCCCCGATCCCGGCGAGCAGTCGCTCACCGTCTCATCCGGGAACGCCAGCGCCCGCCTCACCGCCGAGTCGCTGGACCTCGAGGCCGAGCTCGACCTGCTCTTCGTCCCGGCCACGCAGGCGGAGATGGACGCGGTGCGCGCCGACTGGGCGGGCCGCAGCGCCCCGTCCGAGGGCGTCCGGGTCGAGCTCTCCGAGGACTTTTCGCTCGGAGGATCGGACGCCAACCTGCGCGTCGTCTCGCATGTGGTTTCCGGGCACCGCCACTACGGCGCGATCATCACGCCCGCCGGCGCGGAAGAGGAGAGCCTGCCGATCCTGGCCTACCTCCACGGCGGCGACAACGGCGTGTCGATCGCCGACGTGCAGATCGCCGCGTTCGGGCTGGGCGAGGACCTCCGCGAGAGCTTCGTCTACGTGCTCCCGTCCTTCCGCAGCGAGCCGCTCCGCTACGGCGAGACGCGGTGGGTGTCGGAGGGGATTTCAAGCCCCTGGGACTACGACGTCGACGACGTGATCGCGCTCGTCAACGTCGCCTTCGAGACGACGCCCGAGGCGAAACCGGGCGGCTACAACCTGCTCGGGGGGAGCCGGGGAGGCGGCGTGGCGCTGCTCGCCGGGATCCGCGACGAGCGCGTCGAGCGCATTGTCAGCTTCTTCGGGCCGACGGACTTCTTCGACGACTGGGTGCGGGAAATCGTCCGCGAAGCGGCGCGGCGGATGCCCCGCCGTCTGACCGGGGTCGCGCACCTCGACTCCACGATCGTGCAGCCGTACATCCGCGGCGACATGACGCGCTCCGAGGCGCGCCTGGAGCTCGTGCGGCGCTCATCCGTCCTCTTCGCTGCGGATATTCCGCCCCTCCAGATCCACCACGGCACGATCGACTTCGTCGTCTCCGTGTCGCAGGCCCACTCGCTCATCCGGGCGATGGAGGCACTCGGGCGCGGGGCGCCCGACTTCGAGGCCTACATCTACGAGTCGGGAGGACACGACTTCCTTACACTGGACGAGGCGATTCCCCGCGCGGTGGCGTTCCTGGCTCGCGCTCTGGGGCAGTGAGACGCGCTGGGCCACGGAGGTACGCGGGGGCGGCCGGTGCGGGGGCACCGCCCGCGGTCCGCCGCCCGGGAGGATCCGCGCGGCGCGGCGCCAGCCGTTTCGCTTCGCGCACGATCCCCCTCAGCATCCCGCGGAAGATCAGACGGTGGACGGGATAGAGGCCGTACCAGTAGACGAGCCCCCACAGTCCCAGCGGGTCGAAGACCGCCGTCTGGGTAATCAGGCTGCCCTTTTTTCCAGGCTCGACCTCGAACTGCAGCCACGCCCGGCCGGGAACCTTCATCTCGGCCCGAAGACGGAGAAGGCGGGCGGCCTCGAAGGCCTCGACGCGCCAGAAGTCCAGCGGATCTCCAGCCCGGAGTTCGACCGGATGGCGGCGGCCCCGCCGCATCCCTACACCACCCAGCGCGAGGTCGACCATTCCCCGGAGCAGCCAGAGCCAGTTCCCGAAGTACCACCCGCGCCTGCCGCCGATGCGCTGAATCGGCCGGAAGGCCTGGGCGGCCGAGGCTGCGAGGACCAGCGCCTGCTGCCGTTCGACCAGCCGTGAGCCGAACCTCCGGCCGCCCCAGCGCGACCGCCGGCTTCCGGCCCCGGACTCCCCGGCTTTTCGCCGCCGCGCCCCGATCCCCGCTGACACCGCGTCGCTCCAGCGCGTCCGGGCCATCTCCCCATCCTCTTCCCAGAGCGCCCGGGCGATGGCCTCGCCGACCCCGGCAGGCCGCACCGGAAACCGCGTGAGAGCCGCCGGATCGTTCACGACCGATTCGGTGCGCATGCTGTCGATCAGCTTCCTGCCCACGCGGGCGTAGAGCGGCGTCACGAGCCCCAGCCACAGGCTCGAGAGCCGCGGGCTCAGGAAGGGCACCGGGACCAGGACCCTTCGCACGCCGATCTGGCGCGCGTACTCCCGCATGAGTTCGCCGTAGTTCACCCTCCGCGGACCGCCGATCTCGAAGATGGCGTGCCCGCCAGCGTCCACGTCCAGCGCGTGAACCAGATACGCGATCACGTCGCCGATCGCGATCGGCTGGGCGACCGTCCGCACCCACCGTGGGGTCACCATGACCGGGAGCCGGTTGACCAGACCGCGGATCAACTCGAACGAGAGCGAACCGGAGCCGATGATGATGGAGGCGCGAAGTTCGATCGTGGGCGGACCCTCCCGGCCGAGGATGTTGCCGACCTCGTGGCGGCTGGCCAGGTGGGGTGAAAGCGGGTGCCGGCGGGTGGGCCCGCGCGAAGGGGCCGGGCCCGCTCCACTCGCGAGCCCTCCGAGGTAGATGATCCGCCGCACCCCCTGCCGCCGGGCGGCATGCGCGAAATTGCGGGCGCAGGCGCGGTCCCTTCTCCGGAAGTCGGCCCGCGACCCCATGGAATGGATCAGGTAGTAGGCGGTTTGGACGCCCCGCAGCGCCGCATTGAGCGACGCCCGGTCGAGTGCGTCGCCGCGAACGATCTCCGTCGACGGCGCGAACCGGCCTTCCAGATACCTGGGCACGCGGGCCAGGCATCGCACCCGCTTGCCCGTCGCCTCGAGAGCGGGAACCAGACGTCCGCCGACGTATCCGCTGGGACCCGTGACCAGCACCAGGCGCGCACGTCCATGATTGCGAGTATCCATGTGGGTGGATACGCCAACCCCCGAAACGGGGTTCCCGGGTTCCACGCAGGTTCCCGGCTTGGGTAATCGACGCGGCGGCGACGGAGATGGCGATTCAGGAGATCATGGCGGATCGGGAGGCGGCTCCGGCCCGTAACGCGGACGCAACCGCCCTGGAACAGCCCGTGGGCAAAAGCCCCGCGGCATTCGAGCGGGTTTATCCAAGGACCCCTACCGCGACCGCTCCACCCTCACCGTCACCAGGTCGTTCAGGTGGTAATGCCGGTGGCGAACAGACGAGGCGTAGTGCTTGAGCAGGCGCAGCGACATCTCCTGCTCGACGGGAACCGCGTGCTGCTCGATGAGCTTGATCTGCTCCTCGAAGTTCGTACCCTGGGGCGCGGCGAGGAATTCCATCACCGCGGTCCCCTTCTCCTGCCGCACGGATACCCGCAGCCGCCGCAGTCCCGAGATGTCCTCATCGGCTCCAGCCAGGCTCATCAGCACCTCTTCGCCCGCGGCGCGCAGCTTCGCGGTCGACTCGTCCTCCCACCCGAGCCGGCGAGCGAACTCGTTCAGGTAACCGTCGAGGAGGTGGCGCACGCCCGCATCCAGCGACATTTCGATGTTCCGCCGCCCGCGCAGCCATTCCCCCCAGCCGAAGAAGACACTCACCAGCACGAAAAGCAGCGCGAGAACCACGACGATGGCGATCGCGATCCAGACCAGGTACGAGGTTTCCATTGTCTAGCGTCCGGTTGTCGACTCATCCCGCCGGCCGGTTTCCCGCCGGCGGCACCCTTCGCTCCCCGCCCTGGTGCGTTCTGTTGACCGGCGTGGGCCAGCCCGGCCCGGCGGCTCGCCAGCGGCCGGTCAGCTGATCGGCCTGCTCCTCGGCACCAGCCTCGCCGACCACAGTCCCGAATTCGTGTCCGAGAAGAAGATGCGGCCCTTGAAGGGCATCGCGCTCCACGCCATCGGCGAATTCGGAACATAACCAATCGGATCGTACGCCTTGAAGACCGCGATCTCGCGTCCCTGCGTGTAGAGGTTACCCATCAGCTCCCCGGAAACGTCAACCATGCGGACGCCCCCCTCGTAGTACGCCTGGTAAAGAATATCGTTCTCCACCCAGATGTTGTGGGTCCCGTATTCGGGGACTTCGTAGCGCGCAACCATCTCCGGCGACTCCGGATCGGAGAAGTCGATGATCTGGATGTAGCCCTGGGTCGCCAGCGGGATGCCGTTCATCCCGGTCTCGGGGTCGTACGGGAGCTGGTAGGAGCCCCTGCCCTGTCCGGGCCCCTCCCACGCGAGCCCGCGCCGGCTCATGATCTCGTCGCCGACGAAGACGTAGTGCTTGCCGGTGGACTGGGAGATGTAGGGGAAGACGGCGTGCGTGCCGCCGGTCGGGACCGGCAGGCTGCTCACGAAGACCGGGTTCTCGGGCGATCCGCCCCAGCGCCCGTCGCCCACGTCGACCACGACCAGCCCGTTCTGCCACTCGGCCGAGTAGGCGAGCCCGTCGAGCACCCACACGTCGTGCAGCCGGCTGTCCGGATGGTTGTACTCGCCCACGTAGCGCGGGTTGTAGATGTCGCTGACGTCCAGGATCACGTACTTGTCGCCCCCGGCGAGCGCGAAGACGTGCTCGTTGGTGGGAAACGCGTTGTGGACGCCGCCGGTCAGCCCGTACTCGGTGACTTCCGACGCGATCCTGGGGTGCGCGGGGTCGGCGAGGTCGAGGATGACGACGCCGTTGCGCCGGTCGGATGCGCCCTCGCGGGTCATGGTGGCATAGCGCGCGTCCGGCGACACCTTCATGTCGTTGACGGAACGCGCATCGACCTGGATCGAGTCGGTCTTGACGATGTTGCCGGGCTCGGTCACGTCCCACACGAAGCCGTAGCCGTCCGAGCGCTTGGCCCCGGTGAGCGCGTAGTCGCGGCCGTCCCGTCCCTCGAAGACCCAGAAGTCGGTGGTGCGGACGCGCTGTTCGCGCCCGTGGCCCTGGATCTCGATCTGCTGGATGACGTCGCGCTGGGTGACGCGGAAGGAAGTGCGCGCGGTAAGCGGTCCCGCGTCGGCGATGACGGTGTAGATGCCCGGCACGTCGGCGACGAAGCGGCCGCCCCGCATCTGGGCGGGCGCGGGCGGCGCGATGATCCCCTCCGGTTCTCCCCAGGCGTGGGACCACTCGACGGGGACGCCGGTGAGGAGTTCGCCGCCGGGGCCGCGCACCTCGGCGCCGAATTCGATGACGTCGCCGGTGCGGGCGCGGGAGACGCCGCCGGTGATGGTGAGGGTGGTGCCCGTGAAGGGGTCGGCGGTGAGGGTGAGGGTGCCGTCCACGCCGTCGACGGTGGCGGTGATGGTGGCCGTTCCGGGGGTGTGGGCGGTGACGCGCCCGAAGCGGTCGACGGTGGCGACGTCCGGGGAGCCACTCCGCCAGGCCGGCTCGGTGCCGGGCCGGATGGAGCCGTCGGCGTGTTCGGCGCGGGCGCGCAGCCGGATGGTGGTGCCCGCGAGGAGGCGGTCGCCGGTGGTGGGAGAGACCGCGACCCGCGCGACGGGGGGCCAGCCGATCGAGACCGGGACGCGCAGCGTGACGGGGGCGGTGCCGGGCGGGGGGTCCTCCTGGATGAGGGTGGCGATGAGCGCGAAGTCGCCAGCCGCGAGGGCGGTGACGGCGCCGCCGCGGACGCGCATGCCGCCGCGTGGACCGACAAGCCGTATGGGGGGGGCGTCGACGCGGACGCCGGAGCGCGTGATCCCGGTCACCGTGACCTGCACCTCGTCGCCGACCCGCATGGCGAGTTCGGGGGGCGCGGCTTCGAGCCGGACGATGGGGTCGGGGGGCTGGGGGGTGGCGGCGCCTCCGGGCAGTGCGGCTGCGAGAAGAATGAGCGCGAAGCGCGCGGCGTGTCTGGTCATCGTCGTCCCCTCGATCGGCTCGGGCGTCGGCGGAGTCCGTCCCTGCGGCCGGACAGGCCCCGGCTACGCCAGCGAAAGTGAGCGCTCAGGCCGGGCTCGGCAACAAGCCGAGCAAGCGTCGGGTGGTGGAACTCAGTCATCGGATTGGGGAGGCGGGCTGCTCGCCACCTACGCGAAATCCGAACGCCACAGGTGTACGACGCGAGCGGCCAGTTGGCGTTGACGCTTGTCGACTATCGCTGGCGTCCACTCTTGTGGCGCGAATTCCGAAACCGCCTTCGTCAGCGCGTAGCGGCTTCGACGGTAGGCGTCCAGCTTTTCCCGATAACTCGCATTCCCCACGTCGCGGTTCAGGTTGGCTTCAAGTAGCGTGAGATTGCCAATCCGGTTCACGACAGCTTCCTGGGTCCCGGTGGGGAATGTGTCTTCCCAATCCGCCCCAGCGTTCTCAGGCAGAATATGTTCGATGGTCCCCGGGTCCGTTTCGGGATCGGAAGGCTTTTCCGATCGATCTTCTTCCAGCCGCACCAGGATGTATTTTGCCAGGCGCTTTCCGGGACCGCGCGTCGGAATCGAAAGAAAAGTGAAATCAGTCGCTGTCTGCTCATCGGGCACGTAGATCGGCTTGAGCACCTCGAACAATCCTCGTGGACCGCGGACCGCACCGTCTTTCACCGCCTTGCTCGCGCGGTGGTACGCAACCTCGAGAGGATTCGTATTCAGCCTGCTCACGACCGTATACCTGAACGCCAACGCGCACACGAGTTTCAAGGTCCGAACGAAGTCGCTCTCCGACCACTCCTCCCGAACGACAAACAGCAAGGGCATCATCTGGGTTACGCGAAACACATTCAGTTCAGTGATGTAGCGCCGGGCTTCGGGCGTCTCCACCCAGTAGCCGTGCGATGGATCCTTGACCGCCGCAAACACTTCGGCGCGTGATTCCAGAACCTCCAGCAGGTCGTACACTTCCTTCGGTGATCGATACCGATCTCGTACGAGCTTGAAGAGGCGCCGACTACGCACCTTGGGCTCTTCGCAGAGCATGTGGTAGCGGAGCAGGTCCGGGACGTGCTCCTGACCGACGGTCGTAGCTATGCGCTGCCAACGACGAAGGAGCGATGGTCGATCGGCACTGGATGCTCTTGCAAAGAGGTAATTCTTCAGAAGATCCGTCGTCGTAAGCTCCAGCTCCCGAGCATTGAGGGTCTCGAACACCGTATACGCGTTCAGGGCATCGTCCACGGTGATGAGAATGAAGACCAGCCTCCGCGCGACGTTTTCCGAGATCAGTCTGGCAAGCGCCGTCCCGTCTCGTTTGGAGGATTCCAATCCCTGAATCTGCTTCCTGAAATACTCGAAGCACTGCCACAGCCGCTTGTTGGAACGGACCAGGCCACGGGGATTTCGGGGTTTCCTGAGCTGGACGAGGTAGTCCTGATAAAACCCGTCGTCGGTGTCATTGAGGTTGAGCCGACTCGATTCGACGAGCGAAGCCGGGTCTTTCTCCCCGATGAAACGCTTCCGCAGTTCGCCGGCACGAGCCATGTTCTCTTCCCGGTCGACGCCCGCATCAGCCAATCCCTGGAGCGATTTGATCACAGCCAGAGTAAGAACGCTGAGTGTCGCGAAACGCTGCTGTCCGTCAATGACTACGAATCGGCGATCCGACTGGGCCTCCACGACGAGCGCGCCCATGTAGTGACGGCCATCCTGGAGGTCCTGCATTTCAGTGATGTCGTTCCAAAGGTCCTCCCACTGCTCCTGGCCCCAGGAATAGTCGCGCTGATACGCAGGGACGAAATACGCCCTACCGTTTCCAATCAATTCCTGGAAATTGACGGTCCGCGGGGCGAGTAGAGTGGTTCTGGCCATCGCTCTGCGCTGAGTTGCCGGTTGATCCCGCCCGCGTCCATCCATTGGACCTCCAGGATGCCTACTGAAGCTACTCCGCACCTGCCATCTCGGCCAAGGTTCTCGACCACGCAGCCCCTTCCGCACTGGACACCGCACGCTGGCAGGTCCACACTAACGGGCACCGGCGGCACGGCGGCCACACCTGCGTCCGCCACCACCGTCGATCACCCACCATCCATCACCGACCCCCCTCCACACCGCCATGCCCGCATCCGACCGCATCCACGACCTCCTCGGCGCCGAGGCCGAAGACCTTCTCAACTACCGTGCCCGGGGCTTCCCCAGAGACCAGCTCCACCTCCCCGGCCCCGACTTCGTGGACCGGGTGGTCTCCGGCACGGACCGCAGTCCCCAGGTCCTGCGCAGCATGCAGTCGATCCTCGGGCACGGGAGGCTCTCCGGCACGGGCTACGTGTCGATCCTCCCGGTGGACCAGGGGATCGAGCACTCCGCGGGCGCGTCCTTCGCCCCGAACCCGATCTACTTCGACCCGGGCAACATCGTCGAGCTGGCGCTGGAGGGCGGGTGCAACGCGGTCGCGTCCACGCTGGGCGTGCTGGGGTCCATCTCGCGCAGGTACGCCCACCGGATCCCCTTCCTCGTCAAGCTCAACCACAACGAGCTGCTCACCTACCCCAACCGCTACGACCAGGTGATGTTCGCGAGCGTCCAGCAGGCGTGGGAGCTGGGCGCCGTGGCCGTAGGCGCGACGGTCTACTTCGGGTCGGAAGAGGGGATGCGGCAGCTGCAGGAGGCTTCGGAAGCCTTCCAGATGGCCCACGAGCTCGGCATGGTGACCGTGCTGTGGTGCTATCTGCGGCAGTCCGCATTCAACACCGGCGGGAAGAACTACCACGCTGCGGCCGACCTGACGGGGCAGGCCAACCACCTCGGGGTCACGATCGAGGCGGACATCGTGAAGCAGAAGCAGGCCGAGCTGGACGGCGGCTACCGCGCGGTCGGGTTCGGGCGCACTCACGACAAGGTGTACTCCGACCTGGTCCCCGGCGCGCACCCGGTCGAGATGACGCGCTACCAGGTGGCCAACTGCTACATGGGGCGCGTCGGGCTGATCAACTCGGGCGGCTCCAGCGGGGACAACGACTTCGCGCAGGCGGCGCGCACGGCGGTGATCAACAAACGCGCCGGGGGGATGGGGCTGATCTCCGGGCGCAAGGCCTTCCAGCGCCCGATGGCGGAGGGGGTCAAGCTGCTGAACCTGATCCAGGACGTGTTCCTGGACGAGGGGATCGAGGTGGCGTAGTCAGTCCACGCCCGCGACCTCGCTCCGCCGCTCCATGAACACCACGTCGCGCCAGCGGCCGTCGTGGAAGCGGCCAAGGCGCCGGTGGGTCCCCAGGATCTCGAAACCGGCCCGCTCGAAGATCCGGATCGAGGCGGCGTTCTCCGGGAAGATCCCTGCCTGGAGCGTCCAGATCCCGTGCGCTTCGGTCACTTCGACGAGTTGGCGCAGCAGGCTTGCGCCCACACCCCGCCCGCGCGCGCTCTCCGCGATGTAGACCATCACCTCGCGTACCCCGCCGTAGACGCACCGCCCCGATACCGGGCTCAGCGCAGCGAACCCGATCACCTCGCGACCGGCTTCCGCCACGAAGCGGCACTCTGGACTTCGCGCCGCATCCCAGCTCTGCCAATCGGGGACCTCGGTCTCGAAGGTGGCATCGCCGGATTCGATCCCCTGCCGGTAGATCTCCGCGACCGCTGGCCAGTCCCGGGGGTTCAGGGGGCGGAATTGTATGGTTGACATTACATTGTGTAAGGTAGACTTGACATTATGGCCGCTCACTTCACCCGGCCGGCTGCAGCCGCACCACCTCGCCGGGGGCCTCCCCGGTCATTTCGCCGTCGCGGAGCACGGCAACCCCGTTGACGAGGACGTGTAGCACCCCCTCCGCGAAGCGCTGCGGATGGTCCCAGTCCGACCGGTCGATGATCGTCGCCGGGTCGAAGATGGCGATGTCGGCGCGCATGCCGGGCGCGAGGCGGCCGCGATCCGCGATGCCGTGGAAGTCGGCCGGCAGCGACGTGATCTTGCGCACGGCCTCTTCCAGCGTGAGGACGCCCTCCTCCCGGACGTAGTGTCCGAGCAGGCGGGGAAAGGTGCCCGCACTGCGCGGGTGTCCGGTGGGCGCGTCCGAGCCGTCGGCGTAGCCTCCGTCGCTGGCGATCATGTTCCAGGGCTGGACCATGAGGCGCCGAACATCGTGTTCCTTGATCGCGCCCAGCGTGAGGCTGACAGGCCGGGACGACCCGATGATCAGCTCGGCCACGGCGTCGAAGGGATCCTGGCCGCGCGCCTCGGCGATCTCGGACAGGTAGGCCCCGACCAGCTCCGGGTAGTCCGCCGAACTCGTGATCCGCATGCTCGTGTACCCGGTTGCTTTCAGCCAGGCAAAGCCGCCATCGACCCCGTTCTCGCTGGCCTCCTTCAGCCGGGCGCGCGATCCGGGGTCCGCGAGCGCCGCCCTCAGCTCTGCCATCCCCTCGTCCGTCCGTCCCTGCCGCCTCATGCCGCGGAAGGCATCGAGCCCGCCCAGGCCCGGGGGCGCAACGATGATCCCGGTGAGGCTCGCAGTCGCAGCCCCGTCGTAGGGATACTGGTCGGACACGATCCGGGTGCCTTGCGCCCGGGCCACCTCAACGAGCTCGACGATGTCCTCGATCACCCCCTCGTTGTGGAGGCCCACCGCCTTCAGGTGCCCGATCTTGCCCGGGAGCCGCGCGATCTGTGCGATTCGCACCAGCTCCCGGTCCGATTCGACCAGGTCGTGCACCGGGTTGCGGACGTGCGAGTCGTACACGCCCCCGTACGCCGCGGCCTCCAGTGCGAGCGCGATCACCTCCTCCGTGTCGGAGAACATCCCGGGTTCGTACATCAGCCCGCTCGAGAGCCCGAATGCGCCCAGCTCCATCGCCTCCCGCACGAGCGCCCGCATCAGCTCCAGCTCGCCCTCGGTAGGCGGGCGCCGCTGGTCGTCCCCCATGACCTCGCGGCGGATCCCGTTGTGGCCGACGTAGAAGGCGACGTTCGTGCCGATCCCCTGGTAATAGTACGCCTCTGCCAGGGTCCGCATCCGCGCCGGTGCAAAGGCGCCGTCGGGCCCCCCGAACACCGTCGTCACTCCCTGCCGCACCACCCCCTCGTTGAGGCGCCTGGACTCCTGCGCGATCGCCGGCGGCGTGTGGCTGTGCACGTCGATGAAGCCCGGGGCCACGACCAGTCCGGTGGCGTCGATCGTGTCCAGGGCCGCCCGCCCCCCCTCCCCCACGGTCACGATCGCGTTCCCGGAGATCACCACCGTCGCGGCCCGGGGCGGTCCCCCGTCCCCGTCCACGACCATGCCCCCGATGATCGCGAGGCTGGCCGGCTCACTCTCTCCGCAACCGGCCGTGCCCCAGACAGCCAGCGCGGCCCACGCCAGCCAACCCCTGCGGTACATCGCGTCGCCCCCCTACCCCGCCGCTGCCGGCTCCGCTGCCGCGGGCGGACCATCGGCCTGTCCGTCCGCAGCCGTCTCCGCCGCCTGATGCACCGCGAACGCTATCCCCTGCGGATCCATGCACTGTGCGATGTAGTCGTTACCCGGCACCTCCATGGGCCCGTTGAGCACCTTGCCGCCGAGCTCCCTGACCCGCTCTGCCGCCTGGTGCACATCGGGAACGCGCACATACAGCAGCCAGCCGACCGCCCGCATCTCCGGCGGGCCGTTGAAGATGCCGCCGAGCGGCTGCCCGCCCCTGCCAAACACCTGGTAGTGACCCATCTCGCCCATGTCCATCCGGCCCGCATCCTCCCAGCCGAAGACTCCGGCATAGAAGGCCCAGGCGGCATCGGCGTCGGTGGTCGCCAGCTCGCGCCACGAGAACTCCGCAAGGGCCGGGGGATCGTCGTGGCCGGGGGTCTCGCCCTCGGGCTCCAGGATCGAGATGACCCCGCCCTGCGGGTCCGCGATCACCGCAAACCGTCCGACCTGCGGTACCGCGAGCTCGTTCATTACGGTCCCGCCGCCGGCCTTCACCTTCTCCATCGTCTCGTCCAGATCGGGCGTGGAGAGGTAGGTCAGCCAGCACGGAGGCACATCCGGGGCCGGGAGATCCATCAGGCCGCCCACCGGCACTTCGCCGTTCATCCACATCTCGTAGGGCTTCTCGCCCCCGTCCCAGATGCTCGTGCCCCAGCCGGTGATGCCGGCATAGAAGTCACGGGCGGCGGCCGGGTCGGTTGTCATCAGCTCGTTCCAGCAGAAACGGCCCAGGGGGGTGTCGGACATTCTGTCGTCTCCTTGTGTCTCGCTTTGGTTCGATTGGGAACGGGCGCTGGTCCCCGCGCGCCCCATGAATTATCGTTGGCAGTAGCCCCGCGGCAATCCCGTCCGCAGTCACCTGCCGCCACGGAACACCAGCGGCCTGGAGCACTCGATGAAGCGTCACCTGGCATTTCTCGCCGCACTTCTGTGCGCAGTCCCGCTGACCGCCCAGACCACCCTCGGCGGACGCGCCGGCATGACCCTCAGCCAGTTCGCAACCGATGACGAGGGGATCCAGCCATCCTCGATCGCCGGGATCCACTTTGGCATCACCGCGTCGCGCATGCGCGGCGGGATCGGGCTCGCCCTCCTGGCGGGATACACCGAGCGGGGCACCGGCTTCACCGCCGACGATCTGCCCGAGGAGCTGAACTTCAACTACAGGCTGGGGTACATCGAGGCCGCCGCGCTGGGGAAGGTCGCGCTGGGGGGGCCCTACCTGCTCGCCGGGCCCACCATGGGTCTCCGAGTGACCTGTTCCGCGGCGGTTGCGGCGCGGGGGCAATCGCAGAGCACGAGGTGTGGGGCTGAAGGTAACGACCCCTTCAACAGATTCGACGTCGGCTTGGCGGGGGGTGCTGGAATGTCCTTCGACGTGACCGATTTTCACATGGTCGTGGAGGCTCTCTACGGGTTCGGGCTCCTGAACCTCTCGGATGACGCGAACAACTCCGCCATGAATCGGGGGCTGATCCTTCGGGTAGGGGCGGACTGGATCCTGTAGCGCACGGGCCGGGCCGCCCGCATCTCCCGCGGCCCGCGCCCGCCACCCCGGTCAGCCGACCGGCAGTCCCGCAAGCAGTTCCCGCGCTGCGCGGCCCAGGTTCGTGCGGCCCCGGTTGTAGTTGCGCAGCAGCACCGCGGTGAGCCCGGTGGCAGGTTCGAACAGGAGGTGCGCGGTGTACCCCGACACGGATCCGCCGTGGCCGGCGAAGACGCGGCCGTCCACCGTGGCGATCGAGAAGCCGAGGCCGTAGCCGGAATCCGGATCCTCGGGGGTCTGGACGCTCAGCACCTCCGCGCGCATTTCGTCGCTCAGCAGCGACGCGCCGCCCCGTCCCATCACCCCCGCCGCGAAGGCGGCCAGGTCGTCCACCGTGGAGTAGACGCCCCCGTTGGGGACCTTGTAGCCGCGCCCGTCGTGCTCCTGTGCGGGCCGCTCGGTGTTGACGTCCCCGTCGGCGTTGTTGGCGTGCCCCTTCGAAAGCATCGGGAGCAGCGCGTCGCCGACGATGAACGTGCTGCTTTCCATGCCGAGCGGCGCAAAGATCCGCGCCGCGACCTGGTCCATGAAGGGTTCCCCGGCAGCCCGCTCCATGGCGAACCCGAGGACGCCGAAGCCGATGTTCGAATAGGCGTATTCCGTTCCGGGAGGCGTCCGGTAGCGCGTGGTCGGGATCGACTGCAGGATGCGCTCCGTCCATGTCTCGATGGGACCGGTGGCCGCTCCCCGGAGCCCGGGCTCCCGCCCGAAACCGGCGGTGTGGCTGGCGACCTGGCGCAGATCGGGACTGGCCCCCGGCGGCCGCTCCTGCAGTTCGGAGATTTCGGGAACAAGCGACTCCAGCCGCTGGTCCAGCGAGACGACGCGTTCGTCGACGAGGATCGCCATCAGCACTGCAGTAAACGACTTGGAGATGGATCCGGTCCGGTAGATCGTCTCGCGCGCAGCCGGGATCCCCGCCTCCGGATCGGCCCAGCCGAACGCCTCCGACCACAGGACCTCGCCGTCGCGGGCCAGCGCCACGGTCACGCCGCCGACGCTGTCGCTCTCCACATCGGCGGCCACGGTCTCCGCGAAGGTCGAGAGTGCGGGGTGCCATTCGGCCGGCAGTTGCGCGGTCTCGGGTGCTCCGCACGCCCCGAGCGCGGCCACCAGCACCGCCAGCAGACCGCCAGGATGCCCAGGCCTCGCGGGCCAGACGGCACGCACCCGGCGGTTGTCCACGGACTCCGTCGCGACCCCCCCTGTCGGCGGTCCGAAGCTCATCCCGGTCACGATCGTTCTCCTGTCTCCGGCTGTGGAGCAGCTCGGCGAAGCTGCAGCCATCTCCCAAGGGTCCCAACCTGACATTCCAGGGCCCGCGGAGCAATCCGCCACAGAGGGAATGGCCGCGCGAATCCCCCGCGCACACGGGTCCACCGGCTGGGTGAGCACCGCGGTCCGGCCCGGATGCATCGCCGTCCGAGTGCAGCGGGGACTTGTTCCACCGGCTGCCAGGGGTGCATTCCGCGGCTCGGCCGTGTAACATTGCGGACGCGACTCGCGCCTGCCCCGGCTCGCGGCGGACACCTACGGAGCCGCCAACGCGGCCGGAACACGAGAACGCTGAACCGAGGGACACACGCATGCGGCGGCTGATGCTGGCGAGACACGCCAAGTCGAGTTGGGGCGACCTGACGCTCAGCGACCACGACCGGCCCCTCAAGGGCCGTGGCCGCCGAGCCGCTCCGCTGGTCGGCGCGGAGCTCGCCGCTCTCGATTGTGTCCCGGATGTCGTCTACTCCAGTACCGCCGCCAGGACGCGCGAGACGTGGCGCCTGATGGAACCGGTGTTCGACGGGCATCCCCGCGTGGAGTTCCTCCGCGACCTGTATCTGGCATCGCCGCGGATCGTGCTCGCCACGATCGCGGCCACTCCGCGCAAGGCGGAGACCATCATGGTGCTGGGGCACAACCCCTCGACGCACGCCCTGGCGGCGTATCTCTCGCGCAGCGGTGACGAGAGCGAGATGGACCGCCTCCGGACCAGGTTCCCCACCGGCGCAGTTGCGGTCATCGAACTGTCCTCCGACGACTGGACGAGGGCGGAAGAGGGCGGCGAACTGCTCCACCTGATCCTCCCGCGCCGACTCGAACGCAGGGAGGGGCGATGACCGGGCGCAAGGTGCGACGAATCCCGGTGACCGGTCATGGGAGGCCGCAATGAGCGACGATCCGAATCGCACGGAGCGCGCGCCGCGAAGCGACGTCATCAGACGTGTCTTCCAGGAGGGCGTCTATCCGTACCAGACGAAGATGAAGCGCAAGGAATATGAGCGGGAAAAGGCCCGGCTGCAGGTCGAACTGCTCAAGGTACAGCGCTGGGTGAAGGACTCCGGAGTCCGGATCGTCATCCTCTTCGAGGGGCGTGACGCCGCCGGCAAGGGCGGCACCATCAAGCGATTCATGGAGCACCTCAACCCCCGGGGGGCACGCGTCGTCGCCCTGGACAAGCCCAGCGACGTGGAGCGCGGCCAGTGGTACTTCCAGCGCTACGTCCGCCACCTGCCCACCGCCGGCGAGATGGTCTTCTTCGACCGCTCCTGGTACAACCGGGCCGGTGTGGAGCGCGTGATGGGCTTCTGCACCGGACAGGAGTATCTCGAGTTCCTCCGCCAGTGCCCCGAACTGGAGCGCATGCTCGTCAACAGCGGCATCCTCCTCTTCAAGTTCTGGTTCTCCGTCTCCCAGGAGCAACAGAAACACCGCTTCGACAGCCGCAAGACCGACCCGCTGAAGCAGTGGAAGGTGTCGCCCATCGACATCGCCTCGCTCGACAAGTGGTCGGAATACACACACGCCAAGGAAGCGATGTTCTTCTACACCGACACGGCGGACGCCCCCTGGACCGTCATCAAGTCGGACGACAAGAAGCGGGCGCGGATTGCGGCCCTGCAGTTCTTCCTCTCCAGGCTCGCCTACCCGGACAGGGACGAGGCCGTGGTCACGGGGCCCGATCCGCTGATCGTGGGTCCCGCGACCCGGGTCGTGAGCCGCGACGAACCCGCGACCGCCGCTCCCGACGCACCCTAGAATCCCACCCCCGTATGCAACACGCCGGGGTCCATTGGTGTCTTAATCATCGAACCCCGCTACGATTGAAACCGGACGCACTGCTGCCGCGTTCCTGTCGGTTGCGCAATCAGTGCGTGCCAGGTGAATATTCTGCGCTGACGTATGCCAGGCCCTCCGGGAGACTTGACGCCTATGGCCAACCCGCCGGTGACACTCTCTTCCTCACAGGTTTCGCTCATTCTGCAGCGCGCGGCTGAAATCGACGCCCGCGGCGACACCCTTACCGTCGACGAACTCCACCGCATCGCCACGGAGGCGGGCATCGATCCCACCGCCACGAGCACGGCGATCCAGGAGGTGCTGGCGGACTCGGACATCGCGCCTCCCGAAGAGGCGCCGCCAGCCGAAGTCCCCTCCGGCCGCTCCCCGTTGCCCTCGCAGATGTGGATCGTGACCGGGGGCGCAGTCGGTGTAGCCCTCGGGTTTCTGAACGCCATGGGCGAACCCGCGCGCCCCCTCGCCATCGGAGGTGCCCTCGTCTACCTCGTGCTCCGGGCCGTGCAGGGGATGAAGCTCGGCAAACAGCTCGACTTTCAGCTCCAGAACTTCGTGCTGTGGCTGGGGACCGCCGTGGGCAGCCTCGCCTCGGAGATGTTCTACTCCCATGAAGTCCTCCTGGTCGCGTTCATGGCCTGGTTCGTGACTTCGGTGCTGGGAGGCCTGCTGATCCAGTTCGGACCGCGGGAAGAGGAGGACGGACAAGCGGCGCAGGCGCAGTCGGGGCCGGGGCAGGTGGGTCCGGAGCAAGTCGCCCCGCCGCAGATCGCGCCGATGCCCCGCACCTCGCCGGACGAGGGGTGAACAGACGATAGACCCGGACGGTAGCCACCCGCGTTTGCTAGCCCGCCGGGCCGCCGCTACTGTGCATCGGCAATCCAATCGGCACCCACACCCGGAGGCTCGCAGCATGACATGGACACGCCGGGACTTCGTCCGCTCGGGCTCGGCGCTGGCCGCGGCAGGCCTGATCGGTTTCGATGGCCGTATCCTCACGGATGCGTACGAGGCCGCCCGCGCATACCGCCCCTTCCGCCCCCTCCTCCAGGACCCCGATGTGCGCGCGCTCGCCATGACGGCGCTACAGGCGGCCCGGGACGTGGGCACGAGCTACGCCGACGTGCGGATCACGAGCGGGATCGGCCGGGTGACGAGCGTGTCGGGCCGCCGGATCGGGCTGCGCAGGATCTCGGGGTCGCTCAACTTCGGCGTCCGCGTCCTCGTCGGGGGCGCGTGGGGATTCGCTTCGTCGACGATCTTCACCGAGGAGGAGGCGGCGCGGATCGCACGGCTCGCGGCGCGTCAGGCGTCGCTGAATCCATGGGGCTACACCGAGACCATCGAGCTGGCCCCTGCCCCTGTGGTCGCCGACGGCGAATGGGAGACGCCGATCGACCTTGACCCCTGGAACTACAGGATCCAGGACCAGCTGGAGCTGCAGCTCGAGGCCAACGAACTGGTGATGAAGATCGCCGAAGCCGGCAGGCCCGAGCTCCAGGTCTTCTCCACCTTCAACTTCTCCATGAACGATGTCGTCTTCGCCTCCAGCGAGGGGTCGTACACCCAACAGCGTTTTCACAACTTCGGGGGGAACTACGTCGCCCAGGTGATCTCGCGCGACCGCCGCAATTTCGGTTCGAGCAGCCCGGAGTCGTTCAGGACCGGGGGGTACGGCTGGGAGGCGGTCGACGGGATTCCGTGGGCGGACGACGTGGAGCAGGCGGTCGAGGAAGCCTACATGATGCTGGGCGCGAGGGAGCCCGACGTGGGGCGCTACGACGTAGTGCTCGGTTCCGGCGCGGTGTCGTCCATACTCAACAGCACGATCGTGCGGGCGCTGGAGTACGACCGGGTGCTAGGCTACGAGATGCACGGCGGCGGGACCAGCTACCTCGGGCCGCCGGAGGAGGCGCTCGGCCAGTTCTCCTTCGGCAACCCGATGCTGAATGTGCGTGCGACGGGGTCGGTGCCCCGGGCCGCCGGGATGTACAAGTGGGACGCGGAGGGCGTCGCGCCCCAGGACTACCAGCTCGTTCGCGAGGGCGTCCTCGTCGACTACTTCACTTCGCGCGAGTTTGCGCCGCAGCTCGATTGGTGGTACAGGCGCAACGGCATGCCGACCGGGTCCCGGGGCACGGCCGGGTCGGCGAGCTCGACGCTGACCCAGGTCGTGGCGCCGAGCATCGCGGTCATGGATCCGGGCGAAGAGGCGGTGTCCGAGGAGGACATGATTGCGGCGACCGAGGACGGCATCTATTTCCGGGACGCCGGTTTCGCATCCGTGGATCCCCCCATGCTGAACATGCAGGGCGGAGGGGGCGGCCTGATGTACGAGATCCGGGACGGAAAGCTCGGCGACCTCCTGAGCCGGCCGCAGTACCTGGCCAACACGCTCGACTTCTGGCGGTCCATGGACATGATCGGGGGCCCGGACACCTTCGGCTACCATGGAGGCGGAACCCAGAAGGGCGATCCCCTCCAGCTGATCGGGCGCACGGTCGGGGCACCCGCGGCGCGGTTCAGGAACCTCAACGTGTTCACGTACGGGAGGCGATGATGAGCAGGAATCCAGGGGCTACCGGCGACATCCTTACGAAGGAGGAGGCCGAGGCGATCGCGAGGAAGACGCTCTCGTTCGCGGACCCGGGTGCCGAGACGATCGTGAACGTCTCGCTCGCCAATTCGCAGAACACGCGCATCGCCCGCAACCGGATCACGACGCAGCGCGACGCGTCGCTGGGCGGGGTCGCCGTAACCACGCGGCTCGACGGCAGGATCGCGCAGGGGACGACTCAGCGCTTCGACGACGAGGGCCTCATGCAGGCCGTGAAGTGGGCCGAGGACTCCGCGCGGGAGGGGCCGGGCGGCCGACAGGAGATGGGGCGCCTGATCCAGCCGCGCGACTATCCGATTCCACCGGGGCTGTGGTCGGAGGCGACCCGGGAGGTGGACATCCCCGACCGGATCACGAAGGCGGTCTCCGCGATCGGGCGGGCGGACGGGTACGTCGCCGCGGGCACCCTCGACCTGAGCATCAACTCGATGCTGGTGGCCAACTCGGCGGGACTCGTGGCCTACTGCCGCAGCACCACCGGCACCATGCAGCTTGCAGCCCGTACCGACGACAACACGGGGTCCGGCTGGGCCGGCAAGGCGATCTACGACTTCGGCGAAATGGACACGGTGGCGGTGGCGGACAGGGCCACCGACAAGGCGGAGCGCTCCCGCAATCCTTCGGCGGTCGAGCCGGCTCGCTACACGGTGATCCTCGAGCCCGACGCCTACGCCCCCATGATCCAGTTGATGATGCAGTACCACATGGACCTGCCGAGCGCGCAACGCGGCTTCAGCGTCTTCGCCGACCCCAACGGGGGCACCAAGGTCGGCAAGCAGGTCTTCGACGAGCGGCTGTCCTTCGTCTCCGACCCGATGGATCCGGACGCGCCCTTCTGCCCCTTCGATGGCGCGGGCGTCCCCTTCGACCGCACCTACTGGGTGCAGGACGGGATTCTCCGCAACCTGAGCTTCGGCGACGCGACCGCGATCGAGCGCGGCCTGGAATACCCCCTGGCCAACCCGGTCTCGGTACGGATCCAGCCGCAGGAGGGCACGGAGCTGCTGACGCTCCAAGAGATGATCGAGACGTGCGAGCGGGGCATCTATGTCACCCGCCTGACCACCGGGTTCGCCGACTTCCGGCGGCTGGTCTTCACCGGCGTCACCCGCGACGGCACCTGGCTGGTCGAGCGCGGCAGGATCACCCGTCCGATCAAGAACATGCGCTACGTGGACTCGCACATGTACTTCCTGAACAACCTGGAGGCGGTCGGCGAGCCGGTGCTGGCGGCGACCGGCGGCTTCATGATTCCGCCGGTCCGTTCGCGCGACTTCAACTTCACGGCGATCGCGGATGCGGTGTAGGCGTGCAGCCAACGGGTTCCGCTTTCCCGGGCCGGCAGAGGCACGCGTGCCGAACCGCCCCGGCGTCGATTCCGACTGTAAGGCAAAGTTTACAAGATGTCATGTCTACATGACAGGAGGATCGTGATATGACCTGGTCAAGACGGGAATTCCTGCGCACGGGCTCGGCCTTCGCGGCGGCCGGCATCGTCGGCTTCGATGCGGCGTTGCTGGCGGACCCCTACGAAGCGGCCCGACGCTACCGTCCCTTCCGGCCGCTCCTCCAGGACCCGGATGTGCGCGCAGTCGCGATGGCCGCGCTCGATGCGGCGAAGGCCGCGGGTGCCCGCTACGCCGACGTTCGCATCGCCAGCGGAATCACCCGGAGGACCATCGTCTTCGACCGCCAGGTCTCCACGCAGGCGGTCATGGGGCAGCTCAACTTCGGGGTGCGCGTGCTCGTGGGCGGGGCGTGGGGCTTCGCCTCGTCGACGATCGTCACGGAAGAGGAGGCCGCGCGGGTGGCCCAGCTCGCGGTGCGCCAGTCGTCGCTGAACCCGTGGGGGGACAAGCGCACCCTGGAGCTCGCCCCGGCCCCCGTCGTGCCCGACGGCCAGTGGGAGACGCCGATCGACCTCGACCCGTGGAACTACACCATCCAGGACCAGCTGGAGCTCCAGCTCGAAGCCAACGAGGCGATCATGCGGGTCGGCGAAACGAAGGGGATCGGCGGCGTCCGCGCCTACTCGTGGTTCGAGTTCGGCAAGGCCGATGTGGTCTTCGCATCGAGCGAAGGCTCCTACATCGCGCAGCGCTTCCACAGCTTCGGCAACACGTACGCTGCCGACGCCATCTCGGAAGACCGCATGCGCTTCGGCTCCAGCAGCCCGGAGTCGTTCAGGACGGGCGGTTACGGGTGGGAGGCGATCGACGGAGTCCCCTTCGCGGCGGACGCCGAGCAGGCGGTCGACGACGCCATCATGATGATGAACGCCAAGGATCCCGACGTGGGGCGCTACGATCTGGTCCTCGATTCGTCCGCGGTGTCGGCGGCCTTCAACGCTTCCATCGTGCGCGCGCTCGAGTTCGACCGGGTGCTCGGCTACGAGATGCACGCCGGCGGGACCAGCTACCTCGCCCCGCCGGAGGAGACGCTGGGGCAGTTCTCCTACAACAACCCGAAGCTGAACGTGCGGGCGACGGGGTCGGCGCCGCGGGCCGGCGGCATGTACAGATGGGACGTGGAGGGGGTGGCGCCCGCCGACTACCAGCTCATCCGGGAAGGCGTGCTGGTAGACTACTTCACGACCCGCGAGTTCGCGCCCCAGCTGGAGTGGTGGTACCGGCGCAACGGGATGCCGGTCGAGTCGCGGGGCACCGCCGGGTCGCAGGGGTCGGTGCTCATCCAGGTCGTGGCGCCGAGCATCGCGATTATGGACCCCGGCGAGGAGGACGTCTCGGTCGAGGAGATGATCGCCGAGACGGAGGACGGGATCTACATCCACCGGGGCGGCTTCGCGTCGGTTGACCCGCCGATGCTGAACATGCAGTTCAGCGGCAGCGGGATGGCCCACGAGATCCGTGACGGCAGGCTCGGCGAGCCGGTCAGCCGGCCGGTGTTCCTGGCCAGCACCCCGGACTTCTGGCGCTCGATGGACATGATCGGTGGCGCGGGCACCTTCGCGTACAACGGGGGTGGAACCGGCAAGGGCGATCCGTTCCAGCAGATCGGACGCACCGTGGGGGCACCGGCGGCGAGGTTCCGGGAGATCAACGTCTTCACCTACTCGAGGCGTTAGTGGCTCACAGGCACCGACGCCCTCCTGCTCCCACCCGGTCCGCGCAAGCTGCGGCGGCGCCCGGTTGCCGGTATTGCCGCGCCTTGGGTGATCACATACTGTGGGACGGCTTCAGAGGCACCCCACACGGGAGGATTGTGACATGACCTGGTCCCGCCGGGACTTCGTTCGCACGGGCTCGGCCTTCGCGGCAGCCGGGCTCTTCGGCTTCGATTCCACGCTCCTGATCGACCCGCACGAGGCAGCGCGCCGCTACCGGCCCTTCAGGCCGCTCCTGCAGGACCCCGATGTGCGCGCGATCGCGATGGCCGCGCTCGACGCCGCCCGGGCCGCGGGAGCCCGCTACGCGGACGTGCGCGTCGCGAGCGGCGCGAGCCGCCGGACCATCGTGCAGAACCGCCAGGTGTTCACGCAGCTGATCTCCGGATCGCTCAACTTCGGGGTCCGCGTGCTCGTGGACGGGGCATGGGGCTTCGCGTCGTCGACGATCGTCACGGAGGAAGAGGCCGCCCGGGTGGCGCAGGTCGCGGTGCGGCAGTCGTCGCTGAATCCGTGGGGCGAGAAGCGCACGCTGGAGCTCGCGCCGGCCCCCGTAGTCGCCGACGGCCAGTGGGAGACCCCGATCGACCTCGACCCCTGGAACTACACGATCCAGGACCAGCTCGAACTTCAGATCGCGGCGAACGAAGCGGTCATGAACGCCGGCGAGGCGATGGGTGTCCCCGGAGTCACCGGTTTCTCCGACTTCCTGTTCGGCAAGACCGATGTCGTCTTCGCGTCGACCGAGGGATCCTACATCGCCCAGCGCTTCCATGGCTTCGGGAACCAGTACGGCGCCCAGGTGATCTCGGAAGACCGCATGAATTTCGGCTCCAGCAGCCCGGAATCGTTCAGGACGGGCGGCTACGGGTGGGAGGCGATCGACGGGATCCCCTTCGCGGCGGACGCGGAACAGGCGGTCGAGGACGCCGTCATGATGATGAACGCGAGGGAGCCCGACGTGGGGCGCTACGATGTGGTTCTCGATTCGTCCGCGGTGTCGTCGGCCTTCAACGCCTCGATCGTGCGGGCGCTGGAGTTCGACCGGGTCCTCGGCTACGAGATGCACGCCGGCGGCACGAGCTACCTCAGCCCGCCCGAGGAGGTCCTGGGACAGTTCTCCTTCAACAACCCGAAGCTCAATGTACGTGCGACCGGGTCGGCACCCCGCGCCGGCGGCATGTACAGATGGGACGTGGAGGGCGTCGCTCCCGCGGACTACCCGCTCATCCGCGAGGGGGTCGTGGTCGACTACTTCACCACCCGCGAGTTCGCGCCGCAGCTCGATTGGTGGTACCGGCGCAACGACATGCCCCTGGGCTCGCGCGGCGCGGCGGGTTCGCAGGGATCGGTGCTGGTCCAGGTCGTGGCGCCGAGCATCGCGATCATGGACCCCGGCGAGGAAGACGTCTCCATCGACGAGATGATCGCCGAGACGGAGGACGGCATCTATATCCACCGCGGCGGCTTCGGCTACGTCGATCCGCCGATGCTGAACCTGCAGTTCTCGGCATCCGGGATGGCCCACGAAATCCGGGACGGCAAGCTCGGCGATCCGATCAGCCAGCCCAACTTCCTGGCCCGCACCCCCGACTTCTGGCGCTCCATGGACATGATCGGGGGCGCCGGCACCTTCGGCTATCACGGCGGCGGGACCGGCAAGGGCGATCCCTTCCAGCAGATCGGACGCACGGTGGGCGCGCCGGCCGCCCGGTTCAGACAGGTCAACGTATTCACCTACGGGAGGCGCTAAATGAGCAAGCGGAATACCACCGGCCGGATCCTCACGAAGGAGGAGGCCGAGGCGATCGCGCAGAAGGTCCTCTCCTTCGCCGATCCCAGCGCGGACACGATCGTCAACGTGCAGCTCAGCAACGCGCAGAACAGCCGGTTTTCGCGAAACGAGATCACGACGCAACTCGACGCCTCGCTGGGTCAGGTGACGGTCACGTCGATGATGAACGGCAAGACGGCGGCCGGAGTCACGCAGCGCTTCGACGACGAAGGGCTCATGGAAGCCGTGCGCTGGGCGGAGGATGCCACGGGCGACGGTCCCGGCGAGCACGGGACGAGCCGTCTCATCCAGCCGCGGGACTATCCGACGCCGCCCGGCCTCTGGTCCGAGGCGACCCGGGCGGTGGACATCGAGGACCGGATCGAGCGCGCGGTCAGTGCCATCGAGCGGACCGACGGATTCGTCTCCGCGGGAACCGTCGACCTGAGCGTGGCCTCGATGCTGGTGGCCAACTCGGCCGGCCTGGTGGGGTACTGCCGCAGCACGAACGGCTCTCTGTCGCTCTCGGCCCGGACGAACGACAACACCGGATCGGGTTGGGCCGGCAAGTACGTCTACGACTTCGACGACATGGACGGCGCCGCCGTGGCGGGCCGGGCGACCGACAAGGCGGAACGCTCCCGCGAACCGCAAGCCATCGAACCCGCGCGCTACACCGTCATCCTGGAGCCGGACGCCTACGCGCAGATGATCTTCTTCATGATGCAGTACCACATGGATCTCGAGTCCGCAGAGTCGGGATTCAACGTCTGGGCGGCCCCCGGGGGCGGCACCAAGATCGGCCAGCAGGTCTTTGACGACCGGCTTTCGTTCGTCTCCGACCCGATGGACCCGGACGGGCCCTTCTGCCCCTTCAACGGGGTGGGCGTCCCCTTCGACCGCACCTACTGGGTCCAGGACGGCATCCTCAGGAACCTGAGTTACGGGGACGACACCGCCCAGGAGCGCGGCCGGGACTATCCGCTGGCGAATCCCGTCTCGGTCCGACTCCAGCCGAAGGAGGGCACGCCGCTCATGACGCTCGACGAGATGATCGAGACCTGCGACCGCGGAATCTACGTGACCCGGCTGACCACGCTCTTCGCGGACTTCCGGCGGCTCGTGTTCACCGGCGTGACCCGTGACGGAACCTGGCTGGTCGAGCGCGGGAGGATCACCCGTCCGATCGCGAACATGCGCTACGTGGACTCCCACATGTACTTCCTGAACAACCTCGAAGCGATCGGCGAACCCATTCTGACTGCCGGCGGCAGTTTCGTACTCCCGCCGGTCCGGTCGCGCGACTTCAACTTCACGGCGATCGCAGATGCAGTCTGAGGCAGCGACAATCACAGGACCCGGCGCGCCGGTGGACGCGCTGGGCGACGGCGCGCCAGCCGTCGCCTCCACCGTGACCCGAGACGAACTCCTCACCGGCGTCACGCGGCTCAAGGGAGAGGTCGCCAAGGTCATCATCGGCCAGGAGCAGGTGATAGAGGAGGTGCTGCTGGCGATCCTCTCGGGGGGTCACGCGCTCCTCGTCGGCGTTCCGGGTCTCGCCAAGACCCTCCTCATCCAGACCGTCGCACAAGCGATGTCTCTGGAATTCCGGCGGATTCAGTTCACACCCGACCTGGTCCCGAGCGACATCACCGGAACCGAGGTGATGGAGGAGGACAGCGCCACCGGGCAGCGCGCCTTCCGCTTCGTGCCCGGGCCGATCTTCGCCAACATCATCCTCGCCGACGAGATCAACCGCGCGCCCCCCCGTACGCAGGCCGCGATGCTCGAGGCCATGCAGGAGCGGCACGTCTCGGCCGGGGGCGAGACCATGCCCCTGCCCCGCCCCTTCTTCGTGCTCGCGACGCAGAACCCGATCGAACAGGAGGGGACCTACCCGCTCCCGGAAGCGCAGCTCGACCGCTTCCTCTTCGACATCCGGGTGGGGTATCCCTCCGGGCCGGAAGAGGTCGGCATCCTGCGAACGACGACCGCGGTGAGCGATGTGGAGATCCGGCCCGTTCTCGACGGTCCCGGCCTCCTCGCCCTCAACACCCTGATGCGCGAGATCGCCGCCCCGGAACCCGCGCTCGAATACGCCGCCGCGCTGGCCCGCGCCACGCGTCCCGCCGAGCCGGGCGTCTCGGAGATGGTGAAGCAGTACGTGCGCTGGGGTGCCGGGCCGCGCGCCGGCCAGGCGCTGATCCTGGGGGCGAAGGCACATGCGCTCCTGCACGGCCGGCTCAACGTCTCCCCCGGGGACATCCAGCGCGTGATCCATCCCGCGATGCGCCACCGGGTGCTCCCCAACTTCGCGGCCGAAGCCGAGGGAATCACGATCGAGGGGATCATCGAGCACCTCCTCGAGACGGTGCCTCCGCCGAAGAGCGACATTCCGCTGTAGGGCGGGGCGGTTCCCGATGAACGCCGCCGACGGAGCGCTCCTAGACGCGGTGCGGTCGCTGCGCTGGCCCGCCCGCCGGAAGGCACCGGCGGGGCTGGCCGGGGACCACCGGTCGTGGATGCGGGGTATCTCCGCGGAGTTCGAGGACTACCGCGCCTACCGGCAGGGCGACGACATCGGCAAGATCGACTGGAAGCTCCTCGCCCGCAGGGACCGCGCCTACATCCGCCTGTCCACCGAGCAGACGGTCCTGCCCACCATGGTCGTCGTGGACGCGTCCGCTTCCATGGCGTACCCCTCCGCGACGCTGGAGAAGTGGCACTTCGCGCGCCACATCGCGATCGGACTCGCCTCGGCGGCCCATAACGGGCGCGACCCGGTCGGGGTCGCGGTCGCCTCCGCGAACGGGGACGGACACTACCTTCCGGCGCGGAACCGGCGCGGCATCGTGCACCAGATCCTCGCCCTGCTGGCGGGCGTCGCGCCCGGAGGGAGTCCGCGGCTCGCTCCGGTCCTCGACACGGTGGCCCGCCGGCATCCGCGCGCGCGCATCGCGGTGGTGAGCGACTTCCTGGGCGACGCCGAGGAGATCCTCAAGCAGGCCACGGAGCGGTCCGCGGCGGGACGCGAGGTGCACGCCGTCCACGTCATCCACACCACCGAGATGTCTCCCTCCGAACGCCCCTCTCTGGTCGTCGATCCGGAAGAGGCGCAGCTGAAACGGCCGCTGACCGAGTATTCGCGACTCGGCTACATCGAGAACTTCGGGGACTGGCGTGAACGGCTCGCCAGGGACTGGCGCATGGCGGGCGCCTCCTATACGGAGGTCGTCACCGATGCGGGCGCGGCCCAGGCGGTCCGCAGGGTCGTGGTTCCACCCGAGACCGGGAGCCGCGCTTGATCTTCCTCGCTCCCGCGTTTCTCGTCGCCGCCGGGATCGTCGCGGCCGGAGTCGTCGCGCTTCACTTCCTTTCCACCCGCGAGCCCGACACCGACCTGCTTCCCACCGTGCGCTTCGTCCCCAGAGTGCCCGTTCAGGCCACCACCATCACGGCGCGCTTCACCGACCCCTGGCTGCTCGTGTTGCGCGTCCTCCTGATCCTCCTGCTCGGGACCGCGCTCGCCCGGCCCCTGATCCACCCGTTCGTGCAGCCGGTGTCCCGAATCGCGCTGGTGGACGTGTCGCGGGCTGTCGGGAGCCCCGGGGAGCTGGCTGACAGCGCCGGCAGCTACGTGGACGGTGCCGCAGCGGTCGTCTTCTTCGACGCCGGGGCGCGTGAGATCGAGGACGGGGCGTCCGATGCGCTGGAGGGCCTGCGCGACGAGGCGCAGTGGGACCGGGCCTCCCGGGGGTCGCTCTCCACCGCCCTGATCGCCGCGTTGAGGATCGCCTCGCGGCTCCGCGACGGCGCCGATTCGCTGCAACTGGTCGTGGTCTCCCCGTTTGCGCTGGAGGAGCGGGACGCGGCAACCGCCGAGATCCGCGCGCTGTGGCCCGGCCGGATCGACGCGGTACGTGTTGCGGGGGCGCAACAGCAGCCCGACGAGGCGCGTACTGCCGAGCGTGTCGAGTGGGCCGACTCCGGCGCGACCGGGTTGTGGACCCAACGGGAGACCCCCGACACGATCGGCGGAGTCCGCGCCGACGACGCGGTGATGGTCTATCCCTTCGTCCGCCGCTGGCAACCCGCGCCCGACGCCCTCGAGTCCAACGCCGGTACGGAGACGGCCGGCGGCACGGAATCGGCGGACGCCGGGGAAACGAGGGTGTACGCCCGCTGGATGGACGGCGAGCCGGCTGCCTTCGAGCGCGCGACTGCCGACGGGTGCATGCGATCCGTCGCGATCCCCCTGCCCACCGAAGGGGACGCCATCCTGCGCCCCGACTTCCAGCGCTTTCTGGCCGAGCTGGAGGGTCCCTGCGGGGAGCCGCGCGACATGACGCCGCTCTCGGACGGCTTCATGGCCGCGTTCGTCGGTGACGAACCGCTCGCCCCCGCCTCCGAGGTGCCCCGCCGGGTCATGCGAACCACGCCTGCCGTGCCCTGGCTCCTGGGATTTGCCCTGGTAGTGGCCCTGGCGGAACTTTGGTTCAGGAGGCGGCTGGCGACGGGAGCGCGCGCGAAACGGGCGGACGAAGGCATTCGCAGGAGCAGGGCGGCATGACGGCGTTCGAACAGGTGAGGCGGACGAAACGGGGCCTCGGGCTCGTTGCCGGGGTCACGGCCGCCCTGTGGGGCGCAGGCGTGACCTTCGCCGTCCTCGTAGAAGCGATGCTGCTCTCGCTCCTCGTCCCTTTCTCGCCCGGATTCCGGGCGGCGGTCTTGCCTGCGGCCCTTCTCGCGGGGGCGGCGACCCTGTTCTTCGTCCTGTGGCGCCGCCGCTTCGTGTGGTCGGTCCGCAGGGTGGCCCTGTGGGTTGAGGAGCGTGCCCCCGAGCTGCGCTACGCCCTGATGACCGCGATCGACGCCCGCTACGCCGAGCAGTTGGGCGAGCGCCTGGCCCCGATCGTCGCAAAGGCGAACCCGGGCGAGTTCGTGAGACGCGCGGCATGGAGATCGCTCCTCCCGGCAGGCGTCGCTCTCCTGCTCACGGGCGGCATCTTCGCGGTCATGCCCGCCACCTGGCGCGAGGCCGCGGTCGGGGTGGGCGAAGGTGCCGCGCCGGCCGAAGAGGAAATGCCCAACCGCTTGGAAGACCTGCGCGGGTCCGTCACGCCGCCGGCCTACGCGATGAGGAGCGGGCACGAGATCCTGGAGTTCGAAGATCCTGCGTCGATAGCGGGTCTCGTCGGAAGCCAGGTCGATCTTCACGGCCTGGGTGTCCCCGACGGGATCGAGATCGTGCTCGGCGAGACGCCCCTCGCGGCAGCTTCGGACGGCAGCGATGGCTGGACGTCGGAGTTCACCATGCCCGACTCCGCCGTCGCGCTGGAACTCCGTGACCGCGAGTACCGGCGCCTGGTGGTGATCGCCCCGCGGACGGACGCTGCGCCGTCCGTGGAACTTCTGCTGCCGATGAGGGACACCACCGTGCGGGTTATCCGCGGCGACATCGCCCTCCAGGCGCGGATGAGCGACGACATCGGACTCGGCGGGGCCTTCTTCGAGTCGATCGTCACCATGGGACAGGACGAGGGACACATCACCTTCCGCCGCGACACTCTCGAACGGCGCAGCTTCTCAGGCGCCAGGAACGGCGAGTTCGCGATGACGATCCCGCTCGCCGACTTCCGCCTCGGAGAGGGCGACATGCTCTCGCTGCGCGCCGTCACCTTCGACAACAACACGCTGTCGGGTCCCAGCTACACCACCTCGGAGACACGGGTGCTGCGCGTCGCGACCTCGTCGGAGTACGACTCGCTCGCCATCGAGGGGGCGCCGCCGCCGAACGACACCCTGTTCCTCACCCTGCGGTACATCATCCAGCTCACCGAGGAGATCCACGCCGACAGGGACCGGATCGACCGCGACCTCTTCGTGGACTCGGCGCAGACCATCGGGCTGCAGCTGCGCCGCGTGATCCGCACGGTCGAACAGATGCAGGTGGAGTGGACGATGGAGGGCGTGTTCGACCCCAATCCCCTCCTGGCCGAGGCGCACGAGGCGCTGTGGGAGGGAGCGCGGGCACTCTACATCGCGGAGACCGGAGAGGCGCTGCCGCCGCTCTGGGCGGCCCTTGCCCTGCTCGAGGAGTTCGCACTGGCGGAACGGTACTACTTCCGGGGCCAGCCGCCGGAGCTGCTCGTCAACCTGGGACGCGTGCGCCTGCAGGGCACCGACACGGGGTACGCCGAACCCCGGGTCCGAAGACCGGTGTCCGGCGAGTTGCGCCAGGAAATGCTGGAGCACTACACGCGGTCCGTGCATTTCCTGGAAACCGCTCCGGACAGCGCCCTCAACACGCTCATGCTCATGCAGGTCGACGCGTTGCGCGAGTACCCCGACCTCGCATCGCTCCTCGGCGAGGCGATCGACGCCATCCGGGACGACGAAGACCCGTCCGCTCCGCTCGCGGACGTGCGGCGATACCTCGAGGGAGAGACGATCGTCCGACGCACCCTGACATCCTGGAGCGCGATGTGGCTGAAACGATGAACACCCGGGGCCGTCCGGCGGCCATCTCCGGCGACGGTGCCGCAGTCCACGCGCCCGCCGTGCCCGGTGCCGGCCCCGTGGCCGACCCCTCGCCAGCGCGAGCACTGGCCAGCGTCACGCACCCCTGGGCCCGCAAGGGACACATCGCCCGTCCCCTCGGCCCACCGCTTCCCGCTCAGGAGTTCCGGTGGACATCGGTGCAGTACGAGGTGGGCGACTGGGAAAGCGGCCTGGGCATGGTGGCCAACCTGATCGACACCGTCGCCCGCTATACCATCCTGCCCGTGGCCCCGCGCGGGAGTATCGTCCCGCTCGGCAGCCGGCGGATCTTCGAGCACCCCTTCGTGTGGTTCACCGGCCACTTCCCGCTCGCCTTCACCGAGCAGGAGCGCACGAACCTCCGCGACTACGTGGACCGGGGCGGATTCATCGTCATGGACGACCACAACCACGACATCGACGGGGAGTTCCACAAGACCGCCCACGAGGAGATCGCCGCGGTCTTCGGCCCGGACGCGCTCGAAGAGATCCCCAACGATCACCCGCTCTACACCAAGTTCTTCGAATTCGACCGCGGCCCGCCCGCCACCTCGCACGAACTGAACGGCTGGGGCGACAACCTCCTCCACCGCCACCTCTACGGCGTCTTCCGGGACGACCGCATCGGACTCCTCTACAGCAGCAAGGACTACACCTCGGAGTGGTCCTTCGGCCCCGACACCAAGCGGTTCATCGCGGTGGACCCGACGCGCTTCGGGGTGAACCTGGTCGTCTATGCGCTCACCAGCTGACCCCCCGGGCGGCGGTCCCGGCGCCCCGGCGCGGCCCGGCACGGATCGCGCGCGCGCAGCCGCAGCCTCCATTCGGCGGCGGCACCGGCTGCGCATCGGGCTGGAACGCGCCGCCCACCTGGCCGCGCTGGTCGTGATCGCGCTCCTCATCGGGCACGCCCTGTACGCCCAGCGCGCCCGCCCGTCCCTGCGTGCCGAGGGTCTCGAAGTCGGGGAAGCGCTCGCGCGGTGGAGCACCAGTGTGAACCCGCGGCGGATCCACACCGCAATCGACTCGGTTCCGGCGCCGGGCGTGCGCGACTGGCTCGCGGCGCTCCCCGGGGCGGGCACGGAGGCGGGCTGGGACGGCGAGACGCCGGCGCCCAGCGCGGTCAGCGTCGAGCCGGTCGCGGATCCGCAGAGGCCGTCCCGGGTCTGGGTGGCGACATCTCCCGGAGCACGCGTGCAGCTGAGCGACGAACTCGGCGCCGTGGACAGCGCCTCCGTGGATGGCCACGGCGCGGTCTTCGTCCTGCCGCGCCTGGAGGGCCGCATCCGGGCGACGCTCGACGGACAGGGACTGGCGACGAACGCGCTTCGCGACTCCGTCTCCATCAAGTCGGCACTGGTCGTCGGAATGGCTGGATGGGAAGGGAAATTCATCGCCGCGGCGCTCGAGGAGCACGGCTGGGAGGTAGACGCGCGCTTCGCCGTGGCTCCCAGCGGGGATGTGGAACAGGGCCCCGGACAGATCCGGCTCGACACGGCCCGGTATTCTTTCGTTGTGGCAATGGACTCGGTGATCCGGCGGTACGCCGACCGGGTGCCGCGCTACGTGAGGCAGGGTGGCGGGCTCATCGTCCTGGGCGAGGCGTCCTCTGTTCCCGGACTGGAATCGCTCCTGCCCGCGCGCTGGGGAATCCCCACCCGCCCGGTCGACTTCCGTCCCGAGACCGCCGACGATCCCCGCCGGTCCTTCGCCCTCGGCGACCTCTACAACCTCAAGCGCGGCGCCATCGCGCTGGAAATGCGCGACGACGATGTGGCCGTCGCCGGCTGGCGCGTCGGGGACGGCCGCGTCATCCAGGTCGGCTACCTCGACACCTGGCGCTGGCGAATGGCCGGCCTGGACGAGGACGCCGTGGAAGATCACCGGCTGTGGTGGGCCGCTCTGGCCAGCGGCGTGGCATACGCACCCCGGTTCGATCAACCGACAACCGCAGAGGTGGAGCCGACCCCGCGGGCCACACTGATCGAGACGATCGGAACGCCCGCTCCCGCCGAACTCGAACTCGCGAGCATCCTGGACGATCCGCGACTATTGCCGCTCCTGTTCGGCGCCGCGGTGGGCCTGCTCTTCCTGGGGTGGATGTCGAGAAGGCTGCGGGGGGCCGGGTAGCGGCTAACCACGCCGCGGGCTCCCGACCCCGTCGAAACACTATTGGTCGATGGAGAGGTCCGTGTTAAGTTCCCGCGAGGGTCACGATAGTTTTCCGGGAGGTGCAACGCATGACCGACGTGCCCGCGAAGATTCCCGAATCCCAGGTTTCCCTGGTCCTGCAGCGAGCGGCGGAAATCGACGCCGCGGGGGGCTCGCTGAGCATCGAGGAGCTGCGCCTCATCGCGGTCGAGGCGGGTATCGGCGAGGAGGCGACCGATTATGCGCTCCGGGAACTCTTTGAACAGGGTTCCGGCCTCCAGCCGGCCATGGCGTGCACTCCGGAGATCGCGGCCGCCGCCGCTCCCCCATCTCCCCGACGTATCATGGCAGGCGGTGCGGTAGGATTGGCCACGGGGTTTCTGATCGGCCTGGGCAACATACTGACACCGCTAACGTCGCCAAACCTGTTGGGTCTGGCCGCTCTCTCCGGAACCATCGGCTACCTCATGTGGCGCGCCATCCAGAGCATGAAGCGGAACGCCCAACTCGATTTCCAGGTGCAGAATCTCGCACTTTGGTTCGGAATGGCGGTGGGCCTCTCCGGCACTTTCCCGATTCTGGGCGACGACGCCATCGGCATGGCGGTGCTCATTTGGCTGGTTGCCGCAGTCGTCGGCGGAATGATCATCAAGTTCGGGCCACAAGACGAGCAGCTGGAAGAAAAATAGGGAGGCCGGAAGGAAGCCCGGCTTCACTTCCCCCCGGATTGGGCGGACAGTCCCGTGCCGCCGCTACTCGTTCGTTTCCCCGGTGCTCCCGGAACCTCCCCGGCCGATCAGCCGCTCGGTGAAGTCCTGCCTCTCCTCGATGAGTGTCAGCCGCTCGTTCATCGTGTCGATCGCCTGGTGAAGGCGGCGCAGGTCTTCGGGGGGCGGCTGCGTTTTCTCCTTGGCCATCACCTCCAGAAGCACCCCGAGGCGCTTGGCGATGGGGCGCAGCACCAGTACGCCACCGGTCGTGAGGACAATGGTGATCGGGATCAGCAGACCTGCGAGTGCATTCAGATCCATTCCGCTTCTCCTGGGTGGTGTGTGGCCGCGACTGGTCCATACGGCGAATGGCCGGTAGGGGTTACAGATCGGCGGAGCGGAAACGTGGATTCCCCACGAACGCCCGGCACCCGGAGTCGGTAAGCTTCAACGGGCGTTTCCCATACTGTCGCCCTACACCTCTGTTGCCCACCAGAGCCGCCCAGCCGTCCCCGGTCACGGTGAGTGCGAGCTCAAGGTACGAGGGCAGACCGTATTCGCCGAGGCTCTCCATTCCCGCCAGATCCTCGGCCACGGACGCATACTCCCCGTGTTGTTTCCGATATCGGTCCTGCGCGGCGACAACCGCCTCGAGCACCGCGATCCGGCCTGCCTCATGACTCGCGCCGCCCACCTCGGTAAGGACGTAGACGGCGCCATGGCTCGCCCGGTAGTCAAAGTGCTCTTCCAGCCATCGCCAGCACACGAAATCAAAGAACTGCAAGGGGCTTTCCTTGCCGTAGTCGTCGAGATCCAGCTCCTCCGGGTCAACCTCGATCACCTTGTCGTCCTCCGGAGCAGGATGGGTCGAGGGGCGCCCGCACTGGCCGGAATCGCGGGAATCGGCGGACTCCAAAGGCGCAACGAGAGCGTCGTCCGTCGGGCCGGAGACTGCCGGACTGGAACAGGTGTGTGCACACGAGCGCAAGTACACGCGCGGGCTGGCGGCCGGGGTGTCCGAATGGCACCGCACCTGAACTTCCGCTACGATTGGCTCCCCGCCGTCCTCCGCGGGGCGCACCGGCCATGCCGAAGTCACCCGGGATCTGGAGGTTCCATGACCGACCTTCCGACGAGACTTTCCGCTTCGCAGGTCTCGCTCGTCTTGCAGCGGGCGGCGGAGATCGATGCCAAGGGTGACTCTCTGACCGTGGATGAGCTGCGCCACATAGCCGACGAGGCGGGCATCGACCCCGACGCCACCGAAAAGGCGCTGCGCCTGGTCCTGGCGGACGAGGATCCCGACCCGAAACCCGCGCCGGCAGCGTCACCCGGAGCCCCGGCCAGGAAGGCACCTTCCCTCTCGCCCTGGCGAATAGGGACAGGCGGCTCGATCGGGTTCGCGCTGGGCTTCATCGGCGCTTTCGCCGGGTTCGCGGGCGGCATGATCCCGGGTGTGTTTCCGGGCGCTTATCCGGGAGACCCGGGGGCCTTGGCGATCCTGGCCGGGTTGGGCCTCGTCGGGACCGCGGTCTACCTCATCGTGCGCACCGTCGATTGCATAAAGCGGGGAGCCCAGCTCGACTTCCAGCTTCAGAACTTCACGCTTTGGCTCGGAACCGCGGTTGGAGCCGTGGCCACCGACCTGTACGTTTTCGCTGACGATTTGATCGGGGTGATCTCCGCCATCTGGTTCGTGACCTCGGTGGTCGGCGGGCTACTCGTGCGATTCGCACCACGCCACAAGGAGAGCGAACCGTAAATCGGGGAGACGATCCCTGCTACCCCCGCCGGATCGGCAGCGTCATGCAGGTCGGCCCACCCTCACAGGGGATGCAGAGCGCATCCGCGTCGAAGCAGGTGACTTCGCAGCCGGCGTCCCGCATGAGCCGCAGCGTCTTCGGGAATCCGCCCACCGCGATGCACCGGCGGGGTGCGGTAGCGAGCACGTTCAGATTCATCCCGCCCGAGGTCGCGAACTCGTCGTCGCCCGCTTCCAGGCACCGGATCCCCATCTCCTGCATCAGGCTCAGCAGGGCGACCGGGAGCAGTCGCGGATAGACCAGCGCCAGATCGCGGTCCAGCGGACTGACGACCGACAACAGGTGCAGGCAGGCGGCGCTCCCCTTCCACACGGGCAGGTCGAACGCATGCACCCGGACGCCCAGGGGGGACAGCAGTCGGCCGATCTGGTCGATCCCCGCCTGGTTGGTGCGGAAGGTCCGGCCCGCCGCCAGCGTGCCCTCGTCCAGCCAGAGCAGGTCCCCGCCCTCTGCGACGCCGGGTGGCTCGACGGCGCCCAGCACCGGCACGCCCAACCGCAGGTAGAGCTCCTCGTGCAGCGCGACCTCCGGGCGGCGCAGGACCTTGCCCGGGCGGAGCAGGATCGCGCCGCGCGGCGTCATGAAGGAGGGATCGAATACGAAGATCGAATCGGCGAGGCCATCGTCCCGCTCGGGGATCCACTCCAGCCGGGCACCGGATTCGGCTACGCATTCGGCAAACCGGTCGTACTGGCGCTTCAGCCGCCGGGCGTCCAGCGGTCCCGCGTAGTGCCAGATCGCCGGATCGGCATCGCATGTCGCCCGCCCGGGGCGCCGCATCGCGACCCGCCGCAGGGGCGCCACCATGTTGGCGACGCCGAATCCGGCACCGGCCTCGGCCAATTCGCGTAAACCGATGGCCAAGAAGGGACCTATTCCGCGGACGCTATACGCAGAAAGGCGTCCCGTCAACCGGAGTCACCTCCTCATCCGCCCAGATCGCCTCCCACCCGGCAGGCACCGTCCCCGCGTAGGCCATGCAATCGTAAACCGGCGACATCCGGGTGTAGGGACCGGATGTCCAGCTCTTCTTCGCGACCAGCCTGGCCGCCCAACCGTCCTCGGTGCGGGTCAGGTCGAGTTGCAGGTGGGCCGGGAGGCCGTAGTCGGAGAATGCACCGAAACCCGGCAGGTCGGCGACGCTGGCGGCATACTCTCCGGTAAGGTCCCGATACCGGTCCTGGGCAGCGGCCACAGTCTCCAGCACCGCGATCCGCTCGTGCCGTGTTCGTTCGACCCAGTCCTTGGTCAGCATGTAGCTGGCCCCCGAACGGACCCGGACTCCATAGTTGGCCTCGACCCAGCGCCAGCAAACGACCACCAGCGAATGAACCGCGACCGGGTTGTTCACTTTCACTCTCGTTCCGCCCGGACCCCACGCCAGTTCCTCGGGATTGCCATCGAACACTTCATTGTCAAGCAGGATGACCGATACCGGCATCTCCGGGGGTCCCCCTCTCGATGGGCATTTCAACTCCGCGGGCGAAGGCTCGACAACGCCGGCGGGGAGAACACCAAGGGAGACGATAAGCAGTGCGGCTGCGAATATCGGCATCGAGATCCTCCTTCGGGGGCCGAGAAAACCGGTCTTCGGCCTGCACTGATACGATAGTGCGGGGTGAATCTCCCGCGCAACGCGGCACCGGCGCCGAAATCCGGTGACCGTGTCACGGCAATCTGCTCACACCTGACGGCCCCTGCGGTCGGGCTGTCCCGCAGGCCGCCCCTTCGCCACCTTGTTCCGCATGCCCCCTTTTTCGTCCCCCCTCTTCTCCTCCGCCCGCGAACGCCGCCTCTGGCTGTGCGTGCTGGCCGTGGTCGTCGCAATCTACTCGACCATGGGGCTCGCACGGACCCTGGCGGAGCAGCTGGGGGACGCCGGCCTGGGGGTCTGGCTCTTCCTCGCCTGCTGCTTCATGGTCCTGATCACCGTCGTGACCCAGGGACTGGCCGCGCGGCCCAGCGTGGCCGAGTGGGGGGTAGCGGTGGGGATCGTCGCAGCCTACCTGCTGGTGTTCGTCAGGATGTCGATTCCTACCGAGCGCTCGCACCTGATCGAGTACGGCGTGGTGGCGGTCTGTATCTACGAGGCCCTCCGGGAGCGCGCCGGCCAGGGGCGCCGGGTGCCCGTCCCCGCTCTGCTCACCGTGCTGCTGACCGGCCTCCTGGGCGTGTTCGACGAGGGTCTCCAGCTCCTGGTGCCGAGCCGGACGTTCGACCCGGTCGACATGCTGTTCAATGTGCTGGCCGGTGTAATGGCGGTTACCGCTTCCGCGGCTCTGACCTCGGCGAGACGGTGGACTCTGGCTCGGCGCCACCCTCCTGGCACCGCGGACACGCGCCCTCGTCCTCGGCCTCCACGATCCGGGTAATCTGCCTCTCCCAGTCGTCGCCGTACTCCCTGGCGATACGGGCCCGGGCGTGCTCGCGCCCCGCGAACCGCAGCCGTGCGATTTCGTCGCGCGAGCGTTCCTCCTCGGACACCAGCCGCGCACCGCCCGCCGCCACGCGGAACCTGCGGAAGGTCACGGGTCCGTCGTAGAAGGCCAGCCGCGAGAGCGGCATGCTGTACCGGTAGACGACGATCTCCTCGTGGTCCGGTGTCTCACCCGTGATCACGTCCATGGTCAGCCGGGTGGGATCGCGGGGCGCGGGCACATATTCCTCGAGCGAACCCGCCTCGGGGCCGATGAGCCGCGCCAGGGTGCGCACGTGTTCGGTACTTCCCATCATGCTTGTGCCAAATGCGATCAGCATCGTGGGCTCACTTGCGTTGCCGAGCATTCCCTTCTCTCGTCCTGATTCATCTTGATCTACTCCCCCGAGGACGTCCCTCGTTTGCCGGTGCGTCCCTCCTGCTGCATGGCTGATAACCCGGCACAGGCCTGGTGTTCCAGCCGGTTTCACCCCACTGGCGCGATTCACCCCACCGAACCATCCTCATGTCGTCCCGACACCGGTCCCCACCCCCAACCGCAACTGGAACACGACAATGGACCTCTCTCCTGGGCTGCTCAGTCCCTCGTCCGCTCCCGCTGTCCTGCTGTCCGCCTTCCTCCTCCTGTCCGCCGCCTGCGCGGCGTCCCCCGACTCGGCCCGCTCCGCCGCGGAAGTCACCGGTTCAACGGCCACCGTCTTCCCGCCGACCAACCGTCCAGACGTGCGAGGGGTCGCCGGCGCGGTCTCCGCGGGGCACCCGCTCGCAGCCGCCGCAGGCCACGAGGTGCTGCGCCGGGGGGGCAACGCCGTGGACGCAGCCATCGCCATGGCCGGGGTCCTGGCCGTCGTGCGCCCGCACATGAACGGCGTGGGAGGCGACGCCTTCGCCCTCTACTACGAGGCCGCCACGGGCAATGTCTACGCGTTGAACGGCAGCGGCAGGGCGGGCGCACTGGCGACACAGGAGCTGTTCGCGGAACGCGGCATCGAACGCATGCCCGGCAACGGTCCGCTCTCGGTCTCGGTGCCCGGGGCCGTCGCTGCCTGGGTGGACGCCCTCGACCGCTTCGGCACCATGTCCCGCGAAGAGATTCTCAAACCGGCCATCGGCTACGCGCGGGACGGCTTCCCGGTCTCCACCCGGCTGGCCAGCGACATCGAGTCCTCCTCCGGTGGGCTGAACGACCACGCCCGGGCGCTCTATCTGCCCGGCGGCGAGCCACCCCCCACCGGCAGCCTCCTCCGCAACCCGGCGCTCGCGGCCACCCTCGAGCGTATCGCACGGGACGGCAAGACGGGCTTCTACGAAGGTGCCGTCGCCGACCGGCTCGCCGCCTTCGTCGAGGCGGAGGGCGGCTACCTGCGCGCCCCCGACCTGGCCGCGCACACCACCACCTGGGTGGAGCCCCTGCGCAGCAGCTACGCGGACTACACCATGCTCGTCCTCCCGCCCAACACCCAGGGGGTCGCGCAGCTGCAGCTCTTCGAGATGGCCAGGGCCTTCGACCTGAAGGCGATGGGGCCGGGCAGCGCAGCCTACCTGCACACGCTCATCGAGATGAAGAAGCTCGCCTTTGCGGACCGCGACCAGTGGGCGGCCGACCCCGAGTTCACGGACATCCCCATCGGCAACCTGCTGGACCCGGCCTATCTCGCCCGCCGGGCTGCCATGGTCGACCCGAGCGCCGCCGCCGAAGCACGCGAACCGGGGGTGCGGGCTCAGATGACCGCCGGTTTACGCACATCCGCGGCCCCGACGCGCATGGCCGCCAGTCCAGGGACGACATGGGCTCCGGCACTCCTGGCCGACGCCACCGCCAACGAACCCCGCGACGACTCCGGCGACACCGTCTACCTGACGGCCGTCGACCGGTGGGGAAACGCCGTCAGCTGGATTCAGAGCCTCTTCGCCGGCTTCGGCTCCGGCCTGCTCGAGCCCGAAACCGGCGTCGTGCTCCACAACCGCGGCGCCCTCTTCAACCTGGAACCGGGACATCCGAACATCATCGCGCCCGGCAAGCGCCCCTATCACACGCTGACCCCCATGATGGCACTCCATACCGACGGCACCTTCGCCTTCACCCTGGGCACGCCCGGCGGCGACAGCCAGCCGCAGAGCCTGCTCCAGATCGTGAACAACCTGGTGCACTTCGGCATGACGCCCCAGGCCGCCATCGAAGCGCCCCGTTTCCGCAGCTACAACGGACTGCGGGTCGCCTTCGAGGACCGCTTTCCGGCCGCCGTCCTCGACGAACTCGTGCAGCTTGGCCACGACGTGGACGTAGTACACGGATGGACGGCAACCTTCGGCGGCGCGCAGATGATCCTTCGCGACCGGGACGGCACGCTCACTGCCGCTTCGGATCCGCGGCGCGAGGCCTACGCGATCGCCTGGTGAGGCGAGGCGGCTGGACGCCGAGGGCCGCGATACGGGCGATGCCGACACGGCGCGGATGCCGCCCGGCACCGAGACGTACCCGGGCCGGAAAACCTTCCGGGCCCGATTCTCGTCAGATTTGTTGGACAGATGCGCAGAACCTCCAGGTGATGGAAGGCCGGTCCCCATGAACAAGAGAACGCTCGCGAAGTGGTTTTCCCTCCTCTCCATCTGCGCCGTGGCTGCTTGCGGCTTCGACGTAGCCTATCTGCTCGATGGAATGGCCTCCAGCCCTGCGCGCGACGAGTTTCGCGACATCGTCTCGGATCACCCCACCGGCGCCCCGCTGGAGGACGCCCAGGTGGACCAGTTGATCGCGCGGCTGGACTCGCTGCTGAATCCCCCCGAGCCCGACCAGCTCACCAGGACCGAAGCGACCCGCTACATCGGGGGCCTGCGCTGGGCACTCCGGCGGGGACAGGTGACCCCGGAACAGGTTGCGACCGTCAGCGCCTACCTGGATGAAGTGAAGGAGGAACATCCCCGGTCCGCCGAGATGATCGACAAGCAGCGGCGCCTGTTGACGCTCACGCCGGGCGCAGTCGCGCAGAACATCGCCGGCACCGACACGGAAGGCGTCGAGTTCGAGCTCACGGACTACCGGGGCAACATTGTCGTGCTGGTCTTCTCCGGCGAGTGGTGCGGGCCCTGCCGCGCCGAGTATCCCTACCAGAACAAGCTGATGGAGACCTACAAGGACGAGAACGTCGTCCTGCTCGGGGTCAACAGCGACTCGAAGCTGGAGACGATACGGGAGGCGAAAGCCTCGGGGGAAGCGCCACCGTACCGAGCCTGGTGGGACGGTTCGCCCTCCGGCCCCATCTCGCGGGCCTGGGACGTGTGGGCGTGGCCGAGCACCTTCATCCTGGACGCCGATGGCGTCGTCCGCTTCGTGGGCAAGCGAAAGGACGGGATGATCGAGGCGGTGGCCGAACTGCTGGAAGAACAGCGCGCGAGGGACCAGACATGACGAAACACTTGCGGATACGGACACCGTGGTACTGCATGCTGATCCCGCTGGCGGCCGCGTGCTCCACAGGGAATGGCGCCCAGGGTCTTCGGGTCGATGAACCCCTTGCAGCGGTTCGGGATTCCGCTGCCCAGCCGGGCGAGGCGCGCACCCGGCCCGGCGCGCCCCTGACCTGGCGCTTCAACAATGACCCGGATGTGCCGAGGCACCCGCCGGAGAGTCTGCAGCCGGGCAAGGTCGCGCCGAACATCGTGGGCAAGGACACCGAGGGGATCGAGTTCGAATTGGAGGACTATCGCGGCAACATTGTCGTCCTGATCTTCTCGGGCGAGTGGTGCGGGCCCTGCCGCGAGGAATACCCCTACCAGCGCCAGATGCTCGAGCGCTACAGGGACCGGAATGTCGTCCTGCTCGGAGTGAACAGCGACATGGAGCTCGAAACGGTTCTGAAGGCCAAGGAGCGCGAAGGGCTGCACTACCGGACCTGGTGGGACGAATCGCCCTTTGGCCCCATCAACCGGGCGTGGGTCCGGTCGTGGCCGACGGTGTTCATCCTGGACGAGAACGGCGTCATTCGCCACGTTGACAAGCACAAGGAAGAGATCATCGAGGCGGTGGACGGGCTCCTTGACGAACGGACAAGACGACTTGCCCATGCTGCGCAAAACGAACACCACGACGGCGTGGCTCTGCTTCCTCCTGGCCGGGCTGTCGGGAGCCTGCTCCAGCCACCGGATCGACAGCGCACCGCGACCCGCTGACCCGCCGGACGCCGGCCGGGCCGCCGAGGATCCGGCCCCCGAAGATACGACTGCCGCGAGCCTGACTGCCGCGGACCAGACCGCCGCCGACCCGGCCGCTTCCGACCCACTTCCCACCGGCCAGCCCGTTCCTGCCGCCGATCCGGCTGATCTCTTCGTCCCCCCGGCCGAACTGCCGGACGACGAGGTCGACCGGCGGATCTCCCGGCTCGACTCCCTGCTGCTCATCCCCATGAACGCCTACGATATCCACGACAAGGGGCGCAACCACATTCGGACCTTCACCCGCGCGCTCCAGAAGACGCTCCTCACCCCCGGGCAGACCGACCGCGTCGCCGGCTACATGGACAACCTTCTCGAGCGGCACCCCGAGGCCACGAGAATGATCACCCGGCAACGGTTCCTGGTGGAGAACCTGACGCCCGGAAAGGCCGCGCCGGAGATCGTCGGCAAGGACCTCGACGGGGTCGAATTCGACCTCGCGGAGTACCGCGGCAACATCGTGGTGCTCTTCTTCACGGGCGAGTGGTGCGCCCCCTGCCACGCGGAATACCCCCACCAGCGCAAGATGCTGGAGCTTTACGAGGGCAGGAACGTGGTGCTTCTGGGCGTCAACAGCGACGACGAACTCGAACGGGTGCTCGAAGCCAAGGAGCGCGAAGGACTCCACTACCGCACCTGGTGGGACGAGGCGACCCGGGGCCCGATCGCCCAGTCCTGGATCGTCTGGTCGTGGCCGACGACCTACATCCTGGACGCAAATGGCGTCATCCGGTACGTCGATCTGCGGGGGGACGCCATTATGAAAGCGGTCGACGAATTGCTCGCGGAGGGAACCCGCCTCATCGGGGGGCGCTGAAGGACAGGCCCGGGGAACGCACCGCTGCCACTGGCGAATCCCCCGCCGCCGGAGCATGTTGAATCGACCGGCGGCGCAGCGAGAACGGAACACCCGGCGCCCAAAGCGGGCGCGGCGGACCGCCGGCCTTGTCCGGGAGGCGCAGCAAATGCAGAAGCCCATGGCCGCGGCCGCGGCACTCGTCGTCGGTGTCGGCATCGGGTTCCTTGTGTCCCGAAACGTGGACGGCTCCGCAACGGAAGGCGCGGCCCCGTCGATCGACGTCCCCGCGACGGCGTGGAAGATGTGGTACCCTCCCGTACAGGAATTCGAGAACGAAGGGGAGCCGCTGGACGACGAACGCTTCGACGCGCTCATGGCGACGCTCGACGAGGCGATGAACGCCGAGGAGACGCTCGCCGACATCGAACGCAGCATCGAGCCCAACGTGCAGGGCTTCTTCCGGCGCATCGCGATCCCCGAGTTGTCGGCGGAACAGACCGAAAGGGCCTCCGCCTACCTTACCGGTCTGGTCGAGCAGTATCCGGAGCACGAGCGCCTGATCAACCGGCAGGTCTCGATGCTCGGCGTTTACGGCCGGGCCTATCCCGTCGTGCCTTCCTTCACTGCGTCCGTGCGGTCGCACGTCTACCCCGACGGCCCGTATCCCCCGGAAGGGGTCTTTGAAGACGCGTGGATCGATCGAATGCTGGCCGGGTTCGACGCCATGCTGGAGCTTCCGGAGACGGTCAACGACTTCGAGAGGGAGGCGGGAGTCGTGCTCCGGGGCTTCACCCAGCGCCTGCAATCTGGACGGATCAGCGACGAACAGACCGAGCGCGTGCTGGCCCACTTCGACGCATTCGCCGAGAAGCACCCCGAACTGGCGGACGTGGTCGACGAGCGGCGCCACTACATCGAATACCTGCTCCCGGGCCGCGTGGCCCAGCGCACCGTCGGCAAGGATCTGGACGGTGCCGAGTTCTCGCTGGAGGAGTACCGCGGCAAGATTGTGGTGCTCGTCTTCTCGGGCGAATGGTGCGGGCCCTGCCGCGGCGAATACCCCTACCACCGCTTCGCCATGGAGCAGTACAAGGACGACCCGGTTGTCTTCCTCGGCGTCAACAGCGACGCCGACCCCGAGGTGATCCTGGCGTCGAAGGCCCGGGGCGAAGCGCCGGATTACCGCACCTGGTGGGACGGCCACAGCCAGCCGGACGCCGAGATCACCGCGACGGAAGGGCCGATCGCCACCGCCTGGGAGGTGTTCGGCTGGCCCACGATCTACGTGATCGATCAGGACGGCGCGATCCTCCACATCAACAAGCGGGGCGGTGACCTGCTCGCCACGCTCGACGACATGGTGATCGACATACGCCGCGCCAGGTTCGAGGCGGAGCAGGCTGCGGCGGTCGCGACGGACACTGACGCGGAAAGCGACACGAACGACTAGGATTCAATCATGCGCAAACCACTGCCGATTGCCGGCGCAATCATCGTTTCCTTCGCGTTGGGGCTGGTCATCTCGCTGAGCGGATCGGGCGCGGGCAGCGACAGCGCCCACCCGCCGATCGATCTCCCCGCCGCCGCGACCCAGGTCTGGTTCCCGCCGCTGAGCGACTACGACACCGGTGGCGAGCCCCTGGACGACGAGCGCTTCGACGCGCTGTTGGCCGCGCTCGACGAGGCGATGACCGCCGACGAGACCCTCGCCGACATCGAGCTCGAAGCCAACGTCCACCTGTGGAACTTCTTCCGCCGGCTCGCGGTCCCTGCGGCCACCGAAGAACAGACGGCCCGGGTCTACGCCTACCTGATGGAACTCGGGGAGCGCCACCCGGACCACGCCGAAGCGATCACGGGCAACGCGACGACACACATCGACAGGTATGCGGTGCCGTCCACGGATCCGCCCACAATGTCGTCGGTGATCGTGAACCACACCTACCAGGACTGGTTCAACCCCGGCGACAAGCCGTTTTCCGATGCCCAGATCGATGGACTGATCGGCGCCCTCGACGCGGCGGTCGGAATACCGGATGCGGCGGACGACTTCGCGAGGGAGTCGGCCACCCATTTCTCGCTCTTCGCCAACCGGCTCCAGAACGGGTTCGTGAGCGACGGGCAGCACGCGCGCATCGTGGAGTTCTTCGACGGACTGAAGGCCCGCCACCCCGAAGCCGCCGAGGCGATCGACAAGGCCCTGCTGCGGGTCGAGAGCTTCACCCCCGGGCGGATGGCCCCGAACATCGTCGGGAAGGACACCGAGGGCGTCGAGTTCGCATTGGAGGACTACCGGGGCAACATCGTCGTCCTGATCTTCTCCGGGGAATGGTGCGGGCCCTGCATCGGCGAGTATCCGTACCACCACTTCATCCTGGAGCAGCACAAGGACGACCCGCTCGTGCTGCTGGGGGTCAACAGCGACGGCGACGTGGAGACGATCCGCGCAGCGAAGGCCAGCGGGAAGGCGCCGTCGTACCGCACCTGGTGGGACGGCCACGCCGAGGTGTCGACCAGCGGGCCGATCGCCACCGCCTGGGGCGTGACCGGCTGGCCGGCAATCTACGTCCTCGACGAAGAGGGCGTGATTCGCCACGTCAGGAGCACGCGCGGCGGCAGCCTCATCGCGACGGTGGGCAGGATGCTCAGCGAGCTGCGGATGCGCGAGTACGAGGCGCAAGCGGCGGCGCCGGTCGCCACGACGGACGCCGAAACCGGAGAGGACGAGGGCGCCAACTAGCAGCCCGTGGATAAAACCCCCGCGGCATTCGAGCGGCGAATGCATCCAGGCTGGCCACGGTGCTCACGTATTCGCACTGTCAAGAAAACATTGCACAACGTCATGTTCTCTTTACTCTTCGAGCCTCCGAAGCACCGCTCTGCGTTGCTCCTCGGGCAAATAGCTCCGCTATTCGCCCTTCGTCGCGCCTTGCCAGCCCGGCGCCTCGCCGCTCTCGGTGCTCGCGCGGGCTTATCCACGGACTGCTAGCAGCGGGCGGCCCCGGCGGCCCTACTTCAGCTCCACCAGCTGCTCCGGATCCACCCGCACCACGATGTAGGTGATCGTCTCGGTGACCTCGCTGAACCCGTGCGGCGACCCCGCCGGGATGATCAGCATGTCGCCCGGGCCGATCTCGCGGCTCTCGCCGCCGTCGATGCCGCCCACCGAACTCGGCCCGGTGAGGGTGCGCACCGTCGCGCCCTCTGCGGGGAGCGCCCGGGCATTCGTGAGTTCGCCGCCCGTCACCAGCGTCCCCCGCCCCGAGACCACGTAGTACACCTCGGTCTGGTTGTGGTGCTGGATCGCGCCGAGCGTCGTGCTGGGCGGCCGCTGCACCACGCCCACGCCCACGTTGTGCCCGCCCGCGTCGATGTGCCGGATCTGCTGGTCGCTGACCCGCCCGGCGGGGGCGTTCCCGATCGTGGCCAGGATGTCGGCGGCGGAGATGTAGGTGGCGGGCGGGTTGTCGGGAGCCTCGGAGTCCCGGGGCGCCCCGGGGCCGGGAGAAGTGGGTGGGCCCGCCACCCAGCCGATCGTGATCAGGGCGGCGGCGAGGCCGAGTGTGGACAGCGTGCGCATGTTCGGGGCTCCTTGGTCGCTGACGACTGGTGTACCGGGTTGTGCCGGGGCGGGTGTCGACCGAGGCCTGCTCACCCGCCACCGCCAGGCGCGCAACGTAGTGCCGCCAGGGCCCGCGGGGAAAGGAGCGGGCTTTCACGCCGGGCCCGCCGGTCGCATGTTGAACCGGCAGTCCAACGAAGCCGCCGCCGAGGCCGCGGCCGCAACCGGGAGAAACCATGAATTCGGCAGCGCACGACTCCTCCAGATTGTCCATCCTGCTTCTCATCGCCACCACCGCCGGCACCGCCTGCTTCGGCGGCGGGGGCTCCAACGCCGCGCCGGCTGCCCCAGGTCCCGGCGGCGGCGCAGCCCGTCCAGGCGGAGGTTCGGGCGGCGGAAACAGCGACGAGCCTCCGACCTACGAAGAGGTCATAGAGGACGCCGAGTCCGACGACGGCCTCTTCACCGTTCACAGCAGGGACGAGGACTATCTCTTCGAGATCCCGGACTCCCTCCTGGGCCGCGACATGCTCCTGATCAGCCGCATCGCCGGGAAGATGGACGGGATGGGCGGATTCCAGTCGGCCGGGGCGGCCACCAATCGCCAGATGGTGCGGTTCGAGCGGCGCGGCGACCGGATAATGCTGAGGAAGTACTCCGCCGTGGCCGTCGCGGACGACACCCTGGCGATCGCGGCGTCGGTTCAGGCGAACTACTTCCCGCCGATCCTCGCGTCCTGGGAGATCGAGGCGCGCGGCGCCGACTCGGCCAGCTCGGTGATCGACATCACCGACTTCTTCGCGGGCGACACGCGGCACCTGTCGGGCCTCAGTTCCGCGCAGCGCAGCTCCTACCAGGTCCGCCGCCTCGACCCGGATCGCAGCTTCATCAGCCGCATGCGCAGCTACCCGCTCAACGTGAACGTGCGCCACACCCTGACCTACGACGCCGGTGCGCCCCCCTCGGACCCGCAAGCCAACACCGTCACGATGCAGATGAACCAGTCGCTGGTCCTCCTGCCCGCCGAACCGATGCGTCCCCGCCACGCCGACCCGCGCGTCGGCTACTTCACGGTCGAACGCATCAACTACGGCCTGAATGAACAGAAGGCCGCAACCGAGACCTTCATCCGCCGCTGGCGCCTGGAACCCTCCGATCCGGAGGCGTACGCCCGCGGCGAGGTGGTCGACCCGGTCAAACCGATCACCTACTACGTCGACCCGGCGACGCCTGAACGCTACGTGGACGCCGTCAAGCGCGGGATCGAGAACTGGCAGCCCGCCTTCGAGACGGCGGGATTCAGCAACGCGATCGTCGCGCTGGAGGCCCCGTCGAAGGAGGAGGACCCCGATTGGGACCCCGAGGACGTGCGCTATTCGGTGGCCCGCTGGTCGGCGAGCGAAACGCGCAACGCGGTGGGCCCGAGCACCTCGGACCCGCGCACCGGCGAGATCATCGAGTCGGACATCGTCTGGTATCACAACCACATGCGGTCGTACCGGAACTGGATGATGGTGCAGACCGGCGCCGCCAACCCCGACGCCCGCCAGCTGCCGCTCACCGACGAGCTGATGGAGGAGGCGATGGAACAGGTCATCACCCACGAGATCGGTCACGCGATCGGGCTGCCGCACAACATGGTCGCGAGTTCGTCGTACCCGGTGGACTCGCTGCGCTCCCAGACCTTCGCCAGCAGGATGGGGGTCGCGCCGACGATCATGGACTACGCGCGCCAGAACTATATCGCACAGCCCGAGGACGGGCTCGATCCGAAGGACTTCCTGCGGCGGATCGGCGTCTACGACCACTACTCGGTGAACTGGGGGTACCGGGTGCTGCCGAACGCCGAAACCCCCGAAGACGAGATCCCCACCCTCAACCGCTGGATCGTGGAGAAGGCCCACGACCGCATGTACAAGTACCTGCCGCAAGGCGGACTCGGCGTGAGCGACCCGCGCGCGCAGACCGAGGACATGGGCGACGACATGGTGCGCGCCAACCAGTACGGGATGGCGAACCTGCGCCGCATCGTGCCCAACCTGGTGGAGTGGACGACCCGGCCCGGCGAGGACTACACGGACCTGGCCGAGATCTACGGGGAGGCGGTGAGCCAGTGGTCGCGCTACGTGCGGCACGTGGTGACGATCGTCGGGGGCGTGCACGTCGACCTCAAGACCGCCGACCAGGACGGGGCCGTCTTCGATGGGCTACCGCGCGCCGAGCAGAAACGGGCGATGGCGTGGCTCGCGCGGGAGGCGTTCACGGCGCCCACCTGGCTGAACGACCCCGAGATCCTGAAGCGCATCGGTCCGACCGGCGCCAGCGTGGCGAACATATCGAACCTGCAGCGGTCCGTGCTGAACCAGCTGCTTTCGACCACCCGCATGTCGTCGCTGGCCGAGCTGGAGGTGACCGAGCCCGAGGACGCCTACCCCCTGGCCGAGTTCCTGGACGATGTGCGCGCGGCGGTTTGGGAGGACCTTGCGCGCGTCAACGAGGTGGGCCCCTACCGGCGCGCCCTCCAGCGGGCCTATCTGGAGCGCATGGAGGCCCTGATGACGGACGCTCCCGCGGCTCCCACGCCCTTCTTTGTCACCGGCCCCAGCATCGGTACGTCAGACATCCGCCCGCTGGTGCGGGAACAGCTGCGCACGCTGCGGGACGACATCCTGCAGCGGCTGAACCGCGGGATGGCCCACCGGGTGAGCCAGGCGCACCTGATGGACGTGCGGGTGCGCATCGACGCGATATTGGAGCCGGGTCCGGGATAGGGGCGGCCCGTGGGCCGCAAGCCCGAGGACTGCAAGCCCGCGGAATAAGTCCCCGCTGAATCCGGACAGCGATGCAGCCGGGCCGGAGCGGCCACCGGGGCGCGGGCGCTCGGGGTGCGGGCGTTCGCGCAACTGGACCATGCTCGCGCTTGCCTAGCTGCATGAAAACGCGCTATTGTGTTGGCAAAATGCGTCGCATCGGCGCGTGTCCGCTGGGCATGTGCCGGCCGACCACAGGGTGCCCGCACCGGCGCAGAGAGCGAACCCGCGCGACCCGCAGGATGGAGTAGCTGACATGTCCGAATCCGCCCGCAGAGCAACCCGGGGTGTGATCCTCGTCCTGGCGGTGGCCGCCATCGCAGTCGCCCTGGGGACGGGGTACGGCGGCGGGGAAGCCGTCACCGGCACCGGCGAACCTGGCGATCCACGGATCGACCCACGTGCGGTTGCCTTTCTCGAAGCCAGCGATGCAACCTTCGCGAAGAGCCGGTCGCTCTACGCCATTTCCGAGATGAAGTCGTCGTCGGACCGTGTCGACCGGACGGAGCTCAGCGAGTTGCGGCTCGCCCGCCCCAACCTCTTCCGGATCACCACGCGCAGCACCTTCTCCTACGAGGGGCCGACCAGCCAGGACGACCCCACGCCCGTGCGCAGGCACTCCCGCAGCAAGCAGGTCATCGCGTCGGACGGCGAGACGAAATGGAGCGTCAGGGCAGGAAACGAGGACTCGCCCGGCTACTGCACCGCCGCCCGGATGGGGCCGCCGAGCCGGATGCGCGAGGTCGACAGCTTCAACCTGGTTCACTGGAGCTTCTTCGACTTCGGCCAGTGGCTGATCCGCTCCGCCGTGCCCGGACTGTGGTCCACCCGGTGGCGCCTGGACGACCCCGGACTCCGCTCGGTCGAGTACGCGGGCAAGGACGAGGTGGACGGCGTTCCCGTGAACGTGATCGATTGGACCTACAAGATCGCCTACAACTACCCCGACGACGATCCTCTCTACAAGAGCCGGCTCTACATCGGTGAGGACGGGTTCACGCGCAAGGTCGTGACCACCACCGAGGGAGAGGGGGGAAGCGTCTGGGACACCGGCGCCACCGAACACCTCATCACCGAGATCCGCGAGGGCGGCGAGCTGGACCCGGCCGATTTCGTCTTCACTCTGGCCGACGACATCGACTGCCAGGCCATCGACGCCGACCACGGGCTCTCCAGCGGTCCGTACGCCGACCTGCCCATCGGAACGCAGGCGCCGGACTTCACCCTGGAGTCCTCGCTCGGCGGCACGGTCACGCTCTCCGAACTGGCCGCCGAGAGCAAGGCGGTGCTGATGATCTTCTGGTCGTATTCCTGCGCGGGGTGCCGGGTGGAGATGCCCCACGCCGAAAAGCTCTACCGCGAGCTCAGGGACCAGGGACTCGCGCTCATCACCGTGACCTTCGACGACATGGAGAGCGTCCGGCGCCTGGTCGAATACAACGGGGTCACGCACCCGATCCTGTCCGATCCCAGCGGCGTGCTCGACGAAAGCGGCTTCGGTTACGTCTCCATGCCGCAGGTGTACCAGGACTACAACGCCTACGACGGCAAGCACTACATCATCGACCCGGAGGGCAGGATCGCCGGGGCGATCTCCAAGTACGGCATCTCCATCCCGATGATCCGGGAGGAGTTGAAGAAGTTCGGGATCGAGTAATGCCGCCGTCAGTCATATACAATAATGTATTTTCGCAATCCAAAAATATACGATACTGCATAAACGGGAGATGAATATGTCTAAAAGAATATCAATGATGATGCTCTCCTTGGTGCTCGCGGGGTCTGCGGCGCTGCTCGCGGGAACGTCCGCCTGCGGCTCGGCGGACACGGATGCGTCTGCCGCGGGTTCGCTCGCGTCCGGGTCCGCGTCCGAGTCGTCCGCCTCGGGAGCGCCCGCCTCGGCAAGCCGCGCCGCACCCGGCCCCGGCGGCGCCATGTCCCAGGATCCGGTCCACTGGACGGCGGAGATCGACGAGGAGAGCCTCGTGGCGGGAGGGAAGGTCACGGTGGACGTGAGGGCGACCATCGATCCCGGGTGGTACATCTACTCGATCACGCAGGGCGAGGGTGGCCCCGTGCCGAGCAGGATCTCGCTGGCGGCCGAGCAGCCGTTCACGCAGGCCGGCGACGTCAAGGGCACGAAGCCCACGGTCAAGTTCGACCAGAACTTCTCGATGGAGGTCGAGATGCACGAGGGGAGCGTCGCCTACGAACTCCCGGTGCAAGTGGCTGTCGACGCCGGCCCCGACGTCAAGGAGATCCAGGTCAGGGCCCGCTACCAGGCATGCACGAACCGCGTCTGCCTGCCGGCGCAGACCGAAAAGCTTTCGGTTCCCGTGACGATCACGCCCTCGACGGAAGGCTGAACGCATGATCGACGGCGCCTTCTTCTGGCTCGCCATCTCCGCCGGGGCATTCGCCCTCATCACACCGTGCGTCTTCCCGATGATCCCCATCACGGCTTCGTATTTCGCGAAGCACGGGGGAGGAGGCCGCAGGGCCGCGCTCAAGAACGCGCTGCTCTTCGGCGGCGGAATCATCGGCACCTTCACGCTGGTGGGGCTCGCCACCTCGGTGCTCGTCGGCGCCGCCGGGATGAGCCGCTTCGCGGCCAGTCCCTGGGTGAACCTCGCGATCGCGGCGATGTTCGTCGCCTTCGCACTGAACTTCTTCGGCCTCTACGAGATCCGGATCCCGTCGGGGGTCCTCACGCGCCTGGACGGCGCCACCCGTGAACGCGCTTCGACCGGCGCGGTGGGGTCGGTGCTCATGGGCGCCACCTTCGCGGTCACCACCTTCACCTGCACGGCCCCCTTCGTCGGCACGCTCCTGGTCCTCGCTTCCCAGGGACAGTGGCAGCAGCCCGTCGTGGGCCTCCTGCTCTTCTCGACCACCTTCGCCGTGCCGTTCTTCTTCCTGGCCCTGGCGCCGACCGTGCTGGCGAAGCTGCCGCGCTCCGGCGGCTGGCTGAAGTCCGTGAAGATCGTCATCGGCCTGATCGAACTCGGCGCGGCGCTGAAGTTCGTCTCGAACGCGGACCTGGTGATGGGCTGGGGCATCTTCTCGCGGCAGGTGGTCCTCGCCTCCTGGGCGATCATCTGCGGGGTGATCGCGCTCTACCTCCTCGGCAGACACCTGCCCCTCGGGTCCGCGCGGGCTAGCGCGTCCGCCGGTAGCACCGCCGCGCCCTCGGGAGCGACTCCCGCCCGCGCGTCGGTCCTCGCGTGGCTCCCCCACCCCGTCGCAGCCTCCCTGGCCGCCGGCTTCACCGTCTTCGGGACCTGGCTCGGCCTCGGGCTCGACGGCCGGCCGCTGGGCGAAGTCGAACCCTTCCTGCCGCCCCGCTTCGAGGACACCCCGGCGGGCGCCCTGGCCATGGCCCAGCGCGGAGAGGAGCACGACGGACTCCGCTGGTACCAGAACGATCTCGACGGGGCGCTGGCTGCAGCGCGCGAGGGCGGCAACCGCGTCTTCATCGACTTCACCGGCTACACCTGCACCAACTGCCGCTGGATGGAGTCGAACATGTTCACCATCCCCGAGGTGGCCGAGCAACTGGAGCGCTTCGTCCTGGCCCGCCTCTTCACCGACGGCGACGGCGAGGTCTACGAAGACCAGATGGACTACCAGCGGGAGACGTTCGGGACCATCGCGCTTCCCCTTTACGCCGTCCTGGACGGTGACGGCAACACGATATCGACCTTCCTGGGACTCACGCGCGACCGCGAGGAGTTCCTGGAGTTCCTGAAGGGGGCGCTGTAGCCGGGGCCGGCGCGCATGGCAGCAGGCCCACCTGAGGCCGTCCCCGGAAAGGCCATCCCCAACCCAGGCCATCCCCGGCAAGAAAGAGATTCCAAATGCAGAAGTCAGCGGCAGTGACCGGCGCAATCGTCGTCGCGTTCGTAGGCGGGCTCGTGGCCCCCGGCGTCTTCGGAGGGTCGGGACCGGACACCGCGGACACGGAAGATTCCCGGTGGACGCTGCCCGCCGCGGCCACGAAGGCATGGTTCCCGCCCGTAGGCGACTACAAGACCGACGGCGAGCCCCTCGACGACGAGAAGTTCGAGGCGCTCATGACCGCATTCGGCGAAGCGATGACCGCCGACGAGACGCTGGCCGACTTCGAGCGGGAGGCGGAAGTCCACCTCATGAACTTCATTCGCCGCCTGGGGCCGGCCGAAATCAGCGAGCAGCAGAAGGACCGGATCACGGCCCGTCTCGCGGCGCTGGCCGAGGAGCATCCCGAGCACGGAGGCATGATCAGCCGGCGGGCCGGGCTGGTCGACAGCTACTCGCGGCCGTGGCCGGGGGGCGGTCTCCCGTCCCTGTCCGGTTCCCTGATGATCTTCGGCGATGTCGACGAATACGACACGGGCGGAGAGTTCTTCGAGGACGCGCAGGTGGACGAACTGATCGCGCGGCTCGACGCCGGGCTCAACATCCCCGAGACGCTGGCCGACTTCGAAAGGGAGGCCGGGACGCACCTGTGGCGCTTCAGCGGCCGGCTGCAGCGCGGGCGCTTGACACCGGAGCAGGTCGAGCGGGTCGCCGCCTACTACGAAGAGCTCAAGGCCGAGCACCCCGACGCCGCCGAGATGCTCGCCCATGAGACCTTCATGGTCAGGAACCTGATCCCCGGCAACGTCGCGCCCAACATCGTCGGCAAGGACACCGAGGGCGTCGAGTTCTCGTTGGAGGAGTACCGCGGCAACATCGTGGCGGTGATCTTCACCGGGCAGTGGTGCGGTCCCTGCCGGGGCGAGTATCCGTACCACCGGTTCGTGCTCGAGAACTACGGCGACCGGCCGATCGTCCTCCTCGGAGTCAACAGCGACGCGGAGCTGGAAACCGCCCGCCAGGCCAAGATCGACGAGAATCTGCCCTACCGCACCTGGTGGGACGGCCACGGCCAGCCGGACGCGGAGGCGGCAGCCACCGAAGGGCCGATCGCGACCGCCTGGAACGTGAGCGGGTGGCCCAGCATCTATATCCTCGACGACGAAGGCGTCATCCGGTTCGTCGGCAAGCGCGGGGGCGATTTCATCGCCGCTCTGGACGAGCTCTACACCGAGATGCGCATGCGGAGCGTGATCAGCGCACCCTCGGGAATGGTCATACCGGCCAGCCGGCCCCAACCCGCGAAGAAGGCGAACTGAACGCACCGTGCCGGGCGTGCCGAGGCCGGCGTCCCGGCGACAGGAACGCAATAGAACATGACATCCTGCCATCCGGAGAAAGAGGCCCGACATGCGTAAACCCCTGGCAATCACCTGCGCCATCGTCGTTTCCTTCGGCCTGGGCGTGCTCGTGGCCGGCAGCAGCGGGGCCCTCGGCTCCGAGGGCGGCGATTGGGAGCTGGACGTTCCCGCCGCCGCGGCCAAGCTGTGGTTCCCGCCGGCCGACCAGTTCGACAACGAAGGCGACCCGCTCTCGGACGAGAGCTTCGAGGAGCTGATGGCCGCGCTGGAAGTGGCCATGACGGCGGAGGAGACCCTCGCCGACTTCGAACGCGAGGCGGACCTGCACCTGTGGAACTTCATGCGCCGCCTCTCGGTCCCCGAGATCGGCGACGAGCAGAAGGAGCGGATCCACGCGTACCTGGACGCCCTGGCCGAAGAGCACCCGGACAGCGAAGTGATCGGACGGCGCAAGGTGCTGGTCGACAGCTACGCGTCGCACATGCCGTCGATGCCGGGATTCGCCGGCTTCGTCACGCTGTTCGAGGCGGCGGAGGGGAGCTATCCGGAGGAGGGCGAACCTTTCGAGGACTGGCAGGTGGATCGAATGCTGGCGGAGCTCGAGGTGACCGCCAATCTCCCCGAATCCACCGGCGATTTCGAGACGGAGCTGCGGATTCCCCTGTGGCAGATGGGCAACCGCCTGCAAAGGAGCGTCTTGAGCGACGACCAGACCGACCGCGTCGTGGCCTTCCTGGACGAACTCGAGGAGAAGTACCCCGAGGGCGCCGAGGCGATCGAGCAGCAGCGCTTCGTGATCGAGAACCTCATGCCCGGCAAGGTGGCGCCCAACATCGTGGGCAAGGACACCGAGGGCGTCGAGTTCACGCTCGAGGACTACCGGGGCAACATCGTCGCGCTGATCTTCTCCGGGCAGTGGTGCGGGCCGTGCCGCGGGGAGTATCCGTACCAGCGCGGCATGCTGGAGGCGTTCAAGGACAGGGACGTCGTGCTGCTGGGCGTGAACAGCGACGCCGTGCTGGACACGATCGTGCAGGCGAAGGAGCGGGAGCGACTCGACTACCGCACCTGGTGGGACGGACACAGCCAGCCCGACGCGGATCTGGTCGCAGCGGAAGGGCCGATCGCGAAGCAGTGGAACGTGGTGGGCTGGCCCACGATCTACGTGATCGACGAGGACGGCGTGATCCGGCACGCCGACAAGCGGGGGGGAGCACTCGTCGCCGCCGTAGACAAGCTGCTCGTGGACAAGACGATGCGGGATTTCGAAGCGCAGAGGGAGGCCGCAGAGGCCAAGGCGGAAGAGCCTGGGGAGGCGGAGGCGGAGGTAAGCAGCGAAAAGGAGGGCGAAGACGCCGGGGCGAAGTCGAAAGTCACCGGGAAGGGCAACGACGGAAACCAATCGGGCTGATTCTCCGCGCGGCGGGACGGTCCGAAACCGGGGGTTGACCCCCACACAGACAAGGAGCTTTACCATGCGGCAGCCATTGGCCCTGGGAGGCGCGGCTGTAGTCGGAATCGGAATCGGGTTCGTCCTGTCCGGCGGCATCCGAGGAGCCGGCGCGGGAGGAGAGGCGCCGGGCGCCGATTTCCCGATGGCGATTCAGCAGGCCTGGTTCCCGCCGGTCAGCGACTACGACACCGGCGGCGAGCCCCTCGACGACGAGCGCTTCGACGCCCTCATGTCGGCGCTCGACGGGGCGCTCACCGCGCAGGCGACGCTCGCCGACTTCGAGCGGGAGGCGGACATCCACCTCTGGAGCCTGACCCGCCGGCTGGCCGTTCCCTCAGTCACCGACGCGCAGATGGAACAAATCCGGACGTACCTGGACGAGCTGGCCGAAGCGCATCCCGACCATCGCGAGGTGATCGAGTACAGGCGAACCTTCCTCCCGTCCTACGCCACGTCCAGGCCCGAAGCCCCGCCGTTGACCTTCGACCTGCAGCTGTTCGGCGACGGCGACCGCTATCCCAACAACGGCGAGCCCTTCACGGACGCCCAGGTGGAAGAACTGCTCGGCACCCTCGACGCCATCGTCAACCTTCCCGAGGTGGCGCCTCACCTGGAGCGAGAGGCCGGAACCCCCTTCTGGCGCTTCGGCGGCCGCCTGCAGCGGGGGCAGGTCGACGAGGAACAGGCCGCACGCATCGGCACGTACTTCGACAATCTCATGGAGGCGCACCCGGATGCTGCCGAGTTCCTGGGCCGGCAGCGCTTCCTGGTCGAGAACCTGACGCCGGGCAGGGTCGCGCCCAACATCGTGGGCACCGACACCGAGGGCGCCGAGTTCGCGCTGGAGGACTACCGCGGCAAGGTCGTCGCCCTGATCTTCTCCGGGCAGTGGTGCGGCCCCTGCCGCGGGGAGTACCCGTATCAACGCGCCATGCTGGACATCTTCGACGAAGAGGAGGTCGCGCTGCTGGGCGTCAACAGCGACGCCAGGCTGGAGACGATTCAGCGCGCCAAGGAGGACGAGGGCCTCGACTACCGGACCTGGTGGGACGGCCACAGTCAGCCGGACGCCGAGGCCGTGGCCGCCGACGGGCCGATCGCGACCCAGTGGGGCGTGCGCGGATGGCCCACGATCTATGTGATCGACGATCAGGGCGTGATCCGCTTCGTCAACAAGCGCGGCGGTGCATTGATCGACGCTGTCGACCAGTTGCTGAGGGACCAGCGGATGCGCGAGTACCAGGAGCGGACCGGAACGACGGTTTCCCCGAACCGCCCAGTGCGGGCGCTGATCGTTCCGGCCCAACCCGCCCAGCCGGTGTCCGAAGAAGGCAACCGGAAGTGACGGATTCGCGGACCGGCGCCGGAAACGCCGCCGCAGCGAATACCGGAGGAACCGGCCGGAGCTAGCCCAGCTGTGGAGGCGACCGCCGGGGCAACGCTTCCCGCCGCGCAAAACGCCTAAACCGGGAAAGATCCGTGGGCTGCGGGGGCCGGCGCCAACCGGGGCACCGCAGCCGCACCTGTCATCCGCAGCCGAAGTGAGGTCCGCCATGCGAAAGCCCGTTGCAGCAGTTTGCGCCTTGATTGTTGGATTCGGCCTGGGAGTGCTGCTTCCCGGACGCACGGGAGTCCCCTCGGTCGAGGACGGCGCCGGGGACCCCGCGCTTGAAATCCCGGTCGCGGCGGCGCGGATGTGGTTCCCGCCGGCCGAGCAGTTCGACAACGGAGGCGCCCCCCTCTCCGACAAGAGCCTCGACGAGTTGATGGCGGCCCTGGAAGTTGCCATGACGGCGGAGGAAACCCTCGCGGACTTCGAACGCGAGGCGGACGTTCATCTGTGGAACTTCATGCGCCGGCTGGCGGTGCCCGTGGTCAGCGAAGAGCAGCAGGAGCGGATCAGGGCCTACCTGGACGCCCCGGCCAAGGAACACCCGGAAAGCCGCTCGACAATCGAACACCGAAAGCGGCTCGTCGACAGCTACGCCGGACACTCGCCGGAGATTCCCGATTTCGCCAACTTCGTCCTCCTGTTTCGCTCCGACGGAAGACGCTACCCGGACCCGGGCGAGCCCTTCGAGGACGCGCAGGTGAACCGAATGCTGGCGGAACTCGACATCATACTGAATCTTCCCGAGTCCACCGGCGGTTTCGAGGACCATGCCCGGCTTCCGTTGCGGAACATGGTCTTCCGCCTTCGGCGGGGCATCGTCAGCGACGATCAGACCGCGCGCATCGTTGCGTACCTGGACGAACTCGGCGAAAGATACCCCGACAACGTGGAGACGCTCGGCGAGCATCGGTTCGTGGTCGAGAACCTGACGCCGGGGCGCGTCGCCCCCAACATCGTCGGCAAGGACACCGAGGGGATCGAGTTCGCGCTGGAGGACTACAGAGGCAAGGTCGTGGCCCTGCTCTTCTCCGGGCAGTGGTGCGGTCCCTGCCGGGCGGAGTATCCGTACCAGCGCGCGATGCTGGAGGCGTTCAGGGACCGGGATGTCGCGTTGCTGGGCGTGAACAGCGATGCCGTGCTGGACACGATCGTGCAGGCGAAGGAGCGGGAGCGCCTCGACTACCGCACCTGGTGGGACGGCCACAGCCAGCCGGATGCCGGGCTGGTCGCAACGGACGGGCCGATCGCGACGCACTGGAGAGTGGACGGGTGGCCCACGACCTACGTCCTCGACGAGGAGGGCGTGATCCGGCATATCGACAGGCGCGGGGGCTCACTCTTTGCAGCGCTGGACCGGCTGCTCAAGGACAAGACGTGGCGCGAGCAGCTTGAGGCGGCGGAGGCGGAAGCGGAAGCGGGGGCGGAGGCGGACGAGCCTGACACGGGAGCCTGCGAGGCTGCCCCTGGGACCGGCGAGGCCACCCCGGGAACCGGCGAGGGTGCCGGCCCGCTATAGATACGTCGCCGGGGGCAGCCCGAAGATGTTGTCGATGAGCTCGCGCGCCTGAGGCGGTACGCCCTTCAGCGACGCCGGGATTCCCAGCGCGTTCGTCTCTTCGACCACCCGCTTGAGGACGAGCGCCCCGGTCAGATCGATCCGGCCCAGTCCTTCCAGGTGAATGATGATCTCGGAGACGCTCTCCGTGTCCGTGAGGCGGCTCATCAGCGCCTCCTCCAGACGCGGCGCCGATGCGAACCAGAGGATCCCCATCACCTCCAGGTGCAGCACGTCGCCCTCCATCCAGCTGTCGAATCCGGCTCGCCGCTCCTGCCACACGTGGATGGCAAGCGAGACGAGGATGCCGACCAGCAGGGCCTGTTCGATCCGCGGGGCCAGCAGCAGGCACAGCGCGAGGGTGAGCCAGACGACCAGCGCCTGGATCCGCGACAGCGTCCACACGTTCACCAGCATGCGGGGCTTCACCAGTCCGCCCACCGCGGCGATCACGATGCCGGCCAGCACCGCCTTCGGGAGCGACGTGAGCACCCCCGCGAAGGGCAGAAAGATCAGCACTGCGATGCCGGTGATCGCTCCGGACCAGCGGGTGCCCGCGCCCGAAAGGTGGTTCAGGCTGCTCCGCGACAGGGATCCGTCGACCGGCATTCCCCCGCAGACGCCGGACATCACGTTGGCAGCCCCCTGGGCCAGGAACTCCCGGTCCGGGCTCCAGCGGGCGCGGTCGACGGTCGCGAAGGAGCGGGCGATGGCGGTCGTTTCGGCAAAGCCCACCAGCGCGATGACCACGCCGGGAAGGAAGAGGACGGGCAGCAGCCCCCAGGGCAGGGCGAAGGTGACGGGTGGCAGCGATCCCGGGATGTCGCCGACGATCGGCCCGCGGTATCCGGCCAGAACCGAGAAGAGCACTCCGCCGAGCACGGCGACCAGCGCGCCGGGAAAGAGGGGGTGGATGCGGCGGGCGAAGAGCGTGATCGTGACGGTAAGGACGGTGAGCGCGAGGGCGGCGAGGTTCCATGACGCCGGTGTGCCGAGAACGTGAAGGGTGTTGCCGACCAGCCCGCTCTCGCCCACGGCGGCCATTCCCAGTGTGGAGGGGAACTGCGAGAGGAGGATGAGGATGGCCGCGCCGGAGGTGAATCCTCGTACCACGGGCTGCGACATCAGGTAGGTGACCTTCCCGGCACGCAACGCGGCGATGGCCAGCCGGGCCAGGCCCACGATGAGCGCGAGGAGCGCCGCCGCACTCGTATACTGGGGACTCCCGGGCGTGGCAATGGTCACGAGGGCGCCGTGGGTCAGCAGCGCGGTGAGGGCCACCGGGCCCGTCTGCAGGTAGGGGCACGAGGCGAAGAAGCCAGCCGCCAGCAGTGGCAGCGCCGAGGCGTAGAGACCGTGCACGGACGGGAGGCCCGCCAGCTCGGCGTAGGCCATGCTCTGGGGGATGATGAGAAGGGCGACGCTCAGGCCGGCGACCGCGTCACGCCTGGTGACACGGTGCACGGCCCAGGCCTTGGCTCCGACGACGGGGGCCGCGCCCCGTGCGTGGCTGCGGGCGGGGGCGCTCACCGAACGTCGGCGGCGGCGGACACCGAGGTCGATGCCTTCGGTGCTGCACTTCGCACATCAGATGTCGCATCATGCGACTTTGATGATGTATTCTGCACCCCTGATGACGCATTCTGCACGCCCGATGCTGCGCACTGCGCTTCGAAGGGCGCAGTCTCCACATCGGCCGCCAGTTCGCGGAGCAGCCGGGCGGTAGCGGTGGCGCGGTCCGACCACCACCTCGCCACCGGCGCGGGGCTCGTCGCGGCCACCCTCCCACTCCAATCCTCGGCGTGGGCGGCCAGCCATTCGAGCGCCGCGCCGGGATCCTGCGCGAGGAAGGAGTTCAGGACGTACCGGCGCTCTCCGGCGCGGCAGACCAGCCCGGTCTCATCCGCGAGGCGCAGAAGGTCGTCGCGCAGCAGGATCACCCCGGTGCGCGCCGGGGCGAACAGCGCGCCCATGAAGGCGGGACCTCCTTCGCGGCGCGGGTCCGCCGGGTCCGGGGCGCCGCGCAGCGGGGCGGGCAGGTAGTCGGGGAACGCCATCTCGCGGTCCAGCCGGGCCATGGAGTCGCCAAGCAGCGACGCCCAGGCCTGGTAAAAAGGCACGCCGCATCCCTCGAAGCTGGCAAGGTAGGGCCCGGTCCACGACGCCAGGTGCTCCCACACCAGCGTGACCCGAGCCTGGGTGAGAAGGGCCTTGCGGGCGCTGTCGGACTCCTCCCGCCGCCACTCGTCCACCGAGGCGAGCAGTCCCAGCAGGGACGCGAGGTGGTCGGCTGAGGTCTCCACACCGCGGCGTGGCCCGCCCTCCCGGCCCAGCCCCAGCGCCCGCCGGAATCCTTCGATGCGGTCCCGCGCCTCGCCTCCCATCATCCCCTCAACCCCGAGGTACACGGATGCGTAGGGGTACCGCTGCTGCGCCACCACCCCGGCATGTTCCGCCGCAGTCGGCACCGCCGGCAGGCCGAGCGCCGCCGCGACGCGCGCATGCTCCGCCGCCGGAACTTCGATCAGCGATCCGAGTGCGCGAAAAAGCTCCATTCAGCGACCGCCCGGTGGGGTGCCCCCTTCGGCTGCGCCGCCGGTTTGGAGGCTGGCCACGGGTTCCGCCGCACGCCGGCTCACGGGGGCCCATTCCTGTTCGGGTCCCCATTGCCCGCCGGGCGCGGCAGATCGTATGCGGCCCGCTCGGGGCGCACCGGCCGCAGCAGCCACCAGGGCCGCCGGGTCCCGTCTGGGGAGTGCTCGGCGGCGGACCTGGTGAGTTCCAGCCACTGCCGGAATGCCTCGCGGGACTTGGCCGTGTCGACCGAGATGTCCCCGTAGCGGTCGCCGGCACCGGCCTTCCTCACCCGCACGGCCTGGTGCCAGCAGTGCGCGCCCGAGATGGGGTCGGGCTGTACGGGGAAGGTCATGTTCTGGTGCACGCCGACGTCCGTCCACCAGATTCGGGCGGTGTCGGGATCGTCCGAACGGAAGGGTCCGGTGCCGCGCTTCTGCCTCATCCCCCACCCGCTTCCTTCTTGATGCAGCGCGACCGTCGCCATGTTCTGGCGGGGCCCATCCCCCGTCTTCCACCGCCCCATGTGGTGCGAGCAGGCCACCACCCCGGGATGGATCCCCTCCGTCACCCACGCCTTCACCACGAAGTGTCCGATCCGGGTCTCCACCCTGACCAGGTCCCCCGTCCCCACCCCGATCCGCACGGCGTCCTTAGGGTGCACCCAAAGCGGGTTTGTGTGCGCGATCTCGTTCAGCCACTTCGCATTCGCGCTCCTGGTGTGGATCTGCACCGGCAGCCGGAAGGTCGAGATCAGGCACATCCCCTCCTCACCCAGCTTCGATCGGTGCACATGGCTCCGCACGTAGCCCGGCACGGCCAGCTCCGGCCATCCCCACGCGGCCAGCGTCCCCGACCAGAATTCGAGCCGCCCCGACGGCGTCGGGAAACCCCGCCGCACAACCCCCCCCACCTCCACCCCCACCCGCCGCCGCCCCTCCCCGTCCCCCTCGAGCGGCGGCATCGGCACCACATTCGGCGACGGCGGCGGTCCCGTCCGCGCATACGCCCGCCCGGCCCCGTCGATGCTCACATCTGCCATCTCCCCCTCCGGCACCCGCTCCTCGTAGAGCGGCCCCACCGTCCGCCCGATCTCGTAGGCCCCGTAGCGTCGCATGTACTCGAGCGGCGAGCGTCCCTCGCCCGCGGCCTTCTCCGGCAGACCCGGCACCGAGTTAGCGAAGATCCACCCGTAGTACTCGTCCACGGTCATCTTCTCGCCCGGCCGCTCCCGCGACTCGAAGAACTGCCGGATCCCGCGGCTCCCGTCCGGGTCGATCCGCCAGGTCAGCTCGATCCAGAACTCGTTCTCCTCCCACACCTCGCCCGGAGTCACGTCGCGGGTGCTCTCCACGGTCTCGCCCAACCGCTCGCGCGCCGCGCGCAGCACCGGCTGCCGGAACCCGATCCACAGTCCGTCGTACTGCTCGTAGCTGGTCAGGTCGTGGCGCTCCGAGGAGTGGCCCATCGGCAGCACGTAGTCCGCGAAGAAGGCGGTCTCGTTCCAGGTGGGGGTGAGCGCGACGTGCAGCCCGATCCGCTCCGGGTCCGTCAGCATCTCGATCCAGGAGAAGCCGTCGGGGTTGGTCCAGACGGGGTTGTAAACCCGCGTGAAGTAGACGGCGAGGTGCGTTTTCCGTTGTCGCGTCAAATGCGGAAGGAGAAACGACATTTCCATCAAGCTCAACGGGTATTCGGCCGGCCAGGTCAGTTCGTTCCAGTGCTTCGGATGCCTCGGAGGCATGCGGATGGGCCGTGGAACAAATTTGTTCCACGCGTTGGGATAGGTCCCGCCGGGCACCGCGATCGCCCCGAGGAGCGCATTGAGCAGGAAGAGCGCGCGCGCGACCTGCCATCCTCCCAGGTTGCCGGCGGCCGCGCTCCGCCAGTTGTGGGTGGACAGCTGCGTGCCGGCCCCCGCCACCACCTCCGCCACCTCCGCGAGCGTTTCAGCTGAAACGCCACTCTCCGCCGCCGCGAACTCGAAGGTGAACTTGGCGTACAACTCGCCGAGCACCTGCTGGAACGCCTCGAAGGTGACGGCCTCGTCGGGGTGGTTCTCCTCCAGGTACTCTTGCCAGTTCCACCACCGCTCCACGAAGGCGGCGTTGTAGCGGCCGGTGCGGATCAGGTGGTTCGCGATCGACAGCAGCACTGCGGCCTCGGAGCCCGGGTAGGTGGACAGCCAGTGATCCGCGTGCGTGGCCGTGTTGGACAGCCGCGTGTCGAAGACGATGAGCTTCGCGCCCCGCTTCTTGCCCTCCATTACCCGCTGCGCATGGGGGTTGAAGTAGTGGCCGGCTTCGAGGTGGCTGCTCACCAGAAGGATCACCTGCGCGTTCTCGTGGTCGGGGCTGGGGCGGTCCATCCCCATCCAGAGGTGGTAGCCGGCGCGCGCGCCCGATGAACAGATGTTCGTGTGCGAGTTGTGGCCGTCCACGCCCCAGGCTGCCAGCGTCCGCTCGGTGAAGCCGTCCTCGCCGGGACGGCCGACGTGGTACATGATCTCGCGGTGCCGGTCCTCGTCGATGGCGGCGCGGATCCGCCCCGCGATGTCGTCCAGCGCCTCGTCCCACTCCACCGGCTCCCACTTCCCTTCCCCCCGCTCCCCGGCCCGCTTCAGCGGCGTGAGGATCCGGTCCGGGTCGGTGAGCTGGGTGACGGTGGCGGGCCCCTTCGCGCAGTTGCGTCCCCGCGAACCGGGATGCTCCGGGTTGCCCTCGAACTTGCGCACCTCCAGCGTCTCGCGGTCCACATACGCGAGCAGCCCGCACGCCGACTCGCAGTTGAAGCAGGTCGTGGGGACCAGCATGTAGCGGCGTTCGACGCGCTCCGGCCACGCGCGTGAATCCAGCTCGACCCAGTCGCTCCAGCGCTCCTTCGGGGGGAAGGCGGCGAGGTGGACGCGGCTCGCGCCGGGGTAGAAGGTCTCGCCGCGGGCCTCCACCTCGGCGCGGGCAGCGGAGACGCGATCGTTGAGCTCGTCGATGGAGGGGCGCGCGCTCATGCGATCGGCACCGACTGGCCCGCCTGCACGTAGGCGTGCTCGTAGGCGAGCAGGGCGATGAGGCCGAGCGCGACCGCGGCCAGACCGATCCACGGGGCAGCTCCGGCCAGCCACGGAGCCGCCGCGCCTGCCAGCGCCCCGAGCACCCCCAGCCGGAACCAGCCGCGTAAGCGTCCGTGGGTCATCTCGCGTTCGGCGAGGCGGGCGTGGGCGGTGGGCGGAGGCATGAAGACCTCGCCGGCGATCATCAGCAGGTGGGCGGCGCTGGCTACCGCAAATAGCTGCAGCGCGCCGGCTGTGGCCAACCCGGCGGACGCGGCGGAGTCCCCGGCCGACCCGGAGGAGCCCGCGGCCGCCCCGGCGGCCCCACTGGCGGCCCCGGACAGCGCCTGCATCGACCCATCCATCGCCACCACCGCGACCACCACAGCCCCCGCGCCCGCAAGCACGGCCTGCACCAGGAAGTGCACCGGCAACAGCGGGTTCTGCCACATGTCGCGCGCCTTCGCCTGGCCGAAGAGGAACGCGGTGTAGATGGCCGTGAGGACCGCGAGGCCGCCGCCGATCCAGCCGAGCCATAGCGGTGGCGACGCGCCGGTCAGCGCAACCGCGAAGTGCGCCGCCAGCGCCGCCGAGTAGCCGCCGATGATGAAGCCTCCCCGCACCAGCCAGCTCCGCCACTGGGGGCGCCGGAAGATGAGGTGGAAGCGCGCGGGGTGTTCCAGGTCCCAGATGAGGATCACGCCTGTCAGCGCCAGAAAGACACCGGCCACGATCGGCGCGGCCCACGTCCAGAGCGGACTCGATGGCCCGATCGCACCCGCCGCCAGAAGCAGCAGCGGCGCCAGGTACGCCCCCGCCGCGATCGACTTGGTCCAGGTGTAGAGCGAGACGCGGAAGTCCCAGGGGGCGCGGTGGGGGATGTCGTAGCTGAGCACCGCCGCCGCCGACGAGTTCCACGGCCCCGGATGCCCCGACGGCACCCCGTGGTCCACCTCACCCTGCTCACTCCACATGAAGAGGCCCCCGTCCGGACGCTGTGCGGCCAGCGGGTCGAGCGTCACCTGGTCGGCGCCCTTGTAGTACAGCTTCGGCTTCGTCTCCTTCTCCGGCCGCCGTACCGACACCGGGTCACGGTTGATGATCCGCGCCACCTCCGACGACGGGTCGTTCATGTCGCCCACCAGCAGCGCCTCGGTCGGGCAGACCACCACGCATGCCGGCTCCAGTCCGATGTCGAGCCGGTGAGCGCAGAAGTTGCACTTCTCGGCCGAGTGGTCGTCCGGGTTGATGAAGATCGCGTCGTACGGACAGGCCGCGATGCACGCCTTGCAGCCGATGCAGACGCTCTTGTCGAAGTCCACGATCCCGTCGGGGCGCTTGAACATCGCCGCGGTGGGGCAGGCGGCCACGCACGGCGGCGACTCGCACTGGTTGCAGCGCGTGACCTGGAAGGAGCGGCGCGCCTGCGGAAAGGCGCCGGTATCGACGTACTTTACATAAGTCCGCGTGACGGACAGCGGGACTTCATTCTCGGACTTGCAGGCGGTGGTGCAGGCGTGGCAGCCGATGCAGCGGGTCTGATCGACCACCTTGGCCCAGGAGGGCCGGGCAGGGCTTGGGACCGGGTCGGATTCGACGGACACGTGGGGGCAGGTCGCGGCTCGGTTGGTCGGTAGAAAGCGGACGGGCTACTCTTCACAATAGGTGGAGCCGCAGGCTGTGAACAGGTGTCCGCCCGGGAGATGCCCAGGAGACGAATGGTCCGCGCCCGGTCCGTGGCCAGACAGCGGTGCCATGAGGACGTGAAATGTCAAGAGAACATGACATTTTGTAAAGAAGACGCTACAGTGCGGCCGAGCGGGCGAAGCGGTCCAACGCGAATGCACCGCCCCTCGAATACCGTGGGGGTACTGCCCACGACCTGCCAATGAAAGCCTGCCTCTTCGCCGGCGATCGGCTCGTGCTTGCCGACGGCGCCTGTGCGCTCCCGGACCTCGCCGAGGCCCGGGGATGGAATGCAGGGGAAGCCGAGTGGTTTCCGGCCACCGCATCCCGGCCCGCGGCAACGGATGTCGCTCCCACTGCCGCGGGACGCGACGCCCACGCCGTCAAGACTCCCTGTTCCCGCGCCGGGACCGCGTTCGCCATTCCTGCGCCAACCCCGACGACGCCCGATGTCTCAGCCCTGGCGGCCCAGGCCGCACCCGGCTGGACGCCTCCCGAGGGTGTTGCGGCCATCGGGCTGCGCCGAGCCCTCGTCCTTCTCCGGGAACCCGACCTGACGATCGCCCTCACCGCGGCGCACCTGGCTCGCTGGCGGCGCACTTCCCGCTTCTGCGGCGTGTGCGGGGCCGTGACGGAGCCGTCTCCCCGCCACCAGGCAATGGCATGCCCGGCGTGCGACCATCTCTCCTTCCCGAAGGTCTCTCCGGCGGTGATCGTCCAGGTGACCCGGGGCTCGAGGATTCTGCTTGGGCGCTCGCGGCGTCATCCCCACGGTGCGTACTCCGTGTTGGCGGGGTTCGTGGATCCGGGCGAGAGCCTGGAGGGAACCGTGCGGCGCGAGGTCGAGGAGGAGTCCGGCATCCGGGTCCGCCGGATCCGCTACTTCGGCAGCCAGCCGTGGCCGTTCCCCGACTCCCTGATGGTCGGCTTCACCGCCGTGTACGGGAGCGGCACCGTCGTCAGCCGTGACGACGAGCTGGAGGACGTCGGATGGTTTGCCGCGGACGCGCTGCCCCCCGTGCCGCCCCCCTACAGCATCGCGCGGGCGCTCATCGATGATTTTGCGCGGCGCAACGGCGTGGATCCGGCGCGGATACCGACGTGGAAGCGGCGGTGAAGGACAGTGGGTACTTCCCGTCCCCGCCTCCTCTCTCCCTCCGCTCCGTTTCCGCGCGGGGGCGTGGAACCGCTGCACCGGCCATCAAGTATTGGACCTCCCGTGGGAGGCCGCTCGCGGGCGCTGCCCCCGGTCGCCGGGCGCGGCTCAGCCCCGCGCATCATACCTTGTTGCATGCCCGATCCATCACCATCACCCCAGTTGGAGAACTCATGAGCAGACGACTTCTGACCGGACTCCTCGCGGCTGCCGCACTGTCGGCCTGCGCCACCGCTCCGCCCGGACCACCCCCCTTCGACCCGGTGGGCAGCTACACCTACGCGGCCGACGTGAACGGCCAGATCCTCCCCGGGACGATGACCATCGAGCGCGGGGACGACGGCTACACCGGGTCGATCATGAGCGACGCGTTCCCGCCCCTCAACGTCCTGTCGGTGGAGGTTGAGGACCAGGTCGTCACGATCCAGGTGGCCGGACCGGAGGGTCCGCTGACGATCGCGGGCACGGTCTCCGGCGCTACGATCGAGGGCACCTGGGCGATGGGCGAAGGAACCGGCACCTTCACCGCGACGAAGTCGGGCTGAGCACCAGGGCGGCGTCAGCCCCGGAGGGCGCCGTCCTCCACCGGTGACAGGAAGCGCTGGACGGTGAGGGCGACCGCGCGCGCCGCGTCCAACAGCTCGCTCACCGCAATCGACTCGTTCGGCCGATGGGCGCCGGAGACGTTTCCCGGGCCGAAAAGGACGCCCGGGGTCGAGCCCGCGTTGACGAGGTGGCGCAGGTCGGAGCCATAGGGCACGCCGACGACGTCTCCGCCGCCCAGGCCGAGGCCGTGGGCCGCGCTCCGCACTGCCCGCACGATGGATGCATCTTCCGGGGTCTCGCAGGGGGCGAACTGGCCCCCCCACCACTCCACCCGCGCCGCATGGTCGCGCAGGAACGGGTCCCGCGCACAGAACGACGCCACCCGCGCCTCCAGCGCCTCCCGCGCGGCCGCCACCTCCTCGCGCACCCCCACCCCGAACCGCCCCTCCGCGCGGACCGTCTCCGGCACGGACGACGCCCACTCCCCACCATGCACCGTCCCCACGCAGATCGGGTATGGCACCGCGAAGGCCGCGAGGCGCGGCTCGTCCACCGCCGCGTTCCGCTCCCGCTCGAAGTCCATCAGGTCCTCGTAGACGCGCATGAAGTTCTCCAGCGCGCTCACGCCCTCGTGGCGCAGCGCCCCGTGTGCTGCCCGCCCCGGCACGGTGAGCCGGAAGTTGAGCGCGCCCGCCTGCGCCGTCGCCACCGCCAGGCGGGTCGGCTCCAGCACCACGGCCCCGTCGCCCACGTGACCTCGCAGCACCGACGCCAGCGTGCCCAGTCCCCCGTCCTCCTCTCCGATGACGGAATGCACGAGGACCGATCCGCAAGGAAGCGGCGCATCGGACACCGGCCATTCGCCATAAGCCGACCCATCGGACACCGGCCATTCGCCAACGGGAGCACCGCGCCGAACACGCTTGGCGCCTGCCCGCCCCAACCCATCCAGCACCGCCTTCACCCCCGCCAGCCCCGCCACCAGCGGCCCCTTCATGTCCAGCACGCCACGACCGTACACCCGTCCATCCTTCACCACCAACTCGAACGGCGGCGTCTCCCACCGTCCCGGGTCCCCCGGCGGCACCACGTCCACGTGACCGTTGAGGACGAGCGTGCGCGGCTCGCGGCCGTCGCCGCCACCGTCCGGCTCACCATCCCGACCCCCCGTCCCCCACCCCACCCTGCCCACCACCCCGAGCGGATCCTCGCGCTCGATCTCGGTGGCGTAGTCCGGGTGGCGCCTCAGTTCGGCCTCGTCGATCTCCCAGACATCGAGGTCCATGCCCAGCCCGGCCATCACCGCGGCCATGTACTCCTGGGCGGGGCGCTCCCTTCCCTGCCAGCTGGGGATCGCGACCAGGCCGGCCAGCGTCTCAAGCAGCCAGGACTCGTCGACTGCGGCCACCACGGCGGCCTCGTCCCGGCTCAAGCTCCCTTCCCGGCACGCCCCGTTCGGAGGCTCCTGATTACGGTCCTGAGTAATTTTACTCAAGAGCGTAACCGCCTCGCCGCCCCGGTCCTACGCGGTGATGATCCACGGACCCCCGGGATGTGGCGTCACGACTCTCCCGCAAACCTCATCGCCCAGAGCCCCGAGTTGATGTCGGCGAACCAGACCAGCCCCTTGTGCGGCATCACGCTCCACGCGCCCGGCGAATTCGGAACGAAGCCCACCGGGTCGAATGCCTTGTACACCGAGATCTCGCGGCCCTGGGTGTAGAGGTTGCCCATCAGCTCGCCCGACACGTCCACCAGCCGCATACCGCCCTCGTAGTAGGCCTGGAAGAGGATGTCGTCCTCCACCCAGATGTTGTGCGTCCCGAACTCGGAGACCTCGTAGCGCGCGACCATCCGCGGGTTCGCGGGGTCGTCGAAGTCGATTACCTGGATGTAGCCCCAGCTGGCGCGCGGGTAGCCGCCCCGCCCGGTCTCGGGGTCGTACTTCTGGCGGTAGTCGGGGCCGATTCCCTCCCACGCCATCCCCCGCCGGGTCAGGATCTCGTCGCCGATGAAGACGTAGAACTTGCCCGCCGACTCCGAGTAGTACGGGAACGCGGCGTGCGTGGCCCCGGTGGGCACGGAGTAGCTGCTGATGAAGACCGGGTTCTCGATCGTGCCGCCCCAGCGGCCGTTGCCCACGTCGACGGCGACCAGCCCCGTGCCCCACTCGGCCGAATACGCGATCCCGTCGTGGACCCACACGTCGTGGACGCGGCTGTCCGGGTGGTCGTACTCGGAGACGTACTGCGGGTTGTAGATGTCGCTCACGTCCAGGATCACGTACTTGTCCCCGTTGGCGAGCGCGAAGAGATGGTCGTTGGTGGGGAAGGCATTGTGGACGCCCCCGGTAAGCCCTTCCGTGTACTCGGCGGCGATGACGGGGTGCGCGGGGTCTGCGAGGTCGAGGATCACGACGCCGTTGCGGCGGTTCGACGCGCCCTCGCGGGTGAGCGAGGCGTAGCGGCCGTCGGGCGAGACCTTGATGTCGTTGACCGAGCGGGCGTCGACCTGGACCGAATCGGTCTTGACGACGTTGTCGGGGTCGGTGACGTCGAAGACGAAGCCGTGCCCGTCGGACTGCTTGGAGCCGACCAGGGCGTAGTCGCGGCCGTCGACGCCCTCGAAGACCCAGAAGTCGGTGCTGTAGACGCGCTGCAGATGGCCCCGCCCCATGATTTCGACCGAACGCACGACCTCCCTCGGCACGGCTTCGAAGCCATGCGTGGCACGCAGATGGCCCGACCGCGCCACCACCGTGAACTCGCCCGGCACGTCGGCCACGATCTTGCCCGCCGCCATCTGGCCCGGGGCCGCCGGTGCGATCACGCCCGGCGCGGGCACGTACGAATGGCTCCACTCGACCGGCGCGTCCGCAATCAACCCGCCGCTCGCGTCCCGCACGACCGCGGTGAAAGTCTGCATGTCGCCGGTGCGCACGGAACCCCCATCCGCGCCGCCCACGATCTCCAGCGAGGCGCCGGTGAACTCGCGCACGGCGCCGTCCAGCACCCCGGTCACGCCTTCGAAGGTGGCCTCGACCCGGACCGCGCCCGGCGCGCGCCCGGTGACGTGCCCGAATTCGTCCACCTCGGCCCGCGCCCCGTCGCTCGTCCGCCAGATGAACTCGGCGTCCGGGCGGTGCGTGCCGTCGGCGTGCAGCGCGGTCGCGCGGTGGGTCACCGTGCTGCCCTCGAAGACGGGGGCGGCCGCGGCCACCTCTATGCGCACCACCGGGGGCCACTCGACCACCACGGGCACGGTGAGCTGGAGGGGGCGGCCGCCGGGGCCAGGCCTCACGGTCGTGACCATGATCTGCCATTCGCCGACTTCCAGCGCGGTTACGGTGGTTTCGGTGCGGCCGGACGGCTCGGCAGCGGCAGCGGCGCCACGGGCGGCTTGTGCGGCGGCTGCCCCCGCACCGCCGAGCAACCTCGGGCCCGTCGCGTCCCCCTCCAGCGACAGAGCCCGGCGCGCGCCGACGATCCGCACCGCTTCGTTGACCAGACGGCCCTCGCCGTCGAGCACCCGCACGACCAGGGTGGCGGACGCGCCGCGCTGGAGGACCAGGCTGGGAGGATCGGCTTCGAGCCGCGCCGCGGTCTGGGCGGTGAGGGGGGCGGGGATCAGGGCGGGCAGCGCGGCGATCGCGAGCGCGGCGATGAGGGCGGCTGCGACTGTACGGGCGCCGCTCGCGGGGGCGGCGGCCGGAACAACGGGCTTGACTTGCATGACGACGGATCCTTCCTGGCTTTGCCGGAACGGGGCGGCCCCGAGCGGCATCACATGCGTGGGTGCGTCAGTTGCAATATGGGGCGGCGGGGCCGAGGGGGGCCAGCGTAGCGCGACAGGTTGAAACAAGACGTATCGATATATCGTAGTGCATCGGAAACTCTCGGCAGTCCGCACATCCGATGCTCCGTCGGCTCCGGCCCCGCCGCAACAAACACAATGGAGGACAGCAACCATGCGGTTCGACGACTACTTCGACTTCGACTCACTCCCCTGGCCCTTCAACCCTGCGGGCAAGGGGCGCCCCCGTCACCGGCGGCCGCGCAGGCGCTGGCGCTGGCTCGAGCGCGGCGACCTCAAGTTCGCGATCCTCGCCCTGCTCCGCGACAGGCCCATGCACGGCTACGAAGTCATGCAGGTCCTCGAAGAGGAGTCCGCGGGCAGCTACAAGGCCAGCCCCGGCTCGATCTACCCGACCCTTCAGCTCCTTGAAGACCTCGGCTACCTCGATGCGCGCGCCCGCGACGGGCGCAAGATCTACTCGATCACCGACGCCGGCCGCGCCTACCTCGACGACAACAAGGACAAGGTCAGGAGCATCTTCGAGCGCGTCTCGGAGTTCAGCAACCGTTTCTTCACGCGGGACGTGTCGGCGCTGACCCGGCGGATATCGCGCCTCACCCGCGCCACCTTCCAGGGTGCCGTCGGGTGGGTGGAGGACGAACAGCTCTTCAGCGACATGAAGGGCGTGCTCGACCGGGCGGTCAAGGACATGGAGGCGGCGTGGGACGCCGCGCGGGAGCGCCGCCGGGCCAAGAAGGCGGCGCGCGAGGAGGGGGAGAAGGAGGCGGAGGAGGGAGAGACGCAGGACGCGGGCTAGCCGCCCACCTCCCAGATCCGCCGCATGTAACGCTCCGGCGCGGTCAGCACATCGCGGAAGAGCACCACCCCGTCGAGTTCGTCGTAAGCCACCTCGCGCAGCGGCGAGTCGTCGAAGCTGTAGATCGTCGCTCCCGGCACCGCCATCAGCAGCGGCGAGTGCGTCGCGACGACGAACTGGGCGCCCTGCCCCACCATCTCGCTCATCATCGCGATGAAGCCAAGCTGGCTCTGCGGGGAAAGCGCCGCCTCCGGCTCGTCCAGGAGGTAGAGCCCGTTCGGCACGAAGCGCGCCCGGAAGAGGCGGAGAAAGCTCTCGCCGTGGGAGTTCGCGTCCAGATCCTTGCCGTAGCTGGCTTCCATCGCGCCGAGCGAAGCGGCGGCCGGCCCCATCGCGAGCCGCCTTGCCAGCTCCGACCGGCCCACGTATTCCCGTTTCACCTCCTCGATCCTGGCCTCCAGCTCCACCCGTTCCCTCTGCAGCCGCTGCACGAAGCCGAAGAAGTCCTCCGCGCGGAGGAAGAAGCCCCGGTGCATCTGCCGGCTCCAGACGGTCTTCATCCCCCGGGCGAGCTTGCGCTGGCTAGCCAGCGAGTCGTCCCGCGAGGCGTCGGCCCGTCCCACCGCGGGGAGCGCGGCCGCGATCGCGAGCGCCTCCAGGAGCGTGGACTTGCCGGAGCCGTTCTCGCCCGCGAAGAAGGTGACCGGGGACGGAAACGCCATCTCGCCCAGGCCCTGGAGCGCCGGAATGTCGAAGGGGAAACCGTCCCGCCCACCGCCCGGCGGGATGCGCAGGCGGATGGCGGAGAGGCGCGGAAGGCCGGAGTTCATTCCCCCGCTAGCTCACCGGCCTGCGCACCGGCCCCCGGATCCACCGCCCCGGCTTCTCGCCCGTCAGGCCCCCGTCGCGGATGACAGGCACCCCGTTCACCAGCAGGTCGGTGATCCCCACGCTGTACTGGTGCGGGTCCGAGAAGGTCGCGCGGTCCGCGATCACGCCGGGGTCGAAGACCGCGATATCCGCGCGCATCCCCTCGGCGATCACCCCCATGTCCTCGCGGCCGAGCCACCGCGCCGGCATCGAGGTCATCTTGTTCACGGCCTCCTCCAGGGTGATCACGCCCAGCTCCCGCACGTAGCGCGCCAGCACGCGGGGGAAAGCGCCGTAGCTGCGCGGATGCGGGTACCCCACCCCGTAGCCCACCGCATCCCCGTCCGTCTCGATCATCGCCAGGGGGTGCTGCATGATGCGGATCACGTCGCCCTCGTCCATCGCATGATAGATCGCGCTGAACCCGCCCTGGAGCTGCAGCTCGATCGCTAGCCGGATGCCTGTCTCGAGGTCGTTCGGCAGCCCCCGGTCGGCAGCGTAGTCGGCAAGCGTCTTCCCGTTGTAGGACTCGTCGGACCCCAGCACGCGGAACTGGATGCGGGAGATGTCGGCGCCCACCCGGTCGGTCATGAAGATGACCCGCATGTCGGCTTCCATCCGCGCCCGCGTCCCGGGGTCCGCGACGCGCGCCGCGAAGTCATCCGCGCCGCCCGCCAGCGCCCACTGCGGAAACAGGATGGAGGAGCCGGTGCTCGATGCCGCGTAGGGGTAGAGGTCGTGTGTGACGGTCAGCCCCGCCGCGTTGGCCGAGTCGATCAGGGCAAGGCTGTGCTCGCTCCATCCCCACTGGGCCGCGCCGGCCGCCTTGTGATGGTTGATCTGCGCCGGGATGTCCGCCTCTTCCGCGATGCGGATCACCTCGCGAACCGACTCCAGCAGCCCGCTGGCTTCGTTCCGCATATGGCTGACGTAGATCCCCCCGTGCGCGGCCGCCACCCTGGCCAGCTCGATGACCTCCTCGGTCTCGGCGAAGTTGGCGGGCACGTACAGGAGCCCCGTCGAGAGCCCCAGCGCCCCCTCGCGCATCGACCGGTCGACAAGCGCCTTCATCTCCTCCAGCTCTGCGGCGGTGGGGGCGCGGTTCTCCATCCCCAGCACCTGCTTGCGCGTCCACGTGTGGCCCGCGAAGAAGCCCACGTTGGGCGCCATCTCCAGCCCCGACGCGAATTCCTCCAGCGGCCAGGGCTGGTTGCCGGAGTGCAGCGACGCGATCAGGGTGGTGATGCCCTGCCGCAGGAAGTTCTCCGCCAGCGGGTAGTCCGCGATCGTCTGCTGGACGTGCGCGTGGTTGTCGATGAAGCCGGGAGTGACGACCTGGCCGCGCGCGTCGATCACGGTGGCCGCGAGGGAGGGGTCGACGGGTTCGGTCGACACCAGCGCAATGCGCCCGTCCGCCACCGCGACATCCGCCCGGAACCGCCCGGCGCCCGTGCCGTCGACGACCGTGCCGCCGGTGATGAGGATGTCGTAGCGCTGGGCGGTGAGGGGAGCGGGGGCTAGGACCGGCGCCGCGCAGGCAATCGCGGTGAGCGCCACCATCGCTGCCGCGCAACGGAGCCGGTCCTTGTTGCCGCCCGTACCGGAAAAGTAATGTTTACATGACATGATGTAATGCCGGGATGACTTTCTGACGCCCGCGGCGCCGCGTTTGTGCAACGTTGTAACTTACCCACCATGCGAATCGCGACCTGGAACGTCAACTCCGTCAAGGCACGGGAGGCGCGCGTCGTCGGATGGCTGCGCGAGCACCGCCCCGATGTCCTCTGCCTCCAGGAGTTGAAGACGACCGACGAGGCCTACCCCGCCGAAGCCGTTCGCGCCGAGGGTTACGAGTCCGCTGTCCATGGCCAGCGCGCCTTCAACGGAGTCGCGCTCCTCAGCCCGCACCCCATCGCCGACGTCCGCCGGGGACTGGAGGACGACGACCCGCAGGCCAGGCTGATCGGGGGCGTGGTGCGCGGGGTCACGGTGTATTCCGCCTACTTCCCGAACGGGCGGACGGTGGGGTCGGAGGCGTACGACTACAAGCTCGCGTGGATGGGCCGGCTCCTCGAGCTGCTGGATGCCCGGCACGATCCCGCCGACCCGGTCGTCCTGACCGGCGACTTCAACGTGGCGCCCGACGACCTCGATGCCGAGGATCCCGAACGGTGGGCGCCGAGCGTCCTCTGTCACTTGTCCGTCCGCGAGGCGCTGGAGCGGATCCGCGGCTGGGGGTTCGTCGATGTGGTGCGCAAGCACAACCCGGAGGGCCGGCTCTACAGCTGGTGGGACTACCGGCGGCTGGCCTTCCCCCGGAACGACGGACTGCGGATCGACCACATCTTCGCCACGGCGCCCGTGGCGGAGGCGTCGGCGGGTGCCTGGGTGGACCGCAACCAGCGCAAGGGCCGGAAGACGGACATCCCGTCCGACCACGCACCGGTGGTGGCCGACTTCGAGATCTGAGGCCGCTCCGGGGATCCCGTGAGGTTCGCGCGCGGCGCGACTTTGCGCACCGGGCGGCCTGGCCCCCGCGCCCGCGGAACTTGCAGCGCGCCGCCACGGTATGAATATTAGTCGGTAGTGGGTGAAGTCCGCAGATTCCGGAGGGCACGATGCGTTCGAGACGGGGCGAGCACGCGAGGGAGGCAAGGGTACGTGCGAATCGGAAGGTACTCCTTGCCTGCCTTGTGATCTCCGTTGGGCTGCACGGCTGGGCCTTCGCGGGCTTGACCTTTGCTCCCGCGGACCTGTCCCGCACCGCCGGGGTGCCGGAACGCGTAACCATGCAGTCGGAGTACGAGCTTTCCGCAATCGAAGTGGTTCAGCTGGTCCCCGAGCGGGAAGAGGTCGAGCCGATTCCTCTGCCCACCGAGGAGCGTCCCGTTGTCGCCGCCGCTGCGCCGGAGCGCCACCCGGAATCCGCAGCCGAAACCGCCGAGCCGGGGTCGCAGGTGGCGGTCGCGGACGACGGATCGGCCGGCGTTCCCGGCAGCGCGCCGGTCGAGTCCCCCGGCGAGGCAGCGGTCGCCGAGCAGAGTGCCCCGGCCCTCACCTTCGCCGAACTCCTTGAATCCGCCGACGGGAGTCGCCCCGCGGTCGCGCTGCCCCGCTTTGCCGCGCAGCGTCCCCTGGAGGGGCAGGCGCCGATCGAGGCCGTGGTTGTGGATCCGCACGCGGGCCACGATCACGCGGAGGAGGAAAAGGGATCGATCTGGGGCACCGTGTGGAGGCGGATGGGCAAGACCTTCGGGTTCGGCGGCGACAAGCTGTGCATCCCGATTCCGGCGGCCAAGGCAGGCGCCGCCACCGAGCCCTCCCGCCGCTAGCCCTCGGCGCTAGCCCTCTCGGCGCTTCCGCTTCAGCGACTCCAGATCCTCCAGCTTCCGCGGCCAGTCCCGGCGCAGCAGCCTTGAGAGCGCGCGGTCGGCCAGCAGCCGTCCGCCGGTCTGGCACTCCGGGCAATAGTTGGTCTCCCGGGTCGCGTACACGATGCGCTGGATGGCCGTGCCGCACTGGCTGCAGGGTTCGCCGAACCTGCCGTGGGCGCTCATCGCCGGGTGAAAGGCGGTGACCTTCGCGGGGAAGTCGTCGCCCGCCTCCTCGATGAGCCGCGCCGACCACTCCCGGAGGGACGCCTGCGTGGCGGCGCGGAGGCGGTCGATCTCTTCGCCGGTCAGGCGCGAGGTGAGCTGCACGGGCGACAGCCGGGCCCGCAGCAGGATCTCGTCGGAGTGGGCGTTGCCGATGCCGGAAAGGATGCGGGGATCGGTGAGGGCGCGCTTCAGGGTGCGGTTCTCGCTGCGGATGGCGGCTGCGAACTCCTGGCGGGTCGCTGCGAGCGGCTCGATCCCCCCGGGGTCGAGGTCGTGCAGTGCGCGGGCGCCCCGCACCAGGTGCAGGGACGCGCGCTTGTGGCTGCCGGCCTCGGTGAGGATTAGGGAGCCGCGGGCGAAGTCGAAGGCCGCGTGGCCGAGCTTGCGCGGGATCGGTGCGGAGGGCTTCCGCCACTGAAACCGGCCGGCGATCATGAGGTGGATGACGAGAAACAGGTCGTCCTCGAGCCCGATCACGACGCGCTTGCCGAGCCGGGAGAGGGACCCGACCCGCTTGCCGTGAGCGTGCGCGATGGGGGGATCGAAGCTCTTGAGGAGGGAGGGCGAGCGGATGCGCACCGCTTCCAGTCGCTCGCCCGGGATGCGCGCACGCAGGGCGTGGAGGTAGAGGGCGACTTCCGGGAGTTCAGGCATGGGAGTGGCTACCCGTTCCGGTTGAGGTCGTACCGCATGATCCTGCCGTGCGGCCCGGTCCTGTTCCGCTCGGCCTCGTAGACCGCGCCGGGGACGGTGGCGGGGACGGCGGCCGTAAGGGCGGCAAGATCTTCGGGACCGAGTCTCACCGTGCGGGGGTCGGCCCCGAGGCGCCGGCGGCTGAGGCCGATGATCACGGCTCCGACCGACGGCTGGGCGAGCGCGTAGGCCGCGGCGGCATCGGCCATGGAGGCGCCTTCGCGGTCCGCGATCCGGGCCAGGGCGGCGCGGGCGCGATGCAGAGGCCCAGGGCCGCCGACCTCGTCGAGGACGAGGCGGTACTTGGTGAGCGAGCGGGAGTCGGCGCCCACCGTACTCTCAGGCATACCGTCGATGGGCGCGGTGCAGGAAGGTGTGCTGCCAGGTGCGGCGCCGGAAGGCGGACTGCCAAGTGCGCCGACGGCGAACGATCCGTCGGCCAGCAGGCCGCCAGCGAGTGTGCCGTAGCAAAGCAAGGCCACGCCGCGCTCGGCACAGAGATCGGTGAGGCCGCCGAGGGGACGGCGATCCAGCAACGAGAGTTGCACCTGGTTGGTGACTACGGGAATGCCCTCGTCGAGAAGCGTGCCGAGCGCGTCCGCGCCGAAGTTGGTGACCCCGATGTGGCGGATGACGCCGTCCTCGCGGAGTTCTGCGAGCCACTCGGCGGCGCGCACCCACCCGGGCACACCCAGGTCCCACCAGTGGAGCTGCACGAGATCGATCACCTCCCGGCGCAGCCGGTCGCGCGAACGCATTACGATCCGGCGCACACGGTCGCGGCCGAGGCGCGGCAGCTCCGCCAGATCCGGCACGCACTTGGTGTGCACCACCACCTCGCCGGCGGCCTTCCTCCGGCTCGCCATCCAGTCCCCCAGCAACTCCTCCACCCCGGTGTAGATGTCGGCGCAGTCCAGGTGGAGCGGGCCGGGTCCGGCTGCCGCGGCGTCGAGCGCCTCGAAGGCGAGGTCGCGGCTCCAGCCCGGTCCATGCCCCCGGGAGAGCTGCCAGCATCCCCGGATCACGCCGGAGGCGGGGGCGCGCCAGGGGACCCGGCCGTCATCGGAACGACCGGAGGGCCGGATGCTCACGGGAGCCCGCTCGCCGACCCACCCAGCGGGACCCGCGTCACGTCGCCGTGGCGGAAGGTGGTGACGCCGGTCCGAACGATGCGAAAGCGGGCGCCGCAGTTGGGGTCCGGGCACGCCACCTCGGCGTCGCTGGTCATCCAGTCGGCGGGATCGGTCTTCCTCTGCTTGGCCGGGAGAAGCGGCAGCAGGGCGGCGAGCGGATAGATCGGGAAGCTCTGGCCTGCGGGCAAGGTGAGTTCCTCGCCGCGGAGCTCGAAGCAGTCCCCCTCGCGGTGGCTGCACACCATCTCCCTCTCGCCGGCCACCACCTCGACGCGCAGGTCGTACAGCTCGAAGGCGTCGGAATCGTCCATCTCATCTCCTCTGCGGTTGATTCGGAGCGGCACCACCACCGATCATACACGATCCCGCCGACGACCGCGCAACCCTTCGACCATTCTGCCGACTCTTGTCACGCGAAACCCACACTCCACCACCCGAACCCCCCGGAGGCGCTTCCGCCCCACCCCTCCGCTTCCGGTTCGGCCTCGCCGGCGCTGCGGTTCCGCTGCTCGTCTTCGCGGCGGGAGCGGCGTGGCTCGGATTCTCGGGCGCGCCGGACGAACGCGGGCTCTGGCCCGTTCTCATCGCGGCGCTTGGCACGGGACTGCTGCTCGCGCGGCGGGCGGCGGACTACAGCGCGGCAGCGATCCGCGGCATGTCGCGCCCCATCGTTATGCTCATGGTCATGGCCTGGCTGCTGGCCGGCATCTTCTCGGCCCTGCTGCGCGAGTCGGGGCTCGTGGACGCGCTGGTGTGGGGCGGGGGCGAACTGGGTGTGCGCGGCGGGGGCTTCGTGCTGCTGGCCTTCCTCATCGCGGTCCTCTTCTCGACCGCGACCGGGACGAGCCTCGGCACGATCCTGATCTGCGCGCCCCTGCTCTACCCGGCCGCCGGGGTGCTCGGCGCCAGGCCGGCCGCGCTGATCGGCGCCATCCTCGCAGGCGCCACCTTCGGCGACAACGTCTCGCCCGTTTCGGACACGACGATCGCGTCGGCGAACACCCAGAGGGCGCCGATGGGCGGGGTGGTGCGGTCGCGGCTGCGCTACGCCATCCCGGCGGCGGTGTTGGCCGGGCTCGTGCTGCTGTTGTTCGGGGGTGCGGAGGGGGGCGGGGTCGGAGGAGAGCTGGCCCAGGCCGGCTCCCTGCCCGTCGCCGGGGCCAACCCCGCCGCCTTCGCGATGCTGCTCGCGCCGCTGGCCACATTCGTCGTGCTCTGGCGGGGCAAGGGGCTGTTGGAGAGCCTCTTCACCGGGGTAGTGGCGGCGGTCGCCGTGGCGCTCGCATGCGGGCTGGTGACGCCAGGTGACCTGATCCACATCAACGCCGCGGCCTTCCGCGCCCAGGGCCTGATCCTCGATGGAATTGAGGGGGCGGTGGGGATCGTGGTCTTCACCATCCTCCTGATGGGGATCGTGGGGGCGGTGCAGGAGGCCGGGATGCTGGACCGCATCGTGCGGGGATGGCGTCCGGACGCGGAAGGACCGCGCGGCACCGAACTGGGGATCTTCGGGATCACCAGCGTGGCGGTGATCGTCACCACCCATTCCGTAATGGCCATCCTGGCGGTGGGGGACCTGGTGCGGCGGGCCGGCCGCCGCGCGCGCATCGGGCGCTTCCGCAGAGCCAACCTCCTCGACATGACCGTATGCACCTACCCCTTCCTGCTTCCCTTCTTCATCCCTACCATTCTGGCGTCTTCGGCGACCGCCGCCGGTGAAGCCTACGGGGTGCCACGGGTATCCGCGCTCGGGGCCGGGCTCGCGAATCCGTATTCGTGGGCGCTCCTCGGCGTCATGCTCCTGGCAATCTTCACCGGGCTGGGCCGGCCGGAGGCGGTCCCGGACCCGCAACCGACCGAATCAGAACCCCACCCATGATCATTCGACCCAGAGTCCGCGGCTTCGTCTGCGTCACCACCCATCCCACCGGGTGCGCCCGCAACGTAGAGGCCCAGATCGCCCGCGCCACCGCCCGCCCGCTCGCCAACCCGCCGCGCTGCGCCCTCGTCCTCGGCTCGTCGACGAGCTACGGGCTGGGATCGCGGATCGCGCTGGCCTTCGGAGGGCGAGCGGCCACCTTCGGCGTCTTTTTCGACCGCCCTCCCAAGGGTAAGCGGACCGGGACGGCAGGGTGGTACAACACCGCCGCCTTCGAGGCCGCCGCGGCGGGGGCGGGCCTGCAGTCCGCGTGCTACAACGGCGACGCCTTCTCCCACGAGACGAAGGAGCGTGTTGTCGAGGTGCTCAAGCGGGACTTTCCGCCGGTGGACTGCGTGGTGAACTCGCTTGCGGCCCCGCGCCGTACCCATCCCGACACCGGGGAGACCTTCACCTCCGTCCTGAAACCGATCGGCGCGCCGTACCGCTCGAAGACGCTGAACACCGACCGCGCCCAGGTGACCGACATCGAACTGGAGCCGGCCACTCAGGCAGAGGTCGACGCCACGGTGGCGGTCATGGGCGGCGAGGACTGGCGACTGTGGATGGAGGCGCTCCGGCGCGGAGGCGTGCTGGCGCCGGGCTGCCGCACCTTCGCGTACAGCTACGTCGGCCCGGAGCTGACCTGGCCGATCTACCGGAACGGCGCCATCGGGCGGGCCAAGGCCGACCTGCACCGCACCGCGCGCGAACTCGACGCCGGGCTCTCGCGGTCCGGGGGCGGCGCGCACATCGCCATCCTCAAGGCGGTGGTCACGCAGGCCAGCGCGGCGATCCCCGTCGTCCCCCTCTACATGTCGATCCTCTTCCGGATCATGAAGGAGATGGGGGACCACGAGGGGCCGATGGAACAGACGCAGCGGCTTTACGGGGCTAAGGTGTACGGGGATGCGGGCATCGTGGCCGACGGCGACGGCTTCATCCGCATGGACGACCTCGAGATGAAGCCGGAGACGCAGGCGGCGGTGATGCGGGCCTGGAAGTCGGTGTCGACGGAGACGCTGCGCGACGACACCGACTTCGAGGGGTACCGCGCGGAGTTCCTCCGGCTGTTCGGGTTCGAGGTGCAGGGTGTGGACTACGGCGCGGATGTCGATCCGTTGGTGGAGATACCCACGCTGGTGGGCGGCTGAGGCGGTGGGGAGCGCCGTGAAACCGACCGCCGCGCAGCTCGCCGAACTCGCCCGCCGCGACCCCGTGCTCGGCGAGGCGATGGCCCGTGTGACCCCCTACCCGGGGTTCCCTGCCGGCCCGCTGGCGCGGGGATCGCACTTCCAGGCGATCGCGCGGTCGATCACCTTCCAGCAGCTGGCCGGGGCCGCCGCCCGGACCATCTACGGGCGGGTCTGCGAGCTCACCCCCGGGCCCGGCTTCCCCACCGCACAGGAGTGCCTGGAGATTGCGGACGAGGGCTACCGCGGCGCGGGCCTCTCCGCCGCGAAGACCCGTGCGATCCGGGACCTTGCCGGACGCTGCGCCGATGGTTCGGTGCGACTGCGCGCCGTGTCCCGCATGAGCGACGCCGAAGTGGTGGAGATGCTCTCGGCAGTGTGGGGAATCGGGGAGTGGACTGCGCAGATGTTCCTGATGTTCCGGCTCGGCCGCCTCGACGTGATGCCGGCGGGGGACCTGGGCGTGCGGGAGGGCGTGCGCCTGCTCGACGGGCTGGCCGAGCGGCCCACGCCCCGGGAGGTGCTGGCGCGCGCCGAGCCGTGGCGGCCGTTGCGATCGGTGGGGACGTGGGTGATGTACCGGCTGTGCGATGAGGCGCGGGAGGGGTAGGGTGGGGGGTGGCCGCGCTCGGGTCCTCACCACGGGCCTGCAGACACCGCTGGGCGAGATGGTGGCCGGGGCGACGGACGAGGGTGTGTGTCTCCTGGAGTTTGCGGGGCGGAGGAGGCTGACGGCGCAACTCGCGCGGCTGGAGGAGCTGGCGGGGCCGTTGGTGCCGCGTCCGCACCGGCACACGCAGGCCCTGGAGGAGGAACTCGGCGAGTATTTCGCTGGCGAGCGCAAGGAGTTCTCCGTGCCGGTGACGCTCGCTGGAACAACCTTTCAGGAGAGGGTCTGGCGCGCGCTACTTCGAATCCCCTACGGAACGACGATCAGCTACGCCGAACTCGCACGGCGCACGGGTTCCGAGCTTGGAGTGCGCGCGGTGGGACGCGCCAACGGCGACAACCGGATCGCCATTGTCGTGCCGTGCCATCGGGTCGTCCGGACCGACGGAAATCTCGGCGGCTACAGCGGCGGCCTGGACCGCAAGCGCCGCCTCCTCGATCTGGAGGCGGGGGCCCTGCAGCTCTTCCGAAGCGGCGAATCCTGGTTTTCGGACCGCATGGCAGACCCCTCGGTGTAGGCGGCGTCCAAAGCTCGCCGAATTGGCAACCAACCCTGCCAGAATGGCAGTCCCGCGTGCGCGCGGCGTCCAGAACCCAACTGGTCGCGCCAAGTCCCCTCTTCGAGCTGGAAGCCGGTTCCGTCCGTCACCAGCGCAGTGGACTCTTCCTCGGGAGACATCGACTCGCACCCGAGGCTCGACAACACCATGGCCGCGGCACCGAGAGCAAGCCTTGCGTCCACGCCCCCCTACCCCTCCATCACCTCCCGCGGCTCAGCCGAGGCCGCGAGTCTCGCGCTCGGGAGCGCGACCAGAGCGGCGGAGCCGACGAACAGCACCGCCACGCCCACGTACAGGGGCAGGCTGAAGGTTCCCACGGAGTTCGGGCTCAGGAAGGCGACCAGGAATGTCGCCATCCACAGGCCGAGTCCCGTGCCCGCGGCGGCGAGCCGCAGGGATTCCCGGACCACCATTCGGTGCAGCGTCCGCGGGGGGGCGCCGAGCGCCGAACGAACCCCCATCTCCCGGAGGCGGGACCGGATGTGGGCCCGGAGGGTCCCCGTCACCCCCACCAGGGCCACAATGGCCGCCAGCACCCCCGCCGCGCGCGTCCCGCCCCCCAGCCATCCGGCCGTTCCGTACACCCTTTCCAGCTCGTCGCCGGCGTGTTTGAAGTCGGTAATGACCAGATCACCCGCGGGCGCGGAATCCAGAGCCGCGCGGACGACTCGCAGGGAATCGTCCAGCCCCGCCTCTGGCGGCACATCAACGGTCGCGACGAGCTCGATCTCGGCCGGCGGGTGCTCCAGCGCGGAGTAGTAGACCGTGTACGCGGAGCCGGAGGTTCCCAGGCCACCCCGGGGCGCGTCGCTGACGACGCCGACCACCTCGTACCAGACTTCTTCGGATCCCGTATCCAGATTGAGGCGCTTCCCGACGGGTCCGATGAAGTGGGCGTCCGCGTACGCCCTGTTGATCACCACGAGCCGCGGAGCGGAGCCGGGACCGGCCTGCTGCCCGGCGCCGAGTTCCGCGGCGTTCCCCTCAAAGCCGTTGCCGTCGATGAACCGCATGCCGCGCTGGGTGAAGAACCCCGGCATCACCGCATGCACCTGCACCCGGGTGCGGTGGATGGGGTGGGGCGCCTGGCCGACCCAGCAGGGGCCGCATTCGTTCACCGCTATCACCTCCGGCCCGCGGCCCAACCAGGCACCGGGGGTAGAGAGACTCTCGGCGGCGAGGCCGGGGGCGCCGCGCAGAGCAACAAGCGCCGATTCGTAGATCGCGGCACGAGTCGCGGAATCCGCAGCCCCCTCCGCCTGAGACGCCAGCTTCCCTACGACGGTCTGCCCGGCCGCAGCCTCCACTCCGTCAACGCCCGCGCCCTCCGTCGTCGCCCCCGCCTGCCCCACACTCCGCGCCGCGGGCCTGCCCTCCTCCGGGAGAATCGGCCGGACCGCACTCGCAAGCAACATCAGCCCCGAACTCGCCAGGATCGCGACCGCGATTGCGAGTTGCGCGGTGATGAGGAGCATCCGGTCGAACTGCTGCGGGCGCGGATCGGTGTACTGCCTGTTACCGGCCTCCTCCGAGAGCGGTCTCCCGCGCGAGTACAGCCGCCGGACCGGCACAACCCCGGCCGTGAACACCAGCCCGGCAACGAGGAGCAGCGCCGCGGCAACAGGCCACAGAGCGGGCGCGGCCATGCTCGTCCCCGGCGGCGCCGTGCCCGCCAGCCAGACGACGCCGACAGCGCACAGCCCCCCACCCATCGCCCCCGCGGCCAGGAGCCGGCGGCGCCAGAGAACCGCAGCCGCCCCAACCAGCCGGCGCGGCGGCGCCCCCAGCATGACCTCGATCACGCGGCGGCCCTTGCGCGCCAGGTTCTCCGAGCCGATCACGCCGAGCAGGGTCACCAGCGCGGTCAAGGCTGCCAGCGACAGCAGGACCAGGGTCGTCACCGCAAGCTGGCCGAGGTCGGCTCGCTCCGCCCGCGCAGCCGGTCTGGGCGGTGCGGGAAGCCCCGCCACCTCCACCGTGGGCGTGGCGGCGGTCTCGATGACGTGGAAGGAACCATCGCCGCCCCCGCCGCGGAGCAGCAGCACCGCCGCGAGCATCAGGGCCACAAGCGCGGCGCAGCTCAGGATCGCGATGCGTTGCAATGCCATGGACGCTCCGGTCGGATTAGCTTAGGGGCATGATGAAGGTACCTCTGCTTGATCTTACCGCACAGTACGCCGCCATCCGGGAGGAGCTGGACGAGGCGGTGGCCCGGGTCGTGCGGTCCCAGCGCTTCGTCCTGGGCCCGGTCGTCGAAGCCTGCGAGGAAGCCTTCGCCCGGTACGTCGGCGCCCGCCACGGGATCGGCGTCTCGTCCGGGACCGACGCGCTCCTCCTCGCGCTGATGGCCGAGGGAATCGGGCCGGGCGACGAAGTCGTCACCACGCCGTTCTCCTTCTTCGCGACCGCGGGCGTCATCGCCCGGGTGGGCGCCACGCCCGTCTTTGCCGATGTGGACCCGGTGACCCTCAACATCGACCCGGCCCGGGTGGCCGAGCGGATCACCGAACGCACCCGCGCGATCATCCCCGTCCACCTCTTCGGCCAGATGGCCGAGGTGGCCCCGATCATGGAGATCGCGCGGGAGCACGGCATCACGGTCATCGAGGACGCCGCCCAGGCGATCGGCGCCCGGCACGAGGACCGCCGCGCCGGCTCCGTGGGCGACTACGGGTGCTTCTCCTTCTTCCCCACCAAGAACCTGGGCGGCTGGGGCGACGGCGGCCTCGTCGTCACCAGCGACGCCGGCCGCGCCGAGCGGCTCCGGGCCCTGCGCGTGCACGGCGAAGCCACGCGGTACCACCACCGCCTCGTCGGCGGCAACTTCCGCCTCGACGCGCTGCAGGCGGCCGTGCTCCTCGCCAAGCTGCCCCATCTCGACGGCTGGACCGCCGCCCGCATCGCCAACGCCGCGCTCTACACCCGCCTCCTCGGTCCGGCCGCCGACCGGTGCGGCGACCGCCTGCAGCTCCCCCGCGTCGTGACCGGCCATCACGTCTTCAACCAGTACGTCATCCGCGTCGCCGACCGCGACCGGGTCCGGTCGGAGCTGGATGCGGCGGGAGTGGGCACCGCGATCTACTACCCGATCCCGCTCCACCTGCAGGAGTGCTTCGCGGATCTCGGCTACGGCCCGGGCGACCTTCCCGTGAGCGAGTGTGCCACCGGCCGCGTCCTCGCTCTGCCGGTCTTCCCGGAGTTGACCGAGGCGCAGATCCGGTACGTCGCCCAGGCGATCAGCGCCGGAGTGGGCCCGGGCAGCCCGCCAGCCACGGCCGCCACCCCCGCATCCCTGCCGGGTTGACATCGCCGCCCGCACCCCGCAGATCATCAGGTTCGGACCGCGGACCGCCCGTGACCCGCCCGGGTCGCAGGCGCGCTGCGGGCATCGGCGCTCGACCGGCACCGAGGGAGCAAACGTGGAAGACAAGAGCCGCAAACAGCTGATCGTCGTCGGGGACCGGGTCCTCATCGAGCCCGAGGAGGGCGAGGGGCGAAGCAAGGTCGGCCTGTACCTGCCCGCTACGGCGGTCGACAAGCAGTCCGTCCAGGGGGGACGGGTGCTCGCCACCGGTCCCGGCACGCCCATCGGGGCGCCTGCGGAGCTCAACGAAGAGCCCTGGAAGATCGGATCCGGCGAGGCGCGCTATCTGCCGGTGCAGGCCGAAGTCGCGGACTTCGCGATCTTCTTCCGCAAGGCGGCGGTGGAGATCAGCTTCGAGGGGAAGGAGTACCTCGTGGTCCCGCAAGCGGCGATCCTGACCCTGGTGCGGGAAACCGACCCGACTGCGGAGCCGCTCTTCTAGAACATATGGAAGGGCCGGCCCCTGCCGGCTACCGTGGGTTAGCGCCCCGGTGGTCGGAGGTGCCAGAGCCACATGCGACGGTTGAGTCGCAATACCGGAACAGGAGACCGGCCCTATGAAGAACAAGACCAAGGTG
>JAJDVT010000005.1 GCA_022826005.1 Gemmatimonadota bacterium | reverse complement strand
CGCTTCCGTCGTCAGACCGTCGCTCCGCAGTCCTTCGTCCAGATCCGCCTGCTTCACCCAGTTCCGGATCGTCTGTTCCGAAGGCTCGAACTCTTGCGCCAGTGACCCCGGACTACGCCCGGCCCTCACCAGCTCGACCATTCGATCCTTGTACTCGGGCGGATACCGCCCCTTCCCGCTTCCCGCCATGGCTCACCTCCTTGGTTGGCACCAATGGAAAAGTGTCCGTCATAGCGGGGCAACTCCACGGGCAACGAGAGTTCGGCCCGAGTCATCGCCAGCTTCGACGATGGGGCGACTTGGGTGGTGCTGGGCGACGTCAACTTCGGCGACGCCACCAACTACACGGCTGGCGGGGATGGTGATCCGGACCACAAGTGGCGCTTCAACCTCGCGGCGAACTCAGCCGCAAACGTCGTTGATGGCGACGACGGTACTGAGGTTGACGATGACACCGCGACCACCGACGTGAACGAGAGCCAACTCGAAGTGACGGATGAGATGATCGAGGACGGCTTCATGATTCGCGTGCAGGCGCGCCAGCCGAACGTCGATACCAAGGACGTTGACGGTACCGCAGTCGCCACGTGGAAGACGTCCGACACCGACGACGTCGCCGCGAAGAACTAACCACAACCCCAACCCCATCAGTCCGCTGATGGGCCGCAGGACACGGCCCCCGCCCGGTTCGCCGGGCGGGGGCCACGGCGTGGCGGGCCGGGGCACCCGAGAGTGGGCGCCCTGGTCCCGCCGAAGACTTGATTGACTCTTACGCGCGGAAACGAGGGGCGGGACGGCCTGCTCCGCGCAATCCACGCCGAAGAACGAAAGGAGCATCGCCCATGGCCTCCATGACTCAACTGCGGCTTCCGAGTCTTCTCCTGCTGATGACGGCGCTCGCAGGTACCGCCGGCAGGGCAGAGGCCCAGTCCGACCCGTCTCCCTGGCGGTTTGGCGTCACCCTTGGCGGGGGCGCGTTCGTGGGTGTGGTTGCCGAGTACTGGAACGACGATTTCGGCGTCGAAGCAAGACTGGGAACGCTTGCATTCGAGGACGTGTCGGTCCGGCTGTCGCCCAAGTGGCGGGTCGGGACCTGGGACGGGGGTGAGGCCTCGTGGCGCTTCGGGGTGCAGTGGTTCCCAACCGGGAGATCCGGCGATGTGTACGCCGTCTTGCATGGGGTCGAGCTGGCCAGGGTGACCGATGGCGGGCACGTTATCGGAGGGAGCTACAATCTTCCTCTGTTCGGAGGAGGCTGGCGATGGGATGAACTGGGCTCTGGTCCCGGTGACGACCCCGATGCCGGGGATCCCGAAGAGGGCCCCGAAGCAGATACGGAGGATCCCGAACTTCCGTCCTCCTGGCTGGTTGGAGCTGCCGTTTCAATCATCGTCAATTTCTTCCTGGGCGAGTTCATCTACCGCTATCAGCCCGGCGGCTGATCAAAGACGGGGAGGGGGTCCCTGTGGGAGCCGGTGTGGCCAGGCGGAGTTTTCAGGATTTCCGTCACGCCCTTTCTCGCGGCAAAGGATCCATCGGTGCGATCTCGGCCGGCCTGTTAGCCATCGCTGCCGTGACCGTGGCATGCGGCGACGGCGGGACGCAGCCGGAACCGCCACAACCCAACCGCGCGCCGGTGGCGCAAGGCTCGATTGCGGATCAGGCGGTCCCTGTCGGCGAGACGGTGGTGGTAAGCGTCGCCTCGGCCTTCAGCGATCCGGACGGCGATGCGCTGACGTATGAAGCCAGTTCCTCCGACGCAGCTGTCGCGAGCGTGTCCGTGTCAGGCACCATGCTCACAATTGTGGCGGTTGGCTCGGGCACCGCGAACATATCGGTAACGGCCAGTGACCCCGGCGGACTGAGCGCATCGCAAGACTTCCGCATAACGGTCGCCGTGCCTGGCGTGTGCGGCAGGACGCCGCAGATTCGAGACGGGATCGTCGAGGCCAGCGGAGCGCCTGGCTGTGAGTCGGTGACGGCCGCCGACCTGGCCGGGATTCGAAGGCTGGACTTCAACAGTGTCGGCCTTACGTCGCTGCGCCAGGGTGATTTTGATGGCTTGTCGGCCCTCGAATCCCTTCGCATAGCCGACAATCAGCTGGTCTCGTTGCCGGAGGCGCTGTTCGTGGGCCTCGAGAGCCTCAGATCGCTCACTCTCAGCCAGAACGGGCTCACTTCCATCTCGAGTAACGCGTTTTCCGGCCTGACTGCCCTCGAATGGCTCAGCTTGCTCGACAATCAGCTGGTCTCGTTGCCGGATGGAGTGTTCGCCAACCTGACGAGCCTCGAGCAGCTTGTCTTGAGCAACAACGAACTGGCATCGCTACAACCCAACGTGTTTTCCGGCCTCGGGAACGTCTTCAGGCTGTCCCTCAATGGCAATAACCTGGCGTCACTTGACGAGGGCGTGTTTGCCGGCCTCGATAGCCTCGGCTGGCTGGTCCTCAGCCACAATGAGCTCACTTCCATCTCGAACAACCCGTTTTCCGGCCTGAACAGTCTCCGCAACCTCGATCTGGACAACAATGAGTTGACGTCCCTCCCTGACAGCGTGTTCTCGGACGTCGCCGGGCTGCACCTTCTGGACCTGCAAGCCAATCGGTTGACGTCGCTCTCACAGGGAGCGTTCTCAGGCCTGGAGGCACTCAATTCCCTGTGGCTCTCCAGCAACCAACTTGAGTCGCTGCCGGAGGGAGTGTTCTCGGGACTTCACGATCTCGAAGGGTTGCTATTGGATGACAACCTCTTGTCGTCGCTGCCAGAGGGTGTGTTCACCGATATGAGCGCCCAGGGAATCTCTTTGGGCGCGAATCAGCTAACCTCACTGCCGGAGGGGGTCTTCTCAGGCCTCACGGACCTCCAATCGCTGTTCTTGGCCGAGAATCAACTGACATCGCTGCCAAGCGGAATCTTCTCCGGGCTGAGCAGTTTGCAAGCCCTGGTCCTGACCGACAACCAGCTGGACTCCTTGCCTGAAGGAATCTTCTCCGGCCTCCCCGGATTCGAGTTCCTCTGGCTCGACGACAACCCGGGTGCCCCTTTCGAATTCAGTCTCCAGTTCGAGCGCATCGACGGTCCCAACGGGGCGGCGTCACCCGATTCCGTTCGAGTTGTTCTTGCGGAGGGAGCACCCTTCGACCTGACGGTGCCACTGTCCGCGCAGGCGGGCTCGCTGTCCGCCAGCACGGCTTTTCTCCCGGCGGGGAGCACTTCGGGGCCGGCATTGAGCGTGACGCAGCAAGCCTCCGGCGAGAGTACGCGCCTTACCGCGACGGGCACCCCACCTGATCTGGGTTCAAACCCCGCCTTCGAGGGATTAACCATCGGATGGCCCGCCGAATTGGTTCTGTTCGGCTCCGCGGCGGGTTGGGACGCAACAGGCTTCCGTAGCGCGAGCTTCACAATCCGCGGCCGGGCCCGGGCTTGGGATGATCGCGACGCTCCGTACCGAACAGACTCGGACCATCGACGAGATCCGGATCCCTCTTGATGGCGTGCATTCAAGTTGATACTCGTGCAAAGGATGTCGAAATGACCAGGAACACGTTCTCCACTATGGTACTGCTCTTGCTGACGCTCACGCCGGCCGCTTCGGCCGCGGGCCAGCAGCCCGGGGAAACCGTTCGGGTGTCCGGGGATATGGTTGCACAGTTCGTGCGTGCTGACAGCATGGGACTCCACCTCTCGACCGGTTTCGTTCCCTACGGCGACATCGAGTCGCTCGAACTCAAGGTGGGCTCGCGGTCGTGGTGGCATGTAGGACTGCTGGTCGGCCTTGGGGCTGGCGCCGGGGTCGGTAGAGTTGTGGCGACCAGGGTTGGGAAAGGCGATCTGGGCTCCGATACTGCCGGCGCGATGTTGGGACTTGCCTCAGTGATAGGCGGAGGCATCGTGGGAGTAGTGATTGGGGCATCGACTCGAACCCCCAAGTTCACGTCGATCCCGTTGCCGGCGCCGACAGTGGGGTTGGTCGGGAATCGGGATGGACACGGCAGCCTGACGCTGGGAGTCAGTTGGCGGTTCTGAGGATGGATCAGGTGTGGGGGGGATGGTGGGGTCTCCCTGGTTGAGTCCTACAACCGCCTCATGAAGCAAACTGTAAAGCCAACCTTACCCGGGGAGAATGAGGGACAGCGCGTACAGTCCCCAGCCCGTAACCAACAGTTCGGCGCCGTGCCTGAGGAGTACTTCCACGATGCCCTGATTCGGTCCGCCCGCCAGGGGGAAGGCACTCGGCCTTCTTCTGGCGGCATCGTGCAGCGGCGTCGCTCCCTTGCCCGCCCGGACGTTCACGTCGGTTGCCTTGACGAGTTCTTCCACGATGGCCGGGTTCTCGCTGAACAGGGCCGCAAGGTGCAGGACCGTGAGGTTCCGGGGCGGAAGGCGGTCGTGGACGGAGTGCCCGTGCGCAATGCACTCGCTGACCCGCGCCGCATCGGTGGTCTTCCAGAACTTCTCGGGTCGTCCAGACTTCGCACGGCAACTGGGCGGCCGGCTGTGCGACCGAGAGCGCAGTCAGCGCTGCAATCGTCATATAGGTAGGCATACAATCAGTCATAGGATGTCGTGCCTCGACACCGTTCCCGCCAGAGTCGCCGCGGTGGATCGCGCGGAGGCCGGGCACTGGCAGGCCCCCGGTCGGCCCTTGTCCGCTGCCCTTCCCGCGCCTACCCTCTCTTCACAGACCTCGCGCCCCCCGAGCCGGAGAGCCTTCGATGAGTCGCCGGACCCACGCCGCCGTCAGCGCCGCCGTCATCCTCTGCGCGGCCGCAGCCCCCCTCGCCGCCCAGCACCACACCACCAACCCCTTCCGCCCCGTCTACGGCTGGGGCGAGCTGCCCGAAGGCCGCGAATGGGGCTCGACCAGCGCCATCGAGATCGCGCTGGACGGCAACATCTGGGTCGCGGAGCGGTGCGGCCGAAACACATGCGTCGGCTCGGACCTGGATCCCATCCTCCTCTTCGACACCGACGGCAACCTGCTGCGCAGCTTCGGCGGCGGGATGATCGCCTGGCCGCACGGGATCGATGTCGATCACGAGGGCAACGTGTGGGTGACCGATGCGTGGCGGCCCGGCGCCACCACGACCGGACACTCCGTGCTCAAGTTCTCGCCCGAGGGCGAACTGCTGATGACGATCGGCACGCCCGGCGAGGCCGGCGACCCGCCCACCCACCTCACCCAGCCGTCCGATGTGCTGGTGGCGCCGAACGGGCAGATCTACGTGGCGGATGCGCACGACCGCACGCGTGGCCGCATCGTCCGCTACGCCGCCGACGGCACCTACATGGAGACGTGGGGCGAGCTCGGCTACGGGCCCAGGCAGTTCCGCGACCCGCACGCGCTGGCGATGGACTCGCAGGGCCGCATCTTCGTCGGCGACCGATACAACAACCGCATCCAGATCTTCGACCAGGAGGGCGAGTTCATCGCGATCTGGACGCAGTTCGGGCGGCCGAGCGGACTCTACATCGATGCCGACGACAACATCTACGTGGCCGATTCCGAGTCGAGCCCGGCGCGCAACCAGTTCACCGGGCAGCGCAACGCAGGCTGGGAGAAGGGGATCCGGATCGGGAGCGCGCGCGACGGGTGGGTGCACCACTTCCTGCCGGACGACATCCCCAACGTGATGGGCTTCAGCGGGCCGGAGGGTGTGGCGGTCGACCGGGAGGGGAACGTATACGGCGCCGAGGTGTCGCAGCGGCGCATCACGAAGTGGGTGCGGTTCAGGCGGTAGGGGGGAATGATCCGTCCCATGGATCGCGGTGGGCTGCCGCATCGGAACATGTGTCCTCGACGCGCGTCATAGGAATTGTCCCGATCGGGAAAAAACCCGAGACGCCGACCTACCCCCCCTCATTCGCCCTTGATGCCCAGCGTCGGCGCTTTGACTCCGCTTTGACAGATCCCTTGACAGATTCCCACTATAATCTGACAACGGCCCCGAAGGTCAGCCATCAACCCCGAGAGGCGTCCGATGCGTTGCTTGCGTTGCCTGCCTGGTCTGCTTTGCCTGCCCGGTCTGCTAGGTCTGTTCCATCTGCCCTGCCTGGTTCGCCCGGGGACCGCTCACGGTGCCGCCAGCCCGGAGTCGATCCCACCGGGCAACGCGCACCAGGAGCCGGCCCCCTCGGACACGACGCCGCAGGAGCCGGCGGCGGCTCTCTCCAATCCCTTTGCCGGGTTCGAGACGCATCATCTCGCGAACGGGGTGACGGTCTGGTTCAAGCAGCTGCCGGGGGTGCCCAACGTGTCGGTCAGCGCGGGCATCCCGGTGGGTTCGGCAGCGGATCCGCCCGGCAAGGAGCAGCTGGCCCACTTCACCGAGCACATGCTCTTCTCGGACCACGACGGCAGGACCGAGCAGGAGATCAAGGACGCGGTTGAGGGGATCGGCGGACGCAGGAACGGCTTCACCTACGCCGATCACACCTACTACTACGTCACGATCGGGAAGGAACACGGCCTCTTCGCGATCGAGTGGCTGGCGGGGATCCTGTCACCGCATGCGATGGACCCGGAGGTGGTGGAGCGTGGACGGCAGCCGGTGCTCAACGAGATCGGCGCGCGGCCCCGGGAATTCCTCGACCACCTCGGGGTCCTGCTCAACCCGGCGTGGCTGTCGACGCCGGACTTCTGGGAACGCGAGTTCGGGATCGAGCGGCGTCGGGACCCCAATCCCTACGTGTGGAGAAGTCTGATGGGGATCACCCCGGAGGATCTGCGCGAGTTCTACGACCGGTACTACGCCCCCGGTGGCATGACGGTCACGATCGTCGGCGATCTCGACCCCGCCGCGGCACTGGCCGTGGCGGAGCAGACGTTCGGCTCGTTCCCTGTCCGCCCGGTCAATCGCCGGGAGGTCGAACTCGAGGATCCGGGGCACAGCAGGTCCCGATACATTTGGGGCACCATTCCCACCATCCGGTACCAGTCCCGGCACAAGCTCTTCGACCCGACGGCCGAGGAAGTGCTGACGGCGCTCTTCGTGCGCGACCTCCTGAACCGCCGCCTCGGCCAGCGCCTGCGCTACGGCGAGCGCAAGGCCGTGTACGGGGCCAGCTTCAGCCTGGCTCAGAACGGCCCGGCCAAGTATCTCCTGCTCACCACGCAAATCGACAAGGAAGACTACGGATTCGCCGCGGGGATCATCGACGAGGAGATCGAGTTCCTGCGCACAGGCACCCTCGACGCGGCCGAATTCGAGGCGGACCGCGCGGCGGTGGTGGAACGGCTCCGCTCCGCGAACCAGACCGCCCAGTCCCTGACCTTCTGGACCCGGAACTACTTCTATGATCCCGCGACCTTCGCCGACTTCCCCGATGTCCTGTCCTTCTACCAGAATCTCACGCAGGAGGAGATCGCCTCATTCGCCCGGGAGGCCTTCGATGAATCGCGCTCGGGAGTGACCGTCTGGCGACCCCAGCCCTTCGATCAGGCCGTGGTGGTGGCTGGGGCCGCAATGCTGGTGTGGCTCACGCTGACGCTGGTGGGACGGCTCCTGACCAAGCCCGTCGACATGAAGGAAATCCGGTACATTGCGCGCTTCCGCCTGCCTGCGGTTCTGCGCGTGGCGTACACCATCGGCCTGGTGGCGATCCTGGTTGTGCTGGCCATGCTGGCGGGGTTGGTGGGCAACCAGCTGGAGCCATGGATCGCATCCGTGGAAAGCTACTGGGTCCAGACCGCCGGCATCGCGGCCTCGCTCGTCGTGGGGCTCGCGGTGGCCCTGCTGGTCTACTCCGCGGCCCCGCGCAAGCTGCTGCTCTTCACCGACCACATCCGGATCAAGTCGCGCGCCTGGCGCTCGCGGGCGCTGCACGCCGAGGACATCGCCGAGATCTCGATCCGCCGCTTCCCGGGTGCCTGGCTGACCCCGAGGATCCTCCGCGGACCGCCGCTCGCCTTCGGCCTGCTCAAGCCCGGGATCCACCTGCGGCCGCGCAAGGGGCGGAGCTACTTCTTCCGCACCCGGGACACGGACGAACTGGCGGAGGTGCTGGGTGAATGGTGGGGAAGTCCGGTGGAGTAGGCGGGTACAGTAGCGTTTACTTCAGGAGCGCCGGGTCGCTATCGGCCGCGCGGCGTCGGATCGCCGGTCATGTGTCGTCCAGCTCCCCCACCACCCCCTCCCACTCCCCCGTCAGCGCGGCCACCTCCTCTATCCTCCCGGCGCGCTCCTCTTCCAGCCTCCGCACCTCGCCCGGCGACGCCCCCGCATAGAACGCCGGGTCCGCGAAGACGGCCTCGATCTCCGCCACCCTCGCCTCGGCCGCCTCGACCTGCGCGGCCAGCTCCCCGGCGCGCTCCTCCAGCCGCCGCCGCTGCCATGCCGACAATCGCCGGGCGCCGGGGGCGCTGCCACGGCCTCCACCCCGCCGCCGCCGCCGCCCCTCGCGCGCCCGCAGCACCACCTGGTCCACATCGAGGTGGTCGTCGCCGCGCGCGTGCACGTACTCCTCGTACGTCCCCCGGTAGTCCGTGATCCCTTCCTCGGTGATCTCCACGATGCGGTTGGCGAGCCGCCCCACGAACCAGCGGTCGTGCGAAACGAAGACGAGGGTGCCGGGGTAGGCGCGCAGACCGTCGACGAGGGCCTCGATCGCTTCCAGGTCGAGGTGGTTGGTGGGCTCGTCGAGGACCAGCACGTTGGGCTGGCGGACCATCAGGCTGCAGAGCACCAGCCGCGCGGACTCGCCGCCCGACAGGGTCTCGAGGCGCTTTTCGGCGTCGTCGCCGCTGAAGAGGACCCTGCCGAGCTGGCCGCGGGCGAAGCCGCGCCCCTTTCCGTCGCAGTACTGCTCGACCCAGGCTTCGGCGGTGCGCTTCGGGGTGCGCAGGTGGTCGGCGGGGTCCTGGGCGAAGTGGCCGGGGTGCGTCTCATATCCCCATTCGATCGTCCCGGCATCTGCCGCCACCCGTCCCACCATGACATTCAGGAGCGTCGATTTGCCGATCCCGTTCGGGCCGACGATCGCCAGCCGGTCGCCCCGCGCGACGACCAGGTCGACCCCGTGCAGTACCCGGTTCTCGCCGAACGACTTCGTCACCCCGCGGATCCGCAGCACCTCCCGCCCGCTCGGCCGCACCTCGCCGAACCGGAAGACCGGATAGCGCCGCGAAGTCTGCGGCAGCGGCTCCAGCGCTTCGGCCTTCTTCTCGATCAGCCGCAGCTTGCTCTGGGCCTGCCGCGCCTTCGACGCCTTGGCCCGAAACCGGTCGACGAAGCGCCGGTGGTGCGCGATCTCGCGCTCCCGCTGGGCGATCTCCTTCTCGCGGCGCTCCCGCTCGGCCGCCTTCGCGGTGAGGAAACGCGTGTAGTTGCCCGGGTAGCGGGTGACCGCCAGGTAGTCGATGTCGAGGATCTGGGTGGCGACGTTGTCGAGGAAGCGGTGGTCGTGGCTGATGACGACGGCCGGCCCGCGGTAGCCCCGCAGGAACTTCTCCAGCCACCGGATCGAGAGGATGTCGAGGTGGTTGGTGGGCTCGTCGAGGAGCAGCGCGTCGGGCGCGCCGCAAAGCACCTGCGCCAGGAGGACCCGCAGCCGGAAGCCGCCCGAGAGGTTGGACAAGGGCCTTTTAAGAATACGTGCCGGAAGCCCCAATCCTTCAAGAACGGCCGCCGCGCGCGCCTCCGCCGTGTACCCGTCGTGCCGCTCGACGATCTCCTCCAGCGCCGAGAAGCGGTCCGCGTCGAAGTGCTCGCCTGAGCGCGCCAGCACCCGCTCGCGTTCGGCCATCGCGCGCCAGAGCTCCTCGTTGCCCATCAGCGCGACATCGAGGACCGGTTCGTCGGAGTGCAGGAACTGGTCCTGCCGCAGGACCCCCAGGCGCACGTCCCCCGGCATCGACACCGTCCCCGCGCTCGCCGGCAGGTCGCCCGCCAGGATGTTCAGCAGCGTGGTCTTCCCCGACCCGTTTCCGCCCACCAGGCCGTACCGCTCCCCGGCGTTCAGCCGGAAGGACGCACCGCGGAAGAGGATGTGGTCCCCGAAGGACTTTTCAAGGTCGCTGACGGCGATCATGACCGAAAGCTACTCCCGGGAACCATGGAACTCCACAATGCAGGGTGACTGAAGTATTGATGCGTACCCCATTTTGGGTATATGTTCGCGTCTTTCTCATCCATATATTCACATGACGTCAAGAAGGTTGCACGCCTGGAGTCGCCCCTGTCCCTACTCCAGGCAGGCGTCGGAAATCGGAGTCTTGTGATAACTGGAGGGATACGCGATGACGCACCCAAAAAGACTGAACGCCAATTTTGTAAAGGCGGTAAAGCGTCCTGGACGATACGGGGACGGCCGCGGGGGGCACGGGCTATCTCTGCTGGTCAAGCCGACAAAGTCCGGGTGGCTGTCCAAGACCTGGGCCCAGCGGCTGCGCATCGACGGCAGGGCCGTGAATGTGGGACTCGGTCCCTACCCGGTGGTCACACTCGCGGACGCTCGCAGGGCCGCGCTCGAGAACCGGCGCGTGACGTTCAAGGGAGGGGATCCACGTGCGGGCGCCACGCCCACCTTCGCGGAGGCTGCCCGGTACGTGGTCGGCCTGCGCCGCGCCACCTGGCGGCGGGGGAGCAAGTCCGAGGCCCAGTGGGAGTCGAGTCTGCGGACCTACGCCTTCCCCGTGATAGGGAACAGGCCGGTGGACAGTATCACCACGGCCCACGTGCTGTCCGTGCTGACCCCTATCTGGAACGAGAAGCGGATCACGGCTCAGCGGCTGCGGGGCCGGATCAGCTACATCATGAAGTGGTGCATCGGTCGCGGCTACCGGCACGACGATCCCGCCGGCGAGGCCATCACCGCCGCGCTTCCGCATAAAGTCAAGGGCAAACAGCACTTCCGGGCGCTGCCCCACCCAGAGGTGGCCGGAGCCCTCGCGAAGGTGCGGGCTGCGGAGACGTGGCCGGGGATCAGGTTGGCGTTTCAGTTTCAGGTGCTGACGGCGGCGAGGGCGGCGGAGGTGCGCCGGGCGACCCGGAATGAGATCGACTGGGACGGGCGTGTGTGGACCGTCCCCGCGGAACACATGAAGGCCGGACGCGAGCACCGGGTGCCGCTGTCCACTCAGGCTCTCGACATCCTCCGCGAGGCGCGCACCCTCTCGTCCGACCCGGGATTGTTGTTCCCTTCCCCGCACGGCCGGACGATGGGTCGCAATGCACCGGCCACGCTTGCTCGGCGCCTTCAGCTGGGATGCGTGCCGCACGGGTTCCGGTCCAGCTTCCGGGACTGGGCGGCCGAAACGGAGGTCAGCCGCGAGGTCGCCGAGGCCGCCCTTGCGCACGTGGTGCAGGACCCGGTCGAAGCCGCCTACCGGCGTACCGACCTGTTCGAGCAGCGGCGCTCCGTGATGGAACGTTGGGGCGACTACATCTTGCCACAGGATATTGCATAATCGCTATTATTATTGTAGTTGAGTATCGCAAGTGCACCCTGGAGGCAGTGCAGCGGTCCGGTGGCCTCGTATACCCGAATTGATAACGGAATCGTAGCTGATCTTGCATTTGCATGACAATATTGCATTTATGAGAATACAAGGATCTACGGGGTCTCCGTCACCCTGAGCAGCGGCGCCGCAACCACGACGAGTGGCGGTGGATACTTCTCCTTTCTAGATGTTGAAGGGGGCACCTACACCATCACCATCAGTGGCTATCCGGGGGATGCCAGCTTCGACCAGACCACGGCCGAGGTGACCATCGCCCAGGCTGATCAGACCATCAACCGGAACTTCAACGGTTCCTGGATCCGCACCGCCAGCCTGACGGGCATGGTGAGCGTGGAGGGCAAGGGCCTTCCCGGGGTGACCGTGAGCATCTCCGGACGCCAGGAAGCGCAGATGCTGACCGACGACAACGGCCAGTACGCCTTCACCGGACTCCGCGCCGGCAACTACACGATCGAGATCGCGGGCTTCGACCCGACCGACGTGGCCTTCTCGAGCGCCTCCGGGACCGCCGAGGTGGCGGTGGGTTCGACGAAGGTCGTTCCCTTCGAGGGCGTGTACGTGCGCGAGTCCACCGTCAGCGGCCAGGTCAGCGTGGAGGGCAATGGGCTCGCCGGCGTGACCGTGAGCCTGCAGGGGATGGGCGAGGATGCCGAGCAGAACACCGACATGGGTGGCCAGTACAGCTTCTCGAACCTGCGCGCGGGCGAGTACCAGGTCGCGATCAGCGGCTTCGACGCTCGTGAGTACGCCTTCGAGACGACTTCGGCGACCGTCCGGGTCGAGCACGGCCGCACGGCCAGCGTTCCCTTCGAGGGCCTCATGCTCCGCACCGCGTCCATCATGGGCCAGGTCAGCGTGGAGGGTGAGGGCCTCGCGGACGTGACGGTCAGCCTGAGCGGCGAGGGCGAGAGCCAGACCGCGATGACCAACGAGGCCGGGCAGTACGCGTTCACGGAGCTGCCGGCCGGCAACTTCCAGGTCGCGATCAGCGGATACGACACGGACGACTACTCGTTCGAGACGACCGCCAAGAACGTCGCGCTCGCGCTTGGCGAGACGGCGACGGTGCCGTTCGAGGGCATTCTGCTGCGCACCTCCGGTATCAGCGGCCGCGTCAGCGTCGAGGGCACCGGCCTCGACAGCGTCACCGTGACGCTTTCGGGCGACGACCTCGACGACGACATGACGACCATGACCGACGCGACCGGGCAGTACGCGATCGCGGGTCTGGCCGAGGGCGACTACACGGTCGCGATCTCCGGCTACGACGACGTCAGCTACATCTTCGACGTGACCTCGATGGACGTCACGCTCGGCGACGACGACACGCAGATCGTCAACTTCATGGGGATGCACGCCCGCACGGCGAGCGTCACCGTGCAGATGTTCGTCGACGAGGCGGCCAAGAACGACTCGTACGACGATGGCGAGCACAAGTTCCCGTCGGCTGAAATGATCCAGATGGTCGCGGCGGCCGGGCTGCCGTTGCCGCTGGACCGGGTCGTGTCCCTGGCGGGCCCGGGGGTCCTCGACATGCAGTCGGGCACGACAATGCCGGACGGCAGGGTCGTGTTCTCCGGACTCAGGGCGGGTGAGTACCAGTTGATCGTTACCGACATTCCGGCCGACGTGCTGGCCGGTCTGGCCGCAGTGGCGCCCGAATTGGCCAACGCCCTGCGGGACTACTCCTACGGGGGACCTGCCCAGGGCTATCCGATGGCCCTCGCTGTCGGTCAGGCGGCGGAGCAGCACGTTCCGATCGACATCACCCACACGACGGTCAACTTCGGGGTCACCCTGAAGGCCGGCGACAAGCTCGGCGCGCCGCTCGAAGGCGCCTCGGTCACCCTGTACAGGGACGTGGCCGGAACACTCAAGATCGCCGACGCGATGACCAGCGGAACCGGCATGGCGTCGATCCGCATCGCGCGTGCCGGCACGACCAACAACACGGTCTACGCGGCAGTCGCGGCGCCTGCGGGCAGCTACCACACCACCGGCGCAATGCAGGCCGTACCGTGGAATCCGCAGTATCCGGCGACGGTCGCGTCGAACGACGCGGACATCGTCAACACGATGGCCAGCTTCTCGTTCAGCGGTGCCACGATCACGACCGACTTCGGTGGCGGCATGGCACTTGGCGGCTGGGCAGTCGAAGTCACGTCCGGCGGCGACGCGGTTGACGGCGCACCGGATGAACTGGACGACGACGGGTCGGCCGAGTTCTCGGAGTCCGTAGCGGCCGGCGACCTGCCGAAGACCTACATGATCGCGATGGCCGACAACCAGGCGAACGACTCGACCGGCGACGGCGGCGAGAAATACACGAGCACCACGCTCTCGCACACGCACGACGGTCTCTCGCTGTCCGGCACCTCCACGGACGCCGGCATGCTCGAGGTGACCTACACGACCCAGACGCTCAAGGTCTACGTCCACCGGGAGAACGACCAGGTCATGGGCTACACCGGGAACGTCCTGGGCGGCGACGTCCGCATGGGCGGGATCATCGACGTCGACATCGAGCACATTGCCGCCAACGGGCGCGCTACCAGCTTCGAGGCGACGGACAGCATCAGATCCAGCGCCTCGGGTGGTGTGTACACCTTCAGGAACGTGCCTGCGGCTGCCAACGTCATCGTGACCGCGGACGAATACGCCACGCTGGGCAACGACGCGGACGGCAATCCCATCGCCAACACCGCCCACCTGCTGGACAAGAACGGGCACAGCGACGAGCTGGCTGCGTACACCGACGCGGAAGCGAACGGCATCATGGGCGGCGCATTCGGCACCCACGGCGGCTTCAACCACACGGTGGAGCTCTGCCCGCTGATGTCCGATGAGGGCGACCAGAGGCATGGCGAGTGCGGCACCTTCGCCTTCGTCGAGACCTACGCGGTCGACGGACAGGCGTGGAAGTATGTGGTCGCGAAGACCTCCGACGACTTCGCTTCGAGCACAAGCAAGGCGGGCCTGGCCGGCCTCACGGTCAACATGGACCCGGTCGACGGCGAGAACCTCGCCGGAGTGGACGACTCGTTCACCGACGAGAGAGGCCGGACCCTGAAGTTCGACTTCGGCCGGATGCCGGCGGGCGTCTACAAGGTCACCGTCCCGAGCGGATGGAAAGCGCAGAGGGGTCCCCTCGAGTCGCCCACCAACGACCTTGCCGCGCGCCTCAACCCCCTCGACTCGGCGCTCAACATCGACGTGACGCCGACGACGGGATACGCCTACGGCAGCGTGACCGATAGCGAGAACCGGCGCATGGCCGGCGTCACCGTCAACGTGAACGGCGTGTCGGTCACGACCGACTCGAACGGCCGCTACGTCGCCGAGGGCTTTGGGTCCAGGAGTTGCCGCGTCGGCACCAGGACGGTCAGGAACACGATCTGCGTGCAGACAGCGGAGGAAGGAAGCGAGCCCACATCGCAAGCCGTTTCATTTGCGGCGAACACGCCGAAGCGCGTGAACGTCCGCATTGCCGACGCGGCCGAGGTCACAATGATCAGCGGCCAGGTGACGCATTCCGACGGCGGCGCCGGTGTCGGCGGCGTGCGGGTCTGGGTCGACGGAAGGGCCCCGCTCAACAAGAACGCGAGGTCGAGTTCCAGGCTCAGAACGAACGACATCTACATCACGGACGGCAACGGCAACTTCTCTGTGCGCGTCCTCGCGAAGGCGGGTGGCGCGTCTGCCAGTGTCACCGTGTCGAAGGACGGCATGTTCTTCTCGCCGGATATGCACACGGTCGGGGCCGTGGCCGGAGCGACCATCTCCGGAATCAACTTCACCGCGTTCGATAACGGAACGATCCACGGCCGCGTGGTCGATGCCAGCAACAACCCGATCAGCGGCGTGATCGTAACGGCGACGCAGGTGGCCCCCGGTACGGCAACCGACGCCGACACGACCGGCACGACGGGAACGTACTCGCTCAGCGTGCGCTACGGTCAGTACGACGTCACGGCCGCGAAGCACGGCTACGAAATCACGTCGGCCGAAGGCATCAACGTGCCCAACGACGGCAAGGCGATCGACGACCTCGTCGGAACGCCGGCCGAGGACAACGCGGACCTCGCTTCGCTGAGTCTGAGCGGCGTGACGCTACGCCGAGGCACGGCCAGCGGGTTCCTTACCAGCGTCACGGATTACACGGCCGAAGTCGGCTATTCGACCGATATGACCACCGTGACCGCGACCACGTCGGTGCCTGGCGCGGAGGTGTCGGAGATCTATCCGGACGACGCCGACGACGACGAGAGCGGCCACCAGGTCGCGCTCGACGTGGGTGAGACCACGATCGAGGTCGAGGTTACCGCCGCGGACGGCGAGACCACGAATACCTACACCGTGGTCGTCACCAGGCTGGCCGAGTCCACCACGATCACCGGTACCGTCACGGATGCAGAGTCCGGCGACGCGATTTCGGGTGTCAGGATCACCCCGGAGGGCGGTCATCTGCTCAACGGCGGCACGCGCAGCTACGTCACGACGAACAGCGACGGTGAGTACAAGGTGATCATGGAGTCGGGCGGCACCACCACGCTGACTCCGTCGAAGGACGGTTACACCTTCGTGCCGGGCAGTCGGGATGTCCAGCTCAACGCCGGCGAGGTGACCGGAGCCGACTTCACCGGTTCCGAGTACGCCACGGTCACGGGTACCGTGATGGCGGATGGAGCAGCGCTGGAAGGCGCGACGGTAACGGCTACGAGTCAGGGCATCTCCGATTCGGATACTTCGGATCGCAGAGGCCGCTTCAGCGTGAGCGTGCCGGCTGGTACGGCGACGATCACCGCTTCGAAGGCCGGCTACGACTTCGGAACCCAGACCGTGGCCCTGACTGCCGGCGAAAGCAGGTCGGTCGGCGAAATCACGGCGACGGGCAACCTGATGCCGCTGAACGTCGCGGCATCGCGTGATACGGCCGCCGACGGTACGTACGATGGCAACGTGAGTGTCACGTGGGATCAGGGCGTGTCCGGTGCGGCCGACGCGTACCAGGCGCAACGCCTGGCCGATGACGGCGAGACCTGGGAGGCGTTCGGAGCCCTCGTGACGACGCTCACGGCCGGTGCAGGCTCAGTCAGTGACGCGGCCGCCAATTCGGATACGCTGTCGGTTACGGTTCGCGTCCTGGCGTTGACGGATACCGATACCACCACCAACGTCGAGTATGGCGACACGCTGGCTTCCGCTACGGCCAGTGTTGGACCGGTCAACCCGGCGGTCAGCAACGTTGCGGCCAGCCGGAACACCGATGCCGAGCCGGATTCGCTGATCGTCACCTGGGACGCCAGAGGAGACGCCAATTCCCGCTGGCGCGTCCTGATCAGCTTCGACGCCGGCACGACCTGGCACCAGGCGCAGGCCACGGCCAGCGGCGGCACATATCGTATCCAGCTTCTCGTGAGCAACTTCAGCGGCATGTCCGACATCGGTTCGGATCCGGCCACCACGACGGATGCGACGGCGGCCCAGCTCAACGGCGCCCTGATGATCCGCGTGGACTATCGACAGCGCGAGGCGCGCGGCGATGGCTCCACTGCGGTGGAATGGAAGGCCGGTCCCACGGCGTCCGTCGACGCGAAATCTTCAGGCTGACACAACCCCAACCCCATCAGCCCCGCTGATGGGCGCAGGAAACGGCCCCCGCCCGGTTCGCCGGGCGGGGGCCTCCTGTTTCCACCCGAGGTCGCTGGCAGCGACCGCCTATCCCAGCGTCTCCAGCGACAGCACCCTCCGCACCAGTTCCGTCTGCTTGTGAATCCCCAGCTTGCGGTAGATCCGCTTCAGGTGCGTCCTCGCGGTGTACACCGCGCAGCCCAGCTCGTCCGCCGTCCCGACGACCGTCCGGCCTGCCGCCACCGCCACCGCCACACGGCTCTCCATGGGCGTCAACCCCAGCAGCCTGGTCACCAGCTCCGGAGCTACCCTGGGTCGCTTCGCCGGGTCTACGATCAGCACCAGTGCTCCCAGTTGCCACGGCGCGGCCACACTGCCCGGCTGCGGGACGGGATGGATTTCCAGGATCAACGGCGTTCGAGCCTTCGTGCGCGTGATCCTCAACGAGCTCCCGGCACCGTGGGGGCCGTATGGGGGCAGCGCCTGCGCCAACAAGCGCTGCATCTCCGCGCGCTCCCCCGGGTCCGCGGCATCCAGCACGCCCCCATCGTCCAGCAGCCCATCCCGTTCAAGCAAGGTGTCCCGGGCGCGGTCGTTGACCTCCAGGATGCGTCCGTGGCGGTCCAGCTGGATCAATCCCAACCACCTGTTTTCAAGCAGTGCAACGAGCGATGCGCCCAGCGCACCGGCATCAGCCAGCACACGCCGCACGCGCGCGAACCGGCGTATGTGAGTCAGGAGGCCCATGAGGATCCGGACCTGTTCGGTTCCCCAGCCTTCGCGTTCGGTGGAGTTGCCGCAGGACATGACGATCCCGTCGCCGTCATGCGCGTCGATCCCCACAAAGACGCCGTTCTCCGCCCCGTGTCTGCAAAGATACTGATTGTACGCGATGGACGACTTCTTCTCCTCTTCAGTGTAGAGGTCCGACTTGTGTACCATCTCACCGTCGCGAAGCCCGTAAAGGCGCGGAATGGCCTCGTCCCGCGGGTAGTAGTCGCGAAAATACAGTTGCTCCAGGTCCGAACGACGTTCCCTTCCGATAAAGATCCGGGCCAGGTGAATGACGGGCACCGTTCCCGATTCCGTCCCTGCATACGTCAGGCTATGACCCACCGTCCGGACCAGGTCGTTGATCAGGGCAGCGACCGAAACCCATGGGACATGCGCAAGCGCCGCCCTGTACAGATTGTCCACGACGACCTGGAACCTGTCTCCCGCGCTCATCTCGTGCCTTCAAATCGAACCGCTATCGAGTGCCGTCAGGGGCTTCAATGGTTCGTTTTACATAACGGCATTGTGGCAGAAAAGCGACATTCCTGCCGCCCTATAGTGACAATCTCGGCATAATCGCAAGATGGGCAGATCGGTGGCACGCTGTCAAGAACTGCCGCCGTGCGCGCTTCCGCCGTGTACCCGTCGTACCGCCAGCCGGCGTTCAGCCTCCATCCTGGGAACCATGGAACTCCACACAGCCGGCGGCGTATGCACGTGCGAACCCGGCCTGCGGGTCTTCCGCCTGCGGGAAGGCCAGGAGCCTGGAGGCCGGGTGAAGGAGGCTGGGAGGCAGGGTGATGCGACCGAAAAGACTGAGCGCCACTTTCGTAAAGACGGTGAAGCGTCCCGGACGGTACGGGGACGGCCGGGGTGGGCATGGGCTTTCGCTGCTGGTCAAGCCGACGAAGTCCGGCCGGCTTTCCAAGACGTGGGCCCAGCGGCTGCGGATCAACGGGAAGCAGGTCAACATCGGACTCGGGCCCTATCCCGTGGTGACGCTGGAGGAGGCGCGGCAGGCCGTGCTCGCGAACCGCCGCGTAACCTACCAGGGGGGCGATCCGCGCAACGGCGATGTCCAGACCTTTGCGGAAGCGGCGGAACACGTCGTCCGTCTGCGCCGTGCCTCCTGGCGGCCCGGGAGCAAGTCCGAGGCCCAGTGGCGTGCGAGCCTGGAGACCTACGTCTTCCCCCTGATCGGGGACAAGCCGACCGACGAGATCACGACCGCCGACATCCTGGCCATCCTGACCCCGATCTGGAACGAGAAGCGGGTCACGGCCCAGCGGCTCCGCAGCCGGATCAGCGCGATCATGAAGTGGTGCATCGGCCGCGGCCACCGAACCGACAACCCCGCCGGCGACGCCATCACCGGCGCGCTGCCGCAGGAGAGAAGGCACAAGCGGCACTACCGGGCGCTGCACCACGCGGACGTGGCCGAAGCGCTAGCCAGGGTGCGGGCCGCAGAAGGGTGGCCGGGGATCCGGCTGGCGCTCCAGTTCAAGGTGCTCACCGCCGCCCGCACGGCCGAAGTCCGCAAGGCCACCTGGTACGAGATCGACCGGGCAAGCCGGGTCTGGAACATCCCCGCGGCGCACATGAAATCGGGCCGCGGGCACCGGGTGCCGCTGTCCACCCGGGCACTCGAGGTCCTCCGCGAGGCCCGCGCGCTCCCCCCCGAATCCGGGCTGATCTTCCCCTCCTCCCGCGGCGGGATGACGGGCCGCAACTCCCTGACCAGCCTCGCGCACCGCCTCCGGCTAGGGTGCGTGCCCCACGGGTTCCGGTCCAGCTTCCGGGACTGGACGGCCGACTCGGGCGTCAGCCGCGAGGTCGCCGAAGCCGCGCTCGCGCATGTCGTCCAGGATCCGGTGGAGGCCGCCTACCGCCGCACGGACCTGTTCGAACTCCGGCGCACGGTCATGCAGGACTGGGCCGATTACGTGATGCCGAAACCAACGGAATGAGACCGACCGACGTGAGATACGATAGAATGGGGAGCAGATCGGGGACCGCCCGGCGGACGGATTCGGCCCGAGTACACCGCAGCAACGCTAGCGGGCGAAAGTGGCCTTGAGATCCCACACCCTGGATTCGCCCACCCTCAGGGGAATGGGGCCCGAGTGAGCGCTCCAGCCAACCGTGCCGCCGCGGGTCTCGAAACGGAACTCGACGGTGTAGACGCCCGCCCGCAGTCCGGTGAAGGCGTACCGCCCGTCCACGTCCGTCTCCGTACTCGCATCCTGGCGTCCGGGTCCGGAGAGGCTGACGGGGATGCCCGCAGTGCCCTGGCCGTTGACCGTCACAGTGCCCGTCAGGCTGGAGGTGCGGATCCAGAAGCCTGCGAAGCTCCGGGTGACGGTCTCGCCGTGCCGGCCGATCGTCGCTTCCGCGGTCGTGGCGTCGAAGCCGGCGTCCTCCGGATACCGGCTGATTGTGATGGTGTAGCTGCCCCGTCCGACATCCGTGAAGGCGAAATACCCGCCACCGCTCGTCGTGGTCCTGGCGCCGCTGCTGAGCGCCACGGCGATGCCGTCGATGCCCACGCCTTCGATGACCACCTGGCCCTCGATCTGGCCGGTCGGTAGAGGAGAGGCCATGTCGTCGCCGCAGGCGGCCAGGGGGAGGGTGAGGAGGGTTGCGGCCAAAAGGGTCTTGAGGCTGTTCATCTTCATACCTCCTGCATCGGCGGGATCATGTCTCCAATATAAGCAGGAGGCCCCCGCCCGGCGAACCGGACGGGGGCCGTTTCCTGCTGCCCATCAGCGGGGCTGACGGGATTGGGGTTGCGTTAGCCTGATTTCGCGGCGACGGAGACCGTGGGACCAAGCTTCCACTCGTTGTCCTCACTCACGGTACCCTGGCTCGCGTCCACGCGGAACATCAGTGCGCCGTCGATTTCGGCTTGCGTGACAGCAGCCGACTTGGCGTCTCCAGTGGTACCGTCGTTGGTGGCTTCATTGGGGGTCTGGCCGACGATGTCGGCGACCGTCTGGCCCCATGAGCCGCCCGCGGCAGTACCCGGCGCGATGTACCAGGTCTCTCCGCCGTCGAAGCTGATGACAACCCGCCAGGCGGAGTTGGCATTCCCCTGGGCGTCCCAGGTCACCACCAGCGAATCGGGCTCGTCGTCGATATCGCGCCTCGCCTCGACGTTGCTCGCCGTCGGATCGACCGCGTCGACCGTCACTGCGTCGGACGGGTAGTCGACAGTTGGTGTGTTCGCGTCAGCGTCGTGGTCGTGCTGCGCCATCACGCGAATCGTCAGCCTGCCTTCCGGATTGCTCTCGGCGGGCGGCGTGATCTGGGCTTGCCAGGTGCTGTCCGCGTCGGGGGGATCATTGTCCGCCGTCGGCGCAGTGACTGCGCTGCCAACGTCCTGCCACGCCCCGAGCGTGTCCTGAATCTGCACCATGTACTGCGTGGCGCGTCCACCAGGTCCTTCCGCCCACTGGACCGTCACCGTGGTGCCGAAGGTATTGGCGTTGTCGGTCGTGTCACGCATGGCTTCGACGCTCAGTGGCGCCATGTTGCCGGTCGCCATGATGTTGCCCACGGACCTGCTTTCGCCGGCCTCGAGGCTCACGTTCTGGCTCGCGAAGGTGTAGCCGGTCTTCGTGGCCGTGACCGTCGCCGTACCAGCCGGCACGCTCACGCTGAAGCGGCCTCTGCGATCCGTCATATCGTCGTCCGAGACACCGCCGCTCGTTGCCTCAACCATGACGCCTTCCAGCGGTGTCGTACCAGCCATCACGGTACCCGTGATCGTCGCGTACGCGGAGCCGGTGAAGTCGACTCCCTCCACCGAGTCGGCGTTGAGAGTGACAGCCTGGCTGGCCGGCGCGAAGCTGTAGCCGGCCTTCGTCGGTGTCACCGTTCCGGTACCGCCGGATTCCATGATCGCGGTGTATTGGCCGCTGGAATTCGTCGTGACGAAGGTCCTGCCGGCAACGGTCCTTCCGTTGAGCAGGTCACCGGCACCGGTCACCGTGATCTGGACGCCCGCAACTCCGACGGTGTTCCCGTCTTCATCGGTCTGGGTATCCGTGATCGTACCGGTGATCGTGGTGGACGTAGCCCGCCTGGTCACGGCAACGTTGTAGGTTGTCGTGTCCGTGTTGTCACCGGCGACAACCATGATCTCGATATCGGTCGTTCCGACATCGAGCTCGACCTGGTGGCCCGTCGTAGTGGCGTCGGCGTCATCAGGATAGATCTCCGTCACCCTGGCTCCGCCGCCCGCCGTCGCGGTCACGGTGGTCATGTCGGTCGAGTTGCCGACCGTGGCGGTGTAGTCCGTGTGGGCACTGCGGAATCCGCCCATCGTGCGTCCGCACGGCTGACTGCCGCGACACAGCGACACGCCGCTCAGGCTCAGCGAACTGAGCAGAGAGTAGTTCTCCACCACTGTCCCGACGAGGTCGTTTTGCGCCTTGCCGTCGTTGGGCACGTTGACGCCCGTGGTGTCGGTGAAGGTGTAGCCGGCCTTCGCCGCCGATACGCTGTACTGGCCGTAGCGCACGCTGAGGGTGTAGGCCCCCGTGTTGGCAGTCGTCGTCATGGTATCCATGGCGGTGCCGCCGATCTGCTCTGCGGTTACCAGCACGCCGCCGATCGGGTTGTTGCTTCCGTCGACCACGCGGCCGTGGATCGTACCGTTATCGAACGCGGTGAAGTTGATTCCGGAGATGGTCGCTCCGGCCACTGCTCCGACCGTGTGCTGATCCGGCGAGAAGAACATGCCGTCCTTCGACACGGTCACGGTGGCAGATGCGCCACCATCCTTCGCGCGGACGCGCACGGTGAAGTCGCCGTTGCTGTTCGTGACGTAGATGTTGTTCCGCGTGAGTCTGGAACTCGACCTCGCGTTCGGGTTGAGCGGCGCTCTGCCGTCCACCCAGACCCGCACGCTGCCGACACCGGCGCCGCCGTCGGAGTGAGTCACCCGGCCGCTGATCATGGT
>JAJDVT010000079.1 GCA_022826005.1 Gemmatimonadota bacterium | reverse complement strand
GCAGGCCGACGAAGTACAACTCAGGACGGCTCTGGACAGCCGCCGCCGCGAGGTTGACACCCGATAATCCAAACGGCGGGAACCAAACGGCGGTAACGGGATCGCCGAATTCCGTAAGTCACACGGTCACAGCAGGATGCGAGACCGTTTGCAAATGCCTCGGCAGCGGTCTCGTTCCGGTTCAGCTCGCTCTCACCATGATCACGATACTCAGGGAGCTCGAACTGGAGCGGCTCGCGCCCGACCACGCGCTGCGCGTGCGGTCGTTCCCGACCATGCAGCCGGTGGGCTTCAAGATCCGCGTCCTGCGGCGGCGGGCCCACATCGGCGCGTATACGGCATAGCAGACCGTGGATACGCGCCGCGCGGCACCGGGGGCGGCCAGTCGCCAGGCCGGCCAGGCGCTACGGTGGGCGCGCGGCCGCGGATGAGCCTTCCCCGATACCACGCCCTCGACCGGCTGCGTGCATCGATGATGATGCTCGGGCTGGTACGTCACGCCGCGGTAAGCTACGTGCCCACCGTCTTTTTCGAATGGCCGTACCGGGACGTCCAGGCCGACATGCTCGCCTACTGGGTGGTTGTCTTCATCCGCGTGTTCCACTTGCCCGTCTTCTTCGCGATTTCAGGGTTCTTTGCCGCGTACCTGGTCGAGACGCGCGGCACCGGGGGATTCCTGCGGCATCGATGGAGCCGGATCGGGGTGCCGTTCCTGGTGGCATGGCCCCTCCTTGCAGTCACGATGTTCTTCATCGTGCCGTTCGCCGCCCGCTTCAGCGCCACTCCGCCGAACGCCGCCTACAGCCTGGCCGAGTTGACCTCGCCAAGGGCCCTGGACCATCTGTTCATGCATCTGTGGTTCCTCTATCACCTGATGATCCTGTGCGTCGTCGCGACCGCGCTGCGGCCGCTTGCCGCTCGGATTCCGGCAACCGTGCGTGCGCGGGCGATGGACCTCTTCGAGGGCCGGGTGCACCGCGGAGGCATCGTGGTGCTGATTCTGGCCGCGGGCCTCCTGCTGTACCGGATGGAGTCGTGGGCGATCGACTACTACGCCGGTCCGTTTCCGCCTCCGCGCCAGCTGGCACTGTACGGCCTGTTCTTCGGATTCGGGTGGATGCTGTTTCGCAGACGCGAGTCGCTGGAGGGCTTCAAGCGCCCCGCATGGGCACTGCTCGCCGGCGGCATCCTGTGCTTCTTCGTGTACCGGCACTTCCTTGAGATCGGCTGCCCCCCCAGGCCGGACAGGACTTGCCCGGAGGCCGGCGAGGGGCACCTGCCGGCGCTCGTCTTCCTGGCGCTCTCCATGTGGTTCATGGCCTATGGGCTCATCGGACTGTTCCTGCGCTACATGGACAGGCCGAGCCCGCGTTGGCGGTACATGGCGGACGCCTCCTACTGGATCTACATCGTCCACGTGCCGTTCGTCATGCTGCTGCCCATTCTGCTGGCGGGCGTGCCGCTCCCCGGGATCGTCAAGTTCATGCTCGTCTCGATCATGGCAACCGGCCTGATCCTCGTGACCTACCACTACTTCGTGCGTTCGACGTTCATCGGGAAACAGCTGAACGGGCGCCGTTTTCCGAGGGGGGCGACTTGAGCGCGGCGGGCGGCGGGCACCGGGATACCGCGAGTCACGTGGACGGCGCGGGCCTCCCCGGCGGCCCGATCGCCTGGATGGCCTGCAACGGCGTCGCGGCCAACCTCTTGATGGTCGGGATCCTCGCGGCCGGACTGCTCTCGCTCGGACGCCTCGACCAGGAGGTGCTTCCGGAACACTCGCTGGACCGGATTCAGGTCACCGTCCCGTACCCGGGCGCATCGCCGGCAGAAGTGGACGAATCGATCGTCAGCAGGATCGAGGAGAGGATTCGGTCGATCGAGGGCGTCAGGAGCGTTCAATCGGTGGCCTCGGAGGGACTCGGGTCTGTTGTCGCCGAGCTGGGGCGAAGCGCTGACGCGGGCAGGTCGCTGGAGGAAATCAAGGCGGCCGTCAACGGTATCCGGGCGTTCCCGGCGGGCGCCGAGCGGCCGGCGGTAACCGCAATGACGTCGCGGCGCAGCGTCATGCGGATCGCCCTCTACGGAGACGTCACGGAGCGGACGCTCAAGGAGCTGGCCCACCGCGTCGAGGACGAACTCTCGTCGCTCCCGGCGGTCTCGCACGTGCGGACGGCCAGCGTGCGCGACTACGAGGTCTCGATCGAGGTGCCGGCGGGCCGTCTCGACGCGCTGGGCCTCACGCTGTCCGACGTGGCCGCCGCGGTCCGGAGCGGTACGGTGGAGCTGTCGGCGGGGAGCATCGACACGCCGGCCGAGCGGGTGAGGATCCGGACCGCCGGCCGCAGCTACAACCAGCACGACTTCGAGAACATCATCGTGTTGGCCGGGAACGACGGCACAACCGTTCGGCTGCGGGACATCGCCGCAGTGCGCGACGGCTTCGCCGAACGTGGACTGGTCAGCCGCTACAATGGACAGCCCGCCGCCTTTATCGAGGTGTACAGGACCGCGGACGAGCGCGTTCTGGACATCTCCGAAGCCGTCGAGCGGCAACTGCGGGAGAGTGTAGCCCCCGGGTTGCCGCCGGGGGTGCAGGTGGATGTCTGGAGCAACGACGCGGACCCCCTCGGGGCCCGCCTGGGCCTGTTGCTCAAGAACGGTTTTCTGGGTCTCCTGCTGGTGGTGGGCGTGCTCACCCTGTTCCTGGAGGTCAGGCTCGCGTTCTGGGTCGCCACGGGCATCGCGGTATCGTTCGCAGGGACGCTGGCGGTCATGGCGGTGCTCGAAGTCTCGATCAACCTGACCTCCCTCTTCGCGTTCATCCTGGCCGTCGGGATCGTCGTGGACGATGCGGTCGTGGTGAGCGAGAACATCGCGGCGGAGCGCGACCGGGGACACGGCGGTCTGGCGGCGGCGATCCGGGGCACCCGGCGCGTGAAGGCACCGGTGACATTCGGCGTCCTGACCACCGTGGCCGCGTTCCTACCCCTATTCTTCGTTCCCAGCTCGGTCGGAGCGATGGCCGAGGCGATCCCCGTGGTCGTGATTTCGGTGCTGCTGCTCTCGCTGGTGGAATCGCTGCTGGTGCTGCCCAACCACCTCTCCAGGCTGTCCCGCCGCATTTCCCCGGGTGCGGGCGAGCGCTCCGCCGGCGGTTCCTCCGGTCCGGGTGCGCGTCTTGTCGCGGGCCTCCACAAGCGCGTGCGGGCCGGGGTGAACCGAGGGCTGGAGCGGTTCGTGAACGGTCCGCTGGATCGCCTTCTGCACATTGCGACGGCCCGGCCCGGGATCGTCATCTCCGCGGGAGCGGGCATCCTCATCGTCACCATCGCCCTGATTCCGGCCGGAATCGTCGGAGTGGCGTTCACGCCCACGGTCGAGGGCAATCTGGTGACCGCAAGCCTGGAGATGCCCGAAGGCGCGCCGCAGGCCCGCACCGCGAGCGTGGCGCAGGAGCTGGAGGACGCCGGGCACCGGGCAGCCGGCCGGCTGTCGGCCGGACTCTCAGAGCGGGCGGAGCCGCTGTTGACCGGGGTCGCAATCACCGTGGGGGGCACACCGACAACGCTCGGGTCCGCCATCGTCGCGTCGGATGGAGTTCCCGAGTCGGGACCCCGCGCCCACATCGCGACGGTGCAGTTCAGGCTCCTCGATGCCCGGCGCCGGACGATCACCGCCTCGGCCTTTCAGCTGGCCTGGCGCGAGGAGGCCGGGGAGATCGCGGGCTACCGCAGCCTGTCCTTCGACGCCAATCTCGTCGACCTGGGCCGGCCTGTGCTCGTGGAACTCGCGCATCCGGATCCGGTTCGGCTGACCGCCGCCGCCGACACCGTTGCAGAACTCCTGCGCGAATGGCCGGGAATCTTCGATGTCAGGTCCGACCAGGACCAGGGCGTCCGGGAGATTCAGATCGAGCTCAAGCCCGGGGCCCGGACGCTGGGCCTCACGCTCGACGATCTGGCGCGTCAGGTCCGCGCTGCATTCTTCGGCGAGGAGGTGGTGCGGCTGCAGCGGGGCCGGGAGGAGGTCCGCGTCTATGCACGTCTTCCCCGGCACGAACGCGACGCAATCGCAGATCTGGAGACCTACCGGGTTCACACGCCGGCGGGAGGCACGGTTCATCTCGGCCGGGTCGCGACGGCGCGTTTCGGGCCTTCGCCCATCGTGATCCGGCGCAAGGACGGCAGCCGCGTCGCGACCGTAACGGCCGACGGCCAGGCACCCGCGACGCAGGCCGCGACACAGCGGCTCGAAGCCGTCCTGCACGAGATGTCGGCCCGGGAGCCCGGCCTCGATCACTCGTTCGGAGGCGAGCGCCGCGAGGTTGCCGAGTCGATGGGGGCGCTGGGCAGGGGCTTCGCCCTCGCCCTGTTCGCGATCTACGCGCTGCTTGCGATCCCGTTCCGTTCGTATCTCCGGCCCCTGATCGTCATGGCCGCGATCCCGTTCGGCCTGGTGGGCGCGGTGCTGGGACATCTGCTGCTGGGACTCGAGATCGCCGCCACCTCCATCTTCGGCTTCGTGGGCCTCAGCGGCGTGGTCGTGAACGACTCCATCGTGATGATCGACTTCATTGCCGAGCGCCGGCGCGCGGGCATGCCCATCCGGGAGGCGATCATCGGCGGCGCCAAGGCGCGGTTCCGCCCGGTCTTCCTGACCTCGCTGACCACCTTTCTGGGCGTCGCGCCCCTCATTCTGGAGCAGGACCTGCAGGCGCGCTTCCTGATCCCCATGGCGGCCTCGCTGGGCTTCGGGATCATCGCCGCGACCGGAGTGCTGATGGTGATCGTACCGGCGCTCGCGACGCTGCAGATGGAGCGCGGGGAGCCGGCCGGCCGCGCCGTCGCGCCCCGGAATCGCTGACCCCTCCGGCAGCACCTCATCTGCACCCCGGCAAAGTGTCCACCCGGGGCAGCGTGTCCCACCCGGGAAGCGTGTCCCACGGTAACACCTCCGGCCCCACGATCGGCCCCACGCGGACGCCGGCCCTCAACTCGACCACGACGACCGCCCCCTCCGGGATCCGCCCCGGCACCTCGCGATCCCGCGAGCGGTTGCGCTGAAAGCGGCGCGCAATGTCCGCCCTGGAGTCGACGACCACGGGCACGTTGATCACCGCCCCCTCCACCGGCCACTCGGCGTTCAGCGCCGAGAGCGTCTCGAAGGCCATCTCCAGCACCGGCGCCTCGCCAACCCCCGGGGACCCCGCCGAAGTCAGAATCCGGCCCAGCAGCTTGACGCCGCGCGGGATCAGCACGCCTCCCGAGGGACCCGTCACATCCTCCGCCACGGTCGCGACGACCGGGTCGCCCGGACGGTACAGGTCCGTCGAGATCTCGTAGTCGACCGTAACGCGGATTCGGGTGCCGGCCGGGATGCGCCGGATCGTCAACTCCTCCAGGTCGGCCGCAGCCGGTCCGCCCGGTTCCGGGACCGCTCCGTCCGCATTCGCGCCGGTGCCCGGGACTGCCGCCGCACCCTCGCGCGCATTCCCGGCAGCACCAGGGAGCGGGGCTCCCGCGGCTGGATCGCCCTGGTCCGCGGCGGCCGGGCTCTCCGACGGTGACCGGGCATCGGCATCCGTCGCGGGGTCCTCGGCATCCGGCTGCGAACCTTCACCACCGCACCCAGCCGCCAGCACGGTCCACGCCAGGGCCACGAACAGCCGGCTGCCGAGTCTCCCGCAGGGGAACCCCCGATCCCTTACGCCCAGGGCCGCTGGCAGTCCGTGGAGCATCGCCGCCCCAATGCCGCGGGGACTGATTCCACGGACTGTTCGGCCGAACCGGTCCCTTGTCCTGGCTGTCCCCATATTGACACCTTCCGGCGGTTGCCCGGCCGCGGCAGCGCGGCTTTCCGCATTAATAATAGACAAGTGTCCGGCACCCGGCGCCCGACGACGCCCTCAATCCCCCCTGCCAATGCGCGAACTCAAGACCGTCATTCCCTACTTCCGGCCCTACCGCGCCCCGATGGCCCTGGGGATGTTCCTGGTCGTCCTCGCCAACGCGTTCACGCTCGTCCAGCCGTACCTGATCAAGCTTCCGATCGACGCACTGACCGGCCCCGCCGGTTCGGATCCGGACGCAATTCGCAGCATCGTCCTCACCTACGCGATCCTGATCGTCGCCGCGGCGATCGCCGGGGGAGCGACCCGCTACTGGATGCGCGAGATCCTCAACGGGCTCAGCCGCCGCATCGAGGTGGACCTGCGGAACGACTTCGTGCGGCACCTGCTGCGCCTCGGCGCCGGGTTCTACTCCGCCAACCGCACCGGCGACCTGATGAGCCTGGCCACCAACGACACGCTCGCCGTGCGGCAGGCGGCGGGGCCGGCGGTGATGTACACGGCCAACACCGTCATCAGCTTCGTGATCGGCCTGGCGGTGATGATCCATATCAGTCCGTGGCTGACGCTGGCGGCCCTGGTGCCGCTGGTGGCTCTGCCGCCGGTGGTGGCCTGGTTCGGCAAGGTCATTCACGTGCGCTTCGAGCGGATTCAGGAGCAGTTCGCGGCGCTGTCCACGATGGTGCAGGAGAACCTCAGCGGGGTCCGGATCGTGCGCGCCTACGGCCAGGAGGATGCCCAGGCCGACGAGTTCTCGGAGCTGAACCGGGTGTACCTGAAGCGGAACATGCACCTCGCGTACGCGTCCGGCGCCTTCCACCCCATCATGGGACTGCTGACGGGCGCGGGGATGGTGGTCGTGCTGTGGTACGGGGGCGGGCAGGTCATGGCCGGGCGGATCGGGATCGGCGACTTCGTGGCCTTCTCCTTCTACCTGTCTCTGCTGGCGTGGCCGATGATCGCGCTCGGGTGGGTGGTGAACCTGTTCCAGCGCGGGGCGGCCTCGATGGCGCGCCTCAACCGCATCTTCGCGATCGAGCCGGAGATCGCCGCGCCGCCTGCGCCCCATCCACCGCCCGCGGGCGCGGCAGCCATCGAGTTCCGGGACGTTTCCTTCCGCTACCCCGGAACCGACCGGCTCGTCCTCCAGGGCGTCTCATTCACGGCGGAGCCGGGGGGCACCATCGCCATCGTCGGCCCCACCGCCTCCGGCAAGAGCACCCTCGTCTCGCTCATTGCCCGCATTTACGACCCCACCGCCGGCGAGGTGCTCCTCGGCGGTGTTCCCCTCCCCGCCTACGACCCCGCCGACATCCGCGCGCGCATCGGGTTCGCCCCCCAGGACAGCTTCCTCTTCTCGGCGCGGCTGGGCCGCAACATCGCGCTCGGGCTCCCGCCGTCCGCGCCCTACGACGACATCAGGGCGCGGGTGCGCGAGGCCGCGATCGCCGCCCATCTGCACGACACCGTCGTGGGCTTCCCCGACGGCTACCGAACCCGTCTCGGCGAGCGCGGCATCAACCTTTCGGGCGGGCAGAAGCAGCGGGCCACCCTGGCGCGCGCGCTGGCGATCGACCCGCCGGTCCTTGTGCTGGACGACGTGCTCAGCGCGGTCGACACGGCCACCGAGTCAAGCATCCTGCGGGGGCTGCGCCGGGAGCTGAAGGGCCGTACGGCCTTCATCATCTCCCACCGGGTCACCGCCGTGAAGGACGCCGACCTGATCCTGGTTCTCGACGAGGGGCGGATCGTGGAGCGCGGGCGGCACGCCGAGCTGGTGGCGCTGCGCGGGACCTATGCGACGCTGCTGAGAAGGCAGCTGCTGGAGCAGGATCTGGGGGCGGCTTGAACGAAGTGTAAAGTCATGTCTTGCCCTCGTTGTCGAGGGCGGTGCGATCGGCGCCGAGGTCCAGCAGTGCCAGGAAGGCAGCGGCGTTCCCCCTCCCCTGCGCCGCCACATGCAGGGCGGTGCGACCGAACCGGGCGCGCAACTCCAGGAGTGTTGTCGCGCAGGTCGCGCGTTCACGTCGGCACCCGCCCGCACGAGGACGGCGATCACGGCCGGGTACGGCGAGTGGCGTGCCGCGCTGTGCAGGGGCGTCGTACCGGGGCTTTGCGTGGAGAGCCCAACCCGCCTCTGCGTGTCGATTCAAGTATGGCGTCGACCCAGGCCGCCCCGCGATCTCTACCCGAACCACTGCGGTTCGTTGCCCGCCCTCCACTTGACGTTGCACCCCACGCTGGGGACCTGCTCCGCCGACGGCTCCTCCCCGGCCAGCACGGCATCCAGCGCCGCCCTCAAATCCGCCCCCGTCACCGGCACGCCCAGCGAGGGCCGGCTGGCGTCGTACTGGCCCCGGTAGGCAAGCCTGCCCTCCGGGCCGAAGAGGAAGAAGTCCGGTGTGCAGGCCGCCCGGTACGCCTTCGCTACCTCCTGCGTCTCATCGAAGAGATACGGGAAGGTGTAGCCACGCCGTGACACCTCCTCCTTCATCTTTTCCGGGCTGTCGTCCGGATGGGTCGTGATGTCGTTCGCGTTGATCCCCACGACCGCCACCCCGCGCCCCCGGTACTCGGCCGAGACACCCGCGAAGTGGTTGGCCAGGTGCTTCACAAAGGGACAGTGGTTCGAGAGGAAGACGACAAGCAGCGCCGGCGCGCCATCGAAGTCGGACAGCGAGACCGTCTCGCCGGTCGCCGGTTCGGGGAGCGAGAAGTCGGGCGCGGGCGTGTCCAGCGCCAGCATCGTCGAGGGTACCAGTGCCAAGGGATTGTCTCCTTGTGAGAAGTGGGGATGTATGGCGGGAGTGCGTCGCCCGTCGCATCGCGGCAGGCAGCCGGCTTCGGGGCGTCTACAGCCTCTCCAGCAGGAATTCCGGAGTGTATCTGTTCAGCCACGCCGCCAGTACGACGAACGACCCGGTCACCAGCAGGATCCCCAGAAGAACCAGCAGCAGCCCCGCGGCCTTCTGGATCAGCGGAAGGTAGCGGCGGGCCCGCTTGAAGGCGCGCAGGAAGCGCTCCAGAGCCAGGGCGGCGAGCAGGAACGGAATCGCGAGCCCCATCGAGTAGACGAAGAGGAGGAGCACCCCGGTTCCGAGTTGCTCGTGGGAGGCGGCCATCGTCAGGATCGCGCCGAGGACGGGCCCGATGCACGGCGTCCACCCCGCACCGAAGGCAACCCCCACAGCGACCGTGCCCACGTATCCGGCGGGCTTGTTGCCGAGGTGTACGCGCTTCTCCTTCAGCAGCGGCAGAAGCTGGAACACCCCCATCAGGTGCAGCCCGAAGACGATGATGATTGCGCCCCCGATGCGCGCGATCCAGTCGCTGTTGTAGAAGAGGAAGCTCCCGACGAGGGTCGCGCTGGCCCCGAGGAGAACGAAGATCAGCGTGAAGCCGCTGACGAAGAGTGCAGCGTGGGCCAGGACGCGGCGCCGGTCGAAGCCCTCCTGCAAGTCCTCCAGCGACATCCCCGTCACGAACGACAGGTAGCTCGGCACCAGCGGCAGGACGCAGGGCGACAGGAAGGAGAGGACCCCGGCCATGAAGGCGATCGGGAAGCCTACGGATTCTTGCATCGGTTACCCGGTTTCGAGGGGAAGAGCGGCAGTACGAGGTCGCGGGCGCGCAAGCACACTCGCAAAGCCGGCCCTTCAGCGCAACGGTCCGCCGGGGCGCAGCGCGCCTGGCCCTGCCGGGCGCCGGGAGCCGGACCGTGCCACCGATCCGGCCCCCGGGTCCCCGCCCCGGACCGCCCACGGAGGAACCGGTCAGGCCGGGGAGCTCCGGGAGAACTCAATCCCCCGGGTTCCCCTCCTCCACCACCATGGTGCGGGTCAGCGCACGCTCTCCGATCTTGACGGTCACGGTGTAGGTGCCGGGCTCCACCGGCCCGGCCGGGCCGCCACCGCCAAACCCGCCCCCGCGGCCGCGCCCGAAGAATGCCCCCATCCCCATCCCGGGACGGATGAGTTCGGCGAGTTCGCGGAGCTGGTTCATGTTCGCGCCGCCGAAGCGGCCGCCTCCGCCGCCCCGTCCCCCACCACCGCCGGCGCGCGGCGGCGATTCGCCAGGGCGCTCGGCGAAGGCCTCGGGGTCGCTACCACCTCCACCGCCACCCCGGAACCCCCCGCGCCCACCACCCCGCGCCACCTGGACCGGGTTGCCCTCGCCCGTGAAGATCCCGAGCTGGGCGCGGAGAGGCTCCTCCTCCCACCCCGCCGCCACCAGCGAATCGGCGACCACCTTCGCGCGCTCCGCCATCAACAGGCTGTCGCGCCGCTCGGACGGCGACAGTGTCTGCGGCTCGGGCTCGACCGCGCGCCGCAGGTTCCACGTCACGGTGTGCAGCCCCGCCCCCGCCGGCCCGCTCAGCGTCTGCACGACCTCGCCGTCGGCGTCCGTGATGGTGATCTCGACCCGGGCAGCATTCCGCCCGCCCGGCCCGCCACCCGGCCCACCGCCGGGCCCACCCCCCCGCCCGGCCGCCGCGATCGGCGCCTCCCGGACCA
>JAJDVT010000141.1 GCA_022826005.1 Gemmatimonadota bacterium | reverse complement strand
CGGCGACGACCCGAGGGGGGAAAAGCCGGCGGCCGGCCTCGCCGCGACCGGTCCTCGAGACCGTCGAGGCGTTCTCGGAAGAAGCGTTTTCGCCACTTGCTCACCACCGGGCGCGGCATGTCGAGACGCTCGGCGATCTCCCTGTTCTGGACACCCTCGGCGGCGAGCAGGACGATCTTGGCGCGCACCACGTCCCGATACGGTAACGTATACTGGCGGGCTCTCGCTTCGAGGACACGGCGTTCGTTGGAGCTCAACGTGACGACGTACGGGCTGGATCTGGGCACTATTGGCCTCCTGGTTGAACCAAGATGGCCATTCCTTGCCGCAGGCGCCAGTGGTGTTCTTATACGTTCCAGTATTTATGTTCATGTGTACTAGCGCTGCGAGCACGGCGTCGACCAGCTCCTCTTCGCCCAGCTGCCGCAAGGCTTCGGCGACGCGTTCGCGAATGGGGCGAGCGTCGGCCTTCCGGGCATCCCCGAGCAGAGGGACAAGCGGGCCAATCGCATCCCGGTGCCCAATCTCGGCGAGCGCCTCGATCGCCAGCGCCCTCAGCCGGGAATCGTCGTCCCAGAGAACGGATGCGAGGGCCGGAACCGCAACGGGGTACCTCAGTCGGCCGAGGGCGTCAGCCGCGTCACGTCGGGAATCGTAGCTCTCCCAGAGGACGTATTTGTTGTCCTCGATCCGGCCCCCGGGCGCGCGCAGGCGGCGGATGTGGATTCGGACATCGTCCTCATACGCCCTGCCCTCGTGACAGACCTGCTCCAGGACCTCGGCGAAGAGGTCGAACAGGGTCTGGAGTTGCCCGAGATCCTTGATGACCCCGAGCGACTGGAAGTGAAGCTCGTCGACCCCGGCGGGGAACTTGCTGAACCACCCTTCGTGTCCCTTGACCGACAGCTGAATTCTGGGCTGGGCATCGATGAGACGACGGATCCTCCTGTTGTCGAAGAGCCGCCGCACGCGCCTGGGCGCATTCCCCTTGATCACGAAGTCCTGATCGAAACGAGGGTGCCCGACCTCGATATCCTGCATCCCCAGGGCCTTCCCAAGCCCGCTGAAGACGCTGGCCCGGTAGATTTCGAACCGGAAGCCCTCCGGATTGAAGTAGGGAGCGCGGAGCCTCGTGTAGGTCTGGTTCGTGTTGCCGTCGCCGTGCGTGACCGTGTCGAGCGTGACGATCCAGTCGCCCGTACGGGCCTGGACGGCAGACGCGGCGAAGAATCCGCCTTCGTGGAAGTGCCCACCCACCTCCCTGGAGAGCTGCTGCCAGATCTCCTTGCGGCTGGGCCCGAAGAGGGCCTTGAGGAAACTCATCGCAGTCGTACCACCGGAGTGCCTGACCTTCAGGTCGGTTTTGCGTTGCAGGTCGTGAACGGTAACACAGAGCCACCGCCGCCGGAGTCCATCACGCACACGCACGACGGCATGACCGGCGTCTGCGTGACCGGTTCCAGCTTCGCCAACTCCGGCAGGTTCACGACGTGCGCCCGCCCCGACCGGTCCTCGCAGATGGTCGTGTTGGATGTGCCGAGGTCGATGGCCCAGTGGGTTGCCATGGTGGAAGTCTAGTGTCGCGAAGTCCGTGGTATAAGTCCCGCCTGCTCTCGACCGCCGATGTTCCCGGGCCGGATCTTCCCATCCGGCGCCGCGGGAAACGGTATCGCGGGAAGATCGTTGACGATGATGCCGACGCCCAGGGTGTGCACCTCCTGGGCCCGCCGGTCCAATGCGACTGCGGCCCGCATCCCCAGGGCCTCGAACAGCACCAGGTCGCGGGACAGACGCCGCGTCTCGCCCGAGCTCAGCTCCGCGAAGCGCATCGCGTTCACGGCGGCAAGGCCGATGGACTCAAGCAGGTGGCGCACCATGGCAAAGTGTGCTTCACATCGGGCCTCCCGTTCCGTTGCGGCCGTCAGCATCCGCTCGGTATCGCGGGCAGCCTGTGCGAAGTCCATCGTCCTGGCGCTGTTTCTCAGGCATCGTCCGTATTCGTTCAGCTCCGCACTCAGAGCCTCGAATTCGCCTCGTCCCGCACGGTTTGCGTACGTGGGCGGATCAGGGGGATCTCCGATCTCCTCCATGGATACGAAATCGTCGAGGATGATCGGGATCCCGGCCTCGTTGAATCTCTTCCCCCGGCGGTCGAAAAGCAGTGCGAAGGGCAGGCAGAGGTACTCCGTGCGGATGAGCATGTGGGGGATGCCAATAACTACGGGAAGCCGGACAAAACACTTCTCGGTACCATGACGTACTTGATGGTCATCCGAGGTCGGCATATGTAAACTACACACGACATGAAGTAAACCAAAGCTTACATCCGAATTCACAAACCGGAGTGCCGGAGAGAATCGAGACCATCCATGCAGAACCACCGCCCGCGCCTTCCACGCCTTCTTTTGACCACCGCAATCGGCGCGTCGCTCGCCGGAGCCGGACCGCCTATGCATGCCCAGGACCGCCCGCTGACCGCCGACTTCCCCGAGGTCTACCGCGTGGGCGGGCTGGATGCGGAGGACTGGGCCCAGTTCACCCGCCCGGGGCCGGTTGGCTTTGACGGGGCCGGCAACCTGCATGTCCTGGACAGGGGAGCTTTCCAGGTGATCGCTATCGACTCGGAGGGGGAATTGGTGCGGACCGTGGGACGTCAGGGGGAAGGGCCCGGAGAGTTCCGGCGATCTGGTGGTTTGGCGTGACGGCAGGTTCGTCGTCGCCGACGCCGGACACGACGCCTTTCAGATCTTCGGCACGGACGGCCGACTCGAACACTTCGTCAGGATGAGTGCCGGCCGGTCACCATTCGCGCGCGACCCGTCGGGCCTTGCCCTGCGGCCGGGTCCCGGCGCGGGGGAACTGTACCGCCAGGGCGAGCCCGATGTCCTTGGCCAGATGTTCGGTGCACTCGAGCAGTTGTTGGGCGCTGAATCGGAACCCGCGGGCGTCGGCCACCGCGGGATCGAGCGGCTGGAGCTAGGCGGAGAACTGGTGGCCGCGGAACCGTTCCTGCAGGCCTGGCGCGTACCGCGGGAGGAGAGCAGCGAGGAGCTGACCCCCGGCGACCTGGCGAACGAGTCCAGGGCCGCGTCCGCGTTGGTCGGGGCCGTGAACAGCGCCGTAATGTTCTTCGAGCCCGAACTGCACTGGGACGTTCTCCCCGACGGCACGATCGCCTACTCCGACTCCTCGGCCTATGCGATAGGGCTCATCGCGCCGGACGGATCGCTGGTTGGCGTGCTGCAGCGACCGCATGAGCCCGAGCCCGTTGACTCCCGGATTCGCTCTCGCACGATCGAGCAGGCACTTCACGAATTCGAGCGCCAGCTCAATGACGCCGACGCAGAAACCCTCGCCCAGGCACCCAGCCTGCCCGATGCCTACCGCGAGGGACTGGAAACCCGCGAATTCTTCGACGAGGTGCCGGTCGTTCGCGGACTGGGTGCCAGCTGGGACGGCGCCCTCTGGGTCCAGCGGAGGGGCGACGAGCCGTGGGACGACGAGGGCCCCATCGATGTCTTCGGCCCGGACCGCGAATACCTCGGCACCTTCCCCGCGGGCGTCACGGAGATGCCGGCCGCGTTCGGACCGGACGGCCTGGCGGCATTCTGGGAAACCGATGAATTCGATGTTCCAAGCATCGTCGTGAGGAGGTTGCCGGAGGCGCTGAGGTAGCGGGACCACAGGGTTGTTTCGGCAGCTCCTCTCAGGCGCCCCTCCGCCCCTTCCGCCAGCCAGCCTTGCTGGAAGCAGCTTCGCTCCCTATACTACCCTTGACCCACTGTTCTGGCCGCATTTCGTTCTTTCTTGGATCTGCCCGCGTTGGGAATTATGTGCAAATCCCCGGATCGCTGGAATGATGATTGGAACGACCTACCGGAAGATATGCGTCGTTTTGCCATCCACTTCGGTCCGACGAACGCCCATATCCTCCTGCTCGGTCCGCCCGGCTCCGGGAAGGGGTATCTCGCCCGGATCCTCCATGAGCTGAGTCTCCGGGCCAAGGGCCCGTTTGTGCCACAAAACTGTGGAGTTTTTACCCAGTCTTTGGCCCAGGCGCAGTTGTTCGGACATATCAAGGGAGCATACACAGGCGCGACCGAATCGAAGCCTGGAGTGGTCGAAGCCGCGGCAGGCGGCACCCTGTTTCTCGACGAGTTCGGGGCCCTACCACACTCGATCCAGGTGATGTTCCTCATCCTGCTCGAGACGGGACAATTCAGCCGCCTGGGCTCGACTACCGTTCGCAAGTCCGACATACGTGTCATCGCCGCAACGAACCGGGACTTGGGGGTAGCGATTGCGAACGGCGAGTTCCGTGAGGATCTGGTGGCTCGGTTATCGGTCCGCTACGAATTGCCTCCACTTCGTGAGCGAGGAGAGGAAATCGTCCGCATCGTAGACCGGTACCTTCGGGCGAATGGCGCCCAGTGTGAGTTTACCGAAGACGCTACGTTCCGTTTGCGACGCCATGATTGGCCGGGGAACGTTCGGGAACTCTTGAGCGTCATAGACTACTGTATGGTCGTTGCAAAGGACGGTTTGATCCCTTTCCATCTCGTTGACGAGGCGATCGCGAACCAGCAGATCGGGGCGAGGCAGGAGCCGGACTTGGGCGGGCCTCCGAACCCGAAGACCGACGAGGACAGGAAGCGAGAGCTGGTTGCGGCTCTGAGAGTTGCGGGCGGCAACAGGAGCCAAGCCGCCAGGTTGTTGCGAATCAACCGCTCGACGTTATATCGCCGGTTGGATCGGTACTTCGGAAGGAGACCAGTGGGATGACAATCGGTTTACTTCTGTGCTGATAGCCTCTCCGCTGCGACAGGCCGACTGTCGCATTTGGTGTCGCAGCGACTGCAGCTGCGACACACTGGATGGAGGTTGAAAGGGGTAGTGTGGCCGGGGCCGTACCACTCCGCAAACCACATTTCATCAAATGACTTACGGAGACTTTTCACCGAACGCCGACAGAATCGACCGATAGAATGGCATGCGAATTGCAATTGCGAGGATTGGAGTGAACCCCGGACCGACCGGGACTCATCGGCGGGCACGCCGCGATGCCTGCCCGATCCATACGCCACCTCTTCTCCTAAGGAGGAAGCCAAATGCGTCGCAACCCTGCCAACCGTTTCCGCACCGTTGTCCTGACGGTAGCCTCACCGCTGATAGTCTTCGCGCTCGTTGTGGCAGCACCCGCCAACAGTGTGGACGATGGTACATCAAGTGGCGCGTCGGACGAACCGCTCAAGCTAGCCCTAGCGGGTTCCATATCCACTGCTTCCTCGTCCGGGACAAGTTTCGATGAAACATCTCAAGATGCCGGGTGCGGATGTTGCTTCGATGAGTTCGCCCCGCGCCCGCTGAAAAAGCATGTGATATATGCCTCCGCGTACCCGTGCCCAAGGAGTGGTACTAAGCGTGCGCTGGACCCACAGGGTGCCCATGGTGACGCGAGGTGGGGCTCTTGCTTACAGCGCAAGAAGCATAAGCGATGTGGCGCTGTCCAATAAGATTGCTCCTGCCGGCCAGAGTGTTCCGCCACCTGGAGCAGTCCATCGTGGATAATCCCCGAGTGACACCAGGCTGGCGAGACACCGGGCTGGCCAGGCGCGACGAATGGTGAACAGCAGGGCTATCGCCTAGGAGTAGCCCGGAGCGGTGCTTCAGGGATCACGAAAGTAAAGAGAACATGACAATTGGTAATGTGTTCTTTCCATCGCGAATACGTGTCGCCCTCGCCTGTCTGGCTGTGCTTGCCGGGTGTCAGGGTGACACGGAGCCGCTGCCGGAACCGACCTACCACACGCGAGACTCGGCCGGGATCGCAATCGCGATGAACACCGGCGTGCCGGCCGTGGGTGAGCGCTGGTCGGTGGACGCGGAGCCCCTGGTCGTGATCGGTGGAGCGCATGGGCCTCCGCCGACGCTGTTTACTGTCGTCACCAAGGCGTCTCGTCTGAGTGACGGCACCATCGTCGCGCTGGACAACGGAACTTCCGAACTGCGTTTCTTTGGACCGGGAGGCGCGCACCTGCGGACGGCGGGTGGTTTCGGCGAGGGGCCGGGAGAGTTCGAGTACGCGGAGGGCTTTGTCCGGCTGGCTGGCGACACTCTTCTTGTGGACGCCGGGGACCGTCACTTGGTTTTCAGCCCGACCGGCGACTACGTTCGTCAGACGATGATCGATGTCGTGCGACACTTTTCTGGAGAGCGTGGTGTTCCTTGCGCCCATTCCCGTCTTCTCCAGGAAGGTTCGTTCCTGGTTTGTGAAGTCGTCTCAGACGAGAACCCTGCCGTGCACGGCACGGTTCCACCTACTCGCGTCATTCGCGTGGCGCGGGATGGAACGGAAGCCCTTCTCGGGCACTATTGGCATCGGTGGGGTGTCTTGCGTGCGAGCACCTGGGTTGAATCGGGTGGGTTGCCCCCGGTAGTGGCGATCGCCCCGAATCCCGAGTATTCGATCGAGGTGTGGTCTCTCGATGGCGACCTGACGCGGATCATCCGGCGCCTGGACGGACGCCGTGCGCCGACCGACAAGGAGGTGGACGCGGCCGTCGCGGATATACAGAGATTCCAGATCCCCGGAGCGGCAGGTGGCGGTGTGCCGGACAACGAGAAGGAACCTCCGGACCTGGTGCCAGCCGTGTTCGGCATGACCGTGGGGATCACAGGTGACGTCTGGGTCCGGCGCGAGCCGTTCGTACCCCTGCACGACGAGACGGTCTTCGATGTCTTTGACGGGCAAGGCCGGTTTCGCGGCGAGGTGCGATTCGAAGGCTATTTCTGGCTCTACCAGGTGGGTCAGGACTACGTGCTGGGGGCCCGTATCGACGAACTGGACGTCACGCACATCCAGTTGCACCGACTGTTCCGCGCAGAGGGGTAGTGGGCCGATAGTCGACATCCAGGCGAGTGGCGGGCCTTCGCCGCATGCGCTACAGAGATGCCCGACGCATTCCCGTCCCGACGGTCTGGCGGCATTCTGGGAAACCGATGAATTCGATATCCCGAGCGTCGTCGTGAGGAGGTTGCCGTAAGGGTTGCGATGGCGGCATCCTTGGTCGGAGTTCCGCGACGCCAGCTCCAAACGACGAGGATCACAGGACGTGGGTGACGACCGGACCGCGCAGACCAGCCAGAGCGCACAGCAAAGCACTTCGGGGATCCCGGTTGGCGTGCTGGTGGCGCTGCTGGTCGCACTTCTGGCGCTGCCCGGCATAGGCGCCCGCTACCACCTGCAGGGCGGGTTCAGCTTCATCCATTGCCTCTTCATCCTGTTCTTTTCGCTCAATCTGCTGATCTGCTATTGGGAGGTGTGCCTGTACTTCCTATGGGACCACATCAGGAGGCGCGCCGAGTACTGGCGCAGACGCCAGCGTGAGACCGGCCGCTCATCCGCTGTCGAGTTCCTCACCAGCAGGGTGCCGCTGAGGCAGGCGCTGTCCCCGACGGTCTGGGCGGATTCCTGGGCAGCGTACTCGCCGATCGATTCGTCCTACACGGATCGCAGTACCCTCGGTTCACCGTCGACATCGGCAACGGCTTCGTTACGCCGATCCCGACGCTGCTCCTGTACGCGGCCTTTTCCGTTGGTCTTGTGCCGCCGGTCGTTGCCGGCATTGTCGGGGTGGCCCTGTTCTGGCAGTGGGCGTACGTGTCGTCGCTCTACTGGGTCAGCTTCTTCGTCGCCGGCAGGCATGCCCACGTCCCCAGGCGCGAGCTGTTCATTGAAGCCCCACGTGTCGAGGACGATGTCGACCTCCGTCCTGGCCCAACGGGGCGACTGCCTTCGGACCACCATCGAAGGGCTACCGGATAACAGGTCCCACAACTCTATCCTGTATTCGTCATCGCGGGCGTAGAGCAGGGTAGGCTCGCTACGGGCGAATCTGAGGGTACCTCTGGGGCCAAGCGGCGACCTGATGACTTCGGAATGACTCCGCCAGCCGTCCGAAAGGAAGAAGGGACCTATCGAATCAACCTGATCCTGGCCGATCCGCACGATGGTGCTCTCCCGGACCCAGGGGCCCGGAACAACGTCGCCGCTGGTGGTGCGGCACTCCGCATACTCGTCGCCGGCAGCCGGGATCGTCAAACTCCGGCAAGCGCCCTCTTCCGGCTGAAGTCGATGTTCAACCAATCGTCCGTCAGGTCCGAAGGTTATCCGGTAGAATCCGCTAATGACCAGTAGCGTATCGCCCCTCAGCCTCAGAAGACGCTTCCCCTGGTGGTCGTTCATTTCTCCGGGACCGGCACCCAGTCCACCCGCGCTTCACAGGTGGTTCCCACCCGAATCGAACGCCTTGAGCTGGCCGCTGCCCGTGTTCAACACGACGATGGTACCGTCGCTCATCCGGGTCAGCCCCTCGATGTGGTGGAATTGCTGGACCAACGGCGTGTCAACGACGCCGATGGAAAGCACCGGATCCGTGGTCACCCGCCAGCCTTCCCCTGAATCCCACAGCGGGTCGGAATCGCCAACGAACCGTACGCCCGCGCTGTCGGTGACCGCCTCGCTCGGCGTGTGCGACGTCCCCCCTTCCGCACAGCCGGCCAACCCGAGAGCGAGGCACCCCAATGTAGCGCCTCGACGCATCTTGTGGGTCACTCGGCAATGCCCGACGCGAAGAAGAGACGATCCGACCGGTCCAGAACCCACCTCCTTACGACTATGCATTCTTCGTGGCACTTGCCCGAACCGATGCCCTCCTCATCGTCTTCATCCACCCCCAGACAGTCCGACAAGGACCAAGGCCAAAGCGACGATCGAAGGCCTGCCCTGACCACGGTATGCTTCCTTCCCGACATGTCAAGTCAAGTCAATCATTTCATTTCTTGTCATTACCCTTCTTCTTTTCGCGCATTCCCACGAGGTGGCAGGCGCGCCGGCGTGACGACGGCCGACAGGCACCCCCGCCACATCGCTGGCCGCTCCATCAAGACCATGTCGCGCCGCGGCCGTCGTGCCTGTGCTACGTCCTCGCGGAGCCTCTGTCTCCCGCTCTGAGACCCAATGACGTTGCTTGCCGGGGCGTGATGGATATCCGACATTTACCAGCCACATCGACCTGATCTCGCGCGCGTCGGTCTTCGGGCCGGGCGCCTCGTTCCCGGTGAGTCCAGCGGATGAAATCACGCTCGAAGCAACGAACCGCCGGACAGCTCCTCAACTACCGGAAGAACCAGTTGCTGGCGGTGGACCCCGAGTATCAGCGCGGATCCGTATGGACCTCTGCAAATAGGGGACCATGACTGCTAGAGATTGTCTAAATAGTTGCTTTATATGTCACTTACATGAATCTCGGCGAATAGCGCTGCCATTCCCCTCTCAAGGCGCCTTGGAAACGCGGCGCCTCGCCGCTCTCACGGGTTTATCCACGGACTGCTGAAGTGAACCACCGCCCCACCCCGGGCGACGCCCGAACCATCGCGCGCCGGCTCTTCGGCGTGGACGGCCAAACGATCCCTCTGCCCGGTGAGTTCGACTGGAACTACCGCGTTTGCGGGTCGGTGGGGGACCTCGTACTCAAGCTCGGCTCCCCCGGCAGACGGCCTGTCTTCGAACTGATCACCGCCGCGCTTGGCCACCTGGAAGGCTCCGGCCTGGGTGAGCGCATCCCACGGGTGGTTCCGGCCGAAGGTGCCGCCCCCCAGTCCGTGATCGCGGAGGGTGCCGCCCCCCAGCCCACGATCGCGGAGGCCGACCTTCACGGAGAGCCGATCATTGCGTGCGCCTGCACCTACATCGACGGTATCCCCCTGGCTGAACACAGGCCCCGTTCGATGGCCGTACTCGAGTCGCTCGGCACGCTCCTCGCCGAACTGGACGCAGCGCTCACGCACTTCGACCAGCCGGCGCTGGCGCGCGACTTCCCCTGGAGGATGGAGACCGCGGCCGGGACCGTGCGCGCTCGCCGGGGTGACCTCGCCACGGGCCGCGACCTGGTCACGGCGACGCTGGAACGCGCCGTGCGCCGGCTGGATCCGGTACGGAACGACCTGCCTTTCTCGGTGATCCATAACGACGCGAACGACTACAACGTGATCGTGGTCCCTTCACTCAGGGGGGCCCGGCTGGCCGCGCTCATCGATTTCGGCGATGTGGTGCGCGGCTGGCGGGCGGCCGAGATCGCCGTGGCGGCCACATACGCCATGATGGGGCTGCCCGATCCGCTCGAGGCGGCGTGCGCCATCGTGCGCGGCTACGCTTCCGCGGGCCCGGTCAGCGGGGCGGAATGCGCGGCCATCGTGCCGATCGTGGCCCTGCGGCTCTGCCTCTCGGTGTGCGTGCAGGCCGGCGAGATGCGGCGCCAGCCGGACAACGCCTACCTCGCGGTGAGCCAGGAACCCGCCTGGGAACTCCTGGGCACCCTGGCCCGGACCGACTGGAGGATCGCCGAATTCAGGATTCGCGAAGCCGCCGGGCTCCCGCCCAAAGCCGGACTCGCGGCGGTCACTCCGCCGGCGCCGGCCGCGCCCGTGATGACGCGCGATGTCCTTGCGCGCCCCCACACCATCGACCTTTCCGTGGGCAGCCTTGAACTCCCCCACCCCGACGACCTCCTCCCCGAGGGCGCGCTCGACCGCTGGGTGGCGGCCGAGATGGCCGCCCACGGGGCCACGGTGGGAGTGGGCCGCTACGGCGAGGCCCGGCTCCTCTACGACGCCCCCGCCTTCCACGCACCGGGAAACGATGGCCCCGAGGCCCGCACCATCCACCTCGGCCTCGACCTCTTCGCGCCCGCGGGGACCCCCGTCCACAGTCCCCTCGCGGGTGTCGTCGCGTCGGTGGCGGACAACGACCGGCCGGGCGACTACGGCCCGACCGTCATCCTGCGGCACGCCCCCGCCGCAAGTGGCCGCGACGGCGGACCCGCTGCCGGCGGCACGATCCCGGACGGCCCCGGCTTCCACACCCTCTACGGCCACCTCGACCACGCCACCCTCCGCCACCTCGAGCCCGGCCAGGCCGTCGACGCCGGCGACGTGATCGGCCGGCTCGGCGGCGCGGACGTCAACGGGGGCTGGCCACCCCACCTGCACTTCCAGGTCATCGCGCTGGACCCCCTGCACGACGACGGCATCGAGGGCGCCGACCCCGGCAACTTTCCCGGCGTGGCGCTGCAGAGGCTGCGCCCGGTCTGGGAGAGCGTGCTCCCCGACCCGTCCCCGCTCAGCGGCCTTCTCCCCGGAACCGTCACCGCAACCCTCTCCGCCGACGATCCGGTCTTGCGGAAGCGCGATCTAACGGCAAAGCGCAAGACGGTTCTCGGTTCGTCCCTGAGTCTGTCCTACGCCGACCCCATCCACATGGTGCGCGGACTGGGCGCCTACCTCTACGACGACGCCGCGCGCCGCTACCTCGACACCGTCAACAACGTCCCGCACGTCGGGCACGGGAATCGCCGCGTTGCCGAGGCGATCGCGCGCCAATCCCGCGTCCTCAACACCAACACTCGCTACCTGCACGGCGAGATCGTCGCGCTCGCCGACGAACTGCTGGCCCACTTCCCCGCTCCGCTCGAGGTCGTCTTCCTGGTCTGCTCGGGGAGCGAGGCGAACGAGCTGGCGCTGAGGATGGCGCGCTGCCACAGCGGCCACGACGGGGTGGTCTGCCTGGAGGGCGGATACCACGGCAATACCGGGGGGCTGGTCGAGGTCAGCCACTACAAGTTCGACGGACCCGGGGGGAAGGGACCGAGCGGCAGGGTGGCGGTAGCCCCGATGCCCGATGTCTACCGGGGCCGCTACCGGCGCGGGCAGGGACTTTCCGATGTCGACCTGGGACGGCGCTACGGCGACGACGTGGCCCGCGCCGCCGCCCGCCTCGATGCCTCCGCGGGCGGCCCCGGGGTCGCGGCCATCATCGCCGAGCCGATCCTGAGCTGCGGCGGCCAGATAGAACCGCCCCCCGGATACCTGGACGCGGCCTTCCGCCACATCCGCCGCGCGGGCGGCGTCTGCATCGCCGACGAGGTGCAGGTCGGGTTCGGCCGGGTGGGCGCCGCGTTCTGGGGGTTCGAGCTGCAGGGCGTCGTGCCCGACATCGTCACCCTGGGCAAGCCGATGGGAAACGGGCACCCGGTCGCCGCGGTCGTCACCACCCGCGAGATCGCCGACTCCTTTGCCAACGGGATGGAATACTTCAGCACCTTCGGCGGCAACCCCGTCTCCTGCGCGGCGGCGCGCGCGGTGCTGGCGGAGATCCGGGACCGGGGCCTGCAGGACCGTGCGCGCGTCGTCGGCGGGGGGCTCCTGCGGGGGCTGCGCGAACTTACCGCGGATCACCCGCTGGTGGGCGATGTGCGCGGGCGCGGGCTCTTCCTGGGCATCGAGTTCGTCCGCGACCGTGCTTCCCGCGAGCCCTTCCCCGAGGCCTGCAGCTATCTGGTCAACCGGGCCCGCGAGATGGGGGTGCTGCTCAGCGCTGACGGCCCCGGCCACAATGTAATCAAGATCAAGCCGCCGCTGGTATTCGGCGAAGCGGAGGCCGCGTTGTTGCTGGAAACGCTGGCGGTGGCACTGAACGAGAGCGCGCTGGCGGGCTCCGTGGATCAAGAAAATAATTCTTAAGTTAAGATTTCTTATCTGAGCTCGGAATGAGGCTGCCCAGCTCAGGGATACAGTCGCCGGCGGGCCCATCCCCCCGCTTCGTCGCGCTCGTAGATGAAGCGGTCGTGCAGCCGCGCGCGCCCCTCCTGCCAGAACTCGATGGCCTCGGGGACGATGCGGAAGCCCGACCAGTTGGGTGGCCTGGGGACGTCGCCGTCCGCGAAGCGCGCTTCCAGCTCCCGCGCCCTCGCCTCCAGCACCGCCCGGCTCTCCAGCTCCCGGCTCTGGTCCGACGCCCAGGCCCCGATCCGGCTCTCCCGGGGGCGGCTGGCAAAGTAGGCGTCCGCCTCCCCGGGCGACACCGGTTCGACGGGGCCCCGAATCCGCACCTGGCGCCTCAGGGGCTGCCAATAGAAGGTCATGCCCGCCCTGGGGTGCGCCGAGAGCGCGCGGCCCTTGTGCGAGTCCAGGTTGGTGTAGAAAACGAACCCGCGCGCGTCGAAATGCTTCAGCAGGACCATTCGTCCCTCGGGGGTGTCCTCCGGTCCCAGAGTGGAGAGGCAGACCGCCTCCGCGAAGACGATCCCGGGTTCGGCCTCGGCGGCGGCGAACCAGCGCGCGAACTCCTCCAGCGGGTCGGAGGCGAGGTCCGCGAGCGCCAGGCCGGAGGGGTGCGACTCCCGGCTCATCCGTGGCCCATCGGCCAGCGCGGATCGCGGGGGTGCACCGGTGGGCAACTGCGGCGGGGCGGTGGGATCATCGCTGCCGTACGGCTGGGCCGGTGTGGCCGAGCTGGTAGGCCAGCGAGTCCTCGAGACCCTCGAAGTCGAAGTGGAAGCCGCTCCGCGAGGCCGCCTCCGGCAGTACCCGGGCCCCCTCCAGCAGCAGGATCCTTCCCATCTCCCCGAACATGCCCTTCACCGCCAGCGACGGCACGGGCAGCAGCGTGGGGCGCTTGAGCACGCGTCCCAGGATCGTGGTGAAGGTGGCGTTGGGGACCGGGTGGGGCGCGGTGGCGTTGACCGGTCCCCTGAGCGAGGGGGTGGTGATCGCGTGGAAGACGAGCCCGACGAAGTCGTCGTGATCGATCCAGCTCACGTACTGGCGTCCGGTGCCGAGGCGGCCGCCGATCCCCATCTTGAAGGGGAGCAGCATCGTGCCGAGGGCTCCACCCGCGGGGCTGAGGACGAGCCCGGTGCGGAGCAGAACCACCCGGATGCCCGCCCGGCGCGCCCCGGCAGCCTCCGCTTCCCACTCCCGGCACAGGTCCGCCAGGAACCCCTTCCCGGGCCGGCTTTCCTCCCTCAGCCGCTCGGCACCCCGGTTCCCGTAGAACCCGACCGCCGACGACGAAACCAGAACCCGCGGAGGCTGCCTGAGGCTGCTCAGCGCCTCGACCAGCAGCCGGGTTCCCTCCACTCTGCTCCTCCAGATCGCCCTCTTCTTCGCCGGGGTCCAGCGCTCGCCGGTCAGGCTCTCTCCGGCCAGGTGCACCACGGCGTCGACCCCCTCGAGCCGGGCCCGCTCGATGCGCCGCTCCATGGGATACCATGCGATCTCGCCCTTCTCCCGGTCGGGTTTGCGGCGCACGACCCGGCGGACCTCATGACCCCCCGTGGTGAGGAAATGACAGAGCGCCGAGCCGACGAAGCCGCTCGCGCCGGTGACCGCGACCGTCAGTGGAGGGCCCTGCCAGGCGGCGTGGCGCGCCAGGTCCTGCGCAATCCGCCGCGCCCGGAAGGGGAAGAAGCGCCCGAGTTCGGCCTCGATGACGCCCCGCGCGAAGATCTGTCCCGCGGCCCCGCCGGGCGGCTCCCACTCGATCCGGTCCCGGAGGAGGGTAGCTCCGCTCCCCGCCGGTTCGAACTCGTGGTTGTGCACCCAGGACTGGAGGGGTCCGGAGACCTGTTCGTCGCAGAAGAACCGGCCCTCCTCGAACGCGGTGTGCCGGACCTTCATCACCGCCGAGATGGGGCCGCGCTTCGCCCGGATCCGCACCACGCCCCCATCGGCGATGCCGCCCTCGCGCGAAATGACGCGCACGTCCTCCCAGGGCGGCAGCAGACGCTCCAGCGCGCCGGGGCGCGTGTGCCAGCCGAAGACATCCTCGACCGGGAACGGTATCTCGCACTCATTGACGAAGGTTGCCATGACCCTATCGACCCCGCTCGTCCCAGGAGATCCCCTCCACCGACGCGCGCAGCGCCGCCACACCGGCCGCGGCGCCCCGCGGATGGCCGAACACCGCGGAGCCGGCCACCAGCACCGTCGCGCCCGCCGCGACCAGGGCCGGTGCCGTTTTCTCGCTCACGCCGCCATCCACCTGCACCTCCACTTCACCCGGACGGTGCGCCTCGACCAGCGCCCTCGCGCGCGCCAACTTGTCCAGCGACCGCGGAATGAAGGCCTGGCCGCCGAAGCCCGGGTTCACGGTCATCACCAGCAGCAGATCGATCCCGTCCAGCACCTCCTCGACGGCGGACAGGGGGGTGGCGGGGTTCAGCGCCACTCCGGCGCGCTTGCCCAGCGAGCGGATCAGCTCCAGGGTGCGGTGGAGGTGCCGCGCCGCCTCGGCGTGTACGGTGATCACGTCCGCTCCGGCCCTGGCGAAGTCGGCAATGTAGCGGTCGGGTTCCTCGATCATCAGATGCACATCGACCGTGCGCTGCGTTACGCCCCGCACCGCGCCGGCGATCAGCGGCCCGATCGTGATGTTCGGCACGAAGCGGCCGTCCATCACGTCCACGTGAATCCACTCCGCGCCCGCCTCGTCGACCGTCTTCACCTCCCGGCCCAGCTCCGCGAAGCGGCAGCTCAGCAGTGACGGCGCGATCCTGACCACTTCAGCCCTCACCCGCGGACATGCGGTACACGCCACCGCCCCCGGCCACCACCACCTCGTCGGCCAGACCCGGAAACAGTCCCGAATCGACGACCCCCGCCCGATGCATCAACCGGTTCTCCAGCTCCTGCGGATCGTCGATCCCCTTGACGAACCGGCAGTCGATGATTAGCAGTCCGTTATCGGTCACAAAGACATCGCCACTTTCGTTCCTCCTCAACTGCGGATCGGCCCCCAGAGCCTGCAACCACCTCCAATGGCTGTCGAATTCGAACGGAACGACCTCCACCGGCACCGGGGCGAGCTCCCCGAGCCGGCGGACCAGCTTGGCGTCGTCCACGACCACCACGAAACGATCCGACGCCTGGGCCACCATCTTTTCGCGCAGCAGCGCGCCGCCCAGCCCCTTTATCAGGTTGAGTTTCGGATCGACCTCGTCAGCGCCGTCCACGGTGAGATCGAGAGGTGCCAGTTCGCTGAGGGTACCAAGTGGTATCCCCAGCCGGCGTGCAGCTTTCTCCGTGCGGACGGAGGTGGGAACACCGACCACGTCGGTTAGTTCGCCGCTCGCCAGCCGGGCACCGAGGTGCCTGAGGAAATAGGCGGCGGTCGAGCCGGTTCCCAGCCCCAGACGCATTCCCGAGGCCACATCCGTGGCCGCTTCACGTCCCGCCTCGCTCTTCAGGTCTTCGACTGCGGTCAGGACCAAGGGCCAGCCGGGGATCCGAGGGTTCTCTTGCCGTTCACGAGGTCAAATCTATGTCGTCAGGATTGCAGTCACCAGTTGTGCCCCCGCAACGAAGATCGGGGGCGCCCCGAATCGACACGGACAATCTCGCGGTGCCGCACGCGGGCGGACGCCACGCCGCATCCGGGCGCTTTACTCTTTGGCCGAATTGTCCATCTTCCCACGTCAGCCACTCACAAGGCGCTTCTTCCAGTCGCACCGGCGAAGAGCGTCCGCAAGGGAAAACGAATGCCATGATCATCGTAGCAGCGAAGGGTATCACCGCAGAACAGCTGGACCGCATCCGGGAGCGGGTGGAGGGACTGGGTTTTCGCACGCACGTCTCCATCGGGGAGAGCCGCACGATCATCGGATGCATCGGGGACGAGGCGCGCCTGGCGCACGTTCCCCTGCTCTCCATCCCCGGGGTCGATTCGGTCCACCCCGTGATGCGGCCGTACAAGCTGGCCGCGCGCGATTTCGCCGCCGACAGGACCACCAGGGTGCCGGTGGGCGACCGGCTGTTCGGGGGAAAGGCCTGTCTGGTCGCGGCGGGTCCCTGCTCGGTCGAAGGCGCCGCGATGATGGCCGAGACCGGACGCGCGGTGGCCGGGGAGGGCGCGGCGCTGCTCCGTGGGGGCGCCTTCAAGCCCCGCACCTCGCCGTATTCCTTCGACGGACTCAAGGAGGATGGCCTGCGCATCCTGACCGAGGTGCGCGCGGAGACCGGTCTGCCCGTGGTGACCGAGGTCCTCGACCCGCGGCACGCCGAGCTGGTGGCGGGATACGTCGACATGCTCCAGATCGGGACCCGGAACATGCAGAACTTCCCCCTGCTCAGGGAGGTCGGACAGCTGCAGCGGCCCGTGCTGCTGAAGCGCGGCATGTCGGCGACGCTCAAGGACCTGCTCCTCGCCGCGGAATACGTCATGAGCCGGGGGAACATGCAGGTGGTTCTGTGCGAGCGGGGGATCCGCACCTTCGGGGCCGAGACGCGCAACACCTTCGATCTCGCCGCGATCCCCTGGCTGAAGATGGAGACCCACCTGCCGGTGATCGCCGACCCGTCCCACGCCGGCGGGCGCCGCGACCTGGTCGCCCCGCTGAGCTTCGCGGCCGTGGCCGCCGGGGCGGACGGGCTGATCGTGGAGGTGCACCCGGATCCGGAGGCCGCCATGTCGGACGGCGACCAGTCCCTGACCTTCGACGGTTTCGCCGCGCTGATGCGCGACCTCGGCGTCTTCGCGGAGGCCGCGGGACGGACGCTGTAGCCGGCCGCTCAGGGGTCGCTAGAAGCGCGTGCCACGGCCTCCGCCAGCGCCTTGAACTGGTCCTCCAGCGCCTCCGCCGACGTGCCGCCGCGGACCGCGCGCGACTCGACCGAAGCCGCCGCGTCGAAGATCGCGACCACCTCAGGGCCGAAGTCCGGGTGCACGGCCCGCATCTCCTCCAGCGTCAGGGCGCTGAGTTCCCGGCCCGAAGCCTCGGCGGCGCGAACCAGCGCCCCCGCGAGGTCGTGGCTCTCGCGGAACGGTACGCCGCGACGCACCAGGTGGTCGGCCAGGTCGGTGGCCAGCATCTCGGGGCGCAGCGCGTCGTCGATCCTCTCCCGCACCAGCTCCATGCCCCGCACGGCGCCGGTCATCGCGGGCAGCACCACCGACAGCGTGTCGACCGAGTCGAACACGGCCTCCTTGTCCTCCTGCAGGTCCCGGTTGTATCCCGCCGGCAGTCCCTTCAGCACCGTCATCAACCCGGTCAGGTTGCCCACCAGCCTGCCTGACTTGCCCCGCGTGAGCTCGGCCACGTCCGGGTTCCGCTTCTGCGGCATCAGCGACGATCCCGTCGTGAAGCCGTCGCCGAGCCGAACGAACCCGAACTCGGAGGTCGAGAAGAGGACCAGGTCCTCGGCGAGCTGGGACAGGTGCACCCCGGTCATGGCGGCCCCGAATACCAGCCGGGCCGCCCAGTCGCGGTCCCCCACGCCGTCCATCGAGTTCTCGGTGACGCGGCTGAAGCCGAGGTCGGCGGCGAGCGCTTCGCGGTCCACCTCAAAGGGACATCCGGCAAGGGCCCCCGAGCCGAGAGGAAGAACGTCGCACTCGCGCTGCACCGCCCGCAGGTGCTCCAGATCCCGGAGCAGGGGCCAGGCGCGCGACAGCAGCCAGTGCGCGGCCGGGACCGGCTGGGCCTGCTGCAGGTGGGTGTAGCCCGGCATCACGATCCCTTCCGTCTCCCGGGCCCTCCCGGCGATGGCCCCGATCAGCGCGACGATCTCCCCGCGGAGCGCCCGGACCGCGTCCTTCCCCCAGAGGCGGAAGCCGGTCACCGCCTGATCGTTGCGGGAGCGCCCCGCGTGGAGCTTCCCTCCCACGGGACCGATCGTCTCGGTCAGCAGGCGCTCGACCACAGTGTGAATGTCCTCGTCGGCGAAGGCTTCCGGTCCCGCCGCCTCCTCCAGCACCCTCGCGACCCGTCCCAGTCCGTCGTCGATCTCCGCGGCCTCGGCGGCCGACAGGATCCCCGCCCGCTCCAGGCCGCGGGCCCACGCCCGGCTCCCCCGCACGTCCTGCCGCCACAGCCGCCAGTCCACGTCGAGGGAGCGGTTGAGCGCCTCCATCTCCCGGGAGAGCCCTCCCTCGAAACGCCCGCCCCAGAGGGCATGGCCGGATCCTTCCCGCGGAGTGCCCACCGGGTCAGCAGTCGTCCGGCTGTACGGCCGTGAGATGCATCGTCGACCGAATGCGGAGGGGACCTATTCCACGGCCCGCCAGGTCAGTGGTCCGCCGTGGCGACCAGCCGCCGGGGCGTTCCCGCCGGATCGCTCCCCCGTCCGTTCGCCCGGGCCGCCTCCCGCGCCGCGAGCTTCTGCGCGGCGATCGCCCGCTGCGGGAGGCTGAACAGCTTGACGAAGCCGGTGGAGTCGGAGTGTTCATACCCTTCCGAGGCGCCGAAGGAGGCGAGATCGAGATCGTAGAGCGACGCCGGAGCATGGCGCGAAACCACCGTGGTCTGCCCCTTGAAGAGGCGCATCCGCACGGTCCCGGCGACGTGCTTCATCATCGAGTCGACCATGGCGTCCAGCGCCTCCCGCTCCGGTGTCCACCACAGGCCCTCGTACACCAGATCCGCGTAGCGTGGTGCCAGCGCATCCTTGAGAGCCAGGCAGCGGCGTGACAGGACAAGTTGCTCCAACTCCTGGAGCGCCGCCAGCAGGATGGTCCCCCCGGGCGTCTCGTACACGCCCCGCGACTTGATTCCCACCACCCGGTCCTCGATCACGTCGGCGCGGCCCACCCCATGCTCCGAGCCCATTTCATTGAGCTCCAGGAGGAGGTCCAGGGGAGACAGCGCGCGCCCGTCGATCGCCACCGGGAAGCCGGCCTCGAAGCCGATTTCGATCTCGAGGGGTGCGTCGGGGGCCTCGGCCGGGTCACGCGTCCATATGAACACGTCCGCTCCCGCGGCGTTGCCGGGATCCTCCAGCGGGCCGCCCTCGTGACTGATGTGCCAGAGGTTCTCGTCGCGGGAGTAGAGCTTCTCCACGTCGATCCCTTCGAGCGAGATGCCGCGAGCCCGGGCATAGTCGAGCGCGTCCTGCCGCGACCGGATCTCCCACTCCCTCCACGGCGCGATCACCCGCAGGTCGGGCGCCAGCGCCGCGAACGACACCTCGAAGCGCAGCTGGTCGTTGCCCTTCCCCGTGCATCCGTGCGCCAGCGCGTGCGCCCCGGTCCGCCGGGCGACCTCCACCATCCGGCGAGAGATCAACGGACGCGCCATGGCGGTGCCCAGCAGATACTTGCGGCTGTAGACGGCACCTGCCCTCAGCACCGGCAACGCGTAGTCGGAGACGAACTCCTCCCTGAGATCCTCTCCGAAGAAGCCCGAAGCCCCCGACGCGAAAGCCTTGCCGGCCAGCCTGTCGACCCCGCCGCGCTGTCCCACGTCCGCAGCCATGCAGATGACGTCGGTCCGGTAGTTCTCCCGCAGCCACGGGACGATCACCGTGGTGTCGAGGCCTCCTGAATATCCCAGCACGATCTTCATGGAAATCCTGGTCCGGTTCCGCTTCTGCAACTCCCGGCGCCGCGCCGGTTGGCGGGCCGGAGCGCAAGGTCCGTACGTCTCCCGCCAAGGCCGTACGGTGTCTTGCCAGAGTCCTTGCGCTCCAGGCCCGTGATGTAGCCGGCTGCTTCGGAAAGCGCCGTGGTTGTAAGCGTGAAATGAAAAATAATGCAGTTCTTACGGAATAATATACAGTCGGCTCCCCAGCGTCAAGTGTCTCCCGGTATTGCCTGGTGTCTACAAGGCCTGCCGTCCCTCCGGCGAGGTCGTTCGAATCCACACCCAACCCGCCCACTCCCCTCCCCGCCCTTCCGCCGCCACGGTCCGGCTCAGGCCTTCCGCGCCAGCTCCGTCAGGGCACGGGCCACCTCCCCGGCCGCCTCCGAATCCCTCAGGATCAGAAGGACCGTGTCGTCGCCGGCGATGGTCCCGGCCAGCCCCTCGTACTCCTCCCAGTCGATCCCCGATGCCACCGTCTGCGCGGCGCCGTTCAGCGTGCGGACAATGGCCAGGTTGCCCACCGTCTCAACGGCAACGAAGAGCGTCGGCAGTATGGAGTCGAGCGGCGGCACATGGTCCCACTCCTCGGGCAGCGTGTAGTGCGGCCTGCCGTCGGCCCCCGTCACCTTCACCAGCCGCAGATCGCGGATGTCCCGGGACAGGGTGGGCTGCGTGACCGGGAATCCCGCCTCGGCGAGAAGCTCCCGCAGCGCCTCCTGATGCGGCACCCGGTGCTCCTTGATGATCTCGAGGAGCGCGCTCTGGCGCTGGCGCTTTCCGCCCGAAGTCACCTGGCTCCGTGCCTTCTCATCAAGGCAATCAGAAGTCGTAGCGCACCCGCAGCAGCAGCATCCTGCCGATTTCGGGCGCACCCACGAACTCCCGGTGCATGTTGTTGAGGATGTTGTTCGCGGTCAGCGAGACGTGGGCGCCGGGCTGGAAGGGCAGCCGGTAGCCGAGCGACGCGTCGATGAGCTGGTAGGCATCCACCTCGCCCAGGTACACCCCCGAGTTCATCGGGAATCCCGCGTTGAAGCGCATCCTCAACCCGGCGTTGTAGCCCACCGACTGATCGTCGATGGTCAACCCGAACGAGCCCTTGTGGTTGGGGGCGTTCAGCGCGATGTCCTGGGACCCGGTGCAGACGCCGTCCTCCTCGAAGTCGAAACAGTCCTCGCTCTGGAAGGAGTAGCTGCCGTCGAGCTGGACCTTGTCGCTGACCAGGAAGCGGGCCGCAAGGTCGGTGCCCCAGTAGGTGATCTCGCCGTAGTTCCGGTAGGTGACGAGGATATCGGGCGAGGCAGCGCCGTCCGGCGCGATGGTGCCCAGGGGCAGGGCCGCAGCCTGGGCCACGACTCCCCGCACCACTTCCTCCGTCACGATCCCACCCTGGATCAGCGGCGCGAGGCGGTTGAGGACGAATGCCAGAGTGCTCCCCGGTTCCAGGAAGACATTGGGGGTTACCGCCCGCAGCGGACCGACGAAGTTCTCGACCGTGGTCGAGTAGACGTCCGCGGAAAAACGCAGCCGACCCCCGATCAGTCCCTTGTATCCGACCTCGTAGGTGTTGTTGATGGTCGGCACCAGCGGCGACACGTCCCCGAGGGACCCGGTGACCGGCTGGAAGGGATTCTCGCCGGGCGCGGCGCCCGTATTCAGAAGGCCTACGAAGGTTCCGATCTCCGGATCGTTGGGTCCGGCCCCCGGATTCTTGAGCAGGCCTGCCGCGAGGGCCAATTCCGGGTAGACGACGGTAAGAAGATCGACGACACCGTTCCACAGCAGCGCCGCGTTCGCCGGGATCGGCCCCTGAGCAACCGGCGAGTGCATGCAGTAGGACATGAAGCCACCGGGACAGGACTGGCTGAATGCATATCCGCTGCTCGGCACGCCGCGGGCCCTGATGTCGTAGGCGACTCCCGGAACGATCGGGATCCGGTCGGCCACGATGTCCAGGAAGAGGTTGGTGCTGGTGGGCGTGGCGAAGGCCCGGTTATAGGTCAGGCGGAAGGACTGTTCGTCGGCCGGACTGAAAACCAGCGCCGCCCGCGGCGAGATGTTGGGATCGGTGAGACGGCTGTGGTCGTCCACGCGAATTGCGGTGACCAGATCCAGGTTGTCGAGGATGGAGGTCTCCGAGTGCAGGTACGCGCCGACCTCGGAGATGATGTCGTCGTCCTCGTTGGCGCCGAAGATCGTGCCGCCGCTCTTCGGCTCGGTGCGCTGCCAGTCGACTCCGTAGGTGAAGCTCTGGCGCGACCCCAGATCGAAGCCGTACTGGAACTGGAAGGCCATGGTCGTGGACTGGTCCACGACCGGATCGCCCGTTCGCAGGCCGAAGGTTCCTTCTCCGGGGTCGGTGCCGCCAACATCCGACCCGGAGTTCGTGAGATTGAGGAAGGCCTGGGCGAAGAGCCGTCCCTTGGAGAACCGGGACTGGAGGTAGTTGTACCCCCAGTTCTTCACCTGGAAGGCGCCGATTCCGGTCATCTCCACTCCGGTGACCAGGGTCGAGGTCCCTCCGTTCAGCACGAGGTTCCCGTCGCCGGCGAAGCGGAAGTCGAGGCGGGCGTCGGCGGAGTAGCGCTGGGCCAGGTTGTCCCGCATGCAGATGGCGCAGTCGGCGCGGCGGGCCGCCGCTTCGACCGGATCGTCGTACTCCCAGTCGTTGCCCCGCATGTACTGGGCGGAGATCTTGAAGCCGAAGTTCTCGCTCGGAGCATGGGCCGTGCGGAACTGTCCCTGGAAGAGTGAGCGTTCGCCCCCCGCGAGCGAGATGCTGCTCCCCTGCCTGTCGAGGGGCGACGACGTGATCAGGTGCATGACCCCGTTCGACGCGTTGGGCCCGTAGAGCGCGGCCCCCGGCCCCAGGGACACCTCGATGCGGTCGAGATCGAGGTCGTTGGTCGGGAACATGTTGTACGCGTTGAACCGGAGCGACGGGACGCGCGCATAGCGGTTGTCGATGATCGCGAGCAGGGCGCCCGAGAAGACGTTGTTGAACCCGCGGGCGACGACCGTCCCCTGGTTGATCCCGGTCTGGGCGGCGTCGACTCCCGGCAGGGCCCGGACATGATCGGCCACGGTGGTGGCGGTCGTCCGGGCCACCTGCTCCGCGGAAACGGTGGAGATCGAGGCGGGGGCCTCCAGCGTCTTCTCCTGGCGGCGCGAGGCGGTGACGACCACCGGATTGAGGGCGAGCGCCTGGGAGCTGAGCGAGATCGTCACCTCCGTCTCGTCGCCGGCGTTGACCGCGACCCCGTCAATTCGCCTCGTTGCGTAGCCGATAAGGGACACCACCAACGAATAGGTTCCCGGTTCGACCGTTATGCTGAACCGTCCCTGCGCATTCGTGCCCTGTGTGATGTCCTGCCCGAGGACCGCGACCGCGGCGCCCGAGAGCGGTCCCGCCGACTCGATATCGACGACCCGCCCGGTGATGGTTCCCTGCTGCCCCTGCGCCTGCGCGGATGAGAGGAGCGCGAAGGCGAACGACAGTAACGCGGCAAACCTTGATCCTGAGCGCATGGGACTCCATCCTCGCGAGTGGGTGAGCGCCGCCCTTCGATCGGGGCGGGCATTGACTGGTGACTATAATAGGCATTCCGATTCGGTGAACGCAACGACTGATTCGTCGGCAGCCGGCCCATGAACGCTTCCCTGACGGCGAAGGATTTTGTCTCCGCGCGGCGGCGGGTCGATGCGGCCGTGCATCGCACTCCGCTGCTGTCGTTCCGGACGCTGGGGCGCAACTCGGCAACGGCTCCGGTCCTCAAGTGCGAGAATCTGCAGAAGACGGGGTCGTTCAAGGTGCGTGGAGCGCTGAACGCGATTGCGTCGCTTGGACCGGCCGAGCGCGCCCGCGGCGTGGTCACCATCTCCGCGGGGAACCATGCCCAGGCCGTCGCGTGGGCGGCCGGACGGGTGGGTGCGCGGGCGGTGGTCGTCATGCCGGAACGCGCGGCGCGCACCAAGGCTGCCGCGGCGGCGGGCTACGGCGCCGAAGTGGTCCTCCACGGGGACGCCGCGGGAGCGTTTGCCGAGGCCTACCGCCGCGCCGAAGCCGACGGTCTCGTCTTCCTCCATCCCTTCGACGCGCCGGAGGTCATCGCGGGGCACGGGTCGACCGGGCTCGAGATTGCCGACGACGTGCCGGGCCCGGGTGTGATCGTGGTCCCGGTCGGGGGTGGCGGGCAGATCGCCGGGATAGCGGGTGCCCTGGCCTGTGCGGGGCGGCTGGCCGGCAGGTGCCGAATGCGCATCTTCGGGGTCGAGCCGGTGGGGGCCTCGGCGATGCGCCGGAGTCTCGACGAGGGGCGCGCCGTCCGGCTCGACCGCACCGACACCATCGCCGACGGGCTCGCGTCTCCGATGGCCGGGAGGCTCACCTACCGGTATGTGGCCGATCATGTGGAGGATGTGGTGCTGGTCTCCGATGAGGAGATGCTTGCGGCGATGAAGCTGCTCGCCACCCGCGCCAAGCTCGTCGCCGAGCCCGCGGGGGCGGCGGCGGTCGCGGCGCTGATGTGCGGCCGCGTTCCCGTCGAGGCGGGCGAGACCGTCGTGGCCGTGGTGACCGGGGGAAACGTGGACGGGGAGGTGATGGTGCGCGCACTCGGGGAAGGGACGCCGTGGCCCTGATCCGGATCGAGGGCGCCGAGAAGCGCTACGGCTCGACGGTGGCGCTGGACGGGGTCTCGCTGCGCGTCGAAGCGGGGGATTGCCTCGGCCTGGTCGGCGAGAGCGGCTCGGGCAAGACGACCCTCCTGCGATCGATCAACAGGCTCACCGACCTGGATGCCGGGCGGGTGCTGGTCCGAGGGGAGTCCGTCGACACCCTTGACCCGGTCTCCCTGCGCCGCTCCATCGGGTATGTGCAGCAGGACGGCGGCCTGATCCCCCACTGGACGTGCCTGGCGAACGCCTCGCTGGTTCCGCGCCTCCTCGGACGGGGGGACGCCACGGGGCACGGCCGGCGCAGCCTGGAAGCCGTCGGCCTGGGTCCGGACACGTTCGCGGACCGCTATCCGCGCGAACTCTCCGGGGGCCAGCGCCAGCGGGTGGCCATCGCTCGCGCAATCGCGGCCGGTCCCGACATCCTTCTGATGGACGAGCCCTTCGGTGCCCTCGACGCCATCACCCGCAGCGAGGCGCAGGAGGCGTTCATCGCGCTGCGCAAGTCGGAGGGCGTGACCGCGGTCTTCGTGACGCACGACCTCGGAGAAGCGGTCCTGGTGGCCACTCACATCGCAGTGATGCGGGCGGGCGGAGTCGCACTCGAGGCTCCGGCGCGGGAACTCGCCGACAGCGCCACCGGTTACGCCGCCGAGCTCCTCGAGAAGTCCGGGGTGGCGTTGTGACCGCGGTCCACAGGTGGAGATTCTTCCTGCTGGCAGCGCTGTTCCCGCCGGCGTCCGTGTCGGTGCAGGCACAGGACCCGCAACGTCCCATCGTCGTCGCCTCGAAGGCGTTCGCGGAGTCCTACCTGCTCGCGGAGGTCTTCGCCCAGGTCCTCGAGGCCGACGGCCACGCGGTGGACCGGCGTCCGGGACTCGGAACGACTGAAATACTGATGCAGGCGATCGTCGGTGGCGATGTCGATGTCTACCCCGAGTATACGGGTACCGGGCTGGCGGCGGTTCTGGGGGAAACGGCCACCGGGGGGTCCATCCAGGTCTTCAACCGGGTCAGCGAGGAGTTCGAGACGCGCTGGGGGCTGCACTGGCTCCCGCCGCTGGGCTTCGAGAACACCTACGCGATGGCCATGCGCCGCGAGGCCGCGGACTCCCTCGGCATCCGCACGCTCTCCGGACTCGCGGCGATCGCACCGGGGCTTGCGGGAGGGTTTTCCCCGGACTTCATCGGCCGGGCCGACGGGCTGGACGGACTTGCGGCCACCTACGGGATCGATTTCCGCGAGACGCGCAGCCTCCTGCAGGCGGTCAAGTACCAGGCGCTCGAGGAGCACGAGGTGGACGTGATCGACGCCTATTCCACCGACGGCGCCATCTCCCGCTACGACCTCGCGGTGCTTGCCGATGACCTCGGCTTCTTTCCGCCCTACGACGCCGCGGCACTCCTGGGCCGGACCTTCCGCGAGGAGCGCCCGGAGGCGGTGCTCGTCCTGAACCGGCTTTCGGGAAGGATCGGCGTCGACGCGGTGCGGCGCGCCAACGAGCGCATCGAGGTCGATGGCATGCCCATCGCGGAGGCCGCGGCGGCGTTGCTGGCGGAGATCGGGCTGGGCACCGGGTCACCGGGGCCGGAGCTGGACGCCGGCGGCACGGGCAGCAGGGGAGAAGGCGCGCCGGTGCTTCTGACACTGCCCCGGTACATGTGGGACAACCGGGGCGAGCTCGGCCGGCAGGTCACCCGCCACCTCCTTCTGGTCCTAGCCTCCCTCGGAGCCGCGATCCTGGTGGCGCTGCCGGCAGGGGTCGTCCTGGAGCGGCGGCGGGTGCTGGCCGGTTCCGCCCTGCGGGTCGCCGGGGTGCTCCAGACCATCCCGAGCATCGCGCTCCTCGCCTTCATGATCCCCGTGCTCGGGATCGGAGTGGCCCCGGCGGTGGCGGCGCTCTTCCTGTACTCGCTCCTCCCGATCCTGCGCAACACCTACACGGGAATCATCGAGGCGGCGCCGGAGGCGGTGGGGGCGGGGCGCGCACTCGGAATGACCGAGTGGCAGCTGCTGCACCGCATCCGGCTCCCGCTGGCCGCGCCGGTGATCATGGCGGGGGTGCGGACGGCGGCGGTGATCAACGTGGGTACCGCGACCCTGGCGGCCTTCATCGGGGCGGGCGGACTGGGCGACCCCATCGTGGCGGGGCTCTCGCTCACCGATCCGGTCATGATCCTCTCGGGAGCCGTTCCCGCCGCCGGCCTCGCGCTGGTGGTGGACTGGGGGCTGGCCGGAGCCGAGACCGTGATCGCCCCAAGGGGGGTGGCGGAGGGGCGGAGGTAGCCCCAGGTTCACTGTCGCCCGAACTGGCTTCGACCCGGTCGAGCGGCTCTTGGGTGCGGCACCACGCCACTCCCAAGGCTCGGGCGGATCCGTCCACGGACGGTTGAGGGGAGGAATTTCACTGGTGAGCCTGCTGCGCCGCTACCTGCTGCCCGGTTTCATCTTCCAGTCGGTGGTGATCGCCGGCGGATACGGGACCGGACGGGAGCTGGTCGAGTTCTTCCTGTCGCGCGGGCCGCTGGGGGGCTTGCTGGCCATGGCCCTTTCGACGGCCCTCTTCAGCGCGGTGTGCGTAGTGAGCTACGAGTTCGCGCGCGTATTCCGGGCGTTCGAGTACAGGAGCTTCTTCCAGCGGCTGCTGGGACCGGGATGGGTCGCCTTCGAGGTACTCTACGTCGCGCTGATGATGATCGTGCTGGCCGTGATCGCCGCCGCCGCCGGTTCCATCCTCGAAGAGACCTTCGGCTTCCACTACCTCGTGGGGGTGGTCGGAATCATGACGGCGGTGGGCGTCCTCGTCTTCGGGGGAAACCGGATCATCGAACGGGTGCTGACCGGGTGGTCGGCGGTCCTGTACCTGGTCTACCTGATCTTCTTCGTCTGGTGCCTGGCAAGCTTCAGCCCCGCCATCCGGAGCGCGCTGGCGAGCGGCGGCATCGATGGAAGCTGGATCCGCAGCGGCTTCGAATACGTGGGCTACAACCTCGGCGTCCTGCCCGCCGTGCTGATCACCATCCGCCACGCCCGCAGCCGCAGGGACACGCTCGTGTCGGGGCTGCTGTCCGGTCCCATCGGGATGATCCCGGCCTTTCTCTTCTTCGTCGCGATCGCGGGACAGTATCCCGGAATCGTCGACGAGACCGTGCCGGCGAATCACATGCTGGAGCTGCTCGGTTCGCGCACCTTCCAGATCGTCTTCCAGGTCATGCTCTTCGGCACCCTGGCCGAGACCGGCGCGGGACTGCTGCACGCGGTAAACGAACGGATCGCCCGGCGCTACGAAGAGAGAGGCGGGGAGTTGCCGCCGCTTGCCCGGGTGACGGCTGCGGTGGGCATGCTGGCGCTCGGCGCGGCGATTGCCCAGTTCGGGCTGATCCCGCTGATCGGGGCCGGTTACCGCTACATCTCGTACGGGTACCTCGCCGTCTTCGTTCTGCCGGTCATGACCTGGGGAATCGTCCTCATCCGGAGGCGCCGCGCCGCAGACGGTTGATCGCGGCAATCCCCGCTGCCGGACCGAGCGCCAGGACGGCGAACGCCCAGCGCCACCCCACCCCCTCGGCGACCCGGGGAATCCCCTGCACCGTCACCGACGCCAGGAGGAACCCGGCGCAGGTCTGGAGGGTCAGGGCGGTGCCGGCGGCCTCCGGCGGCGCGAGTTCGGTGACGAGTGCGCTGAACTGTGCCGAGTCGGCCACCACGAAGAATCCCCACACCAGGGTGACCGCCACGACGAGCGGGAACATCTGCCCGAAGAGGAGACCGATCGCCATGCAGCAGAGACCGCTCGCGGCCATCGCGCGGTTGACGAGCCGCTCCCGCCCGATCCGGTCGGCCGCCCACCCGCCCCACAGGCACCCCAACCCCCCCGCCGCGAGCGCGCCGAAGCTGGCCAGCTCGACGTAGCCGCCCCCCTGCCCCGCCGCCTCGCTCGACGCGGCCAGGAAGGCCGGCACCCACGCCCACATCGCGTACAGCTCCCACATGTGGCCCAGGTACCCGGCCGTGGCGAGCCGGGTCTCGCGGTGGCGGACCACCCGCGCGGCGAGCCCCCACGAAAACGCGCCCCGCCTGAACGGGTAGGGCCCGTCGCGGTAGAGGAACAGCACGAGGAGGCCGGCGGCCAGCGCCCCCGCGGACGCGCCCAGGATCACCTGCTCCGGACCCGCGTGCGGCAGCGCCTTGAGCAGGTACGGCGTGGCCTTCCCCACCGTAAGCGCACCCACGATCGTCCCGATGGCGAGCCCGCGCGCCGAGCGGAACCAGGTGGCGGCCATTTTCATCGCCGGAGGGTAGACGCCCGCGAGCAGGAACCCGGTGGCGAAGCGCAGCGCCACCGCCTCGCCGAAACCGGGGGCCGCCAGCACGCCGGCATTCGCAAGCGCCGCAAGCGCCGCGGCCGCCGCGAAGTACAGCCGCGAACGGAGGATGTCGGCCAGGTTCAGGATGGCCGCCACCGCCGTCCCCGCCACGAACCCGAGGTTGACGGCGGTGGCCAGCCACCCCGCCCCCGCGGCCGAAGGATCCCAGCGTGCCGCGAGGTCGTCCGACACCGCCGTCGCGGTGAACCACAGCGACATCCCGAGCAGCTCGGCCGCACCGAGCAGGGCGAGGATCCACCAGCGCCGGGACGCGGGACCTCGTGACGCGGGATCTCGCGACTTGGGCCCCCGCGACAGGGCGGGGGTGCGGCTCACGCGTGATCGCCGGCGCACTTCGGGGCGGCGGCGGGGTGCTCACCGACCCGGAACCGGCTCGCGCGAGGGCGGAGTGCGGAGTGTGCGGCGACGGTGCCCGCCGCCGTCAGGGTTTGGCCTCCAACATCGCCGAGCCGTCCTTGACGACGCGAAATCCCTCACGCCGAAGGAGCAGGAATACCTCGTTGCCGGGCACGACGTCACACGCCGACAGCGCCTCGCGGAGGCGTCCGATCTCCGGCCCGTTCGGGTCGTAGGACCGCCAGATCACCGACGCATCGTGCACCCCGGGCGGATGCTCGAAGGGAATCTTCACCGAGCCGTCCAGCCCCACCCCCAGGTGCTGCGCGATCGCGGGAGAGATCTTCTGGCTGTTGCCCTTGAGGTGGTGCTCGCCCACCGTGAAGCGCAGGGTCGGCGTCCCGTCGGTCGTCCACGCCACGTCCCGGGCATCGTCGAGCCTCTGCCGCGGGGCGGACGGCGCTGTCGCAACGCGCACGTGATCGCCGACGATCTCGAACTTCCGCGTCCCGAGATAGTTCCGCACCGTGGCGGGGAGAACGTCGAACTGCCTGGGGATCTGCCGCACCAGCTCGTCGATCCGGGCCTGTCCGCCCCCTTCCTCGATCCGCTTCACCAAGGCGTCCACGACACCGCCGTACGGCTCGTCGGTCCACTCCTGCAGACCCCACTTGTCCTTGGTGAAGCGAACAAACAACGGGTCGGAGGACAGCAGGCTGGACAGCGACGAATTGTCGCGGAGCCCGGATTCCCGGGCGATGGTCTGCCGGTCGCACGGGTCTCCCGTTCGTTCCAGGGCCAGGAAGACGCGCGCCCGGCGCGTGTCCCGCAGCACCAGGTGCCCCTGGAGACGGACCAGACCGGCGTTGCGCACCAGCGACTCCCACTCCGGGGCGCGCTGTGCCCCGATCGCCTCGCGCAGCGCCTCTTCGTCGACCACGCCCGCCGGGTTCGCCAGATCGGGCGCGCGTTGCCGCGCCTTCAAGATGAACCCTCGGAAGGTCGCATTGCCCACGACGCCGTCGAGGTATTCGTACTTCCCGGCAGCCATGACCGCGACCTCCGCGGCTTCCCGCCACCTGGGCGCGGCGTCGCCCACGAACAGGCCCAGTACCTTCTGGAACTTCCACGGGGGCGCCGCCTGGCCCACCGCGCGTGTCAGCCACTGCGCCGCCCTCTCGATCACGTCTCCAATTCGGCGTTCCACAGCCCACCGCAGCCGAACCTCGAGCTGTCGCGCCCTCTCGCGGCTGACGCCGAATCGGTCCCCGAGTGCCGCCAGCCTCGCGGGTGTCCTCGCGTAGGTCCGCTCGCGCGCGATCAGACTCCGTCTCTCGTCCAGGTCGTCGAGAACCGAGCTGAACTCGGACCCGATCTGCACATCGGAGCGCAGGGCTTCGGCCGCGTCGGCGAAGGTGATGTCGCCAGCCACGTCAGCCAGTCCGCTCTGATCCAGCAGACGCTCGAAGTCAAGCTTGGCCAGGTCGGCCAGACTCTCTGCGCCGTGAAAGAAGACGGCACAGGCAAGCACGCGGTCGAGCGCTTCCCGATAGGTTGGAGATTCGATCAATCTGGTCGGCGAGTTGAATTTCTCAAACAGGAAAGTATAAAATACAAGATCGTTGACATTCGAACAACCTCAACCCGTGCGTCACACGGCACGGGCGCCTTGCCAGAGGCGGCGACCGTTCCTACCGTCCGTGCCATGAGTCAACGCACAGCCACCCGTACCCACACTTTCACCGAGTCGGTCATTCGCGACATGACCCGGGTTGCACGCCGGCACGACGCGATAAACCTGGCGCAAGGCTTCCCCGATTTTCCGGCCCCGCAGCTGCTGAAGGACGCCGCCTGCCGGGCCATCCAGCGCGACGCCAATCAATACGCGATCACCTGGGGCGCTCCGGCGCTCCGCTCCGCTCTGGCCCGCAGGTATCATCAATGGTATGGCCTCGCAGTCGACCCGGACAATGACATCACGGTAACCTGCGGCGCCACCGAGGCAATGGCGGCGGTGATGCTCGCGGTGGTCGATCCGGGTGAAGAGGTGATCGTCCTGGAGCCATTCTACGAAAACTACGGCCCGGACGCGATCCTTTGCGACGCTTCCCCCGTCTTCCTGCCCCTTGCTCCCCCCGGTTTTCGTCTCGACCCCGGCCGGCTGCGCTCCGCGGTTACCCGGCGCACCCGCGCCATCGTGATCAACACGCCCAACAATCCCACGGGACGCGTCTTCGACCCGGACGAGATGTCCGCCGTCGCGGAACTCTGCATCGAACATGACCTGCTCGCCATCACCGACGAGATCTACGAGCACATCGTCTTCGCGGGCCGGCACATCCCGCTGGCCGGAATGCCGGGCATGCGCGAGCGGACGATCGTCATATCGGGTCTGTCCAAGACCTTCAGCATCACCGGATGGCGCATCGGCACGATCGTCGCCCCTCCTGCACTCACCTCGGCCATACGCAAGGTTCACGATTTCCTCACCGTCGGTGCGCCCGCCCCGCTCCAGGAGGCCTGCGCGGCGGGCCTCGATTCGCTGGGCCAGGACTACTACGACGGCATCGCGCGAGACTACCGCCGCCGCCGCGACATCCTCCATCGTGGCCTGCGGGACGCGGGCTTCGCCTGCACCCCTCCCGAAGGAGCCTACTACATCATGGCGGACTTTTCGGCGCTCAGCGCCCTGGACGACACGGCCTTCGCCACCTTCATGGCCAGGGAGTGCGGCGTGGCGCCCGTTCCTGGTTCCTCCTTCTTCAGCCGGCCCGGGCGGGGCGCGAAGCTGGTCAGGTTCGCGTTCTGCAAGCAGGCCGAAACCCTGGAGCGCGCGGTGGGGCGCCTCCGCTCCTTCTTCGCCTAGACAAGCCCGTGGATAATCCCCGCGTGGCACCGAGGGAGGCGAGGCGCCGGGCCGGCAAGGCGCGACGAAGGGCGCATAGCAGAGCTATTCGCCCGAGGAGCAACGCAGGGCGGTGCTTCAGGAACCCGGAAAGTAAGGTGAACATGACAATTCGTAAAGTCCTCTTGACATTGCGAGCGCGTGAGCACCGCGGTTCAGCGCGGATGCATCGCCTCTCGAATGCAGCGGGGACTAATTCCATGGGCTTGTAGTCCGTGGCCGCCTTCCGCGTCTCCCGCATCCCGCCCACAGTGGCCCGCCGCGGGGCGCTGGCCGCGGGGATTCTCGCCCTCCTGGCGGCCCTCTTCGTGGGCGTGGGGATTCTCCTCCCCGGGACCGTCGAGGTGACGCGCTCGGTCGAGATCGCGGCCCCGCCCGGGGATATCTTCCCCTTCCTCGACGACCTGGACGCCTGGACGGAGTGGACGCCCTGGGGCGACGTGGAATCACGCCTGGAGGGCCCGCCCACGGGCCCGGGTGCCCGCCGTGTGTGGGACGACCCCGGCATCGGCTCCGGCTCCCTCACCATCGCCGCCTCCCGGCCACCGCACTCGGTGGACTACGTCGTCGAGGTCGAAGGGGGAGCGATCCGCTTCGAGGGCACGATCACGGTGGAAGCGCGCGACGGGGGATCGCTCGTCACCTGGTCCGAGCGCGCCGACCTCGGGTGGAACCCGCTGCTCGGCTGGACCGCGCTGAACATGGAGGAGTCGCAGGGGAGGCAGCTTCAGGAGAGCCTGGAACGCCTGAGGGAGCGGGTCCGAACCGGACAGCCGGGCGGTCCTACAGCCTTTCCAGAGCCAGCTTGATCAGTTCGTCGTTGGAGCGGGTCTGCCGCATGACCCGCTGGAGTTCGTCCATGGCCTCGGCGGGGTGCTGGTCCGAAAGCTGCCGCCGCATCGCGCGGGACAGCCGGAGCGCCTCGGGGGACAGGAGCAACTCCTCCTTCCGGGTCGCCGACGCCCGCAGGTCGATCGCAGGATAGATCCGCCGGTCGGCAAGCTCTCGGCTCAGCACCAGTTCGCTGTTGCCGGTCCCCTTGAACTCCTCGAAGATCACCTGGTCCATCCTCGATCCGGTGTCCACCAGCGCGGTGGCGATGATCGTCAGGGATCCCCCGCCCTGCTCCTCCTTGATGAGCCGCGCGCTGCCGAGAAATCGCTTCGGCTTTTCGAGCGAGCTGGCGTCCAGGCCCCCGGAAAGGGTCCGGCCGCTGCCCTCCTCGATCGTGTTGTGCGCGCGCGCAAGCCTTGTGATCGAGTCGAGGATGATGACCACGTGCTTCCCCGTCTCAACCCTCCGGCGGCATCGCTCGAGCGTCATCTCGGCAACCTGGCAGTGGCGCTCCGCGGTAAGATCGAAGGTCGACGAAATGACCTCGCCGAAGCCGCACGATTCCATCTCGGTGACCTCCTCCGGCCGCTCGTCGACCAGGAGGATCATCAATTCGCACTCGGGGTGGTTCGTGGCGACCCCCTCCGCGATCGCCTGCAGGATGGTCGTCTTTCCTGCCTTGGCGGGGGCCACGATCATCGCCCTCTGCCCCTTGCCCAGCGGACAGAAGAGATCGATCACCCGGTTGGTCAGATCCGGCTCTCCGGCAAACACCCGGCCGCATTCCAGCTTGAGCTGATGCCGGGGATGCACCGCGCTCAGGCGGTTGAAGTCGGGGCGGTTCGCAGCGCTGGCAGGCGACTGGCCGTTGACGAGATCGAGGTAGCGGAGCGGCGGGCTCTTGCCATTGCGGGGACGGCGACCGACGATCCCCGCGAGTTCATCGCCGGTCCGCAGGCCGAACCGGTGGATGAGCCGCGCTCCGACGTAAATGTCGTCCTTGCTGGAGACATAGCCCGCCTGAGGCTGCCGAATGAAGCCCGATCCGCTGGCCAGCACCTCCAGGATTCCCAGCGGCTCTCCGGGTTCGCGGCCCTCCTCGCCTCCGGGAGGGCCCTGGCGATGCGGAGGTGGACCGCCGCGTCCGCGTCCGCGGCGGCCGCGCCGCCGGTTTGCCGGAGGTCCCCCTTCTCCCGCTGAAGTATTCTGCTGCTGCGAAGACGTGTTCGGCTCCGAAACCGCCTCCGGCACGTCGGGCGCCTGCCAGGCCCCGCCGCGCATCCCGGCCGGCTGATCGCCAGCCCTCTCTGCCCGTGAGCCGGGCAAGTCCAGATCGCTCACGATGGTCCCACCTTACTGGAAGCGTGCCGGGTCCTGCGGCGCAGGCAGCACGCCTCTCGACGAATGGAGCAAGGGGAGAATGCGCGCACCCGCACGACCGTCACCCCTGGGAATCGCGCCGGGCAAGTGCTTCGCAATGCGAAGTCCAACGAAACGCCTCCACAGGCAATCCGTGCCTGGAGTCGTTGCCCGACACCGTGAAGACAAGATTCAACACCTGGAGCCGCTCCGCAAGGCCAAGCCCGTTTCAGCCCGCGGGCGACGACTCTTGTGAACGGCCGCCTCGGCACCCCATGTTGGACTCGCGTGCAGCCCGGAACGACAGGAGGGGCAAGCAGGATGACCGGAACCGGCAAGGCGCCCGGACCCCGCCCGGGGGCCTGGGCCAGGATCCTGTTGACGGCATCCCCCTTTGTGCTGCTCCTGGCGCTATTCCTGATCCACAGGTGGCTTTCCTGAGCACCCGAAACGGTACAGCCGGCCGTCCTCAAACCCTGGCGGGGGTGTGGCGGTTTCCGGACAGCGGGAGCGTGCCTCCGGCGCCCCTTCCCTGCTAATCCCTTGCACGGCAAGAGATTGCCTCGCCACGCGCGGATGGCACGATCGGTGCATGTCCGTGAATGCATGATTCTACCCGCACAGGAGAATGATGATGAAGAAACCGACCATGATACTGGCCGCGGCAGCGGCGCTCACGGGCGCCGCGCCCGGGGCTGCACAGGTATACGAACATGTTGGGGGCGGCATCGGGTTCACGGCGAACCACTATCCCGAACCGGGCTACGGATTCGGTTTCGGACCGGCCAGTCCGGCCGGCGGAATCGGGCTCAAGGCAGGGGTCGGCGTCTCGTTCGGATTCGGAATCGGATTCGGCTCCAGCGACTACGGCTACGGAGACTACGGCTACGGGGGTTACCTGTACACCTCCCATCCGTTCGTGCTCCGGCCCCACTGCCGGGACTACCTCTGGTTCGAACCGTTCCAGTATTGCGATCCGTACTATCGCCATGGATGGTTCGATCCCTGGTGGGAGCCGGTCGTCTTCGTCCCTTCCCCGCGGTTTCACTTCGGCTGGTACGCCTACGGGTGGCATTCCCCGTTCCGGCATGACCCATGGTACGACAGTTGGGCGTATGGAGGATGGGATCCCTATTGGGGAGGCCATCGCGGATACCGGACCGTCTACTACGGCAGGGGCTACGCCTACGACAGGGGCTACGCGCAGCCCCGGACGGTCGCAGTCCGGTCCCCGCTCTTCGGGCCCCGCTACAAGGAAGATCCCCGCCCCTACGTGTACGTGAGCGACAACGGACCCGAGCGCCCGGTTTCCAGGGCGGTTCCCCGCGGGGACCGGAGCGCCCGGCCCTCGCACACGGCCGATGTGGTGGATCCGACCGCCGGCCGTGGCGGCCGAGGCTCCCGTGCCGAGCCGGCAACCAGGACCGCGCGTCCGCGGGTGCGCGAACGGCCGGAAATCGCGGGGTCGCGCCCTTCCACGCCGGCGCGGCCGTCGGCACAGCCACGGACGCGATCCGGCGGGCTCGTGGTCACCCCGGGCTCGGCGGTGCGGACCTCCCGGCCGGAAACGAGGGGGGAAGACCCCCGCACGGACTCGCGGCCACGGAGCAGCCGCCCGGTGGTGACGCAGGCACCGACGCGCCGCGCGACGCCCTCGGCCGGCCGTGTGACCCCGACAGTGGGCCGTTCGATCCCGCAGACCAGCCGCGCGACGCCGCCGAGGGTGCGCACGCGGCCCGATGCGGGCCGGACCGGACGAGTCACCCCCACCCGTCCTTCCACGCCCACGAAGGCACGACCGGCACCCAAGAGGACGGGTTCGAAGGCACCCAGGGTACGGTCGGCACCTTCGCGCACACGCTCGGCGCCTCCGAAGGCCAGCTCCGCACCGCCGCGGCGCTCGCCCCCGAAGTCGTCTCCGCCCAGACGGACGCCTCCGCGGCGCGGCAACTAGCGCGGGCGCCCGAGAGCCGAACCCGGCCCTCCCGTCCGGGGTGACGGCCTGCGCGGTCCGGCGCGGGCGTCACTCCGGGCCGCGGGCCGTCTTCTCCGGGCTGTGTGTGGATGGTCTCCGCGTGGTACCGAGGGCGCCGAGCCGCCGGTCCGCGGGCTCCCAGGGCACGCCGTCCTTGATCAGCGACCGGAGCGGACTCGACCCCATCCAGTAGCACAGTTGCAGGGGGTCCTCGACGCCCCAGAGTGCCAGGTCCGCGCGCTTTCCCGGCTCCAGGGTGCCGCGATCGTCCTCCAGCCCGAGTACGCTCGCCGCCGCGGAGGTGAACCCCAGCAGGGCCTCCTCGGGAGTGAGTCCGAACCGGATGCAGGCGAGGTTCAGGATCATGCCCACATTGGTGATGGGCGACGATCCCGGGTTGGCGTCGGTGGCCACCGCCATCGTCACCCCGGCCCGCCTCAGGGCCTGGACGGGGGGGCTGTGCTCCACCCTCAGGGTGTACGCCGCGCCGGGAAGAAGGACCGCACACACACCCGCTGCCGCCATGGCGCGCACCCCGTCACCGGACAGGTACTCGAGGTGGTCGGCGGAGCGGGCCCCGGTGGCCGCCGCGAGGGCGCCCCCATCCAGGTCGGAGAGCTGGTCGGCGTGGAGGCGGCCGTGCAGTCCGGCGGCGATTCCGGCTTCCAGGATGGCCCGCGCCTCGGCGGGTGTGAACGCGATGTCTTCGCAGAAGGCGTCGATCGCCGTTGCGTGGCCCTGCTGCAGGGCCGCGGGGAGGATCTCTTCCAGAATGAGGCGGAGGTAGTCGCCGCGCCGTCCCGCGTACTCTGGCGGGATGGCGTGGGCGGCCAGCAGCGTGGGTGAGGTGCCGGACGGGATGTGGCGCGGGAGGGCTGCCGCCACATCGAGCATGCGCAGCTCCGTTTCCAGGTCGAGGCCGTATCCGGACTTGACCTCGATGGTCGTGACGCCCCAGCCGGCCAGCTCCCTTCCCCGGGCGGCGGCCCGGCGGGTCAGCTCTTCGCTGGAGGCCCGGCGGGTGGCGCGCACGGTCGACATTATCCCGCCCCCGGCGCGCGCAATGTCCGCGTAGGACTGGCCGTGCAGGCGGCGGCGGAAGTCGCCGCTGCGGTCCCCGCCGAATACGATGTGGGTGTGGCAGTCGATGAACCCGGGGGTCATCCAGGCACCCCCGCAGGGGATGACCTCGGCTGCGCTCGTCCGCTGGCGGGGAGAGAGGTCGGCCTCCTTCCCCATCCAGGCGATGCGGCCGCCCGCGCTTGCGATGGCACCGTCACGAATGACGCCGAGCGACCGGTCGGCCATCGTCGCCAGCTGAACCCCGGTCCAGAGGCGGTCCCACCCGGCTTCGGGCATCATCCCTTTGTCCCCCTTGCCTGTTGTTCCCGGACGGAGCGCCGTGCCAACGCGCCTACGCGCCCTGCCCGGTGCTCGCGCGGGCCTGTCCGCGGGTTGCTAGATTGATGCACCGAACCGCTCGCCAACGCAATCCTGCCGCGAGGATGAAGTGCCGCCACCGCCCGCCTTCCGCTTCGAAGCACTCCTGGTCGGCGACAGGTGGGAGCCCGACGTGCGGATGGAAGTCGACGCGGCGGGCCGGATCGCGTCGCTGTCCCCCGGGAGCCCGGACGCCGCCTGCGAGCAGGTTTGCGGTTGGACGGTGCCCGGAGTCCCGAACCTGCACAGCCACGCCTTCCAGCGCGCCCTCGCAGGCCTGGCCGAGGCGGACGGGCCGGACTCATTCTGGAGCTGGCGAGAGGTCATGTACCGGCTCGCGGCGCTGCCGGGCCCGGACGAGGTGGAGGCGATCGCGCTGCAGCTGTATGTCGAGCTGCTAAAGGCGGGTTTCACCTGCGTGGGCGAGTTCCACTACCTCCACCACCCCCCGGGGGGCGGCCGCTACGCGGACCCGGCGGAGATGAGCCGCAGGATCGTGCGGGCGGCGGAGAAGGCCGGGATCGGTCTCGTGCACATGCCGGTCGTCTACGAGAATGCGGGGCTCGGAGGCGAACCCCTCACGGGGAGCCAGCGGCGCTTCCGGCTCGACCTCGACGAGGCCTTGCGGATCCGCGCGGATCTCGCCGATGTCTGCGGCGGTGCCGGCTGTGGCCTCGGCCTGGCGCTGCACAGCGTGCGCGCGGTCCGCCCGGCGACCTTCCGGCGCATCTTCGAAAACCCTTGTGCGGCGGGCTCCCCCATGCACATCCACGTCGCGGAGCAGGAGCGGGAGGTGCGGGAATGTCTGGCGCAGCGCGGCGCCCGCCCGGTGCAGTGGCTGCTGGACCACGCGCCGGTCGACCAGGGGTGGTGCCTCGTGCACGCGACGCACATGACCGGGGCGGAGGCGGCGGCCGTGGCGGCGCGCGGTGCGGTGGTGGGGCTGTGCCCGACGACCGAGGCCAACCTGGGGGATGGGCTGTTCCCGCTCGGAGCCCTGGTCCGCGCCGGGGGACGGTTCGGGATCGGGACGGACAGCCACGTCTCGAGGAGCCCGGTCGAGGAGCTGCGCCTGCTCGACTACGGGCAGCGGCTCGCCGCGCGGGCACGATCGGTGCCGCGGACCGGCCCGGACCGGACGCGCAACGGTGCGCTGGCCGGTGCAGGCGGGGCCTTGCTCGCGCACGCCTGGGAGAACGGGTGCCGGGCGCTGGCATGGGACGGCGGGACGGTGGCGGTGGGCAGACGCGCCGATCTGGCGGTGCTCGACGCCGGCCACCCCGCGCTCGCCGGGCGAAGGGGTCACGCCGTGCTCGATTCGTGGGTGTTCTCGGGAACCGAGAGCCCGGTGCGGGACGTGATGGTGGCGGGGGACTGGGTGGTGAGGGACAGACGCCACATGTGCGAGGAGGGGGCCGCGCGCGGCTATGCGGCGGCAGTCGATGGGCTGATTCAGCCAGGAGGGCGTTGAAAGTAAAGCAGACATTACATATTGTAATGAGGACTTTACATCATCGCCGGAATCGGATTACGGCATCGGAATCCTGATCCGCTGTGCCCGCGCCGTCCTTGCCGCCTCCGAATAGCCGGCGTCGGTGTGCCGCGCCACGCCCAGCCCGGGGTCGTTCGTCAGCACCCGCTCGATGCGCTCGCGCATCCCGTCGCTTCCGTCGGCGACCAGCACCTGCCCCGCGTGCAGCGAATCCCCGATCCCCACCCCGCCCCCGTGGTGGAACGACACCCAGCTCGCGCCCGACGCCGTGTTCAGCAGCGCGTTGAGCACCGGCCAGTCGGCGACCGCGTCGGTGCCGTCCTTCATCCCTTCGGTCTCCCGGTACGGCGACGCCACCGAGCCCGTGTCGAGGTGGTCCCGCCCGATCACGATGGGGGCGCTGATCTCCCCGCTGGCCACCAGATCGTTCATGGCGACGCCGAAGCGCGCGCGGTCGCCCTGCCCCAGCCAGCAGATGCGCGCGGGCAGCCCCTGGAAGGCGACCTGCTCGCGCGCCATCCGGATCCAGCGGCACAGGTGCTCGTCCCCGGGAAACATATCCAGCACCAGGTCGTCGGTGCGGTGGATGTCCGCCGGGTCGCCGGACAGCGCAACCCACCGGAAGGGCCCCTTGCCCTCGCAGAAGAGCGGCCGCACATATGCGGGAACGAATCCCGGGTACGCGAAGGCGTCCTCGAAGCCGGCCTCGCGGGCGTAGCCCCTCAGGTTGTTGCCATAGTCGACGGCCACCGCCCCCCTCTCCCGCATTCCGACGATCGCCTCGCAGTGGGCGCGGATCGATGCCAACGCGCGCAAGCGATATTCGGTTTGATCGCGTTTCCGCAAGACGAAAGCCTGATCGATTGACAGACCGTAAGGCACGTATCCGTAGACCGGATCGTGCGCCGAGGTCTGGTCGGTCACGATATCGGGGATGATCCCGCGCCGCAGCAGCTCCGGCAGGACCTCCGCGCAGTTCCCCACCAGCCCCACCGACACCGCCTCCCCCGCCCCCGCCGCCCCCCGCACCCACCCCACCGCCTCATCCGTATCGGCGGTCATCCGGTCGCAGTAGCGCGTCTCGATCCGGCGGCGGATCCGCTCCGCGTCCACCTCGACCACGAGGACCGCCGCCCCGTTCATCGTGCCCGCGAGCGGCTGCGCCCCTCCCATCCCCCCCATCCCCCCGGTCAGGATCCACTTTCCGGCGAGCGATCCCCCGAAGTGCGCGCGCGCCATCGCACCGAAGGTCTCGTACGTCCCCTGCAGGATCCCCTGCGTCCCGATGTAGATCCACGAGCCGGCGGTCATCTGGCCGTACATCATGAGGCCGCGCCGCTCCAGCTCGTGGAAGTGCTCCCATGTCGCCCACCGCCCCACCAGGTTCGAGTTGGCGATCAGGACGCGCGGGGCGTGCGTGTGGGTGCGGAAGACCCCAACGGGCTTGCCCGACTGCACGAGGAGCGTCTCGTCGTCCTCCAGCTCCTCCAGGCACCGCACGATCGCGTCGAAGGCCTCCCAGCTTCGCGCGGCCCGCCCCGTCCCCCCGTAGACCACGAGCTCGTCCGGCTTCTCGGCGACATCGGGGTCCAGGTTGTTCATCAGCATCCGGAGCGCCGCCTCCTGCGTCCATCCCTTGCAGCGGAGCGTCCCCCCGCGCGGTGCCCGCACCATGCGAGGCCCGCGGATTCGGCCCGGCCCGGCAGGGGTTGCCGCCACCTGGGCAGCAGCCCCGCCGGTGCGAGAACGTTTGGCCATGGCTAACTCCTTTTCAGGGGCTGCAAGATGTCAGGGGGGGTCGCATGACGCCGGGGACCGCAAAAGCGTCACGGGTTGCACAGCGCGCCGGAGGCGACCAGCTCCAGCACGGCCGCAAGGTCGCCCGCCAGCTGCCGGTCCCGGTCCAAGCGCGGCACCCGGGCCCGAACCTCCGCCAGCGCCCGCTCCACCCCGGCGCCGGCGCGCAGGGGACGGTGGAACTCGACCGCCTGCACCCCGCAGAGGATCTCCGCCGCCAGCACCGTCTCCAGCAGCGCGACGCTCCGGCGGACCTTCCTGGCGCAGGCCATGCCCATCGACACGTGATCCTCCTGCGACGCGCTCGTGGAAACGGAATCGATGCTCGCGGGACCCGCAAGTACGCGCATTTCGGCCAGGGCGTCCGCGGCGGTGACCTGCGCGATCATCATCCCCGAGCGAATGCCGGGTGCGGGGGAGAGGAAGGCGGGGAGGCCGGAGAGGTCGGGGTTGAGGAGGCGGTCGATGCGCCGCTCCGAGATGGCGGCCAGATCCGCCGCCGCGATCGCGACGAGGTCGAGGCACTGGGCGACGACCTGCGCGTGGAAGTTGCCGCCGCTGAGGACGAGGTCCCCCTCCGGCAGCACGAGGGGATTGTCGGTGGTCGAATTCGCCTCGGTGGCGAGGATCCGGTGCGCGTAGGCGTGGGCCTCGCGAGCCGCGCCGTGCACCTGTGGCATGCAGCGAAGCGAGTAGGCGTCCTGCACGCGCGGATCCCCCGCCCGGTGCGATTCGCGGATGTCCGATCCGGCAAGGAGCTCCCGCAGCCGCCGCGCGCTGGCAATCTGCCCGGGATGCGGCCGCGCGGCGTGGATCTCCGCGCGGAATGGCCTCGGCGTCCCCCGCAGCCCCTCCAGCGAAATCGCACCGGCCACGTCCGCCGTGTCCAGGGCGCGCCCGAAGCGCTGTGCGGCCAGGACCCCGATCCCCGTCACGGCCTGGGTCCCGTTCACCAGCGCCAGCCCCTCCTTCTCGGCCAGCTCCAGCGGCGCAACCCCGGCCGCGGCGAGGAGTTCCCCGGCATCGCGCTCCTCGCCGCCTGCTTCGGCCCTACCCTCTCCCATCAGCGCGAGCGCGACGTGGGCCAGCGGCGCCAGATCCCCGCTCGCCCCCACCGAACCGAGCTCCGGCACGACCGGGTGAATCCCGTGGTTGAGCAGCTCCAGGAGCCGCTCGACCACCACCGGCCGGCACCCCGACTGGCCCCGAGCCAGCGCGTTGGCCCTGAGCAGCAGGATTGCGCGCACCACCTCGGCGGGAAGCGCGGCCCCCGCCCCCGCCGCGTGGCTCCTCACCATGTTGCGCTGGAGCTCCCGCTGCGCCTCACGGGCGATGCGTACGTCGGCAAGCCGCCCGAACCCGGTGTTCAATCCGTACACGGGCAAGTCACCCGCCTTGAGGCGCTCGAGCGCGGTTCGGGAGCGGTGCATCTTGCGGGCTGCCTCGCCGTCGAGCCGCACCTCGGTGCCGCCATGCATGGCCGGGGCGCCGCGCGCCACCGCCTCGATCTGCTCCAGCGTGAGCCCCTCGCCGCTGATCGCTATCACGGCCTCTCCCCCCCGGTGCGCGGTTGCTCAACAGCGCCGGCCCGCGCCTCTGCACCCTGCTGCCCGGCGCCAGCGTCCGCTCGCCCGGCCGCCGCACTCCTTCGCCCGGCCACCACGCCCCGGCACCGGACCCCCCGCTGCGCTTCGAACTCCCGCCGCGTCAAGGTGAGCTCCCCATCCCGCCACCCGGCCTCCAGCTCCACCCCGAGCCCGTCGGCGAGCCGGTTGACATAGTTGTAGTAGGCCACGATCTGGCAGATGTCGAGGATCGCCCGGTCATCGAAGCCGGCCGCGCGCAGCGCGCCCGTGTCATCCGCCGTCATCCCGCCCGGGTGACGGGTAAGCTTGACCGCGTAGTCCAGCATCGCCCGATCCCCCGCACCCAGCGACTCCGGCCGACGGCCCCTGGCCAGCGCGTCGCCGAGCGTCCGCGTTCCCGCAAGCCGACGGAGTCCCGCCCCGTGGTGGTTGATTCAGTAGAAGCAGTCATTCTCGGCGGACACCACGACCGCGACCATCTCGCGCTGCGCTCTCGACAGCGGGGAGGGGCCGGCCATCAGATGCCTGTAGAGCCGGTAGTGGTGCTCCATGGACGGCGGATCCAGGGAATGGATGCGCAGGATGTTGTCGACATCGCCGCCGGCGTCGGTGTAGCGGGCGTAGAGCGCCGAGAGTTCCGGCCCCGCTTCGGAGCGTGGCGTGTATGGGATGTAGGCCATGTGCCAATCCATGAAGAGAGGCGCCGGGCGGATTCGAACCGCCGAATGGAGGTTTTGCAGACCTCTGCCTTACCACTTGGCTACGGCGCCGATACGAAGGGGGGCGCGGCTGCGGCCGTCGCCCCCTGTTTCAAGCGGCGATGCGCCGCGGCTGAACCTGACTACAGAGCGGGAAACCGGACTCGAACCGGCGACCCCCACCTTGGCAAGGTGGTGCTCTACCAACTGAGCTATTCCCGCGTGCGGGACTAGAACCCTACGCCCGGCCGGGCACCCTGTCAAGCGCTCCAGGGGTCAGGCCGGGCCGTGAGCAACCATCGGCGCCGACCCACACTTCCCGGCCCGGTTCGTCCCCCGGGCAAGCGGCATTATCTTCACTGACCCGCCTGCGTGGCGCCGCCGCGCCGACCTCAGCCGAAAGACCGGATCACCCTTTGCACCGCACCGCATTTCCGGCCGCCGCTGCCCTCTGTCTCCTCGTCGCTTCGTCGGCCGCGACCGCGCAGGAGCCGTATTCGCCGCTGGTGCCCCGGGGAACGCTTCGACTCGACGCGCGCGCGCTGTACGCGTCGTATGCGGACGAGCGGCTGGCGGGCGCACTGAGCGGACCGGCGGGCGCCGGGGTCTTTCCCTTCCTGTCCCGCACGCAGTCCGTCGTTGGCACGATGATCGGGGAGCCCTGGACCCTGACCCTGGGTTCGATGCAGACGGTGGCCGAGAGGGGCTCGGCGCAGGTTCCGATCGCGCTGGACGCCGGCGTCTTCGACTGGCTGACGGTCGGAGTGGTCGTTCCGCTGGCCGGCAGCGACACCGAGTTCAGCCTCCATTTCTCGGCGGACTCCACCACGGCGAACGCCGGATTCAACCCGGCGATCGACCGCGAGGTGCAGGTGACCGCGTTCATGAATGGCCTGCAGAGCGCGGTCGCGGACTACGGTGCCTACCGCGACGGCACTTGCCAGAGTGACCCGTCGTCGCCCGAGTGTGCCGCGGCAACCCGTGTCCTTGACGATGCGCGAGCGTTCGAGGGGTCCGCATCGCTCCTGTACGGCGCGATGTTCGCCCCGCTGGCGAGATCCCCGGCCGGCGAGGCGCTGCAAGCCAGGCTGGCTGCGCTGGCTGCGGCCTTCTCCGCGGCCGGCGTCAGCGCTCCGGCCACGATTCCGCTCTCCGAGGCCCCCGTCACCTACGAGGATCTGCAGTCCTTTCTCACCGCGCCGCGCTACGGCATCGCCGCTTCCCACGGGCTGACCAAGTGGCGGTCGGTCTGGCAGCTGGGCGACGCGGAGCTGCGGGCGGACGCGCGCCTGGCCGATGCCGGCGGGGAAATGTCGTCCTACCGGGTCGTTGCGGGCGCCGGGGCCCTGCTCCGCCTCCCCACCGGGTCGCAGGACGATCCGGCCAACTTCCTGGACACCCCCTCCGGCGACGCCCAGTGGGATGTGGAACTCAGGGGCTGGATGAACGGCCACTGGCCGCTCGGCTTCGGCCTGTGGGCGGACCTGCGCTACGGGATCCAGATCGGAGGCACGAGCGAGCGGCGCATCTTCGATCCGGCAGCGCCCTTCGCCCCCATGTCCACCCAGGCCCGGCTCGACTGGGATCCCGGCGACTACCAGATCGTGGAACTCTCGCCGTGGTACCGGATCTCCGGCGGCCTGTCCGCGCTGGCGGGCTACCGCCTCTTCCGCAAAGGCGACGACTCGTTTGCGCTCCGCACGCCCGGCGAAACCGATCCCGCCGCCCCGCCGGCCGTGAGCGCGGATCCGTCCATCCTCGTTCCGGGCACCGGCTACTCCGCGAGCCACCTGCTGCTCGGCATGGTGTACAACCGGGCGGCTGCGAACCGGGACGGAATCCCGGCCGCCCCGCTCGAGATCCGGATCGTGTACCGCAGGGTGGTCGGGGGAAGCGACGCGGACGTTCCCCGGGAGGCTTCACTGGAGGTCGGCTTCCGCCTCTTCCGGAGGATCTGGGGCGGCTGATCCGAGGAGCGACCGGGCGTGGTTCAGCGACGACTCCGAATCGGGGTCGCCGCCGAGCATGCGTGCGATCTCCCGCACCCGCTCGCCGGCGCCGAGGCGCCTGAGCTGCGTCGCCGCGGCCCCGTCCACCGTGCGCTTCTCGACCGCGAAGTGCGTGGCCGCGCGCGCCGCGATGCGGGCCAGGTGGGTGATTGCCACGACCTGCCTCCCCCGCGCCACTTCGACCAGCCTCTCCCCCACGCTCGCCGCCACGACGCCCCCGACGCCGGCGTCGATCTCGTCGAAGACCAGGGTGGGGAGGTCGTCGATCCCGGTTAGCACCGACTTGAGCGCGAGCATCACCCGGGAGAGTTCGCCCCCGGACGCGATCTGCGACAGCGGACCCGGGGGGAAGCCCGGGTTCATCGTGGCCAGGAAGCGGATCCGCTCGAGCCCATGCGCTGCCGGTGCCCGCAGCTCCCCGAACTCCACCACAAAGCGCCCCCCCGCGAGGCCGAGCGAGGGGAAGATGGAATCCGCCCGGTCCGACAGCGACGCGGCGGCGCTCCGGCGGCGCGCCGAGAGCTCTTCCGCTGCGCTCCGCCATTCGGCCCGCGTGCTCTCGAGGCGGCTGCGCAGGGTGGCGGCGTCGAGCGCCCCGCCTTCGAGCTCGTCGAGCTCCCGCGCCAGGGCCTCCCCGGTCTCGATCACCGCCGCGAGGGTCGGGCCGTACTTCCGCATCAGCGCCTGGAGGACCACCTGCCGCTCGCGCAGGGCGTCCAGGCGCGCGGGGTCGTGGTCGATCGCGCCGCCGTATGCGCCGAGCTCGGCCGCCGCGTCGGCCACGCGGTGGTAGGCGTCGTCGAGCGCGGCCGCGAGGGGGGCGAGCGCCGGGTCGGTTTCGGCGAGGCGGCGGAGCCGGGTAGCCGCGCGGGAGAGCCTGTCCGCGACGGCGTCCTCGCCGCTGTGCAGGAGTGTCTGCAGTGCGAGGGTCTCGCGCGCGAGCAGGTCGGCGTTGGCGAGGCGGGCGGCCTCGGCGCGCAGCTCCTCGTCCTCGCCTGCGCGCAGTTTCGCCCCGCGGATCTCTCCCAGCCGGAAGCGGATGAAATCGGCGCGGCTGGCCAGTTCGCGGCGGCGCTCCTCCAGCTCCGCGAGCCGCCTCTCCAGGCCCGCGACGCGCCGGTGGGCCGCGGCCACCAGCTCCGCCAGCTCGTGGTTCCCGCCGAACAGGTCGAGGACCTCGCGCTGGAAGTCCGCCGACAGCAGGCGCTGGTGCTCGTGCTGCCCGTGAATATCCACCAGCAGCGAGCCGATCCGGCGCAGCACGCCCGCCGTCACGGGAGACCCGTTCACCCAGCCGCGGCTGCGCCCTTCGCTGCGAACCTCGCGCCTCAGGACCAACAGGTGGTCGTCCGCCTCCAGCCCCAACTCTTCGAGGACGGCCACCACTTCGGCGAGTCCCTCGATGTCGGCCACCCCCTCCACGACTGCGCGCGCCGCGCCGGCCCGCACGATCCCGGACGAGGCGCGCCCGCCCAGCAGTACCTCCAGGGCGTTGACGACGATGGACTTGCCCGCGCCCGTCTCGCCCGAGACGACGTTGAGCCCGGGCCCGAGCGCCATCGCCAGGTCCTCGAGGACTGCGAAGTTGCGGATTCTCAGCTCAATCAGCATACAGAAGGATTATACCGCCCCGGGGGGCGCCGGTATGGCTGGATGGGATCAACCGCCGTCGGCCGACCGGACCGCCCAGCTCAGCTTCCGCCTCAGGGTGGCGAAGAAGGAATGTCCGGAAAGCCGGACGAGGGGGACCCGGAAGGTGCCCATCCGCACGACGACCCGGTCGCCGTGCCGAACGGTGCCGCCCTCCTGTCCGTCTACCGTCAACAGGAGCGGTTCGCGGCGGTCAAGCGAGGTCACCGCGATCTCCTCACCGCCCGGAACGAGCAGCGGGCGGAGCGCCAGGGTGTGGGGCATGATGGGCGTCACGAGAAAGCAGTTGAGCTCCGGCACGATGATCGGCCCGCCCGCCGAGAGGGAATACGCGGTCGATCCGGTGGGGGTGGAGAGGATCACCCCGTCACCCGAGAAGCTGCCGATCTCCTCCTCCTCGCCCCGCGGCCCGACCCAAAGGCCGAGGTGGACCACCTGAGCCGCCCCGGCCTTGTGCACCACCGCGTCGTTCAGGACGGTGAAGTTCCGGCGCGAGACTCCCTGCGGATCACGGATTTCGGCGGCCAGAGTTCTGCGGCGCTCGAGGAAGAAGTCGCCGCGGAGAACGCTGCGCATCGCTTCCGGGATCCCGTCAGCGGACACTGAAGTCAGGAACCCCAGGCTCCCGAGGTTGATCCCCAGAACCGGAATGTTGCGGCCGAACAGGAGTCTGGCCGCCCGCAGCAGGGTGCCGTCCCCTCCCAGGGAGACTACCAGATCGACCGAATCGACGCTCAGATCCACCTTGGGGAGACCGGGGACGGCGGAGGCCAGGGCGGGTTCCACACTGGCAGTGGCGCCACAATCCGCGGCGGCCGCGGCGATCTCGCGACACGCTGCCGCGATCCGGCCATCGGGTCCGCTCGCGGCGGTGCGCCCCACGATGCCCACGGTTCGAATGCTCGCGGCCCTCATCGTCGTCGCTCGATCACGAAGCGGGCGAGTTCCCTCAGGCGGGGCGCCGCCAGCCCGGCCGCATCCAGAGCCGCGGTCGCGCGGGCAACCAGCGCGCGTGCCCGATTCCGCGCGCCCACCACGCCCAGAAGCTGAACATAGGTGGACTTCCCATGTTCGCTGTCCGATGGGCGCTTTCCAAGGACCTCCTCCGAACCCGTCGCGTCGAGGACATCGTCCATGACCTGGAACGCCAGCCCCACCCTGCGTCCGAACCGGCCCATTGCGGTCAGCGCGGCGTCCCCTCCGCCCGCCGCCATGGCGCCGATCTCCAGCGATGCGGCGAGCAGCGCCCCCGTCTTCATCCCGTGGAGCCGCTCCAGCTCCACCTCGTCCAGGGGCGCCGCCCCGGCCCGGGACCCCCCTTCGGCGAGAAGGTCCACCGCCTGTCCTCCGATCATGCCGCCCGCGCCCGCCGCTTCGAGAAGGTGCAGCGCGATGCGGCGAGCCTCCTCCCGGCTGCGCCCCGCCCGCTGCGCCGAGCCGAATGCCCAGGACGCGGCCCAGGGAATCATCGCCGCACCCGCGACCGTGGCGGCCCCCACCCCGTGGACAACGTGTGCGGTCGGCCGGCCCCGGCGCAGCGGCGCGTCGTCCATGCAGGGCAGATCGTCGTGCAGGAGCGAATAGGCGTGGATCAGCTCCACCGACGCCGACAGGTCGTACACGGCTTCGCCCGCTTCGCCACCCAACTCCTCGCAGGCCGTCACCAGCAGAATCGGCCGCAGACGCTTGCCGCCGCCGAGCGCGCCATCCTCCACTGCAGCCCGCACGCCATCCGGGACGAGCGCCACAAGCCCGGCGACGCAGCGCCGCAGTGCCGCCTCCACCTCCTTCCCGCGCTCCGCGAGGAAGCAACGGAAGGAAGCCTCAGGCATCGTCCCCGTCATCACGGCCTGCGCTTCCCGGTTGCCCGAGATCGCGGACCGCTTCCCCCTCGGGCCCGATCAGCTCCTCGATCCTGAGTTCGGTCCGGGCGAGGATCTCCCGCGCACGGCCCAGGTGCCCCACACCCTCCTCGAAGAGGACAAGGGCGTCGTCGAGTCCCAGCGAGTCGGAGTCCAGCCGCCGCACGATCTCCTCGATCCTGTGAATGAGCTCGTCCAGCCCCGGTTCGCCCCGCGCATCAGCGTCCAATTCCGGTCACTCCCGGCTGCTGTTCCGGCGCACCCGCCACCGCGCAGGGCACGCTCCCGTCCACCACGCGCAGCCTGAAGCGACGGGCAGGGTTGAAGTCGCCGGTGGTGCGCAGCAGCCGCCCGCCGCTATCGAGGGGCACGGCGTAGCCCCGGGCCAGCGTCGACAGCGGCGAGAGCGCTTCCATCGCCGCGGCCGCGGCGGCCAGCCGTCCCGCCTCTCGGCGCACTCGGCGGTGCACCGCCTCCGACAGCCGGGACGCCCCCGCATCCAGCCGCCAGCGGCGGGTGCGCGACTGCGCCGCCAGGGTCTTCCCCAGGCGCTGCCGCAGACCGTCGAGCCGGCGCGCCAGAGCCTTGCGGTCGGGCGCCACCGCTTCGGCCGCGGCTGAAGGGGTCGCGGCCCTGAGGTCGGCCACCAGGTCGCAGATCGTGACGTCCGTCTCGTGTCCCACGCCGGAGACCACCGGCACCCGACACTCCGCGACCGCGCGCGCGACGGGCTCTTCGTTGAAGCCCCAGAGGTCCTCGATCGAGCCGCCCCCGCGAGCAACGACAACAAGGTCCACGGCGCGCCCGGCCAGCGTGGTGATCGCGGCGGCGATCTCCGCTCCGCTCCCGCGTCCCTGCACCGCCGTTCCGCGCACCAGCAGGTGAAGCCAGGGGGCACGCCGCGCGGTCACCGCGATGATGTCCCGCAGAGCCGCGCTCCCGGGCGAAGTGACCACTCCCACGGTGCGGGGAAACTCCGGAAGGGGGCGCTTGCGAGCCGGGTCGGTCAGCCCTTCGGCATCCAGCTTCCGGCGCAGCCGGTCGAACGCCAGCTTCCACATCCCCTCGGCCTGCTCGGCCTCGAGCCGCTGGACCACGAACTGATAGCTGCCACGGGCCTCGTACAGCGTCAGGCCGCCGAAGAGGCGCAGCGTCATCCCCTCCTCCGGGTCGGTGGGCAGGGTCCGGGCCTCGCGGCGGAACATGACGCAGCGGAGCTGGGCAGCGCGGTCCTTGAGGGTGAAATAGCAGTGGCCGGAACGGTGCCGCCTGAAGTTGGCGACTTCCCCGGTGACCCAGAGCTGCGGGAGGGTCTGCTCGAGCAGGAGACGGACGGCGCGGTTCACCTGGCGAACGGTCCACACCCGCGGCGCGGGAGCTTCGCGGTCCTGGAACAGCTCCAGGTTGCCGTCGTACCCGGCGTCCCGTTCGCTCACCGTTCGGCCTTCCGCAGCCGGATCGCCGCCTCGACCGTGTTGGTGAGGAGCATGGCGATGGTCATCGGGCCCACGCCTCCCGGCACGGGCGTGATCGCACCCGCGACCTCCCGCACCCCTGCAAAGTCCGCGTCGCCCACTACCCGGTAGCCGCGCGGGTGACCGGCATCGTCGACGCGGTTGGTGCCCACGTCGATTACGGTGGCGCCCGGCTTGACCATGTCGGCGGTGATGGTGTTGGGCCACCCCACCGCAACGATCAGGATGTCGGCGGTGCGGGTCAGCTCGCCCAGGTCGGCGGTGCGGCTGTGGGCCACGGTGACTGTGGCGTTGCCGCCCGCGGCCTTGCGCAGCAGCAGGAGCGCCATCGGCTTCCCGACGATGTTCGACCGGCCCACGATGACCGCGTGCTTGCCCGACGGGTCGGCGCCGCTCCTCAGCAGCATCTCGATCACGCCGCGCGGGGTGCACGGCGCCAGCACATCCGGATCGCCGGTGGCCAGGCGGCCCACGTTCACCGGATGGAAGCCGTCCACATCCTTGTCGGGGTCGATCGCCAGCAGCACCTTCGCGTCGTCGATGTGGCGCGGCAGCGGAAGCTGCACCAGGATCCCGTGAATGGCCGGATCGGCGTTGAGTGCGTCGATGAGCGCGAGGAGGTCGGCTTCCGAGGTCGTGGCGTGAAGGTTTTCCGAGCGGGAATGGATCCCGGCCTCCGCGGCGGCCCGCTGCTTCATCCCGACGTAGAGCCTGCTCGCCGGATCCTCGCCCACCAGTACCGTCGCGAGCCCCGGCACCAGCCCCTCCTTCGCCAGGGATGCCACCTGCCCATTGAGTTCGTCCCGGATCGTCCGGGCGATTTCCGTTCCCGAGATGATTGCTGCCGGCATGGAGTCTCCTGTGCCGTGTTGAGTCGGTATGGGGTCAGCGGGCAAAGTCGACGGCCCGTGTTTCGCGAATGACGACGACCTTGATCTGGCCGGGGTACTGCAGTTCGCCCTCGATCTTCCTGGCAACGGCCTCCGAGATCCGGGCCATGTCCTCGTCGGAGACGCGATCCGGCTCGACCATCACGCGGAGTTCGCGCCCGGCCTGAATGGCGAAGCAGCGAACGACCCCCGGATGCTCGGTGGCAATCTCCTCGAGCTTCTCGAGCCGCTTCACATATCCCTCGAACATCTCCCGGCGCGCGCCCGGCCGGGATCCGCTGATCGCGTCGGCCGCCGTCACCAGCCACGCCTCCACATACCGGTGGGGTTCCTCGTCGTGGTGGGCGCGAATGGCGTTGAGCACGACGTCGGGCTCCTTGTAGCGCTTGCACAGCCGGTGGCCCAGCTCGACGTGAGTCAGCTCCTGCTCGTGGGTCAGCCCCTTGCCTACGTCGTGCAGCAGGCCGGCCCGCCGCGCCATCTTCACGTCCAGCCCCATCTCGGCGGCCATATTCCCCGCCAGCACCGCCACCTCGCGGGCGTGCCCGAGCTGGTTCTGGCCGAAGGAGGTGCGGAACTTGAGCGCGCCCAGGACCTTCACGATCTCGGCGTGCACGTTGTGTATGCCCAGCGCGTAGAGTACCTCCTCCGCGGCTTCGCGCATCTCCTTCTCGACGTCCTTCTCGCTGGCCGCGACCACCTCCTCGATCCGCCCGGGGTGGATCCGGCCGTCCTCGATCAGCCGTGCCAGGGCAAGGCGGGCGACCTCGCGGCGGACCGGATTGTAGCCGGAGAGCACGACCGCCTCCGGGGTGTCGTCGATGATCACGTCGATCCCGGTCACCTGCTCGAAGGCGCGGATGTTCCGGCCCTCGCGGCCGATGATTCTGCCCTTCATCTCGTCGGAGGGGAGCTGGACCACCGAGACCGTGAGCTGCGCGGTCTCGTCGGCGGCCATGCGCTGGACCGCCATGGCAATCACCCGCTTGGCCTCGCGTTCGGCGGTACGCTGCGCCTCCTCCCTGATCTCGCGCCCGGTGTTGGCGGCCTCGGCGCGCGCCTCGTCCTCGAGGCCCGCGATCAGTTCGGCCTTGGCCTCCTCCGACGTGATCCCCGCCATGGATTCCAGGCGCCCGCGCACCTCCGCCACAACCCGGTCGGCTTCCTCTCGCCGGCGGACGACAGCCTCTTCGGCAGCCTGCAAATGCCCCGCACGAGCTTCCAGGGCGTCGTGGCGGCGATCCAGCTGGTCCGCCTTGCGATCAGTGCTTTCTGAACGCTGCGCGAGCCGCCGCTCGCCGCGCCGGACCTCTTCCCTGCGCCGCCCTTCTTCCTTCTCCCAGGTCTCCCTCAGCCGGAAGACCTTCTCCTTGGCCTGGAGCTCGGCGGCGCGGCGAAGGTTCTCGGCCTCCCCCTCTGCCCTGTTGCGGATGCGTGACGCTTCGTCCCGGGCTTCTTCCGTCTCCCTCCGCTGCCGCGCCCGCTCCCGGCCCCTGCCCAGGAGGTATGCCGCGACCCCCACGGCCACGCTCACCGCCAGGGCAATACCCAGCGGATCCATGTATTCTCTCCAAGACCGGACGCTTCATCCGGCCGTACGATTCTGCGCGCGAACCCCGGCCAGGGACCCCCGGCCAGGCGTTCCTTATTGTGGAGTTACAATAGGTTGCGGTCCCGGAGGTGCGCAAGCGAGCGGCGGGAGGGGCCCCTCCACTAGCGCACTACGGGTCCCCCCGTCCTGTTGTCGGGCACGAAGCGCTCCCGCGCCGGCATTTCGATCGCGGCGAGAGTGGCGGCATCCAGGACGGCGTCCGCCGGAACCAGGCCGTTGAGGTGGAGCACGTAGGCGACGACCGCGTAGACATCGTCGTCGGAAAGCGTGCCCGGGGTCGTCTGGGGCATCGACCGGCGCGTGTAGTCGAAGAGCGTCGTGGCGTAGGGCCAGTACATGCCCACGGCCCGGCCGGGAGGCCACTGCTCCCACTCGTCGGCGCTCACCAGGCGGTCGTTCGGCCCCTCGGTGCCGGTGGGACCGTGGCACTGGAGACAGGAGACCTCGTAGACCCGCCGCCCGTCGGCGACCGAACCGCTTCCGGGCGGCAGCCCCTCGCCGTCGGGCTTGATGTCGATGTCCCAGAGAGCCACCCGCTCGGGAGACGCATCAGCGCCGAAGCCGAAGCGTTCCGGGGCGTGGCCGGGCAGCCCGGGGGCGTCAGTCGACAGTTCCGATGTCCGCGCGGGTCGCTCGGAGTCGGCCGGCGGCGGCTCGGACGCGCACGCGCCGGCAGCCAGCGCGACGAGCAGACTGTGGATAATCCCCGCGTCGCACCGAGGGCGGCGAGGCGCCGCCAGGCACGGGAGCTGCCGTTTCACAGCAGGTCTCCCAGCCCGAAGGTCACCGCGCCGTCAGCCGCCACCCTCCACGCGCGCTGGTGGTTGTGATGGTACGACGTGCGCTCGCCGCGGGCGTCCCAGAGCTGCTGCACGGTCGGCTGCACGTATCCCGTTTCATCGGTCGCGCGGCTCAGGATGACCGTCTCGCGTCCGTTCCAGTTCCAGAGGTGGCGGAAGCGCACGGTGGACTTCGGCAGTACCGGCTGCTGGAGCGCGGCGTCGGTCCAGGAACGCCCCCCGTCGGTGCTGACCTCGACCCGCGTGATGCGTCCCCTGCCCGTCCAGGCCAGCCCCTCGATCTCCCACCAGCCCCGTTCCGGGAGAACGTAGGGGTACGACGGGAAGGTGATGACCGACTTGGCGTCCATGACGAAGCTGAACTGGCGCGCGGTGCCGTCCTTGAGGGGATCGGTGTAGCGGGACGTCTCGTCGCGGGTCATCGTGGGACGGTCGCCGACCTCGATGCGGCGCAGCCACTTCACCATCGCGTTGCCCTCCCAGCCGGGCAGGAGCAGCCGCACCGGGTAGCCCTGTTCGGGGCGGATCGCCTCGCCGTTCTGGCCGTACGCGAGCATCGCGTCGTCCATGGCCTTGTCGAGCGGGACGCTGCGGGCCATCACGGCAGCGTCGCGGCCCTCGGCCAGGATCCAGCTCGCGCCCGGCTTCACCCCGACCTCGCGCAGGATGGTCGACAGCATGACACCGGTCCACTCGCTGGTGCTGAGGAGCCCGTCGAGTTGCTGGGCGGTGATCGTCGTGGGCATGCGCGACCGGCTGTAGGCGCCGCCGCCGTTCCCGGAACATTCGATGAAGCAGATGCGCGAGACCTGCGGATAGCGCCTCAGGTCGGCCATGCGGAAGACCATCGGCCGGTCCACCATCCCATGCACGAGCAGCTCGTGTTCCTCCGCCACGATCTCCGGAACCCCGGCGTGATGCCACTCGAAGTGCAGGTCGGAGGGTGTGATCGTCCCCTGGAGCTCGTGGATCGGGGTTCGCGATGAGCTGGACAGGGCCAGGGTGCGTACGAGCCGGCGGGGCTGTTCGCCGGTGGCCCGCCGGCCGACCTCGGAGACGAAGCGGCCCGGCACTTTGGTGGGATCGGGGAGCTGGCCCGGAGGATCCTGGAGGGGAGCGGCCTTCAGGGCATCCAGGCGGGTCATCGCCAGGCCGGTGGCAGCGGCCCCGGTAGCCGCCGCCAGCCACGCCCGCCGCGACAGTCCGTTGCGGTCCGCTGTCGGCATGTCGTTTGCTCCTCTCGCTGGGAATCAGTCCCCGATGGCGGCCTCGATGCGTTCGATCAGCGCGCGCGACCGGGTCTGGACAGCGGCCTCCTGTCTGAGCAGTTCATCGGCGAGGGAGAACGCGGCCATGATGGCGGCCTTCTTGGCGAAGGGCCCGGGATCAACTCCGATCTCCTTCATGCGCGCGTCCACCAGCGCGGCGCAGCGGCGGGTGTACGCCTCGTCGGCGTCGGTGCGCAGGGTGTAGTGTTCACCCGCCAGCTCCACGGTGATCGTCGTGTAGCCCTCGGCCCCTTCCTCGCTCATCGCCTGTCCTCCAGGAAGCGGATGCTGGCCAGAATCCGGTCCACCGCCTCGCGGCCCCGGCCGATCCGGTCGCGAAGATCTTCGTTCTCCGCCTCCAGCTGCGCAACCCGCTCCGCCAACGCGGCGGGGTCCTGCCGGCCGTCCACGAGCTGGCGCATGAGCTGCTCGCTGCGTTTTGCCTTGACCTCGGCCTCATTCGCCGCGTCCCGGGCCGCCCGCAGCTCCTTGAGCGCCCGCTCCACGGCCTCCTCCAGCCGGTCCAGTGCCCTGTTTCCGGCGACCGCGCCGTCAGCTTCTCGGTTCGACACCGGTCACCTCCTTCACCTTCCTGAGCACGCGGCGGCAGGCCTTGTCGACCTCTCTGTCCGTCAGGGTCCGTCCCCGGGCGCGGAAACGCAAGCGCACGGCCAGGGAGCGCGCGCCGGGAGGAAGATCGTCCCCCACGTAGAGGTCGAAGGCTTCCACCCCCTCGAGGAGGGGTCCGCCCCCCGCCCGGCAAGACCTCAGCACATCCCCGGCCCGGGTCCCGGCCGGGAGGAGAAAGGCCACATCGCGCTGCGACGCGGGATGCCCGGGCAGCTCGCTCGCCGTCACTGCGGGCTTCGGCGCGGGAAGATCCGGAAGCAGCACCTCCCCCCCCACCACCGCCCCCGCCCACGGCGGCACGTCCACCGCGCCGGCGGCCACCTCACCCCCCCACCCCACGACCCCCCCCTCCGCCGCGCGCAGCACGTACGCCCTTCCCGGCGCGAACAGCGCCGCCACCCCCTGCGGCAAGCCATCGCCCCCCTCCCACACCTCCAACCGTGCCCCCGGGAACGCCTCCGCCCCGACCAGCTCCAGCACCCGCGCGATGTCGTACACGTCGAACGGCTCCCCCCCGGCCGACCACTGCAGCGGCGCGCGCCGCCCGGTCAGCACGGCGGCCACCCGCGCCGATTCGGCCGGCGCGGCGTCCGGGACCGGCGCGAAGGCTGTGCCGAGCTCGAAGAGGCGCACGTCGCGAACGCCCCGCGCCATGTTCCGCTCCACGTGGCGGAGCAGCCCCGGCAGCCGGTCGCGGCGCAGCCGGCTCTCCTCGGCGGACATCGGGTTCAGCAGCTCCACGTCTCCGTCGCTCGCCGGCCCCAGCGCCGGGGTCTGAGCCTCGCTGATCCCGTCGGCGACGAGCAGGGCGCGCAGCCGGTCCTCCAGCTGGAAGAGAGGGTGGTCCGGCACCGTGCCGGGACGGAAGGGGGAGAGCTCCTGCGGGAAGGCGTCGTAGCCGTGAGTGCGCGCCACCTCCTCGATTAGGTCGACTTCGCGCAACGTGTCCTGGCTGCGGTGTCCCGGGACCAGGAATTCGAGGGCGTCGCCGACGCGCCCCGCGAGCGTGTACCCGAGCGGGGCAAGCAGCCCGGCGATCTCGCCGGCGGTGAAGTCCACGCCGAGCAGGTGCGCCACCCGGGAGGGGCGGAGCGTGACCCGGGGCGCCTCCCAGGGCTCGGGGCATGTATCGATGATCTCCCCGTCCAGCCTGCCGCCGGCAGTCGCCAGGATCAGCGCCGCGGCCCTCCGCACCGCGGTCTCCATCGCAGCCGGGTCGACCCCGCGCTCGAAGCGGTAGCTCGCGTCGGTGGACATCCCCAGGGCGCGTCTCGTCGCGCGCACCTGCTTCGGTTCGAAGAGCGCGCACTCGAGCAGGATGTCCGCGGTCCCCCCGGAGACCTCCGAGTCCCGTCCCCCCATCACCCCGGCGATCGCCACCGGCCGGTGTGCATCGCGGATCATCAGCATCTCGGGGGTGACCGGCCGTGTCTCCCCGTCCAGCGTCACCAGGGATTCGCCGGGACGGGCCCGGCCCACCACGATGGTGGCGTCCTGCAGCCGGTCCAGGTCGAAGGCGTGCAGCGGTTGCCCGAGCTCCAGCATGACGTAGTTGGTGGCGTCCACGACGTTGTTGATCGGACGCGCGCCCGCAGCCCGCAGACGCTTCGCCAGCCAGCGGGGCGAGGGCCCCACCGAGACTCCCCGTATGACCGCGCCGAGGTACCGCTGGCAGAGATCAGGGTCCTCGATCGCGATGCGCGCCCCGGCCGAACGGCTCTCTGCGCTCCCGCGGACGACGCCGGTCACCAACGCCGCCGCCGCGGCGGTTCCGTCCCCACCCGGGAAGTCCGGCAGCACGATCCCCGCGTGGCCTTCCGGGTGCAGCTCCCGCGCGATCCCCACATGCGACAGCAGGTCTCCGCGGTTGGGGGTCACTTCGACGTCGAAGCGCCAGTCCTTCAGCCCGATGGCCTCCGCAAAGGCAGCGCCCACCTCGTACTCGCCGTCCAGAAGCATGATCCCGGCGTGGTCCTCCCCGAGACTTAGTTCGCTCTCCGAACAAAGCATCCCCTGGCTGTATTCGCCCCGGATCTTCCGCTTCCCGATCCGAAAACCTCCCGGAAGGACCGCCCCCACCGGCGCGAATGGGTAGAAGGCCCCCTCGCGCACATCCGGGGCCCCGCACACGACCGGAACCTCCCCCTCCGCCCCCTCTACCCGGCAGAGCGTCAGCCGGTCGGCGTTCGGGTGCGGGCGGGCCTCCAGCACGCGGCCGATGACGACATCCTCCAGCCCGGCGGACAGGTCCTCGGCCTCCTCGACGGGCGCGCCCCGGAGTGCCAGCCGGGCCATGGCCTCTTCCGGGGTCAGTTCGATCCCCGGCGCCACGTCGCACAGCCAGCGGAAGGACACCTTCATGCGAACTGCCCCAGGAAGCGCATGTCGTTCTCGTAGAAGAGCCTCAGGTCGCGCACACCGTGACGCAGCAGCGCGACCCGGGCCGGTCCCATCCCGAACGCCCACCCGGTGTAGCGCTCGGAATCGTACCCCACGTTCTCCAGCACCGCCGGATCGACCATCCCCGCCCCCATGATCTCGATCCAGTCGGTCCCCTCCTCGCGCCCGTCCTCGCGTACGATAACCCGCTTTACGTCGACCTCAGCCGACGGTTCTGTGAACGGAAAGAACGAAGGGCGAAAGCGCACCTGTGTCCCCGGTCCCCAGAAGCGCCTCGCGAACTCGGCCAGCGTGGCCTTGAAGTCCACGAAGGTGACCCCCTCGTCCACGACCAGCCCCTCGATCTGCGCGAAGGCGGGGGTGTGCGTCGCGTCGTAGGTGTCCCTGCGGTAGACCATCCCCGGCGCGAGGATGCGGATGGGCGGCTGGTGCACCTCCATGGTGCGGATCTGCACCGGCGAGGTGTGGCTGCGCAGCAGAAGCCCGGGAGACAGGTACAGCGTGTCCTGCTCGTCGGCCGCCGGATGGTCGAGGGGCGTGTTGAGGGCGACGAAATTGTACCACTCGTTGTCCACCTCGGGTCCGCGCGCACGGGTGAAGCCCAGGCTGCGGAAGATCGCCCAGATGTCGTCGATGACCTGGCTGACCGGATGCACGGTACCGCGCCACTTGCGGCGGGGTGGCAGGGTCAGATCGGGATCAGGGCCCCCTCCGCCATCTGCCGCGGCGAGCTCGCCCAGACGTTCCTCGAGCGCCGCAGCCAGCGCCTTCTTCGCGCGGTTGGCCGCCGCTCCGGCCGCCGGGCGTTCGGCAGCGTCAAGGGTCCCGAGGCGCCGCAGCAGCCCCGAAACGAGGCCTTCCCTGCGACCCACGTAACGGACCCGGACCCGCTCCAGCTCATCGGGGTTCTCCGCCGCGCGAATCGCCTCCAGGGCTTCGCGCTCCAGCTGCCTGAGCTCGTCGATCATCGCCGTGGCCGGCAGCCTGCGGAAGAGGTCCCCGCGGCATTCGGAAGGCAATGCATCCGGGATGGACCCGGCGGCCCCTGGGCGAACTAGTTCCGCAACGCCGACTTCGCGCGGTCGGCCAGCGATGCGAAGGCGTCGGGGCTCCGGATCGCGAGGTCCGCGAGTGCCTTGCGGTCCAGTTCCACCCCGGCGCGCTTCAGGCCGTTGATGAACCGCGAATAGGAGATATCGTTCTCGCGGGCGGCGGCGTTGATCCGGGTGATCCAGAGGCGGCGGAAGTTCCGCTTCTTCTTGCGGCGGTCGCGGTAGGCGTGTTCCCAGCCCTTTTCGACCGCGTCCTTGGCGGTCCTGTAGAGATTCTTGCGACCCCCGAAGTAGCCCTTCGCGGTGCGCAGCATCTTCTTCTTTCGCCTGTTGCGCGCGACCGAATGCGTAGAGCGCGGCATGTTTATCGTCTCCTTGGCATTCCCGGGATCAGCTGCCGGGCAGCATCCGGCGGACCCGGCGTGCGTCGGCCCTGGACGCCTCCGTCGCCGTTCTCAGCCGCCGCTTCCTCTTGCGGTTCTTCTTCGTCAGGATGTGGGACTTGTACGCCCGCATCCGCACGAGCTTTCCGGTTCCGGTTCTGCGGAAGCGCTTGGCGGCGCCCCGGTTGGATTTCATCTTCGGCATCGGTTCTCCAACGGCTTGTCAGCTCTTCAGGGGCTTGAGGATCATCGACATCTGGCGGCCTTCGAAGTTGGGATACTGCTCGACCGTGGCCCACTCGCCGAGGTCGCTGGTCAGGCGCAGCAACACCTCCCGTCCGAGTTCGGGGTGCGTCACCTGGCGGCCGCGGAACATCATCGTGAGCTTGACCTTGTTCCCCTCCTCGAGGAACCGCCGGGCGTGGCGGAGCTTGAACTCGTAGTCGTGATCCTCGATTCCCGGTCGGAACTTGACCTCCTTGATCTGGACGGTGTGCTGTTTGCGGCGCGCCTCGCGGGCGGCGCGGGCGGCCTTGTACTTGTACTTGCCGTAGTCCATCATGCGGACAACAGGCGGGCGCGAATCGGGAGCGACCTCCACCAGGTCGAGCCCTCGCTGGGCAGCCCGCGCGCGCGCTTCGTCCAGGGACACGATGCCGATCTGCCCCCCTTCCTCATCGATCAGGCGAATGGGGCTGATCCGGATCTGTTCATTCACCCGGACGCGTTTTTCTGCGATCTTGGAAATTTCCTTCTGGGTCTGTTCTGAGTGCCGTATTCCGGAAATGCGAAAGCCCGGAAAACCCGGGCCGCGCGACCTGCCGGGGCACCCGGAGGCGCCTCGACCAGGAGACCCGGAAGCCCGTCAACTGCTTGGGTGAGAGGCGGTCAGTCCTCTACTTCCTGAAATGTACAGATATTTATTCTAGCGGCGTTGGCCGGGCAGCGTCAACATGGCGGGCAGAGCATGGCGCGGCAGAGCATGGCGGCAGAGCTACCGTACCGGCGGCCAGGGCGTGCCGGTGATCCGGCCCAGCGGCTGGTTGTCGCGGCCGGGCCGGAAGGCCTCGCGCGTGGCCATGTTGTAGATGTCCCCCGGAGCGAGGAAGTAGAACAGTCCCCCGCTGTCGAGGGTGGCGTCGTGGTCGTAGATCACGGCGTAGCTCTGCCCGACCACCTCGAAGCGGTCGCCCCGCACGACGATCGCGGTGTTCTCGTCGATGCCGATCCCCAGGAGTTCGGGTTTGGCGCGGATCACCTCGATCATGTCGAAGTGGCGGTTGCGGCGGAGCAGGTGCTGGTCGATCCCCACGCCCTTCAGGAAGCCGAGCCCGACCTCGTGGTCCCCCATCATGACCGTGTTGGTGCGGGTGTCGCCGCGCACCAGGTAGGACCCCTGGATGGAGGCGCCCGCCGACGATCCTCCGATGACGCCGCCCCGCTCCAGCACGTCCCAGAGCGCGTCGTGGGTCTTCGTGTCCAGGTAGGAGTCGGCCAGCCGCCACTGGCGCCCGCCGCTGAACCAGACGCCCCGGGCTTCGCGGAGGGGCTCGACGAAGGCGTCGGTGTCGGCAACCTCCGGGTCGGTGGTGTGGAGGATGGTGATGTTCCGCGCCCCCGCGCGCTCGAAGGAACGGCGGCCGGAGAAGTACTGGTCGTAGTTCTGCCCCCCGCCGGCCGTTGGAATGATGACGATCGGAGCGGAGGGGCCGCCGGCCAGTTCGACGAATTGGGCGAAGACGGCCGGGTCGCGCAGCGCGCCGCCGGCGATGATGAGGCTGCCGTTGGGGGGTCCGACCTCCTGGGCGTGTGCCGCCGCGGGGGCGAGCGGGAGGGCAGGGCTGAGCATGACCGCGGGGCTGAGCGCGAGCGCCAGGGCCAGCGCGGCGGGGCGGATCGGGGTGGTGTTGGTCGGATTCACGGGCGCAATCCTCGGGCGGTGGGGGACTTCGATGCAGATCATATGCGAAGTTGGGTAGCGGGGGCGTGGATCGCCAGTGGGAGCAGGGGCAAGCCGCCGGGTCAGTCCGTCCCCGGAGGCCTGAGCCGGTCCCAGCGCTCGATGAAGGCCTCCGCATCGGCACGGATGCATCGCCGCTCGAATGCGGTGGAATTCTGTCCACCGGCTGACCGGGGGGGCACCGGCCGACGGTTGCGGTTGGCCGCGCGCCTTCGCCACCATTCCAACATGCGATTCTTCAACACCTCGGGTCCGATCATCGCGGAGAAGCATTACCACCTCCCGCCCCTGTCGCGGTTCGACCTGGATGATCTGGACCGACTGATTGACGAGTGGCAGTACATCGTGCTGCACGCTCCCCGCCAGACCGGGAAGACCACGGCGCTGAGGGGGCTTCGCGACCGGCTGACCGGGGGCGGCGACTACCGCTGCGTCTACGTCAACGTAGAGCCCGCGCAGACGGCGCGGGAGGACGTGGAGCGTGGGATGCGGACCATCCTCGGAGGACTCGGCGACGAAGCGATCTCCGCCCTGGGCGATCACTCCGTCGAGAGGCTCTGGCCGCAACTGCTGGAGCGAAGGGGACCGGACGCCGCGATGCAGGCAACCCTCGCGCGCTGGGCGGCAGCGGACCCGAAGCCGCTGGTCCTGCTCATCGACGAGATCGACGCGCTCATCGGCGACACGCTGGTGTCGGTGCTGCGGCAACTTCGGGCAGGCTACGCGAACCGCCCGGGGCACTTTCCCCAGACCGTGATCCTCTGCGGTGTGCGCGATGTGCGGGACTACCGCATCCACGCATCGTCCGAAAAGGAGCCGGTGCTCGGCGGGAGCGCTTTCAACGTCAAGGCCGAGTCGCTGCGGATGGGCGATTTCCGCGCGGGCGATGTGCGGGACCTCCTCGCCCAGCACACCGCCGAGACCGGCCAGCTCTTCGCGCAGGCCGCCATTGCCGAGGTCTGGCGTCTCTCCGTCGGGCAGCCATGGCTGGTGAATGCGCTGGCGAGAGAGGCCTGCTTCCAAAGAGACGGCGTGCGGGACAGGTCGCAGGAAGTGACCCTGGACGCCGTGCAGGAGGCGCGCGAGCGCCTGATCCTGCGCCGTGACACGCACCTTGACCAGCTGGTGCACAAGCTGGAGGAGCCCCGTGTGCGGAGGGTGATCGAGCCCGTCCTGAGCGGCGACCCCGATGCAGGCGGCTTCAGCACGGAAGACCTGCAGTACGTTCGCGACCTGGGGATGGTAAGGCAGACGGCTCCGGTGGCGATCGCCAATCCGATCTACCAGGAGGTGATTCCGCGGGAACTGTCTTATCCGCAGCAGGAGGCGCTGCCGCACGATCCGGCATGGTTCGTGAGGGACGGGTATCTGGACATGGACGCCCTGATGCGGGCGTTCCAGGAGTTCTTCCGCGACCATTCAGAGCACTGGGTGGAGCGCTTCCAGTACAAGGAGGCGGGCCCGCAGCTGCTGTTGCAGGCGTTCCTGCAGAGGGTGGTCAACTCGGGCGGGCGGATCGAGCGCGAGTACGGGGTGGGGCGGCGGCGGATCGACCTGGCCGTGATCTGGCCGGTGGGGGACGTCGGCCCCCGGCGGGAGCAGCGCGTGGTGGTCGAGTGCAAGGTGGTGCGCGGCAGCGTCGATGCCACGGTGGCCGAGGGTCTGCCGCAGACGGCGACCTACATGGACCGGTGGGGGGCGGAGGACGGCCATCTGGCGGTCTTCGACCGGACATCCGGCAAGCCGTGGAGCGAGAGGATCTTCCGGCGGGCCGAAGCGTTCGAGGGGCGGGAGATCACTGTGTGGGGGATGTAGGCATGCAGGGGCCGGACGCGCTCCCGCGCCCGGCCCCCTCCCTGCTCTTCCGGGCCAGGTGTCCCGGCCGGCCTAGTACATCCCGCCCATGTCGCCGCCGCCCGGCGGTCCGGCCGCCTTCTCCTCCTCCGGCCGCTCCACGACCACCGCCTCGGTGGTCAGCAGCAGGCTGGCGATCGACGCCGCGTTCTGCAACGCGCTGCGCACGACCTTGGTCGGATCGATCACGCCGGCCTTCACCAGGTTCTCGTAGGCGTCGGTCTGCGCGTTGTAGCCGTAGCCGCCTTCGCCGTCGCGCACCCTGGCCACCACGATCGACGGCTCCGCGCCGGAGTTCTCGGCGATCTGGCGGATGGGGGACTCCAGCGCCCGGCGCAGGATGTTCGCGCCGATCTGCTCGTCCTCGCGGTCGAGTTCGAGGCCGTCCAGCGCCTCCTGCGCACGCAGGAGCGCGACGCCGCCCCCCGGCACGATCCCCTCTTCCACCGCCGCGCGGGTGGCGTGCAGGGCGTCCTCGACCAGCGCCTTCTTCTCCTTCATCTCGGTCTCGGTGGCCGCGCCGACATCGATCACGGCCACGCCGCCGGCCAGCTTCGCCAGGCGCTCCTGCAGCTTCTCGCGGTCGTAGTCCGAGGTGGACTTGTCGATCGCGACCTTGATCTCCTCGATGCGCCCGTGGATCTTGTCCTCGTCTCCCGCGCCGTCGATGATCGTGGTGTTGTCCTTGTCGATCACCACGCGCTTGGCGCTCCCCAGGTCGCTCAGCACCGCGTTCTCCAGCTTGAAGCCGACCTCTTCCGAGATCACCTGGCCGCCGGTCAGCACCGCGATGTCCTGCAGCATGGCCTTCCGGCGGTCACCGAAGCCGGGCGCCTTCACCGACGCGACCTTCAGCGTGCCGCGCAGCTTGTTGACAACCAGCGTGGCCAGCGCCTCGCCCTCGACGTCCTCGGCGATCACCAGGAGCGGCTTGCCCATCTGGGCGACCTTCTCGAGGATCGGCAGAAGGTCCTTCATGGAGGACACCTTCTTGTCGTGGATGAGGATCATCGGCTCCTCGAGCGCGGCTTCCATCCGCTCCGGATCGGTCACGAAGTAGGGGGACAGGTAGCCGCGGTCGAACTGCATGCCCTCGACCGTGTCGAGCTCGGTCGCCAGGCCGCGCGCCTCCTCGACGGTGATGACGCCGTCCTTGCCGACCTTCTCCATCGCCTCGGAGATCAGCTCGCCGATCTCCATGTTGTTGTTTGCCGAGATGGCGCCGACCTGCGCGATCTCGCGCTTGCCCTTCGTCTCGGTCGACGCGCCGGCGAGCGCGTTGACGACCACGTCGACGCCCTTGTCGATGCCGCGGCGGATGCCCATCGGGTTCGTCCCGGCGGTCACGTTCTTCAGTCCCTCGACGAAGATCGCGTGGGCGAGCACGGTCGCGGTGGTGGTTCCGTCACCGGCCACGTCCGACGTCTTGGTGGCGACTTCCTTCACCATCTGGGCGCCCATGTTCTCGACCGGGTCCTCCAGCTCGATCTCCTTCGCGACCGAAACGCCGTCCTTGGTCACCGTCGGCGAGCCGAACTTGCGGTCGATCACCACGTTCCGGCCCTTGGGCCCGAGGGTCACCTTGACCGCCCGCGTCAGCTGCTCGACGCCGGACTTGAGGCGTCCGCGTGCCTCGATATCGAAATCCAGTTCCTTCGCTGCCATTTCGCTTGTCTCCTGGGTGGATTAGTTGACTTTGGCGAGGATGTCCGACTCGCGGAGAATCAGATACTCGTCGCCGTCGACGGTCACTTCGGTGCCGCTGTACTTCCCGTACAGCACGCGATCGCCCTCGGCGACCTCCATCGGTACCCGGCCGCCATCGTCGTTCGGCTTGCCCGGTCCCACAGCCACGATTTCGCCCTCCTGGGGCTTTTCCTTGGCTGTATCGGGGATGTACAGGCCTCCCCGCATCTGCTCGGCCTCTTCGAGGGCCCTCACCACAACGCGATCCGCCAGGGGCTGGATCTTCTTTGCGGCAGACATGCGCTCCTCCTTGGATGAAGTTGGGTTTGGATGTTGCGGCGGGCCGCCGGCGCGAGGGCGGCCATCCGCGCCCTGTTAGCACTCGCGCTCGGAGAGTGCTAACAGCAGCACTGGAGTTTCGCGATGCGGCTGGACGGTGTCAACCCCCGGGGTGTCGGTGTCGGGAGTGCATTCCAAGGAGTTTGTGAAAGGCTTCACAATCCCTCCCAACCAGGGACCGGGCCATGTCTCCCGGGAACCGGACCTTCTCTCAGCGGCTCGCCAGATACGCTCCGGCGATCCCCAGCCCCTGGAGGGTGAGGAACGGCTCGATCCTGTCCACTGAACCGGCGTGGGGCGCGATCACCGGCGCGAACCCGCCGGTCGCGACCACCAGGATGTCGGCGGGGGAGCGTCCCTCGCCGGCTCCCCTGCCCTCTTCGCGACACCAGCTGTCGCGGATGCGAGCCACCATACCGTCCACGGCGTCGACCGCCGAATAGAAGACGCCGCTCTGGATGCAGGTCTCGGTGCGGCGTCCCACGACCACATCGGGCGGAATCAGCTCCACGATCGGGAGCTTGGCTGTGCTCTTCGCCAGCCAGTCGAGGCCCGCGCTGAGGCCGGGCGCAATCACCCCGCCGCGGAACACCCCCTCGGCCGTGATGCAGTCGAAGGTGGTAGCGGTCCCCAGGTCCACCGCGATGGTGTCCCGCGCGAAGCGGGTCTTCGCCGCCAGGGTATTCACGATCCGGTCGGCGCCGACCGTGCGCGGCTCCTCCACGTCGAGCCGGATGGGGAGTCCGGAGTCGGCCGTCACCTCGAACACGGGGCCGCCGGCAACCGATGACATCACCTCGCGCAGAGTGCGCGTCACCGAAGGCACGACCGACCCGATCACACCGCGGCGTATGGAGCCGGCGCCCTCCGGCCGGCCACCGAGGAGCGCCTCGATGAGGACCCGGTACTCGGCGGTGGTCCGCGGCACGCGGGTACTGACCCTCCAGCTCTCCAGGACCTCTTCGCCCGAGAGGTCCAGGAGACCGAAGACGGTCTCGGTGTTTCCCACGTCGGCGACCAGCTGGCAGTGCATGTGTCAGCTCCAGGATTGCACGGTTCCCGCGATCAAGCGCCACCTTTTCCCGGCGCGGTCGCGCACCTCCAGCGACCCGTCAGGCAGCAGACCCTCGGCCGTGGCCGCGAACTCCTCCACCGCGCGCGGGTTCCGTGTCGCGTACGGACCTCGTGTGGAATCTCGCACAACTCCGCTTACGGACAACGGGCGCCCGTTCAGCGGCGAGCGCGCGTTGAGGACCTCCAGTTCGGAGGCCGGGATGACGGCGGCGGGATCAGCCCACAACGGCTCGAGCCTCTCCGCCGCGCTCGCCAGCACCACGGCCCGGGAGACCTCATGACCGCACTCCAGGCGCAGGGAGGTGGCTGCAGGCGTGACCGCGGGCAGCTCGTCCGGCAGGTGGTTGAGGTTGAGGCCGACACCGGTCAGGACGGCTCCGGGCACCCGCTCGCAGAGGATGCCACCCAGCTTGCGGCCGGCGGCGACGAGGTCGTTGGGCCACTTGACCCCGATCCGTACCGACGGCACGACGGACTCCAGCGCCCGCGCCACCGCCAATCCGACCCGGAGCGGCAGCACTTCCACGCCGATCCTGCCGGCTTCATGCACCGCGGTGAACCACAGGCCGCGGGAGCGATCGGATACCCAGCGCCGCCCCTGTCGTCCCCTGCCCTGCAGCTGCCGGTCGGCCACCACGATCGCCGGCAGCGCCCGCACGTCTCCGGCCAGCCGCCGCGCCCGGTCGCTCGTCGAGCCGATTCGCGAGTGGAACTCCGCCGTCGCCACGCCCAGGCGGACGGCCCACTCCGCCGCCGTGCGTCCTTCCCACGACGCCAGGACTGTGACGGGCCCGGGAGCCGACTCCATCACAGGCTCGTGTACAGCAGGAAGGCGGCGCCGGCCACCCAGAGGTACGGGGCGAAGCGGTGGAAGGACCGGTTGTCGAGCATGGCGCGGAAGATGCGGATCGCGGCCACCCCGGTCACGCAGGCCGCCACGCCCCCCCCGGCGAGCACCATCGGGCTCAGCGGACCCTCCGCCGCCACCACCCCGGGGAGGCTGACGAGCGCGGCTCCGCCCACCGCCACGACCGACATCAGGAAGGAGAAGGCCGCCGCCTCGGAAGGACTCACTCCCCGCCAGAGCGCGGCCACCACGGTCGTCCCCGAGCGGGAGATCCCGGGCACGATGGCGACGGCCTGCGCGAGACCCATCACCAGCGCCGTCGCCACCCCCGGGCCGCCGGCCGGCCCCCGCGCCAGAGCCCGCCGGGCCGTCCAGACCACGCATCCGCTACCCAGCAGACCCGCGCCCGCGATCCAGGGACGGTCGAAGAGCGACTCGAAGAAGCCGCCGAAGCCGAGGCCCGCAATCGCCGCGGGCACCGACGCCAGGAGGAGCAGCCCGCCGTAGCCGAGCTGGTCGCGGTCGCCGCGCGCGATCCCGGCCAGGAGGGCACCGATGCGCGCCCGGTAGACGATCACGACCGAGAGCAGGGTCGCCGCGTGCAACACCGTTTCCAGGCCGGCCCCGGGCACCTCGATTCCAAGCAGCGCCTGCCCCATGACCAGGTGCCCCGAACTGGAGACCGGCAGGAACTCGGTCGCCCCCTGCAGCACGCCCAGCAATACCGCCTCGTACCAGGTCATGGCGGGCAGGTCACACCAGCGTCCGGTACAGCGCCTCGTAGTCGGGCAGCACCCGGGCCACCGCGAAACGCTCGACCGCGTCGCGGCGCCCCGCTTCGCTGAAACGGCGCCACAGCTCCGCGCTGCCGAGGAGGCAGGTCCCGGCGGTGGCCGCTTCCTCCACGTCTCCGACCGGCACCAGGAGACCGCTCTCGCCGTGGGTGATGACCTCGGGCAATCCGCCGGCCCGATAGCCCACCACCGGGACGCCGCAGGCAATCGCCTCCAGCGCAGCCAGCCCGAACGACTCGCTCTCGCTGGTCATCAGGAAGAGGTCGGCGCAGGGAAGCAGCTCCTCGACCGAGGCGTGCTTGCCCAGGAAGACGACATCGCGCTCCACCCCCCGCTCCATCGCCCGCTGGGCGGCGCGGGGACGGTCCGGGCCATCGCCCACCATCACCAGGCGGCAGGGCATCTCCCGCCGTATCCCGGCGAACACGTCGATCACGTCGCGGATCCGCTTCACCGGGCGGAAGTTGGACACGTGCATCACGATCTTCTCGCCGCCCGGGGCGAACACCCGCCTGCGGGCCGCGTTCTCGCGCGGCCGGAAGAGTTCGGTGTCGACGAAGTTGGGAATCACGCACAGCCGCTCCTCCGGCACCTCGAAGTCGCGCACCGTGACCTCCTTGAGGAATCGGGACACGGCTGTGATCCCTTGCGAGCGCATGATCGAGAAGCGCGTGATCGCCCGGAAGGAGGGGTGCAGTCCCACCAGGGTCACGTCGGTGCCGTGCAGCGTGGTGACGAGCGGCGGGGCCGAGTCGAGCATCTCGCGGGCGATCCAGGCCGAGGTGGCGTGCGGGATGGCGTAGTGCACATGCACGATGTCGAGCCCCTGGCGCACCGCCGTGTCGTGGATCGTCGCCGCCAGCGCGAGCGTGTAGTGGGAGGTCTCGAAGAGCGGATAGCGCTCCAGCTCGACCTCGTGGAAGTAGACGCGCTCGTGGAAGCCAGCGAGCCGGAAGGGCTGGGCGTAGGAGATGAAGTGGACCTCGTGCCCGCGCGCGGCCAGGCCGATCCCGAGCTCCGTGGCCACGGCGCCGGAACCCCCGTAGGTGGGATAGCAGGTGATCCCGATTCTCATGGTGCCGTCGCTATTCCCTCCCGCCAGGCGCGGGCCACACGGGCGCACTGCGCCTCCAGCGGCGCCGTGCCGTCGACCTTCACCGTACCGGGTCCGAGCTGGTGGCGAAACCACGTCGCCTGGCGGCGCGCGTACTGCCGCGTGGCGACGCGGGTGCGCTCGACCGCCTCCTCCAGCGTGATGCGCCCCTCCAGGTGGTCGGCCATCTCACGGTACCCCACCCCGTCCATCCCTGGATCGCCCCGCGTCCATCCGGCCTCCATCAGCGCGCCCACCTCATCCACGAAACCGGCCTCCACCATCTCCCGGACGCGCCGCGCGATCCGCCCGTCCATCACCTCGCGCGGCACCTCCACCAGGCACACCACCCCCGCCAGCGCACGCTGCCCTTCCGCGCCGCGCCGGTGCCACCACGAGAGCGGGCGGCCCGTCAGCAGCGCTATCAGCAGGGTGCGGGTCATGCGCTGGCGCCCCCCCGCGGCCGCCACCTCCGCGCGCCGCGGGTCCAGCGCGCGCACCCAGCGTTCCAGCTCGGCGGCGGAAAGCCCGTCCAGCGCCGCCTCCATCTCCGCGCGCCGCCCCCCCTCCAGCGGCGGCTCGCGAAAGAGCGGCTCCGTGAGCACGCGGAGGAAGAAGCCGGTGCCACCCACCAGCAGCGGCACCCGCCCGCGCGCCCGGATGGCCGCGATCCAGCGGCGCGCGTCCCGCCCGAACGCCCCCGCGCTGTAGCGCTCGCCGGGGGAGCGGATGTCGAGGCCGTGATGGGGGACGGCCGCCCGCTCGCCCGCGGTCGCCTTGGCGGTGCCGATGTCCATGCCGCGGTAGACCTGCCGCGAGTCCATGGCGATGATCTCGGCGTCCAGCTCCCGCGCGACGAGCAGAGAGAGGGCCGTCTTCCCCGCCCCGGTGGGACCGGTGATGGCGAGGAATTCAGGTGCGCCCGAACTTGTGCCGCAGCTCATTCAGACCCATGGAGACGACGGTAGGGCGGCCGTGGATGTCGTGGTACGGGAGACTGGTCGCGAAGAGCTGGTCGAAGAGCTCCTGCATCTCCTCCGGCGAGAGTTTCTGCCCGGCCTTGATCGCCGCCTTGCAGGCGAAGGTCATCGCGATCCCTTCCCGCTGGTTGCGGGCGGAGCGCAACAGGTCCGAGCCGCCGACGATGTCCGCGATCATCTCGCGGATGCAGCGCTGCGCGTCGAAGTGGGGGTGCGGGCTGGGGACGGACTGCACCAGGAGCGTGTCCGCGCCGAAGCTATCGATCGCGAAGCCCACTTGCGCCAGCGACTCCCTGACGGCTTCGAGCGCCTCGACCTCGGTGCGGGTCAGCCGCACCGTGAAGGGAAAGAGGAGCCGCTGCCCCAGATCGGCGCCCCTCTCCAGGCTCTCCATGATCCGCTCGAAGAGGACGCGCTCGTGCGCCGCGTGCTGGTCGACGATTACGAACCCGTCCCGGGTCTCGGCCACGATGAAGCTGTTGTGCAACTGCAGGAGCGTCGGCCTGGGCAGCGGGGAGCCGGGCTCCGGCTCGCCGTTTCCCATCTCGCCGGGCGGGCGGAAGAGGAGCATCTGGGGAACATCGTCTTGCGCGCCCGTTGGGGGAGCAGCGTCCCCGCCGGCCGGAGCGGGGGGGCCGTCCTCGCCAGCGGCGGATCCGGGCGCGCCGCCCTCGCCGGCCGCTCCGCGCGCGCCGCCATTGCCTGCGGGGATCCCGGGCCCTTCGCGCACCATCCCGCGGTCCCGCGGCGAGTCCCAGGTCGCCGCCGACTCGATCCCCTCCAGCCCCTGCCGCACCGACGCCTCCACGAAGTTCTCCACCCGCAGACGGTGGCGGAAGCGCACCTCCGCCTTGCCGGGGTGCACGTTCACGTCCACTTCGGCGGCCGGAACCGACAGGAACAGGAAGAGCCAGGGGCGCGTCCCCTCCGGCACGGTGGTCCGGTACCCCCGGTCGGCCGCGGCAATCACTTCCGGGTCGACGATCGGCCGGCCGTTGACCATCAGATGGACGCGCCGGAAGCCCTTGGCGCGCGCGAGATCCGGGCGCTGGATCACCCCCTCCATTCCCAGTCCGTCGCGGCGCCCGGACACCGCCAGGAGCCCCTTCTCGCCCGCGTCCTGCCAGATGCCGGCGATCCGCTCCAGCGCGCTGCAGCCCGCGGGGAGGTCGAGCACCGTGCGCCCGTCGGCCTCGAAGACGAAGCGGACGCCGAGGTTGGCCAGCGCAAGGCCGTGGATGACCTCGGAGATGGCGCGAGCCTCCACCGCTACGCTGCTCAGGAAGCGTGCCCGGACCGGCACGTTGATGAAGAGGTTCCGCACGTCCACCGTGGTGCCGCGGCGGCGCGCCATCGACTCGATCATCTGGATCCGCCCGGCGTGCGCCCGCAGGCGGTTGCCCGTCTCCTCCCCCTCCGCGGCGGTCTCGATCACCAGGTGCGACACGGCGGCAATCGACGGGAGCGCTTCCCCGCGGAATCCCAGCGTCCGGATGTCCGACAGGTCCTCCGCGTGGCGGACCTTGCTGGTGGCGTGCCGGTCCAGGCAGACGAGGACATCCTCGCGCACCATCCCGGCCCCGTCGTCGGCCACGCGGATTCGCCCCTTCCCCCCGCGCTCGACCGACACCGTCACCGCGCGGGCACCGGCGTCCAGCGCGTTCTCCACCAGCTCCTTCACGACCGACGCCGGACGCTCCACCACCTCCCCCGCCGCGATCTGGTTGGCCACATGGTCGGGCAGCACCCGGATCCGCGGCGTCGCCGGCCGGTGGGGAGCGTTCATCCTTCCCCGTTCGCGTGGGGCAGCCCAAAGAAACGCACGGTGTTCGCCCACGTGTCGGCCGCTACCTTCTCGAGCGGTTCGCCGCGGATGCGGGCCACCGCCCCGGCCACATGCGCGACGAAAGCCGGCTCATTGCGCCGCCCCCGCTTCGGCACCGGCGCCAGATACGGCCCGTCGGTCTCGATCATGTAGCGGTCCGGCGGCACCATTTGCACGAGCTCCGCGTCGTAGCCCCGGAAGGTGACGATCCCCGTGAACGAGACGCACCATCCCGCCGCGAGCGCCTCCTCCAGCAGCTCCCCGGGACCGGGGAAGCAGTGCAGCACCCCTCTCACCCGTCCCGCGCACTCGCGCACCATCGCCGCCGTGTCCTCCGCGGCCTCGCGCGAATGCACCACGAGCGGCAGATCCACCTCGGCGGCCAGCTCGGCGTGCCGTTCGAACGACGCCCGCTGCGCGGCCCGCGGCGCGAAGTCGTAGTGGTAGTCGAGCCCGGTCTCGCCGATCGCCACGCAGCGCTGGTGCGCCGCAGCCTCGCGCACCGCCGACATCTCGTTCCCACCGGGGTCCGCGTCCACGTGGTGGGGGTGCAGGCCGGCCGTGGACCACATCATGGCCTCATGGCGGCAGGCCAGCCCCAGGGCGTCCCGGCTGTCGGTGTGGGTCGACGCGACCGCGACGACGCCCGCGACGGAGGCCGCCCGCGCCCGCTCAAGCGTCTCCTCCAGGTCGTCCTGATAGGCCGCGTCGGTCAGGTGGCAGTGGGAATCGAAGAATCTCACATTGCGGCGGCAGCCCGGCCCCGTTGCTTCTTGCTGCGGGCGTCGCCCGTGCCGAAGCGCTTCTGGATCTCCAGCAGCGCCGGGGAGGCGATGAAGATCGACGAGTAGGTGCCGATGAGCACGCCGAGGATCAGCACCATCGTGAAGTCCCGGATCACCGCGCCGCCGAGCACGAGGAGCGAACACAGCACCGCCAGGGTGGTTCCCGACGTGAGCACGGTCCGGGGCAGCGTCTCGTTGATCGAGCGGTTGACCAGCCGGTAGGGATCCTCCCGTCGCCCACCCTTGGCATTGAGGTTTTCGCGGATCCGGTCGAAGACGACGATCGTGTCGTTAAGCGAGTACCCCAGAATCGTCAGGATCGCCGCCACCGTGGGGAGCGCGATCTCCACGCGGAAGACCGCGAGCAGCCCGAGCACGATCAGCATGTCGTGCGCGGTCGCGATCACCGCGGCCACTCCGAAGCGGATCTCGAAGCGGATGGCGATATAGATGAGGGTCAGGGCCAGCGAGAAGAGAATCGCGAGCGCGGCCCTCTGCTGCAGCTCGAGTCCGATCTTGGGCCCCACCGACTCCTGCCGGACGATTTCGAAGGCGGATGCGCCGAAGCTCGCGGACAGTTGGACATCCAGTTCCCCCGCGACCTGGTCGATGTCCCGGTCCTCTTCGAGCGGAGCCCGGATCACGAACTCGTTGTCGCCGCCGAAGCGCGTGATCGGGGGGGCCGACGCACCACCCAGCGCCGTGCGCAGATCGTTGTCGTCGATCGCCTCGGCGAAGCTGACCTGTACCAGCACCCCGCCGTCGAAGTCGACTCCGTAGCGCTGCCATCCGCCGATTGTGAAAGTATTCACGATCATCGCCCCGATGCCGATCACCAGGACGGCGGCGGAAACGACGTACGCCTTGCGGCGCAACGAGATGAACTGGTATTTGGCGTCGTGAAAAAGCCGCATGGCTGAACTTGCCTAGATGCTGATGGGATCCGAGCCGCGCTTGAACGAGAGGTACAGCAGGAAGAGCGTGCGCGTCACGTAGAGGGCGGTGAAGAAGCTGGCCACGATCCCGATGCAGAGCGTGACCGCGAATCCCTTGACCGACTGCGTTCCGAACTGGAAGAGGATGAGGCCGGTGATCAGGGTCGTGATGTTGGCGTCGACAATCGCCGACATCGCGTTGCTGAAGCCCTCGTCGACCGCGGTTCGGGGCGCGCGACGCCGTTCCAGCTCCTCCCGTATTCGTTCGAAGATGAGGACGTTCGCGTCCACGGCCATCCCGATCGAGAGGATCAGCCCGGCGATGCCCGGCAGCGTCAGGGTGGCGGTGAGCATCGACAGTCCGCCGATGACCAGCGTGAGGTAGATCGCCAGCGCCACGACCGCCAGCACCCCGGCCACCCGGTAGTATGCAATCATGATCGCGAGGACGAGGATGACACCGACCAGCCCGGCGATCCGGCCCTGGTCGATCGAGTCCTGCCCCAGTGACGGTCCGACCCGCCGCTCCTCCATGACGCGAAGCTGCGCCGGCAAAGCCCCCGCGCGCAGCACCAGGGCGAGGTCGGCGGCTTCGGCGAAGGGGGTTCGCGCCCCCATCGTGATCCGGCCGCGCGCGCCGATCACGCCCTCCACCGTGGGGGCACTGACTACCTCGTCGTCGAGGATGATCGCGATGCGCTCGTCGATGTTCGCTGCCGTCACGTCCTCGAACACCCGGCCGCCGCGGCGGTTCAGCTCGAAGAGGACCATCGGCTGGTTGAACTCCTGCTGGTCGCGCGTGGCGGTGGCGTCCACGAGCTGCTCGCCGGTCAGGAAGGGATCCTCCTCCAGGACATAGAGCTCGCGGTAGAAACGCCCGGCCTCGGGGATGGAGTCCCACCCCCATTGGAGGCCCACCCCCCGCGGCATCGCGCGCTGGAACTCGGGGCGCGCCATGAAATCCGTCGCGGCCTGGACATCTCCGGCGTCGACCAGAAAACTCCCCGGATCTGCGCCCGTAGCAAGGCGGTTGATCTGGAGCAGTCCCGTGAAGGGGCGGAAGTCGGCTTCCGGCTCGGCGGCAGCGGAGTCCGCGGAATCGGCGGCTTCCGCGGCACCGGGGTCATCGGCGGTGCCGGCGGCGGCCAGGCTGTCCGCGGCGGCCGAATCGCCAGGTGAGTCGAAGAGCAGTTCCTCGATCGACATGGGGTCCGGCTCGGCTTCCGTGTCGCGCCCCAGCGCCTTCAGGCTGTCCACGCCGTAGGCGGCCACGATGGCCCGGTCCAGTCTCTCGAGGGACGGGGTGAATTCCATCGTGGGGAGCACCAGCTTCCATTCCAGGAACGCCTGCTGGTTGATGATGTCCTTCGCCCGCTCCTCGTCGTCCAGACCCGCCAACTCCACGATGATGCGCTCGGATCCGCTCTTCTGGATCAGCGGCTCCTGCACTCCGTACTCGTCGATTCGGGTGCGCAGGACCAGCAGTGCCCGGTCGATCGCGTCCTCGCGCTGCTCGGTGAGCATGTTGCCGTCGGGGTCGTCGATCTCCAGGACCAGGTGCATCCCCCCCTGGAGATCGAGACCGAGGTTGAGCCCTGGCCCGAAATAGTACCCGATGGAGAGACCGAGCGCCGCCAGAATGACGATCAGCCGGACTCGAAATGACTTCAGCATCAGACTTCCTTGGAAAACCCTGGTTCCTGGTCACCGGCCAGCCTCGGCCGCCGGTCGCACCGCGGCCAGCATCGGAACTTCGCCCGGGCCGCGGGTGCTGTCAATCGCGAATCCCGCACTACGTAGCGGACGGTGCCGGGGATTCGGTAGCCATGCCGGGGACCGGAGTTCGTCTACGTAACCTTTGGTTTACATTCTGTCGTCTCAACCTTACACGCCGCGCGAGAATGGGGCGGTATTCCGGACCTTGTGGGGCCCGCGCCACCGTTCTACCCTATCTGCATGACCCAATGGAGCATGCAATCGCCCGGGGAGTCGCGCGGCCGTTCGCGTCCCGGGCGACACGGACGCCGACGCCGCACCGGCGTCATTTGGGCGGGCGCCGCGCTGCTTGCCCTGGCTGCAGTCCCCCTTTCGCTTCCGCATGCGGATCGCGCGCGCAGCCCGCCGCCCGGCACTACCTTCGCCCACGCTTCCGACACCGTCCTGCGCATCACCTTTCTGGATGTGGGCCAGGGCGACGCCGTGCTCCTCCAGGCGCCGGAAGGGCAGACGGCGCTCGTCGACGCCGGGCCCGGGAACGTGGTGCCGCTCCTGCGCGGCCTCGGGGTGGAACGGATCGACCTGCTGGTCGCCACGCACCCGCACGCGGACCACATCGGGGGCATGGCGGGAGTGATCGAATCGCTGCCGGTGCGCTTCTACATGGACAACGGCGATCCGCATACCACGCAGACCTACGGGCGGCTGCTCGCGGCGCTCGACGCCCGGCCCGGGATCACCTACCTGGAAGCAACGCCGCGGACGATCTCGCTGGGGAGCGCATCGATCGAGGTGCTGCCGCTCCTGCCGCGCGGAACGACCGGCCTCAACGACCGCTCGGTCGCGCTGGTTGTCCGTTTCGGCGACTTCAAGGCGTTTCTCGGCGGGGACTCGGAAGTGCGCCAGCTGTCGCATCTTGTGGGACAGAGGGCCGTTCCCGATGTGGCACTCCTCAAGGCCGCGCACCACGGGAGTGACAACGGGTTCACACGGGAGTTCCTGCGCGCCGCCGCGCCCGAGGTGGTCGTGATTTCCGTGGGACGCAACAGCCACGGGCACCCGCGGCCGGAGGCGCTGGCGGCTTATGCGTCGGCGGGAGCGGCGGTGCTGCGGACCGACCTGCACGGCCACGTCGAAATCCGGGGATACGGCGACGGGCGCTACGATGTCGTGCCGGCACAGCAGATCGAGGCCGCGGCGGCGCCCGCGAGCGCAGGGCGGTCCGCGGCCCAACTGCGCCTGCGGGTGCACGCGGACGCGCCGGGGAACGATCACGACAACCTCAACGGGGAGTACGCGGTGCTCGAGAGCAGCGGGGAAGAAGATGTCGCGCTCGGCGGCTGGCGGCTCTGCGACGCCGCAGGCCACTGCTTCCGGTTCCCGCCGGGGGCCGTACTGGCGGCCGGTCGGCGGATCGTCATCTACACCGGTTCCGGACAGGCGGACGGAGAGCGCTACTACATGGGGTACCGAAGGGCGGTATGGAACAACAACGGCGACACGGCGACGCTGTACGACCGGGCGGGGGCGGCGGTGGTCGTGATGCGCTATTGAGCGGCCGGGACACCTGGACCGTCGACCGCGTCGAAGCGGGCGTTGCCGTGCTCATACGGGACACCGGCGAGCAGGTGACCGAAGTCCCCCTCTCCGGCCTGCCGGCACGCACGCGGGAGGGTTCGGTCCTGCGGGTTGCGGACGCTGAAGGCCGGCCGGACTGGCCATCCGCCGTGCTCGACGAGGAGCTGCGGCAGGCCCGGCTCGACGAGGGCGGGCGGATTCTCCAGCGGCTCAGGCGGCGCGATCCGGGGGGGGACGTGGTGCTGTAGATCGACGCGTCCGAACGGCAACGAAGAGCGGAGCCATGAGGACGTGACCTTTAAAGAGAACACGAAAACCGAAACCCGTTTACTCCGTTCTCCGTACCTCACACCTTGTACGGCAAGGTATTCCGGACATAGTGGTGGCCGCCGAAATCTACCGGCGAACACCGGATCAGGCAGGGGTCCCAAAGGCGAGGAGTCCAGCTCGTGAATCCGTTCACAAGGTGGTGGGAGGTCGCCCGGACCGAGTTCAAGGCCGGTCTGCGCCAGCCTGCCTTCTGGATCCTCCTCCTGTTGCTCGGGGTGATCGCCTGGAACGATTCGTGGAAGCCGGTTCATCTCATGACCGACGAGATCGCGCAGACCGGGATCTGGCCCACGAACACTTCGGCCGTCAGCCAGGGTCTGCGCCAGGGGCTCAGGCTGGTGCTGGTCGCCCCCTGGTTCCTGGCGATCACAGTGGGGCTGACGGTCATCCGCGACATCGAGCTGCGGATCGTGGAGGTCTTCAATTCGACCCGTCTCACCGCACGGGAGTACGTGTGGGGGAAGTTCTCCGGTGGAGTGGCCTTCTTTCTGCTGGTCTGGGTGCTGTACCTGGGGCTCGCAATGGGATTCGACCATATCCTGCAAGGCAGCGCAGGACACTACCTCATCGGCCCCTTCGCGCTCGGCAACTACCTCGTCCCGACGCTGCTGGTCGGGCTGCCCCAGATCCTCCTCTACGGGGGCGTGGCATTCTTCATTGGAGCCTGGACGCGGCGCCCGATCCTCGTCTTCCTCTTCCCGCTGGTGCTGTTCCTCTACCTGTCGAGCGGGCTGCCCCAGTTGCTGCCCGGGGTCATCCGCGAAGCGCTGTTGCTGCTTGAGCCCTCGGGCGGCCTCTGGATCGAAGAGAACTTCGTTGCAGGCCAGCCCACCGATTTCCTGGACACGGCGCCGCTGGTCCCGGACATGGGCTTTCTGCTCAGCCGGCTGGTGATCGCGGGCGTGGGGCTGGCCGGGGTCGCCGGGGCCGCGGTGAGCTATGCGCGCCGCATCCAGACCGGCGTGTCCGCGCCGGGGATTGTCGGGTTTCTGCGGGGGCCGCGCGCTCCGGCAGCGGAGGTGCCGTCACAGGCCGAACCGACGCTCGCCGATCTGAAGATGACCAACCGGCCGCTCGGCTTCCGGAAGGCGGCCACCGCGATCGCCCGCAGCGAGATCCGCGACCTGCTCGTGCGGCCCGGAATGTACCTGTGCGTGCCCCTGCTCCTCTGGATGACCACCGCCAGGGCGGACCGCATCGATTCGCTGCTGACCTCGGGGGTCGCGGCAACGATTCAATACAGCGACCTGAGCCTGTTTCTCTGCCTGCTGCTGCTCTTCTACACGGTGGAGTCGCTGCACAAGGAACGCAGCCGCCGCATGCACGGGATATTCACCTCCGCCCCTGTCGGCACCGGCGCCATTCTCTGTGGCAAGGCGCTGGGAAACTGCGTCATGGCAGGATTCGTCCTCGTTGCCGCGCTTCTGGTCAACGCGGCGATGATCGTGACCCAACGGAGCGCCGGGACAGCTCCGGTGGGCTTCGAGTTCTGGCCCTTCGTCGCGGTCGGGGCCGGAGTGCTTCTCCCCACGTTCATCTTCTGGACCGCGCTGATCACGGCCCTCTTCGCCCTGTTCCGCAATCGCTATGTCGTGTACGGGGCCGGGATGGCGGTGTTCATCCTCACGATCTACGGCTCCGCCGGCCAGTATCTCGATTGGCCGGTCAACTGGATCGGCGTGCGGGTTCTCACCTGGACCGACCTGGGCGCCTTCGCGGAGCACGGCTACCCGCTGCTGCTGAACCGCCTCCTCTATCTCAGCCTGGTTCCGCTGCTGATCGTCCTCGCGGTGCGCTGGCACGGTCGGCGGCACCTCGACGCCGTGGGGATTCGGGGCCGCCTGCGTCCCGGGCCGCTGCTGCGCAACGGGCTGCAGCTGACCGCGCTCGCGGCCCCGGCGGCCGTGCTGGCCTCGATGCTGGTCTTCGGCGGCCGGTCCGGCTACGAGGGACCGCGCGCGGAGGAGTGGAAAAAGCGGTACTGGAGCAGCAACATCGCGACCTGGAACGGCTTCAGGATGCCGTCGGTGTCGCGCGTGGACCTGGATCTCGACATTGAGCCCGCCGCGCGAACCGTCCAGGTCGACGGCGCCTACACGTTTCTGAACCACCGCGACTACGCCTACGACCGCTTCCCCGTGACGGCGGGGCCCTGGGAGCCGATCGAGTGGACGCTGGGCGGAGGGAGGTACGAACCGGAGAACCGCGACGGTCTCTACATCTTCAGGCCTGCCGATCCGCTGGAGCCCGGCGACACGGTCACCGTCGGCTTCCGCTACCGCGCGGAGGTCTTCGGCGGCATCAGCAAGGCAGCCCGGCCCCTCGTCAAGTACGTGCTTGAATCGGGCGTCAATCTGGACGGCTTCAATCCGATCTTCGCGCCCGTGCCGGGATACCGGTCCGATATCGGTTCGGAGCCCCGCGATCCTCCGGAGTACCCGGACGACTTCCACGAAGGCCTGACCGAGGCACTGGCCGCGCCGTACGGGTGGACCGGCCCTCCCTTCATGGTGCGGACGCGCATCACGATCCCGGAGGAGTACACCGCGAACGGCGTCGGGCGGCTGGTGAGCGAGGAGGTGGCCGGCGGCAGACGCACGGTGGTGTGGGAGACGGACCACCCCGTCGTCATGTTCAACGTGATTGCGGGGAAATACGCCGTGCGGGAGGGCGAAGGAACGGTGATCTACTATCACCCGGGGCACGACTACAACCTCGATGAGATGGCCGTCGCGCTCGACGCCGCGCTGCGGTACTACGCCGAGTGGTTCCACCCGTTCCCGTGGAGCGCCCTAAAGATGTCGGAGTACCAGGGTTCGGTGGGTGGCGGGCAGGGATTCGCGACCAACATCGTCGTCAGCGAAGGAGCGGGGTTCCTGGCCAGGAGCGAGCCCGGTTCGCGGGCGCCGTTCGATATCGTCGCGCACGAGGCCGCGCACCAGTGGTGGGGCAACCTGCTTAATCCGGGCGAAGCCCCGGGAGGCGTTGTGCTGTCGGAGGGGATGGCCAACTACGCGACCATCCTGCTGCACGAGCAGGTGTACGGCGACTTCGAACGGATGCGGCTCACAAGGCGGCTCGAGGCCGAGTACGCTCCCCGCCATCGCGGGGGCCTGGAGTCCACCATGGTCCAGACCACCGGATGGCCCGCCCGTTCCAAGGGCGCCTGGGTCATGTGGATGCTCCAGCAGGAGATGGGGCGGGAGAACATCCTGGCCGGACTGCGGGCGTTCATCGTGAGGTACCGCGAGGACCCGGACCATCCGGTGATTCAGGACATGCTGGCCGTGCTGCGGGATTTCGCGCCCGACACGGCCGGGTTTGACGACTTCGCCGCGCAGTGGTTCTTCGATGCGGTGTTGCCCGAGTACCGGCTGTCGGGCGTGACGAAGACGCGGGAGGGGGATGGTTGGGTGGTGCGGGGGACGGTCGAGAACGCGGGAACGGGGCGGATGGGGGTGGAGGTGGGGGCAGTTGCCGGGCAGCGGTGGTCGGAGGTGAGCCGCGACGGGGGTGGGACGGTGGTGGCGGAGGGGTACCTGGACGCGCGCACGGGGGTGGTGGTGGGGGCGGGGGAGGCGGCCGGGTTCGTGATCCGGACGGACTTCGAGCCCGAGCGCGTGGTGATCGACCCGGATGTGATGGTGTTGCAGCTCAGGCGGTGGGATGCGGTGTTCGAGTTCGACTCCCGGTAGCCTCCCCCTGCCCCGCGGAAACCTGCCCCGCTGAAACCGGTTGCGGCCGGGTCTCGTATCATATACCTTGAAGTGCAAGGTACATTGCAGTTCATGGTAAAGGGGGCCGTCATGAGGGAATCAGCGAGCAGCGACTTCGATCTCGACGCCCAGGTCGGCCGGTGGCGGGCACGCCAGCAGCGCACATCCTCGCTGTCTCCGCGCGAGCTGGACGAGCTGGAGGACCACATGAGGGCTCGGGTCAATCTCGAGATGGAGCTGAATGCGGCGATCACACCCGCACGGGCTTTCCACATGGCCAGCCATGATATGGGGACGGGCTCCGCGCTGTCGCAGGAGTTCACCAGGGCGGGCAAGCCACGGTGGAAGGGGCTGTTCGTGGCCGGCTGGGCGATGTTTGCGGCCTCGTTCGTCCTTCCCGTGACCGGGCTCGAGTTGCTCCCCGAGTACCGGGCCTATGGACGGGCCGACGGTTTCGAGGTGTTCCTGAGATGTCTCGGGACGCCCTCGCTGGTGCTGGCCGCCCTTCCCAACCTTGCCATGCTGATGACGATTCCGGTGCTCAGCCGTCGAAAGCCGGCGGGCGGACGCTGGTTGCGACGATTCCTCGGACTCGCGGGGGCTGGCGCACTCGGCGTCGGCATCATCCTCAGCCTCGACCACTCGGCCCAGATGGTGAGTCCCTACATCCGCGCGCTCTTCGGCCCCGGCTACTGGACATGGGCCGCCTCGTTCATCGGCGTGGCCGCCGCCCTTCACCTCCGCGCCCGCGGATGGGCTTCCGCGGTACTCAAGGGCGCGGCTCGAACCGGAGCACTGGAGAACAGCCGTGTTTGATCTCGATGCCGAACTCCGTCGGTGGCGGGAGCGCCAGGAGCACACCTCCTCCCTCTCGCCGCGCGAGCTCGACGAGCTGGAGGACCATCTGCGTGCCCGGGTCGACCTCCTGCTGGAGACGGATGCGACGCTGGCCCCACAGCAGGCGTTCAAGACCGCGCGGAAGGAACTCGGCCAGTCGGCGGCGCTATCCAGCGAGTTCGCGAAGTCGGGGAGCCCGCGCTGGCGCAAGCTGCTGGTGGCCGGCTGGGCGATGTACGCGGTTTCGTTCTTTCTTCCGGCCGCCCACAACTTCCGTTGGGGCACGGGTTCCGGACAGGATTTCCTTTGGGGATGGCAGGCCCCCATCGGAGCGCTGCTTGCGGCAGGGGATGGTGCCTTCTGGCTATCGCTGCTGCGGGTACTCAGCGGGCTGTCCAATGCCCTGGTCCTGGCAACATTCCTGAAGCTGAAGGGCTCCCGGCCTCCGGAATCCACCTGGCTCGCGCCAAGCCTCATGGGAGCAACGCTGCTCAACCTCCATTGGGCCGCGCAACAGATCGGTCCCGGCATCGGCTACTGGGTCTGGATAGCGTCATTTGCCTGCATCGGCTCCGCTCTGTGGATGCGCGCACGTGAGCGGGCCCCGGCCAGGCCGCCAACACCGGCCCACACATCGGGCCAGGGAGTCTTCGAATGAAGAAACGGTTTTCCAAGGAACTCGTCGCCGCGTCGTCGCGCCCGATGGTCCTATCCATCCTCGCAGGCGGCGAGAGCTACGGCTACGAGATCCTGAAGCAGGTCAAGCTGCTCTCCGGCGGCGAGCTGGAGTGGTCCGACGGCATGCTGTATCCCGTCCTGCACCGTCTGGAGCGGGACGGGATGATCGCCGGCCGCTGGGAGCTGACCGATGAGGGACGGCGTCGCAAGTACTACAGTCTGACCAGGCGCGGCAAGCGCCAGCTGGCTACCGACCGCGAGGCCTGGCGGACGGTCCACGGAGCCCTCGAGCTGTCATGGGGAGGGAGCAATGTTTGATCTGGATCGCGAAGTAGGGCGCTGGCGGGAGCGCCAGGAGCGCACATCGTCGCTTGCGGCGGCCGAGCTGGACGAGCTGGAAGATCATCTGCGCGCACGCGTGAATCTGGAGATGGAGCTGATGGCGGTGCCAAGCCGCCGCCGGGCCTTCGCGCTCGCGTGTAAGGGGCTCGGGGAGTCGGCCGCGCTGTCCAGGGAATTCGCGAGGGCGGGCACGCCCCGGTGGCGGAAGCTGCTGATTGCGGGGTGGGCGATGTTCGGGGTGTCGTTCCTGTTGCCAGTCTTTCATGTCCCGGAGGCCGGACTGAGCCTCTCTCGGCCCCTCGGAATCCAGCCTTATTACGGATTCGAGGTGTTCGGGGAGTCGCTGGTCGGCGACGGCAAGCTTTTCGTGAAACTCGGCGTGTTGGCAGCGCTCACTCCTTGTCTTGCAATGCTCGTGACGTCGATTCCCGCTTTGCGGAACGTCGAGAGGTGGGCATGGACGGTGATGCGGTACGCCCTCTCGGTCGCCGGCCTGGGCACGTTGTGGCTCGGCTTCGTTGCGCCGCCGGTCCACGTTGCGGTGAACGGCGAGCCTGGGTTCGCCCAACACCTCGGAATCGGCTACTGGGCATGGTCGCTGTCGTTCGTGTGTGCCGCAGCAGCGCTCTGGCTCCGTGACCACGACGGGGCGTCGGTGAGGGCGAAGCAATCCGTTTCACCCGAGTAAGGAGGTCGTGATGTTCAAGTTGGGGGAAGCGGTCGTGCAGTGGCGGGAGCGACAGGAACGCAATTCTTCGCTGTCGCCGCGCGAACTGGATGAGCTCGAAGACCACCTGCGGGCGAGGGTCGACCTTGAGTTGGAGCTGAGTGCGGTGCTGGCGCCGGAGCGGGCTTTCGCGATTGCGCGGCACGAGCTGGGAGAGGCGACGGCGCTGTCGAAGGAGTTCGCGAAGGCGGGCAGGCCTCGGTGGCGGAGGTGGCTGGTGGCGGGGTGGGCAACGTACGCGGCTTCGTGGTTTCTGCCGATCCTCGATATGGGGTGGCTCGGGATGTTGTTCGGCTACGATCTGCTCAGGGACATCGCCGACCCCGGTTCGGCACTCGTGCTCGTCGTGAACCTGCCAATGCTGATGACGGTGCCTGTGCTATGGGGTGCCCGTATCTCCTGCAATCGCTGGTTTCGGCGGTTGGTCGGAGTCGCGGGTGTGTCCGCGATCGGTACGGTGGTCGGAGTCATGATCTACGGCTCGATCGAGAACGGCAGCATCGCCTGGCTGCTCCCTCCCCCGTTCCGCATGGGATTCTGGGCCTGGACCGCCTCGTTCCTGTGCGTGGCGAGGGGTCTGCGGTTGCGGGCGAAGGCGTGGGCGTCGGCAAGGGCAAACAAGGCGCCCGCGTAGCATGGTGGAGAGCGTGCACTGGAGGAGGAATCGTGTTTGACCTGGATGCGGAAGTGAGGTACTGGCGGAAGCGCCAGGAACGCAGGTCCTCGCTGTCGCCGCGCGAGCTGGACGAGTTGGAGGACCATCTCAGGGCGAGGGTCGATCTCGAGCTGGAGTTCAATGGGACGCTGGCGCCTGCCCAGGCGTTCGCGACTGCGCGGCGCGAGTTGGGTAAGCCGGTCGTGCTGTCCCAGGAGTTCGCGAAGGCGGGCAAGCCACGCTGGCGGCGGTGGCTGGTCGCGGGGTGGGCAATGTATGTGGGGACCGTGTTTCTGCCGATTGCGACTGCTTTCGGTGGCACCGTCTACGGGTACGAGGTCTTCCGTGACATGATTCTGGACATCGGGGAAGAGTGGTCGCTGACAATGTTCAACGTCCCCATGGTCATCACGGTCGCGGCCCTCTGGGGCGCGCGTCTTTCGTGTAATCGATGGCTGCGACGAGTGCTGGGAATCGTGGGCACATGTTCCCTTGGCGTCCTTCTGTCGGCGATAGCCTATCGACTGGTCAGCTTCGGGCTCACCGACCTGTGGCAGCAACGGTTCTTCGCAGGTTGTTGGACCTGGAGCGCCTCGTACTTATGCGTGGCGAACGCGCTTCGGCTCCGCGCGCAGGAATACGCACCGGCGAAGGCCGAAGAGGGAGTCGGCCATGTACCCACGGGCGCCTGACAGAGGGAGCGAGGAATGTTCGATCTGGATGCGCAAGTCCGGCGGTGGCGGGAGCAGCAGGGGCGGGAGACGTCGCTGTCGCCCCACGAGCTGGAGGACCACCTTCGGGCGCGGGTCGACCTGGAGATGGGACTGAACGCGGTGCGGGCGCCGGAGCAGGCGTTCACGATCGCGCGGCGCAATCTGGGCGAGCCCGTGGCGCTGTCGAAGGAGTTCGCGAAGGCCGGGAGGCCGCGCTGGCGGCGGTGGCTCCTTACTGGCCGGGCGATGTACGGTGCGTCCTGGTTTCTGCCGGTTATCGAATCACCGCTTTACGGTACCGGTACCATCCAGGGGTACGAGGTCCTGACCCGAGTCGGCGTGCTGCGAGGCGCCACCGGCGGCGTGACCGGTACACTACTCTTCTTCTCCAACCTGGCCATGCTTGTGACTGTACCGGTCCTCTGGCGCGCCCGCCTCTCCGCCAAACGCTGGTTTTGGGGATCGGTGGGAGCCGTGGGCGCGTTCTGGATCGCTTCGATGGTCGGAGGCCTGGTCTTTAGCTCGATACTGAACGGGGAAACGAGTTTGTTGCTCCCTCCACTGCTCACGGTGGGCTTCTGGACCTGGACCGCCTCGTATATCTGCGTGGCGGCCGCGCTACGGATGCGTGCGAAGGACGGAGCACCGACACCGGTGAGAGCTACGCACGGATTCGCCAGCGGCTCGCGCCCGGGGCGCCGTGCCCGATGCAACCGGAGGTCTCCGGCGATCGCACCGGACATAGGAGCGCTGCAATGAGGAAACAGGTATCCAGGGAGCTCGTGGCCGAATCGTCGCGCCCCATGGTGCTTTCCATCCTGGCGGGGGGAGAGAGCTACGGCTACGAGATCCTCAAGCAGGTCAAGCTGCTGTCGGGCGGCAAGCTGGAGTGGTCGGACGGAATGCTCTACCCGGTCCTGCACCGGCTGGAGCGCGACGGGGTGATCTCGGGCCGCTGGCAACTCACCGAAGAGGGGCGTCGTCGGAAGTACTACAGGTTGACGAGTCGCGGAAAGCGCCAGCTGGCGGCCGATCGCGAAAACCGGCGCACGGTTCACGGGGCCCTCGAGGCATCATGGGGAGGAAGCCATGTTTGATCTGGATGGACGGGTTCGGCAGTGGCGGGAGCGGCAGGAGTGCACCTCGTCGCTGTCGCCCAGGGAGCTGGACGAGCTGGAGGACCATCTCAGGGCGAGGGTCGATCTGGAGATGGAGCTGAACGCAGTGTTGGCGCCGGAAAAGGCGTTCGCGATCGCCCGGCACGAGCTGGGCGAGGCGGCGGCACTGTCGAAGGAGTTCGCGAAGGTGGGCAAGCCGAAGTGGCGGCGGTGGCTGGTGGCCGGGTGGGCCGCGTACGCGGCGGCGTGGTTCCTGCCGATGTTGCGGATAGAACTGTTCGGTGGGGGAGCTACGATGTACGGGCATCAGCTGTTCCTCGATCCGGAGGCCATTATCGTTCTCCTTCCGGTCCACCTTGCGATGCTGATGACCGTGTCAGCGCTCTGGGGTGGGCGTTGCTCCCGCGCGCGCTGGCTGCGCTGGCTCCTCGGGTGCGCGGGCGGCCTGCTCCTCGGGTGGATCGGCGCACTCGCAGGGTACGGCGTTTTCAGCGAAGGCTGGACGGTGCTGCCCAAACTCATCTTCACATCGGCGTTCTGGTCCTGGGGCGGCTCCATGGTGTGCGCGGCAGTCGGGCTGCGATTGCGCGCGCGGGAGTGGGAGTCTGCGACCCCGAAGAGAGTGTCCGCATAGCCCGCCGGAGGTAGACATGTTCGACTTGGAGGCCGAAGTCCGACGCTGGCGGGAACGGCGGGAGCGCCAGTCGTCGCTGTCGCCACGTGAGCTGGATGAGCTGGAGGATCACCTGCGCGCGCGCGTTGACCTGGAGATGGAAATCAACCGTGTGCTCGCGCCGGAGCGCGCGTTTGCGATCGCGCGACGGGAGCTGGGGAAGCCGGCGGCGTTGGCGAAGGAGTTCGCGAGAGCGGGGAAGCCGCGCTGGCGACGGTGGCTGGTGGCTGGGTGGGCGATGTTCGCTGCTTCGTTCGTGTTGCCGGTGAAAGTGGGGGTGGGTTGGTTCAGGGAGGGATGGTTCCTCGGCTGGGAAGCGGCGATCATGCCGTTCAACATCATTTTCGCTCCTCCCTTAGGCGATCCCCCGGGATCACTGGCAGCGGTTGTTTCGGCCCTCCCCGGAATCCTGAGTTCACTCACCAATCTCCTGATGCTTGCCACGCTGTTGGCGCTGGGCGCCGCCCGGCGACGGCGCACTCGCTGGCTGGCCGGGCTGGTCAGCGGAGGCGCGGTGCTCAACCTCGAATGGGTCGTTTGGTGGGCGGAACTTTGGCCTCCGCTGGGCATGGGCATCGGCTATTGGGCGTGGGTTGCATCGTTCTTCTGTGTTGCCACGGCCCTGTGGACGCGCGTCATGGAGTTGAAACCGGTCAGACCGGAGCCGTTCGGGGCTCAGTAGCCTTTCTCGCGCGGAATTGTATACTCTTCTTTACAATTCGTAAGGTAAACATGACATTTCAGGTTGACCTGGCGGCGCTTCAAGCGGCGTTCGAGGCCAGCCGGAAAGCGGTGCCCGCCAGCCAGCCTGAATCCGGGTTGTCGGCGAAGAGCCTACACGGGCGCATCGAGTATCAGCGTGCTCCCATCGAGAGTCGTCCGACCACCACGGTCTGCACACCCAACTCGTTCGACTCGATGAACCCCACCAGGCCGTCCGGGCCGAATGCGTCCGGGATCCTGGTCGCGCCCGGCGGGTAGCTGCCCATGTAGGCGCCGTCCGCGGTGAGAACATCGACAGGCCCGTCATCGGAGGGCTCGTCGCCGCGCCGCTGCACCCAGATCTGCCCGTCCCAGGTCGTTCCCAGGCCACGAATGACGGACAGTTCGGCGTGGAACTCCAGCTCTTCGATCCTTCGCCGGCGGCGGTCAAGGTTCTCGCCGGGCCCGGCCGTTTCCTCAAGTTGGCGCAGCCGCCGGTCCCGCTCCGCGCGAATGACTCGGCCTGTCACCGGCGCAGGCGGAAACGGGTGTGTCAGGATCCGCACCACCCCCGCCCCCGCCTCGGCGACCTTCACCGTGTACGTCGATGAGTCCGAGAACGCAACACGGTCGTCCGGAAGGACTCCCCAATGGAGTTCGGGCGTGAATTCGGGGAGGCGGTGGGTGGGTATTGGCGCAGCGTTTACCAGTTCCGTTTGGTCCAGACCCTCGAGGTCCTTCGGGGGCAGCCATGCTTCCGCGATCGTATCCGTGTCGGACTCCTCGCCGGAAAGGGTCGTGCGCTCGAACGCGTGCGACGTGGGAAACCTGAGGGGTTCCCTGTACGATGCCCCCGTGATCGCCCACCGGGTCGCCAGCGTGGGCACTCCGATGATCGCATCCGCTCCGGACTGGGCCACCACACGTCCCACCGCGGTGGGGCCAGTCGGGTTGGCCGTGCGTATCAGGCGCTCGGGTGTTCCGTCTGCGGCGAAGACGTGGTAACCCCTGAGGATGTCAACGACCACCACCCGTCCGTCGGCAAACACCGCCATGGCGCCAGAGGTGGAGAACTCGCCCGGACCGTCACCTGGCCCACCCAGTTGCCGGATCAGGCTGCCATCGGTGCCCACGACATAGACCAGTTGGGGCAGTTCGTCGAAGATGTGCAGGTTGCCCGCACCATCGAAGGCCAGGCTTCTGACCCGCCCGAACTGCTGCCAGGCTTCGCCCGTCATGGCGGTGCCCACCCGGTACACCTCCTCGAAGCTGGCCTCCAGCCGGCGGTCCTCGCCCGGCAACTCGATCACTTCCTGGGCGTTCGCGGGATCTACCGACATGGTACATAGGACCGTGACCCCGTAGGTTGCAATCATCACAGTTGCTCTTGCGCTGTTCATGTCTCTCTTCCTTTTCCGGTCGTCCGATGTGCGAAGACGCTCGCAAGCCCGGTCGCCCGGTGATGCTTCGCAGGACTATCCCTGTGCGGCAGCGGCAGGCCGATAGCGATCTACCCGGATCTGACCCTCACGCTTGGCCGCCTGTGCAACGTCATACGCGGCCTGAAGCCGAATCCAGGTCTCGGTGGTGGAGCCGAAGGCCTTCGCCAGGCGTATCGCCATGTCCGTAGAGATGCGGGCGCGTCCATTCACCAGATTCGAGAGCGCCTGGCGACTTACTCCGAGCACGCTCGCCCCGTCCGTCACACTGAGTCCGAGTGGCTCAAGGCAAGAAAGCCGGACGACCTTTCCGGGATGTGGCGGGTTCTTCATGGGCATGGCTAGTTCCTTTTCCGGTTCGTGGCCGCTAGTGGTAGTCGATCAACTCGATATCGTGTGCATCTTCGTTTTCGAAGCGGAAGATGATCCGCCAGTTACCGGACACCCGGACCGACCAGTAGCCCTTCCGGTCTCCCTTTAGAGCGTGCAGCCGATACCCAGGGAGCCGCATCGCCAACGGCGACCTCGCGACATCAAGGAGCGAGAGCACCGCCTCGACTCGCTCAACGAGATCCGGCCGGATCGCACTCCGGTCGCCGCGAAGGAAGAGGCGCTTCAATCCACGATGCCGAAAGCTGCGTATGACCTACGATCGTAGGGTGTCTAGCGCCACTTGACAATGGTGCCCCTACCCGCTTTCCCCCCTAGGTTGCCGATCAGACCGTTCGCCCACACCTCGAAAGCGATGGCTACCATGCGCACAGACAGACAGATTGCCGGGTTCCGCCTCGCTGCGGCCGTCCTGGTCACGGCCGCAGCCGTCCCCGCCACCCCCCTCCCCGCCCACCCCCAGCAGCGCGCCTTCACGCCCGAGATCGCGCTCGATGTCCGCGGCGTGGGCATCGCGGCAGTGACGGGCGATGGCGCCCGCGTGGCCGCGACGGTGAGGACCCGCCGCGACCGCACCGGCGTCGACCACCAGCGCTACGGCGACCCCACCTACATCTCGCCCACGCGCGTGCGGCTGATGGTGATCGACACGCGGAGCGGGGAGCGCACGTGGGTGCATGAGGAGCCCGCCCAGCTGCGCGGCTTCGAGTGGTCGCCCGACGGAGAGCGGCTGGCGTACTTCGCGGTCGAGGGTGGCGGGTCCGGAGGGGACGGCGCGTACCGGCTGCGGATCTTCGACGCGGCGACCGGCCGCGCCCGCACCGTGGCGCTGCGCACCGACAGGGAGATCGCGTCATCGTCGCCGCTGGTCTGGTCGCCGGACGGGGCGATGCTGCTGATCGGGCTGCGTCCCGGCGGGTGGGCGGCCGAGGCGCGCGCGGCCTTCGTCGCCCTGACCGAGGCGCCGGTCATCGTGCAGGATTCCCGTAACGATTTCCTCGCCTGGGACCGCGTGAGGAACATCGCCGCGCGGCAGATCACCGCGCTTGTTGCCCCCGAAAACGGCAGCGTGCGGGAGATCCTTGCCGACGTGACGCCATCCGGACCGGGCTTCTCCGCGGACGGCTCCTACATCACCTACTCGACGGCCACGCGCACAAAGACGTCCTACACGCGGCGCGACGGCACCGAGTACGAGCTCTTCCGGCTGGCGCTGGCGGACGGCAGCGAACCCGAATCGCTGCGCGACACCGGCGAGGACCGGATGAGCGTGACCTGGAACGACGCGCGCGACGCCTTTGCGTATGGCGAGCGCGGCTCCGTCTTCGTGCGGCGGCTGGGAGAGGACGAGGCGGTGGACGTGACCGAAGGACACCGTGGGGGTGACGGCCGTAACGAGGCCGGGGCCGGCGATGCCGCAAATCGCGCCGGCGGCGCTGCAAATCGCACCGCCGAATCCGGCCGCTCGGGCGACTCGGACGACGCCGACTCCACCCGCATCCGTTTCTCCGTCCAGCGCTGGAGCCCTTCCGGGGACCAGCTCCTCCTCACCTCCCAGGACGCCTGGCACCTGCTGGACCTCGACACCGACGACCTCAGCACCCTCCTGGAGTTCGAGGAAGACGACGACACCCGCCCCCGCCGCCAGGTCCAGGCGTGGAGCGACGACGGCCGCCACCTCTACTTCAGCTACTCCGCCCGGGACCGCTGGCAGCGCGGCCTCACGCGCCTCGACACGGCGTCGGGCGCCATCGAGACCCTCATGCTCGACGACAACCTCTACCGCTCCTGGAACATCTCCGACGACGGCGCCACCCTCGTCTACACCATGTCCGACGGCGACCACCCCGACGAGATCTGGACCACCGCCACCGACCGTCTCGCGCCCCGGCAGCTCACCACCTCCAACCCCGAGCTCGAAGACGTCGCGCTCACCCGCAGCGAGCTCGTCGAGTACCTGGACGTCGACGGTAATACGCTTTACGGCATCCTGTATTACCCCGCCAACTACGAGCCGGGGCGCACCTACCCCCTGGTGGCCGAGATCTACGAGCAGTACTTCGACAACGGCTTCAACGAGAACATGAACCTGATCACCGCGCGGGGGTGGTTCGGGTTCCGCCCGTCGGTGCGCTTCGAGGAGGGCTTCCCCGGCGAGGCCTGGCTGAAGGCCGTGCCGAACGCGATCAACAGGATCATCGAGCGGGGGCTCGTCGACCCGGAGAAGGTGGGCGTCTACGGGCAGAGCTACGGCGGCTACGCGACCAACCTGCTGATCACGCAGACGGACCGTTTCGCGGCGGCGGCCAACGTGTCCGGCAAGGTGAACATCATCTCCTTCCTGGGCGACTCGCCGAAGATCACCACGCGCAACTACGCGGCGGCCGAGGTCGGGCAGGACCGGATCGGGGCGACGCTCTGGGAGCAGCCGCACAAGTACATCGAGCACTCGGCGGTGATGTTCGCGGACCGGATCGAGACGCCGCTGCTGATGCTCTCCGGCGAGGGCGACTGGAACGTGCCGGCTACGAACCAGCGCGAGATGTACTACGCGCTGAGGCGGCTGGAGAAGGAGGTCGTGTGGGTGCACTACACCGCGGGCGGCCACGGGGCCGGGCGGGCGAGCACCGCGACCGACTTCGTGGACCACTGGCAGCGGATGTTCGACTGGTTCGCGGAGCACTTCGGGGAGGAGGACGGGAAGCCGGTGTCGGATGGGGACGGGGGATCACGCTGAGGTGAGTGACGACGTGCCGCACCGGGGCGCGCCGGAGGCGGACGCGATGCAGTACCCTCTCAGCGGCCAGGCCGCCGTCGTCACCGGCGGCAATTCCGGCGTCGGGCGTTCAGCCACCGAGATGCTCCTGCGCGCGGGCGCGGACGTGACGATGATCTGCCGGAGCCGCGAACGAGGCGAACGGGCGCTGGCGGAGATTCGGGATGCGGAGATGCGGGATGCGGGGATTGCGAGCGGCGGTGCGGGGGCCGAAGCGACCGGAGCCGGCGGCGGCAAGCCGGGGAGAACATCCGACACAGCACCCCAGCCGGAAGTCACCCTCGAAATCGCCGACATGTCCCGCCAGGCCGACGTCCGTGCGGCCGCCGAAAGCATCGGCGCACGCCTGCCCGCCATCGACATCCTGGTCAACAACGCGGGGATCTCAAGCGCCCGTCGCACCCTTTCCGCCGACGCTTTCGAACTGACCTTCGCCACCAACCACATCGGCCACTTCCTGCTCACCCATCTCCTCCTCGAACGCCTCGAAGCCGGACGCGGCCGCATCGTCAATGTCAGCTCACGGGGTCACCGGGGCGGCGACCTTCGGCGGGCAAGCCTCGACGACATCGCCCGGGGAAGAGCCTGGAAGGGCCCCCTGCAGGCGTACGCGGACTCGAAGCTGGCCAATATCCTCTTCACCTTCGAATCGGTGCGGCGCTGGGGCGGCCTCGGCATTACCGCCAACGCCGTCCACCCCGGGGTGCTCGCCACCGACATCTGGAACAAGACCCCGCGGATCGCCCGGCTGCTGATCCGCCCATTCACCTGGTTCATGGACCGGCCGGAGGTCGGCGGTGCGGCGGTCATGAACCTGGTCGCGGGTCCCGGCGGCAACGGCGTCTCGGGATCCTACTTCAACGTGCAGCGAGAGGAGAAACCGAGTGCCCAGGCCAGCGACCGGATTCTCGCGCACGAGCTGTGGGAACGGAGCCTCGAATGGACGAGGGGCTGAGTTTCGCGCGCAACCATGGAGAATCCGACAATGCCCAATCCTGACCGTATCGGCACCTGCCTCTGGTTCGAGGACCGCGCCGTCGAGGCGGCCGAGTTCTACGTCTCGCTCTTCCCCGATTCGAGGATCGTGCATGTTTCGACGGTCGCCGGGGGACCGGCCGAGGGCAACGCCTTCGTCGTCTTCGAACTTGCCGGGCGGCCGTTCCAGGGGATCGACGGGGGACCCATGTTCAAGTTCACGCCCGCCATCTCGTTCGTGGTGAACTGCGAGTCCCAGGAGGAGATCGACCGCTACTGGAGCGCGCTGAGCGACGGTGGGGAGGAGGGATACTGCGGGTGGCTGAATGACCGCTTCGGAGTGTCGTGGCAGGTCACGCCTGCGAACATGGGCGAACTGATGAGCCGCGACCCGAAGCGGGTGATGAGGGCGCTGCTCAAGATGGGGAAGATCGACATCGAGGGGCTGGAGAAGGCGGGTGCGAGAGGCTGAAACGGCCCGGCGGCGCGGCCCATGCACACCGGGAGCGGCCATGACCCCTGAAGGAGGAATGGAGGCGTCGCAAGGCGAGCAAGATCGGCCCCAAGATCGTCCTTAGAGGGTTGCATAAATCTATGGACGATGTTATGTACCCCCACCCTCCCCGCTCAGAAACAATCTGCCGGACAGTCCGTATCGCTCGATGCCTCCGCACGCGCACCGTGGAAGCCGGAACTTCGCAATCAATCGTTCAACTGCTCGATCCGAGGGTCCGGCCGGTCGCTTCCCGACACTACCGGAGTTACCGGGCGACGCGAAACCCGAGGCCGCCGTTCGTAGTGTCTCACGCGCGGCGCCACGCACGCTGCTCCGAAGCCGGCGCGCCTGCCACGAATGGGCGGTGAGCGCACCAGCGAAGCGTCCCCGGACATGATTCCTCATCTCGTCCCGGTGGCGGTGAGCGGGGCGCCCCGATCCGGTCCGGTCCCCGCATCCAATGACGGAAACATGCCGGGGCACGGATCGCCGCTCGTGCGGCGGAACGGCACGAGAGAGACTCGCGCCGCCACGTCATATACTCTGACCACCGTTCTGCGGCCGTCGCGGAATTCCTCGTAGTCACGGTGCAAGACAACTGCGCTGTCCGCGTAGATGCCGGCAAGACTGCCGAATCCGCTGCGTCCCGTATTCCTCAACACGGCGTAGCACCCCGTGCGCGGATCGATCACCCCTCCCCAGGCCTGGTTGTCGGGCGTAACGACCACTATGTTCCCCCGGCTGTCGCCGTACGTGAGGAACCCCGATCGCCGCCAGTCCTCCGGTTTCTCCAGAAAGAGCCCGGTTTCGAGTTCGCCCACCGGTCGCCCTTGCCGCAGCACCGAAAACGAACCGATCGGACCACTCTCGGGAACTGTCATGACGTAAGCGGTGCCATCGCTGCAGGCCAACAAGGTTCGGAGGTAGGCCGCCCTGAGCGTGGTCCCGAGGGACCATTCGCCAATCACCTCATCCTCTCCGCTGGCTCCGCGCCTTACCAGATGCCCCGCTTCACTGATCACCGCCGGCCGGCCATCCATCTCACAGACGTTGCGTCCCGTGAGGTCGTGGATTGACCAGTCGCGCTCGAGCCCGCCCAAGGAATCGAATTCCAGCACTCTCTCGCCACCGGAGACGTACATGCCCCCGTCCGAAGCTGGCGTGATACTTGTGATCCAGCGCAGTTCCGATGGCCCGTCGCCCCGCCGTATGGGTACCGTGCGCACCCACTCACCGGTGTCGAAAGAGAACGCCATCACCCCTTCCGGCTCCTCCCAGTCATGCAGATAGAGAGTCCTCGTATCCTCGCTGATACCGACCATCCAGGGCGTAGGGCTGATGGCTCGGTACGGCCCGTCAATCAATAGTCGGCCGGCTTCGGGATCAGCCTCGAGGATCTGCTGGGCGACCACAGGGACCGCCGAGGGCGCCGACACCGCGATGACTGCGGCGAGGATTGGCCTCATCGATCGTCCGCTGACATGAAGGCTGCCTCAACTGCCGAGATCTCCTCCCACCAATGCATGCAGCCACCATACTTACAGAAAGTCTCGGAAGTGCTACTTCCGTTGTTGAAGATATCGGTCGTACGGACCACCTGCCTGGTCAGTTTGCACACCCCGACGACGATGCAAAAGTCCGTATCGCTTTCGCCACAGGTTTCATCAACCAGATCCTGGTACATGTCCGGATTGAGGGCTTCCATCGATACGTGGAGCGGACAGTCTCGCGGGATGACTTCAGCCGGGCCAGCGCGGGACTCGCCACGAGCGGGCGGCGGTTCCACGACACACCGCGCCACATGGCCGAGGAGGTCTGCAACGGTGGTGGGGAGGAGGGGTGGAGCGGTGCCCGCCCAGGTGGCCGGCAGGGCGACTTCGCTCACGTCAGTCGGCGATGCCTCCAACTGCGCTGGAGACGACACCGGGTCACCCTGAAGAAGGGAGCCGGCGGGAGACGCGGCCGCGTCCATGGGGACAGCCTGGGCCAGCGCCGACTCGCTGACAACCAACACTGCACTCGCACATGCCGCGAGCAGGGCGAGCCAAGTCGCGCGAAGCAGCCGGGGTCGGGAACGGCGGCGGAGGAATCTGTTCATTGGAACGCACCTATGGTGTGGTGATAATGTGAGCGGGGTCCGCTTGACGCCACCGCTCGGGGCCATCGACGATTCGGATGACCCTTCGTCCTATTGTCGCCACCAGCCCCGGATTCCGTTTCATGCGTCCGGTTCGCCTCGTTGCGGTCGAGCCGAACCGCCCTGCTTTGCTAGAAGAACACCGGCTCTCGGTACGCGCCGAAGACCTCCTCCATCGCGGCCCGGATCTCGTACAGCGTGCAGTAGGCCCTCGCGCAGTCCAGGATGTACGGCACGGTGTTGGCTCCACCCGCCGCCGCGGCGCGCAGCCGCCGCAGCGCGGCCTCGGCCTTCGCGCCGTCCCGCTCCTCGCGCAGCCGCGCCAGCCGCTCCCGCTGCCTCGCCTCCACATCGGGATCGATCTGCAGCGTGTCGATTTCGATTCCGGCGGAGCCCCCGGTGAACCGGTTCACGCCCACGACCGTTCTCATCCCGGCCTCGATCTCGGCCTGCTGGCGCGCCGCCGAGTGCGCAATCTCGCGCTGGAACCACCCGTTCTCGATCCCCGGCACCACCCCGCCCTGCCCCTCCACCCGCTCGAAGATATCCTCGGCCTCGGCCTCGAGCCGGTCGGTGAGGGCCTCCACGTAGTAGGAGCCGGCCAGCGGATCGATCGTGTTGGCCACCCCGGTCTCCCAGGCAAGGATCTGCTGGGTCCTGAGCGCGATCGTCACCGCCTTTTCGGTGGGCAGCGCCAGCGTCTCGTCCATCGAGTTGGTGTGGAGCGACTGGGTACCGCCGAGCACCGCCGCGAGCGCCTGATAGGCCACCCGCACCACGTTGTTCTCGGGCTGCTGCGCGGTGAGCGTGACTCCAGCGGTCTGGGCGTGGGTGCGCAGCCGCCAGGACTGGGGGTTCTTCGCCCCGAAATCGTCCCGCATGCGGCGTGCCCAGATCCGGCGGGCGGCGCGCAGCTTCGCAATCTCCTCGAAGAAGTCGTTGTGCACGTCGAAGAAGAACGAAAGGCGCGGGGCGAAGGCGTCCGGATCGAGCCCCCGCTCCACCCCCCGGCGCACGTACTCGAAGCCGTTGGCCAGGGTGAACCCGAGTTCCTGGCCCGCGGTGGCGCCCGCTTCGCGAATGTGGTAGCCCGAGATCGAGATCGGGTTGTAGCGCGGCGCGTGCTCCGAGCACCACTCGAACATGTCCAGGATTAGCCGGAGCGCGGGCTCGGGCGGGAATACCCAGGCGTGCTGCGCCTGGTACTCCTTCAGGATGTCGTTCTGGACGGTGCCGCGGAGCTGGTCCAGCGACACGCCCTGGCGCTCGGCCGCAGCCACGTAGAAGCAGAAGAGGATGATGGCGGGCCCGTTGATGGTCATCGAGACCGAGACGCGGTCCAGGGGGATCCCGTCGAACAGCGTCTCCATGTCGGCGAGCGACGAGATCGCTACGCCGCATACGCCCACCTCGCCCAGCGACCGCGGGTGGTCGCCGTCGTACCCCATCAGCGTGGGGAAGTCGAAGGCCACCGACAGTCCGGTCTGGCCGTTCGCCAGCAGGTACCGGTAGCGCTCGTTGGTCTCGGCGGCGGTGCCGAAACCGGCGAACTGGCGCATGGTCCAGAGGCGGGTGCGGTACATCGTGGCGTAGGGCCCGCGCGTGAACGGAAACGCGCCGGGAACCCCGAGCTTGTCGAGGTAGTCACCGGTGAAGTGGAGGGGGGTGTAGAGGGGCTCGACCTCGTTGCCCGACACGGAGGTGTAGGCGGGAAGCCGCTTCGGCGTTCCCTCGCACGTCGCCTCCCACGCCGCCAATTCGGCCTTGAGCTGTTCGATCTCCCGCTCGCGGCGCTCGATTTCGGCTCTGAGCGCGACACCTTCGCGCATGCGGGGCTCAGTCGTCGACATTGGACCGGGTTCCTCCTGACCGGTGTCCCGCGTCATCTTCAGGTTGAGTCTCTGGTTCACCCTCCGGCACCCTACCAAATATGGCGCGAATGATCCGGTCCGCCACACCGTAGGCCGTCTCCCTCCCGGCCCCCACCTCGCTCGCCCACCGGGAGAAGCGCGGGTCGGTTTCCATGGCGTGGAGGGCCCGGCGCCTCAAACTGCGCTCGACGACATCGCGGATGCGCCCGCGCGCGCGCTGCTCGCGTCGCGCCTCCAGCAGCCCGGAGTCCGTCAGGTGGCGGTGATGCGCGACGAGTTGCTCCAGGAACTCGTCGATCCCCTCGCCCCGGCCCGCCGAGGTCTTGAGGACGGGGATTTGCCAGGGGGGGATGGGAGGCTCGGGCGGCGGGTTCGCGACGCCGTCACCGCCACCGCTCGCCGCCCGCGACAGATCCACCCCGTGGTGCGCCGGAACGTCGTGCGACGCCATGCCGGCCTTCAGCAGAAGCGCCTGCCGGATCTCGCGCACCAGGCGGTCGGCACCGACGCGGTCCGACTTGTTCACGACGAAGACATCGGCGATCTCCATCAACCCGGCCTTCATCGCCTGGATTCCGTCCCCCGACTCCGGCACCAGCACGACGGCGGTCGTGTCGGCGGCCGCCTGGATCTCCAGCTGGGTCTGCCCGACTCCCACGGTCTCGATCATGATGTTGGGGAACCCGAAGGCGTCCAGCAGGTCGATCACCTCGCGGGTCGTCGCGGCCAGCCCGCCCAGCGACCCCCGCGTGGCCATCGAGCGGATGAAGATCCCCGGGTCGGTCGCGAGGTCGTTCATGCGGATCCGGTCCCCGAGGAGCGCGCCCCCGGTGAAGGGCGAAGTCGGGTCCACCGCCACGATCGCCACCTCTTCACCGCGGGCACGCAGGCGGGTGGCCAGGTGGGCCACGAGGCTCGACTTGCCCGCGCCGGGCGGTCCCGTGATCCCGATGCGGCGGGCCCGCGGGCGGACGAGTAGCAGTTCCCGCAACAGGTCCGCCACTCCCGGGCGTCCCCCTTCGACCATCGAGATGGTCCGCGCCAGTGCCGGACGCCTCCCGCGCCGGAAGTCGGCTGCCAGGCGGCGATTCCGTTCCTTCCGTGCAGCGTGCTCCGGTGTCATCGTCCGCCGGCCGCCGCTACAGGAGAAGCGCCCTTGCCAGCGTGAGCACCATGACGAAGCCCACGAGGTCGGTAAGGGTGTGCACGAAGACCGAGGACGCCACCGCGGGGTCGACGCCCAGGCGGTTCAGCACCGTGGGGATCATCGCCCCCGCGAAGCCGGCGACGATGATGTTGGACCACATCGCCAGCAGCACGACCACCCCGAGCATCATCTCGCCCTCCCACAGGAACGCCCCCAGGGCGAAGAGGGCACCGAGCACGAAGCCGTTCAGGAGGCCCACCGCCACCTCCTTCCTCACTGCGTGGAAATGGCCCGGGCGCACCCGGTCGCCGATCGCGATGCGGCGGATCGTGACGGCCAGCGCCTGCGTTCCGGTGTTCCCCCCCAGTGCCGCGATGACCGGCATCAGGAAGGCCAGGAACGGGGCGGCGCTGATCAGTTCCTCCTGGCTGAGGATCACCGCGGCCGCGAGCGCCGCCGTCACCAGGTTCAGTGTCAGCCACGGAAGCCGCGAACGCACCGATTCGAGCCAGCCGGCCTTCAGTTCCTCCTCCTCCGACACCCCGGCGAGCTTCAGGATGTCCTCCGTCGTCTCGGCCTCGATCACGTCGATCACGTCGTCGAAGGTGATGCGGCCGAGCAGCACCCCGCCCGCCCCCACCACCGGCACGCTGACGAGGTTGTAGCGCCCCATCACGCGCCCTACCTCCTCCTGGTCGGTGTCGGGGTGCACGACCGCGGCGGCCGGCTGGACCAGCGCCGCCACCGGGGCGCCCGGATCGGCCAGGATGAGATCCGAGATGGGCACGGTGCCCTCGAGCCGGCTGCGTTCGTCCACCACGAACACCGTGTAGAAGTCCTCGACTTCGCGCCCCTGCCGCCGGATCTCGGCGATCGCGTCGGCAGCGCAGGATTCGGCCGTCACCGAGACGAGTGCCGTGGTCATCAGGCCACCGGCGGTCTCCTCCCCGTAGCGCAGCAGGTCGCGGATCTCGACCGCCTCCTCCGTCGGGAGCGCCGCCAGCATCCGGTCCCGGTCGTCGGGCTCCATCTCGCCCAGGAGGTCCGCCGCGTCGTCGTCGGGGAGGTCCTGGAGGAGCGCGGTGCCCCGCTTCGCGTCCAGAGACGACAGGAGTTCCGCCCGATCCTCGTACTCCTCCATCTCCGCGAGAGTATCGGAGGCGAGTTCGGTTGGAAGGGTCCTGAGAACCTCCAGTTGCTGCTCCTCCGATTCGATCGCGGCGACCAGGTCCGCGATGTCCGAGGGGTGCATCTCCTCGGCGGAGTCCATCCAGTCGGGAAGGCCGCGGGGGGCCTGCGGTCTGCCGCCGGTGCTCACGTTCCCACCGCCTGCCTGAGCACCTCTTCCTGCAAGCGAAACATCTCGCAGCCCGCTCGTTCGGGCCCTTCCGGATGATCGTACCCGAGTACGTGGAGCGTCCCGTGCACGGCCAGCCTCGCCATCTCCTCCTCCGGCGGGGCTCCGGCAGCCGCAGCCTGCCTTAGCGCCTGCCCGTGTCCGATGTAGATGTCGCCGAGCGGGTCCTCGCCCCTGGCGTGCAGCGCGAAAGACAGGACATCGGTCGCGCCGGAACGCTTCAGATAGCGGCTGTGGAGCTCGGTGATTTCGGCATCGCTCGTGAAGGTGACCGACATCTCGGCGCTCCGGACACCCTCACGTCGCAGCACCCCGGTGACCGCCCGGCGGACCAGAGCGCGGGGAATGTCGCTCGCCCCGGTCGCGTTGACATGCACGGTGATCACCCGCCCGCCTCCCCTTCCGAAGTGAGATGCCGGGTCCCGGGATAGTCGATTCGGCGATGGTAGATCCCGCCCAGCACGCGGGCGAAGCGCCGCTTGAGGTGGCTCAGATCCTCCAGGGTGAGCGGGCAGTCGGCCAGCTGGCCCCGGTCGAGCTTCACGGCGAAGATGTCGTCGATGAGGCGACGAATCCGCTCCCGCGTGGGATTCTTCATGGCGCGGGCCGCGGACTCGACCGAATCGGCGAGCATCAGCACCGCCGTCTCCCGGCTGCGGGGGCGCGGCCCAGGGTACCGGAACACCTCGGGATCCGGCGCCTCCAGTCTCTCGGCCTCGGCGCGGGCGCGGGCCTTCTCGTAGAAGAAGCTGATGGTCTGGTCCCCGTGGTGCTCCAGGATATGGTCGATCACAACCCGCGGCACCTTCTGCCTGCGCGCCATCCTCGCGCCCTCCACTACGTGGTCGCGCACGATCGCGGCCGACGTGGCGGGATCCATGTTGTCGTGGGGGTTCTCGCCTTCCTGGTTCTCGATGAAGGATCCGGGGCTGATCAGCTTTCCGACATCGTGGTAGTACGCCCCAGCGCGGCAGAGCAGAGCGTTCGCGCCGATGTCGTCCGCGCCAGCCTCTGCGAGGTTCGCCACCTGGACGGAGTGTGCGAAGGTGCCCGGCGCCTCCGCGGCGAGGCGCCGCAGCAGGGGCCGGTTGGGATCCGACAGGCCGATCAGGGTCTGGTCGGTCGTGATGCCGGTGACCCATTCGAAGACCGGGATAAAGCCGATCGCCAGGGTCGCTCCACCGATGGTGCTGAGCACCGCCCACACCAGGGCATCGAGATAGCGGATCTCGGCACCCCTGAGTTCGAGCGCGGAGAGGACCAGTGCGTACGCAGCCACGGTGATCGCGATAAAGATCCAGAGCTGCGCCAGGCGCCGGAACCTTCGCACCGTGAGCGCGGCGGTCCCCCCGCCCGTGAGCGTCACCAGGAAGACCTCCGCCGAGGCGAAGGGCGTCTGAGCGATGGTCAGCGTGCAGAGAACGAAGGCCGTGATCAGCGCCAGCCGGCCATCCCACATGATTGACAGCGCCACGGTCACGAAGACGATCGGCAGCGATGCCGCGGGCAGTTCGGTACGGGCCACGAAGTAGGCGCCGACGATGTACAGCGCCCCGATCCCGGCAATGGTTACGATATACCGGAACTGGCGGTAGATGTCGGGGCGGAAGAAGAACATCAGCAGCCCGAAGATCGAGAGGATCAGCGAGTTGAGGAGGAATCCCCCGAAGGCCGAGCCGAGACTCGTTCCCTCCACGTTATACCCCCGTGCCCGCAGACTGGCCCGGTAGGCGTCGAGGGTCTGGAGTTCGACCGGCCCGACCTGGGAGTTCGCCCTGATGATCGCTTCGCCCTCCAGGACGCGGCGAATGGTGACCGGCACGGTGTCGCGGGCGGCAGCTGTCTCCCGGTCGGTGCGGCGGGTGTCCGGCAGAAGGGTCGGAGCCAGATACCGGGCCAGGATCAGCCTCAGCAGGCGGGTCTCGGGACCCTGTTCGCGGTTCTCCAGGGCGATTTCGTAGAACTGGCGTCCCGACAGCACGGTGTTTCGGCCAACCACCGCTTCCACACCGCCCCTTACCACCCGAATGGAGTCGTTGGTAAGCCGGGAAGCCGCCTCGGGAGCCATGACGCCCTGCGTGGCCAGCGTCGTGATCGCCGTCGAGGCGTCCGTCTGCAATCGGCGGGCGACATCACTGTCGGCGAGGAGCTGGATGTGCTCGGGTTCCGCGTCGATTCGCGCAGTCGAAAGCACGACTCCGACACCGGCGACGCCGCCGTCCGCCGCGGCCGAGTCGACCCTCGCGAAGAAGGCGGCGAGCGCGCTGACCGCCGAGTCCTTCGCCGCCTCCCGGTATATGAAGGTGGGAACCACCGCCGCTGCAGCCTCCTCGCGCTCGCGCCGCAGCACGCCGGGATTCTTCGGCACCTCGAAGTCGATCACGGCGATGACGTCCTGGTGGGCGACCGTCCCGGCCTGGAATCGGCCGATCGAGACACCGGGATCGGATGGGAAGAGTACCGTCAGCCCGATAGCCAGGATCAGCAGGACGGCAAGGCGGACGGCGTGGTGGACGACCGCGTCCGGCCAGGCCGGGCCCGGGACTCCGGAGATCCAGCTAGCGCGCGGGCCCTTGCGGCTCATCGCCATCGTCATCCGCCTGACGCCTGTCCGCGGCCGCGTAGGCCAGGACGATCTGCTTGACCAGCCGGTGGCGGGTCACGTCCCGTTCGTCCAGGTACACGAACTCGATGCCCTTGACGTCCTTCAGGATCTCCTCGACCTGAATCAGCCCCGACTTCTGGGATGGAGGAAGGTCGATCTGGGTCTTGTCGCCGGTGATCACGACGCGCGAGTTCACCCCGATCCGGGTCAGGAACATCTTCATCTGGGCCGCGGTCGCGTTTTGTGCTTCGTCCAGGATCACGAAGGCGTCCGAAAGCGTCCGCCCGCGCATGTATGCGAGGGGAACGACCTCTATGGTGCGGTCGGCGATGCCCCTCTGCATGCGTGCCGGGGGCATCATGTCCTCAAGAGCGTCGTAGAGAGGCCGGAGGTATGGGTCCACCTTTTCCTGGAGGTCGCCGGGGAGGAATCCGAGGTTCTCGCCGGCCTCCACGGCGGGCCGCGCCAGGATGATTCGGCGCACCCGCTTCCGGAACAGTTCGTCGACCGCGCGGGCCACCGCCAGATAGGTCTTCCCGGTCCCCGCGGGTCCGATGCTGATCACGATGTCGGAGTCCTCCATGGCCTGGAGGTACGCGCGCTGACCCTCCGAGCGGGGCGAGATCGACCGGCGCGCCCCGGGGACCGCGATCCGCAGGCGTTCGTCGTCGCTGCGGATGTCCGGACCGTCGCGCGACTCGAGGCTGGCGGCGAAGCGGGCCACGTCCGACGCCGGGAAGGACTTGCCGAGGCGGGCCAGCTCGATCATGTGCTCGACGACACGGGCCGAGTTGGTCACCGACCCGATTTCGCCCGCCAGCCGCACGAAGTCACCGCGCAGCACGACCTGAACGCCGAAGAGCGACGCCAGCTCGCGGAAGTTGGCGTCGCCGACCCCGGCGAGGATGAACTGGTCCGCACCCTCGGCGCTGAGGTGGTGTTCGACCATGGTCCCGCTGTTCGTCATTCCGCTGCTCCAACCGAGATCCCGAGTGCGGCGAGATCCGCCGCCGCGACCGGCACCGGCGCCCCCTCGAAGAGCGCGCGGGCCGCCGTCGTCTTCGGAAACGCGATCACGTCGCGCAGGCTTGCGGCGCCGGAGAACCGGGCCGCGAGGCGGTCGACGCCGAGGGCGATCCCTCCGTGCGGAGGCGCGCCGGAACGCAGCGCCTCGAGGAGAAAGCCGAACTTGGTCTCGATTTCGCCGGGCTCGAGCCCCAGCAGGGCCAGGATGCGGGTCTGGAGCGCGGCGTCGTGCGGGCGGATGCTGCCCGAGCCCAGCTCGGTGCCGTTGTAGACCAGGTCGTAGGCGAGGCCGCGCACCGCCAGGGGGTCGGAATCGAGGAGGTGGATGTCGTCGGGGTGCGGCTGCACGAAGGGGTGGTGGTTGGCAGCGAGCGTGCCGTCGCCCGCGTCCTCGAAGAGCGGGAAGCCGGTCACCCAGAGCCAGGCGTGCCCGGTGGCGCGCGGGAGGCCGAGGGCGGCGATCGAGGCCGTGCGGGCGGCGTCCAGCGCGGGGGAGGTCATGCGGTCGGGGCCGGCCGCCGCGAGGAGGAGGTCGGCGGGGGCGAGGCCGAGGCGGGCGCGGGTGTCGTCCCGGAAGAACCGGCCGAGGGGGCCGGTGGCGCGATCTTCCTGGATCTTCGCCCAGAGGAGGCCCGGGGCGCCCGCCGTCCTGGCCGCCTGCTCGATCGCGTCGATCTGCTTCCTGGTAAGGCGGGCGCCGCCCTCCAGGCGGAGGCCGCGGATGCGGCCGCCCCGGGCCACGGCACCCTGCAGGATCCGGAAGTCGAGGGCGCCGAGTACCTCGCTGTAGTCGGCGATTTCGAGGCCGTAGCGGAGGTCGGGCCGGTCAGAGCCGAAGCGCTCCATGGCGTCGTGGTAGGTGATCCGCGTGAAGGGAGGGCCCGCTTCGATCCCGGCCACCTTCGCCAGCCTGGCCATCAGCCCCTCGCACCAGCCGTAGATGTCGTCGGGCTGGACGAACGACGCCTCCACGTCGATCTGGGTGAATTCCGGCTGGCGGTCGGCGCGCAGGTCCTCGTCGCGGAAGCAGCGCGCGATCTGCACGTAGCGGTCGAAACCCGCGATCATCAGCAGCTGCTTGTAGATCTGCGGGCTCTGCGGCAGCGCGAAGAACTCGCCCGGGTGGACGCGGCTCGGCACCAGGAAGTCGCGCGCGCCCTCCGGTGTGGGCTTGGTCAGGATCGGCGTCTCGATCTCGACGAAGCCCTCCTCATGGAAGTAGTTGCGCACCGCCAGCATCAGCCGGTGGCGAAGCTCCAGCCGCGCCTGCAGCTCCCGGCGGCGCAGGTCCAGCACGCGGTGCCGCAGCCTCAGCTTCTCCGATGGCAGCTCCTCCTCCGGCGGGCGGTAGACCGGGATCGCCGGGGTGCGTGCCCTGTTGAGGACCTCCAGTTCGGCGATCTGCACCTCGACATCGCCGGTGGCCATGTCCGGATTGCGGGCTTCTTCCGGGCGAGGCGTCACCACCCCGCGGATCGCGATCACGTCCTCCACCCCCAGCCCCCGCACGGCCTCCAGCGCACTCCCAGACGACCAGTCCGGCCCCGCCGACGCCTGCAGCACCCCCGAACGGTCGCGCACGTCGAGAAACACCAGACCGCCCAGGTCCCGGCGGCGGTGCACCCACCCCGCAATCCGCACCTCGCTGCCGGCCATCTCCAGGTCGACCATGCCCGCTCCCGCACTGCGCATCGTCGTCGCGCTTTTCCGGGCTCTCGCCACAATTCCGCCTCCGGTGATCCAACGGTTCCCGGCCGACGGTGCCGCGCGGTGATCTCGGCCACGGCTTGCTGGCGGCGGCGCCGGACGAATTCTCGCGGTAAACTTAACAGTCCATGGCAGAATCCGCGCCAGCACCCGCGGATGCCGCCGAGCACCGTCCACGGGGCTGTACACACGCACTCCGACCCGCACCCGAGCAAACCGCCGACACCGTGACTTCCGCTCGCCCCGACGCCGAATCCGCCCGCTCCGACGCTGTTTCGCGTCGGCCCAACCTTCTCGGTCTGACCCCGGAGGAGCTCGGCGAAGCCCTCGAGACCCACTTTCGCGCGCGCGGCCAGCCCGCCTACCGCGCCCGCCAGGTCATACGCTGGGTACACGCCGGCGACGCCCGCTCCGTCGCCGCAATGACCAACCTGCCGCTGCCCGAGCGTGACGCCCTCCAACGGTCCTTCCGCCTCGAGGAGCCCGCGCTCGCCACCGTCTCGGTCTCGGCCGACGGAACCGCCAAGCACCTCTGGAAGCTGCGCGGCGGCGAGGTCGTCGAGAGCGTGCTCATCCCGGCAGCGGGCCGCCTCACCCTGTGCATCTCGTCCCAGGCCGGCTGCGCGCTGGCGTGCCGGTTCTGCGCCACCGGGTGGTCCGGGTTCGGGCGCCAACTCTCGGCGGCAGAGATCGCCGGCCAGTACCGGGCTTCCGCGCGCTGGGCCGGCGAGCGCGGCATGGGCAGCGTGTCAAACGTCGTCTTCATGGGGATGGGCGAGCCGCTGGCGAACCGCAAGGCGGTCTTCCCCGCGCTTACGATCCTCAACCGCGGCTATGGCCTGGGCGCGCGTCGCATCACCGTGTCGACGGTGGGCGTCATCCCCGGGATCGAGGCCCTCGCCGCACGCCGCGAGCAGTTCCGCCTGGCGCTCTCCCTGCACGCGCCCCAACCGGAGCTGCGGCGCGAACTCATCCCGCTGGAGAAGCGTTACCCGCTCGACCGGCTGATGACGGCGCTCGAGGCCTTCAACCGCCGCGGCGGCCGCCGCATCACCTTCGAGTACACGATGATCCACGGCGTCAACGACGACCTCGCCCAGCTCCCCCGGCTCGCCGGGCTGGCCAGGCGGGTGCAGGCCTTCGTGAACCTCATCCCCTTCAACCCGATTCCCTACGTGGACTGGCGGCCCAGCCACAGGAAGCGGATCCAGGCCTTCCGGGAGGGGCTGGAGGAGGCGGGCGTCGCCGCGGCGGTGCGGGAACCAAGGGGACGCGACATCGACGCGGCGTGCGGGCAGCTGCGCGCGACCCGGTATCCGGGGCTGCGACGGCCCGGGCGGGGCGGGCGGCCGGCCGGAAAGCGGGCGCCGGCGGCGACTCGAACGACAAGTGCCGCCCGCGAAGACTCAGCGCACCCGGTCGAAGATGCGGCCCCAGCGGATCTCCCGGAGCCAGGGGAACGGCCCCAGTGAGTTGCGGTTGTACGAGAAATAAATCGCCATCACCCGCCCTTCGAAGCGCCATCGCTCGATCAGCCCCCAGACGCGCGCGTCCAGACTGGTGTCGCGATTGTCGCCCAGCATGAAGTAGCGGCCGGGCGGAATCACCAGGGGACCCCAGTTGTCGCGGGTTGGCCAGTAGTCGTCCCTGGGCCCGCCCAGCAGGATCTGCTGCTGCCACATCATGCCGGGGTCCGAGCGGTCCCGGTCGGGGGTCAGCACGACGTAGGGCTCGTCCTGCGCTTCGCCGTTCAGCAGGAGGATCTTGTCGCGCATCTGGAGGGTGTCGCCGGGCAGGCCGACAAGCCGCTTGACGAGGATGAGCGTGTCGTCGTGGGGTGGATCGAAGACCAGTACGTCGCCTCGCCGCGGTTCCGAGTAGCCGGGGATGCGAACGCCGGTGAAGGGAATCTCCGAGCCCATGGCGGCACGGTTTACCAGCAGGAAGTCGCCGACCAGCAGGGTCCGCTCCATCGAGCCCGAGTCGATGACGAAGGTCTGGATCAGAAAGAAACGCACAATGACGAAGATCACTGCGACCTGCACAAGCATCTTCAGTGTTTCACGCCAACCGCCCTTTCTGCGTTCGCCCTTCTTCGCCGCCTCTTCCTTCCCCCCCTTGCCCTCCGGGGCCGACTTGCCCCTGCCGGAGCCCGCCGGCCCGGAACGTGCCTTCCTCGTACGCTTTCTCGCCATCGTCTATTGCGTCTTTCCCCTGAGCTGCTAGCGCCCCCGCCCCACCACCCGCCTGAGCCAGTCCAGCAGGCCGCCCTCTTCCTGTCCGTCCTCGGCCTGGGCCGCTGGCGCCACCCAGTCCGAACCCAACCGTACGGTCACATCCACGAACAGATTCGGGTCCGGCTCGTTGGTCACCGACCGGACGCCCAGTGCATCGGCAACCGCGGCAGCCCGCTGCAGGCTCCCCGCGCGGTCGATCACCACGGTCGAATCCTGGTCGAAGGTGGAAGCGTTGCCCACGTTCACCACATCGAAGCCGACGTTGCGGAGGTGGCCGGTGGCGACGCGGGCCATCCCGTCGACTCCCCCCGCGTTCAGCACCTCCACCGTGATCCTCTCCGCGCCTCTCGCCAGCAGGGGCTGGCCGGCCGGAGCGGTGTCATCGGGAACCCATTGGCCGATCGCCGAAACCGCCAGGATCAACGCCCCGCCGCCCACGACTACCAGGAGCGCTGTCTTGAGAATGCGCTGCATTCACGACCCGTTGACGAGGGAATTCCAGAACCTGAAGGTTCGCGGATGCACGAACTGGCGTGCCCGTAAAAGGTAATCAATCCGGTAGCGCACGATTTCGGTTACGACCTCGTCGACCTCCAGCGGGAAGCGGGCGCGCAGCTCCTTTCGCCAACCGCGGCGCCCACGGCGGCCGGGCTCGATCGCGTCCGCGGCGCACAGGGCCTTGCCCAGCGTCCCGAACTTGCGAGAGCCCAGCGTATGCCACCGGATCGCATGGAGCAGGTCGCGGTCGCGCACGCCGTCGCGCAGCAGCAGTGCGGCGGCGGCCGGTCCATGGTACGCCCTCGGCGGGAGACGCCTGAGCCGACCCGGAAGAATGTTCGCCAGCCTCGCCGGATCGGCGTCGCGAAGCGCGTCGTGGAGGTGCCCGGCGGCCCGCCACCTGGCAATGTGGTCCTTCCCCAGCCCCAGCTCCCGGCCCCAACGTTCGAGGAGGCGGGCAACGCGCGACATGTGCGCGCGGCGGTTCTCTCCGGCCACGGCCCAGCCGGGGATGTCACCGTTGGCGGCGGCCGACACGAGGGGGTGCAGGCCCTGCGGACGCGGGCGCTCGCTCATCGCGGACGCTTCCAGCCGCGCACAATTGCTGTGACAAGTATGGTCGACATTACATTTTGTAATGTAGTCTTTACATTTCGGACCGGGGAGGGCAACGTCCCGCAGGGGATGCGATGAACTGGGATGCGATGGTAACGGTAACGTGCGTGGCGGGGAGGTTCCAGGAACCCCGTGCCGGTGGCGGGGTTGGCGCGGGGTTGTGGCCGCTGGAGGACGGGGACGGGACCGCGTGATCTGGGATCCGTGCCTGGCGCAGGCGGTGGCGGCCGAGCTGAGGGGGCGGCTGCTGGGCGGCAGGGCCACGGCCGTGTGCTTTCACAGGGACGCCCGGGTGGCGCGGGTCCATTTCCGGGACGCGACGCTGGAGGCGGACCTGTCGCCCCGCGGAGGGACGGTCGTGGTGGGGCCGGCAACGGAGCCGGACGAGGGTGCCGAGCCGCTGCCGGCCGTGCTGGCGGGGGTGGAAGCCGTGTGGGACGAGCGCGTGATCGTGATGCGCTTCCGGCGCGTGCGGGGAAGGAAGCCGAATCCGGGGCTGATCCTGGAACTGGCCACGAACCGCTGGAACGCAATCCTCGCCGAGGGGCCCGAACTGCGCGTGCGCAAGCGGTTGCGCTTCGTCCGCTCGAGGCCCCTGCCGGTGGGACAGCCGTGGACCGCCCCGGGGGACGGCCGAGCGGGGCGGAAGCGGGAGAGCGTGGACCTCGAGGGGTGGGAGAAGCTGTTGGGTGATTCGGGAGCGGGCCGGCGCGCCGTCCTGTTGCGTCGCGTCGCCTGTCTCTCGGGAGTGAATGTCGGACACGTGCTCGGCGCGTCACGGCCAGAGGGGGCAGCGGAGTCGGGCGGCACCCGGGAGTCGGGCGATGCCGCGCGGGCGCGGGCCGTTCCGGATTCGGCGTCTCCTTCGCAGCCGGGCGCCGCCACGGACGGGGAGGCCAGCTTCCGCCGCTGGCGCCGGATGGTCGACATGGCGGGCGTCGAGCCCCATCTCCTCCGTCTCCCTTCGGGTCTTCAGCCCTATCCGTGGCCGCTGGGGACCGTGGACGAGGAGCCCGTGGACAGCTTGCTCGAAGGGATGCGCCGGGTTCGGGAAGCAGCGGTTCCCGGTTCCGCCGTGGCCGAAGACCGGCTGGCAAGCCGGCTGGCTTCGGAAGTCCGGCGTCTCACGCGCAAGCTGAAGCACCTGCGCCGCCAATTGGAGACGACCGGACTGGCGGATCTGCTGCGCGAGGAGGGCGCTCTGATCCTGTCATCCCTGCACTTCATCGATACCGGGGCCGCCGAGGTGACGCTCACCGGATTCGACGGGGTGGAACGCACCCTTCAGCTCGATCCCGGCCGCCGGCCGCAGGAGCACGCCGAAGGCCTCTTCCGCCGGGCCTCCCGGCTGGACCGGGCCCGGGCCGAACTGCCGGACCGCATCAGAGCCGCGGAGCAGACCCTGGCCGGACTCGACGCGCTGCGGGCACGCCACGCCCGCGGCGAAGTCACCGCGCAGGAGGCCGAGTCGATCCTGCCCCCGGCCCGGACCAGGGGGTCCGATCCGTCCCGGCCAGGGGGTGCGCCCGCCTCCCCGCCCTACCACGTCTTCACCAGCTCGGGAGGACTCCAGATCCGGGTCGGCCGCGGTGCGCGGCGGAACCACGAGCTCACCTTCCACCATTCCCGTCCGGCCGACATCTGGCTGCACGCCCGGCACGCGGCCGGAGCCCACGTGATCCTGCGCTGGACGAGTGATGAGCGTCCCCCGGCCGCGGATCTGGAAGAGGCCGCCGTCCTCGCCGCCACCTACTCCAGGGCCCGCGGCTCCGCCCACGTCCCGGTCGACTGGACCCGGCGCAAGTGGGTCCGCAAGCCCAGGGGCGCCCCGCCCGGCGTGGTGATCCCCGAGCGCGTGCAGACGCTTTTCGTCACGCCGGATGCGACCCTTGCGGAGCGGCTGGGGGGGTGAGGGCTATCCGGGCCGCACCTCGTCCAGGGCCGCCCGCAGCTCCCGGGCCAGCTCCAGCGCGCCAGCCACGCCGCCATCGTCGAGCCGGTCCACCAGGGCGCTCCCCACCACCGCCGCGTCCGCCGCCGCGCCGACCAGGCGGGCGTGTCCGGCGGTCGAGACCCCGAATCCCACCGCAACCGGACAGGTTGAGACGGCCCGCACAGCGCCGGCCTCGCGCGCCAGCTCCCCGCGCAGCTCCCGCCGCGCTCCCGTCACTCCGGTGCGAGCGATGTAGTAGACGAACCCCTGGCTGGCCCTGGCGATCGCCCGGACACGTGCGGGACGGGTAGTGGGCGCGACGAGGCGCACCAGATCGAGCGGACTCGCCTCCAGTGCCGCTTCCAGCGCCGGATCCGCACCCAGAGGCAGGTCGGTGGGGAGGATTCCGTCGGCGCCGGCCTCGACGGCCCGGCCGATGAAGGCATCCGGACCCCGCGCGTGGATCGGATTCAGATAGGAGAAGATGACGACCGGGACCTCGCTCGACTCGCGCAGCTCCGCGAGGACCGCAAAGACATCGGCGACGGTGGTTCCCTGGTCGAGCGCCCCCTGGCTGGAACGCTGGATGGTCGGCCCGTCGGCCATCGGATCGCTGAAGGGGATCCCCAGTTCGATCACGTCGGCTCCCGTATCCGCCAGCCCCGCCAACAACTCGCGGGTGTCCGCGAGGGTGGGATAGCCCGCGGTCACGTACGGGATGAACCCCGCCCGGCCCTCCGCGGCCAGCCGCTTGAAGCGTGCGGTGATCCGGCCCCCCGTCGCGCCTGTGTTCAAGATGCGGCCCCCGCCCGGGCACGTCCCTTCAACCGGCCGGTCACGATCCCACCCCGTCACGCCCCCACCCCCGGCCCGGCCCATCCCCGCCACCCAGTCCGGCGACGTGAACCACGTCCTTGTCGCCGCGTCCGCTCAAGCAGATCGCAACCGGGCCCTCGACCTCGCCCCGCCGTCCCGCCTCCACCACCCAGGCCAGCGCGTGCGCGGTCTCCAGCGCGGGAATGATCCCCTCCAGGCCCGGCAGCGCCCGGAAGGCCCGCTCGGCGGCCCCGTCGCGCACGCTCACATAGCGCGCCCGACCCGAATCCTTCAGCCACGAGTGCTCGGGACCCACGCCCGGGTAGTCGAGGCCCGCCGCCACCGAGTGCGCCGGCGCCACCTGCCCGTCCGCGTCCTGCAGCAGGTAGCTGAGCGACCCGTGCAGCACGCCCGGACGCCCTTCGCTCAGCGGGGCCGAGGACCGCCCGCTGCCGAGCCCCTCCCCCGCCGCCTCCACCCCGATCAGGGCGACCTCCTCGTCGCCGGCGAAGGCGTGGAACATCCCCATCGCGTTCGAGCCGCCGCCCACGCAGGCGACCACCGACGCGGGAAGCCTGCCCGCGGCCTCCAGAATCTGGCGCCGCGCCTCCCTGCCGATCACCGCCTGGAAGTCGCGCACGATCAGGGGGAAGGGGTGCGGCCCCACCACCGAACCGATGATGTAGTGCGTGCCCTGCACGTTGGTGACCCAGTCGCGCAGCGCCTCGTTGGTGGCGTCCTTGAGGGTGCGGGTGCCGGAGTCGACCGGGCGCACCTCGGCGCCAAGAAGCTCCATGCGGTAGACGTTCAGCGACTGGCGCTCAACGTCTTCCGTGCCCATGTAGACGACGCACTCGAGATCGAAGAGCGCGCAGGCGGTGGCCGTCGCGACCCCGTGCTGCCCGGCGCCGGTCTCCGCGATGATGCGGGGCTTGCCCATGCGCCGGGCGAGCAGCGCCTGCCCCACCGTGTTGTTGATCTTGTGCGCGCCGGTGTGGTTGAGGTCCTCGCGCTTCAGGTAGACCGGCCCGACCCCGGCCACGGTCTCGAAGCGCCTGGCCCGGTAAAGCGGCGTCGGCCGGCCGACGTAGTCCGCGGCGAGACGGTCGACTTCGGACAGGAAGGCAGGATCGGCGGACGCCTCCTCGTAGGCGGCGGCAAGTTCGTCGAGGGCGGGGATGAGCGTTTCGGGGACGTAGCGGCCACCGAACGGGCCGAAGCGGCCGTCGACCGGGGTGGATGGGGTCATGACGGGACCCCCGCCCCCGCTGCCCGCACCGCCGCCACGTAGGCGTCCGTCCGTGCCGGATCCTTCACTCCAGGAGACGACTCCACCCCTGAGCTCACGTCCAGCACGTCCGGCGACAGCGCGGCGATGGCGGCACCCGCGTTCTCCGGCGTCATCCCGCCGGCCGCGACGAAGGTGGCCGAACCGATCGCGCCGCGCACTTCGGCGCCCGTGCCCGCCCACGCGAAGGTGCGGCCGGTGCCACCCGGACTGGCCGAGTCCCATGCGTCCACGAGTATGCCATCGGCGACCTCCGCGTACCGCGCGGCCGCTCCCGCCATCGACAGCCCCGAACGCGCGTGAATCACCTTCCAGACCCGCCACGGACCCGCCGCCGCAATCTCGGCGACGGCCCACGGCGGCTCGCCACCCGACAGCTGGACGACTTCGAGAGCGAGTTCACGAGCCAGCTCCGCCACCACGCCGGGCGCGGCGTCCACGAAGACCCCGACACGGCGCGCGCCCGACGCGGCGTAGACCTCCCCCGCGCGGCCGGGATCCACGCTGCGCCCGAACCCGGCGGACAGGATCACACCCATGAAGTCGGCCCCCGCCCCGTCCACGATTTGCGCGTCCCGGGGCGTCATCACCCCGCACACCTTGGCCAGCACGCTCACCGCCTCGGCCCCTCCCCGCGCGGCACGGACCCCAGCTCCTCGACCATCCGGCCCGGCGCCCCGCTTCGCACCAGCGCCTCCCCCACGAGGACGGCGTCGGCACCGGCCGCGGCCACCCGTTCGACATCGGCCCGGCTGCGAATCCCGCTCTCCGACACGAGGAGCACATCGCCCGGCAGGTAGCGCGCCAGCCGCTCGGTCACGGCCAGGTCGGTGCGGAATACGGTCAGGTCCCGGTTGTTGACCCCGACCAGCGCCGCCCCGCTCCCCAACGCCGTCTCCACCTCCCACTCGTCGTGGACCTCGACCAGCGCCGTCATCCCGAGGTCGTGGATCATCGCCCGCAGGTCCGCGAGGAGCACCGGATCCAGGATGCGTGCGATGAGAAGCACCATGTCGGCGCCGGCGGCGCGTCCCTCGTACACCTGCAGCGGATCGATGACGAAGTCCTTGCGGAGGACCGGGACGGTGCGGGCGCCTCGCACTGCGCGCAGGTCGTCGAGCGAGCCGCCGAACCAGGGACCGTCGGTCAGCACGCTCACGGCCATCGCCCCCGCGTCCTCGTATTCGGCCGAGAGGGCGGCGGGATCCAGCCCCGAATCGATCTCCCCCGCCCCGGGCGAGCGCCGCTTCACCTCGGCGATCACCCCCACCCGGAGGCGCCCCCCCAACGGCTCCAGCACCGGGCGCGGCGGGGATGCGTCCTCCGCGGCGCGGCGCAGTTCCACCCGCCGCCTGCGGAGCGCCCCGATCTCGCCCGCCTTCGTCGCGACGATGCGGTCCAGGATGCCGTCGGCGACCCCTTGCTGTTCGGTCAAGATTCGGCTACCTTGTTCGGAGAGTATTCGGTTTCACCCGGCACGGATCCCGGCCCGCCTCGGAGAAGAAACATGGCCCTCACCAAGCGTCAGAAGGAGATCCTCGACTTCCTCAAGACCTTCATCGACGAAAACGGCTACGCGCCGAGCTTCGAGGAGATCGGCGCGGCCTTCGGCTACACGTCGCTGGCCACGGTGCACGAACATCTCACCAATCTGGCCACGAAGGGGTACATCCGGAAGGCACCCCGCGAGAGCCGGTCAATCGAGTTTCCACCCGAGACGGAGCCGTCCGTGCCGCTGCCGCTGCTGGGCACGGTGGCCGCCGGCCAACCCATCGAGGCCGTCCGGGACGACGAGACGCTCGCGATCCCGGGCGAGATGGTCCGCAAGGGGTCGGAGCACTACGTGTTGCGCGTTTCCGGCGAGTCCATGATCGACGAACAGATCCGTGACGGGGACCACATCGTCGTGAACGCGCGCGATACGGCCCACGACGGGGAGATGGTGGTCGCCTTGGTCCGGGACGAGGCCGCGACGGTAAAGAAGCTGTACCGCGAGCCGGGCAACCGGCTCCGCCTGCAGCCCGCCAACCGGGACATGGAGCCGATCATCGAGGATGCCCGCGACGTGCGAATCCAGGGTGTGGTGGTGGGGCTGGTGCGAACGTATTGAGGGAACGGCGAGACGCGTGCCGCGGCGGGCCTCCGGGGGTCACCGCGCGCCCCCGCCCGCGCTATGCCGCCGCCCGGCTCACTCGCACCAGCCCTTCCAGAACCGCGGTTGCCGCTCCCGAGTCGATCGCCTTCGCCGCGGCGGCAACGCCTTCGCTCAGCGACCCCGCCCTGCCGGCCACATAGTACGCCGCCGCCGCGTTGATCAGAACCGCCGTGCGCGCCGCGCCGCACTCGCCCGCCAGAACCGCGCGGACAACCGCCGCGTTCTCCTCCGGCTCCCCACCGGCCAGCTCCTCCGGGCGCCCCTCGTCCAGTCCCAGCTCCCCGGGCGTCACCTGCCAGGCCGATACCGTCCCGTTCCGCAATTCGGCGACGTGGGTCGGGCCGCACGGACTTATCTCGTCCAGCCCCGGCTCGCCGTGCACCACCAGGGCCCGCTCGTGGCCCAGCTCTGCGAGCGCATGCACCACCAGCTCCAGGTAGGCGCGATCGGCCACCCCCACCACCTGGCGGCGCGCCCCCGCGGGGTTTGTGATCGGCCCCAGCAGGTTCATGATCGTGGTGATCCCCAGGTCCCGCCGAACCGGCGCCACGTGGCGCATCGCAGGGTGCAGGAGCGGAGCGAACATGAAGACGATCCCCGCCTCGGCGAGCACCCCGGCCATCCCTTCGGGCGTCAGCTGCACGGCGACCCCCAGCGCTTCCAGAACGTCCGCGCTGCCGCACTTCGAGGTGAAGGAGCGGTTGCCGTGCTTCGCCACCCGCACGCCGCCGGCGGCCGCCACCAGCGCCGCCGCCGTCGAGATGTTGAAGGTGGAGACCTGCCCGCCGCCCGTGCCGCAGGTGTCGACCAGCGCACCGCGGTCCGGCGCCTCCACCGGGATCATTGCGCGCTTGAGCGCCTCGACGCCGCCCGCGACCTCGGAGGGCGCCAGTCCCTTCGTCTGCAGCGCGGCCAGAAGCGCTCCCGTCCTGATGGGGGATGCGTCTCCCGAGACGATGTGGCCGAAGGCGCCCGCCGCCTCGCCGAACGAGAGGTCCTCACCGCCGACGACCTTCGCGAGGAGCGGGACAAGGTTGAAGTCTGGAGTGATGGGCTTCGTGTTCACCGTAGTTCCTCTGAAGGGGTCCTCCGTTGGGGGTATCGGGCCGGGCTTCACGCGTGTAGCTTGGCGAGAACAATGAGCGAAAGAGAGACCCGCTTCAAGCTGACGCTCCACTACGACGGCTCCGCCTTCCACGGGTGGCAGGCGCAGCCCGGCCAGCCCACGGTGCAGGGCGCGCTGGAGGCGGTGATCTCCCGCATCATCGGCGAGCACCGCACCGTTACGGGGGCCGGCCGAACCGACACGGGCGTGCACGCGACCGGGCAGGTGGCGACCGTAACCGTCCCCGCCAAGTGGACCGCCCGCGAGCTTGTCCGCGCCCTCAATGGCCTGCTTCCTCCAGGCGTGTGGGTGAAGGACGCAACCCCTGCCGACCCCGGCTTCCACCCGCGCTTCGACGCGGTCGCGCGCAGTTATTCCTACCGGGTGGGAACGGCCCCCGAGGCCGCGTCTCCCTTCCACCGGCGGTGGTGCTGGCCGCTCTGCCGCCCTCTGGATCTGGACGCCGCCGTCCGCGCCGCCGCAATGATCCACGGCGAGCACGGGTTCCACGCCTTCGCGAAGTCCGGGCAGCCCGAAAGGGGGCACGTCTGCCGCGTGACCAGCGTCCGCTGGCGCCCCTTGGACGAGCTCGGAGCGGTCTTCGAGATCACGGCCAACCGCTTTCTCCACCGGATGGTGCGATATTTGGTGGGAACGATGGTCGACATCGCACTGGGCCGCCGCAAGGAGGAGGAAATGGTCGTGTTGCTTGGCAGGGCCGACGGCGGGCTGATCACATCACCACCCGCACCGCCTGAAGGTCTCTTCCTGACCGGTGTGGAGTATCCCGCCACCGCAAGCAGCAGTTAGAATGTAAACCAAACCTTACATTGTGTAAAATGAACATTACACTGCAAATCGCATCTCTCGGACTTTGGTTGGCCGTCGCCGCCTGCGGGCAGGCGCAGGGAACCGAGGGCCGGGGGGCAAGCGGCGACGAAGCGGCAACCTTCGCCGTTGCCCGGCAGGCTGGCGGGAACGGACCCGCGGGCGATGCGGGCGGCGGGCAGCCCGGACAGGGCGACGAGCCTCGCCTCTCCGACAACTCCGCTCCACCGGGCACACTCCAGCAGGCGGTTTCGGCCAGCCGCACTACCGCCATCGTGCGGGCGGCCCGCAACGTCGCCCCGGCGGTGGTCACGATCGCGGTGCGGGGGCAAGCGCAGGTCAGGGAGAGAACCGTCTGGGGCGAGTATCTCGTTCCGCGTGAGACACAGGGTCTCGGATCCGGCTTCATTATCGACCAGCAGGGGTCCGTGCTCACCAACCACCACGTGGTCGAAGACGCCACGGAGATCCTCGTGACGCTCCCGGACACCCGCGACTTCAGCGCGCGCCTGGTCGGCTCCGATCCCCGCAACGACATCGCGGTACTCGCCCTGGAGAACGCCTCCAGCCTGCCCGTCGCGCCCCTCGGCACGTCAGCGGACCTGATGATCGGAGAGTGGACGGTCGCGATCGGCAACCCCTTCGGCGGCCTCCTGTCGAACCCCGAGCCCTCGGTCACGGCCGGTGTGGTCAGCGCGCTGGACCGGCACATCGTCCCCAGGGGGTACGACGAGGAATTCCACCTCGGGATGATCCAGACCGACGCCGCGATCAACCCGGGCAACTCGGGCGGTCCTCTGGTCAACGCGCTCGGAGAGGTGATCGGGATCAACTCCTCGATCCTGTCGCGCTCGGGCGGCAGCGAGGGGCTCGGCTTCGCCATCCCGATCGACCGCGCACTCAGGATCGCGGCCGATCTGCTGCAACACGGAGAGGTCCGGCGCGCATGGCTGGGGCTGGAGGTGAATGCCGTGGAAGCGGACGACTTCGGGCGCTCGCGGGGCGTGCGGGTTGTGCGGGTCTGGCCGGGGTCGCCGGCCGCGGCCGCAGGGATCCGGGCGGGGGCGCGCCTGGTCCGCGCCGGGGATACCCGCATGGCCACGCCGCTTGACTTCGAGGCGGTCAAGCTGGGGCTGCGTGCGGGGGACCCGATCGAGCTCGAGGTGGAGGGAAGGGCTCCGGTGATCCTCGAGACCGAGCCCCTGCCCTCGGTCGCCGCCGAGCCCATCGAGCTGCTGCGCGACCTGGAGGTCGTCACCTTGACGCCGGCGATCCAGTCCGAACGCAGGCTCAGGTCGTCCGAGGGCGCACTGGTGGTCGGGATCTCCCCGGCCCTGTCGCAGCTCATAGGGCTTGTCGAAGGGGATGTCATCCTGGGCCTCAACAACACGAGGCTCCGGACCGCGCAGGAGGTCGCCGACGCACTGCGGAGAAGCCAGCGGAGCCGAAGTGACTTCACACTCGTTTTCGAGCGCAACGGCCAGATGGTGCGGACCGGATTCCTTCAATGGAGCTAGCGCAGCCCGACCGCTACGCGCACCCGCTCTCGGCGCGGTACGCCTCCCGCGAGATGGAGCGCATCTTCGCACCGGCCTTCCGCTTCGGCACCTGGCGGCGGCTGTGGCTCGCACTCGCCGAGGCGCAGCGCGACCTCGGGCTCGACATCCCGGCCGACGCGATCCGGCAGATGCGCGACCACCTCGACGACATCGACCTCGAGGCGGCCGCGCGCTACGAGCGGCGCTTCCGGCACGACGTCATGGCGCACATCCACCTCTTCGGGGACGTGGCGCCGGCGGCGCGCGGCATCCTGCACCTCGGCGCCACCAGCGCCTTCGTCGGCGACAACACCGACCTTGTCCAGCACCGCGAAGCGATGACGCTGGTGCGGGGCCGGGTCGTGGCCACCGTCCATGCCCTCGCCCGCTTCGCCCGGGAACACCGCGCCCGCCCCACCCTCGCGTACACGCACTTCCAGCCGGCCCAGCCCACCACCGTCGGGAAGCGGGCGACGCTCTGGATCCAGGACCTCCTCCTCGACCTGGAGGAGATCGAGCAACGGTTGGCGGCGCTCCGGCTGCGGGGCGTGCGCGGCACGACCGGCACGCAGGCCTCGTTCCTGCAGCTCTTCGGCGGCGACCACCGCAAGGTCACCGCGCTTGAGGACGCCGTCTGTCGCCGCCTCGGCTTTGCCGGCGCGTACCCCGTCACCGGCCAGACCTATCCGCGCAAGGTGGACCAGGCGCTCCTCGCCACCCTGGCCGGGGTGGCCGCCTCGGCGTCGAAGATGGCGCACGATGTCCGCCTCCTCTCCCACCTCCGCGAGGTCGAGGAGCCCTTCGAGAAGGAGCAGGTCGGCTCGTCGGCGATGCCGTACAAGCGCAACCCCATGCGCTCGGAGCGGATCTGCGCGGTGGCGCGCCACGTGATCGCGCTTGCGGCCGACCCCGCCCAAACGGCGGCGACGCAGTGGCTGGAGCGCACGCTGGACGACTCCGCCAACAAGCGGCTCGCCATCCCCGACGCGTACATGGCCACCGACGCGCTGCTCGTGCTTGCGGAGAACGTGGCTTCCGGTCTGAGGGTGAACGCGGGAGTGGTCCGGGCCAACCTGGCCGTACACCTCCCCTTCATGGTCATGGAGTCGGTGATGATGGACGCCGCCGCCTCGGGCACCGACCGCCAGGAGGCGCATGAGCGGATCCGCCGGCACACCCTGGAGGCTGCGCGGCGAATGACGGAGGGGGCCGAAGGCGACCTGTTTGCCCGCATCGCCGCCGACGACACCCTCGGGGTGAGCGCCGGTGAGCTGGAGGAGATGGCGCGCCCCGGGAAGCTGGTGGGGAGGGCTCCGGAGCAGGTGGACGACTTCCTGGCGAGACATGTGGCGCCGGTCCTCGCGCGCCACCGGGACGCCGCGCCGCAGGCCGCCGAGGTGCGGGTGTGATCCCTCTCCCGCTCCTCTTCCGCGGCAAGGTTCGCGACGTGTACGAGGTGCCGGGCGGGGGTGCGGCGGCCGGGCCGGGCGGCCGAGTCGGCGCGGCAGGCTCCGGCAGGCACGGCAGAGCTGCGGCGTCCTCCGGCGGTGCCCGGCAGCCCGGCAGCCTCCTCCTCCTCGTGGCCAGCGACCGCGTCAGCGCGTTCGACGTAGTCATGGCGGAACCCGTGCCGGACAAGGGCCGCGTCCTCACGCAGATCACCGCCTGGTGGCTGAGCACCCACCTCCCGGGGATCCCGCACCACGTCGTCTCGGTGCGGACCGGTGAGATCGCGGACGCGGTGCCGGCGCTGGCTGGCTGCGAAGCCCAGTGGGCGGGGCGCGCGACCCTGGTGCGGCGCACCGCACCGCTCCCCGTGGAGTGCGTCGTGCGAGGCTACCTGTCGGGTTCGGCGTGGAAGGAGTACCGGGAGTCGGGGACGCTCGCCGGGGAACCGCTGCCCCCCGGGCTGGCCGAGAGCGACCCGCTCGTCCCCGCCATCTTCTCGCCGGCAACAAAGGCGACCGAGGGGCACGACGAGAACATCACCTTGGGGCGGATGGCGGAGATCCTGGGCAAGGGGGCCGGCAGCGTGGGGGTCGAGGGTGCCGTGATCCCCGGCGCGCGGAACGACGGCGCGGCGACCCCGGGCGCGGACCTCGCAGCCGAGTTGCGCCGGCGGTCGCTCGACATCTACGAGCGCGGGCGCGCGGCGGCCGCTCAGTGCGGGATCATCCTGGCCGACACCAAGTTCGAGTTCGGGATGGCCCCGGACGGGGAACTCCTGCTGATCGACGAGGTGCTGACCCCCGACTCGTCGCGCTTCTGGCCGCGGGAGCGCTACCGGCGGGGCCGGCCCCAGCCGTCGCTCGACAAGCAGCCGCTGCGCGACCACCTGGACGGGCTGGCGGACTGGGACAAACGGCACCCGCCGCCCCGGCTGCCCGAGCGGGTGATCGCGGCCACCGCCGACCGGTACCGGGAGGTGTTCCGGCGGCTGACGGGGACGGGGTTGGAGCAGTACGAGGCCCCGCGGTTCGGGGGGGAAGCGCGAGCGGACAGGGTAAGGGCGAGCGGCGCGAAGGCCGGCGAGGCAGGGGCGAGCGGCGTGGAGGCGGGCGGCGGGCTGGCAGCCGGCGTCTCCGGGCGGGGCCGCGGCCGGTGAGGCTGCCGATCGCGCGGGAGGGGCTGCCGATCGTGGCCGTCTGCGCGGTGCTGTTGGCCGCCGCGCTGCTGTGGGCGCGGGACGGGGGGTGGGGGGCGCGCTCGGCCGCACCGGCCGGTTTCGCCGTGCTCGCCCTCTTCGTGACATGGTTCTTCCGCGACCCCGCGCGGCGGGTGCCGCACGGCGCCGGTCTGGTGGTTTCGCCCGCGGACGGGAAGGTGATGAGCGTGGAGGCGGTGGACGGCGAGGCCTTCATGACCGGGCCGGCGACCCGGGTGACGATCTTTCTGAGCATCTTCGACGTGCATGTGCAGCGCGCGCCGATGATGGGGCGGGTGCGCCGCTACTCGTACCGTGCGGGCCGGTATCTCCCCGCGTGGAGGCCGGACGCGAGCAGCGCCAACGAACGGGCGACGCTGGGAATCGAGACGGAGGCCGGACCGGTGGTCGTGCGTCAGATCGCGGGGCTGGTGGCGCGGCGCATCGTGACCTACCCGCGCGAGGGTGACAGAGTAGCCGCGGGCGACCGGATCGGGCTGATCCGCTTCGGGTCGCGCGTGGACCTGTTCGTGCCGCCGGACTGGGTGGTGGCCGTGCAGCCGGGTGATGCGGTGAGGGGCGGGGAGACGGTGGTGGGGCGGGCGGCGGACAAGGCGCCCGCGGGAGCCCCCCAACGATGAGCCCGCGCGACGCCCGCCGCCGCTGGCGCCGCCTCCGTTCCAACGGGTCACGGCGGGATTCCGGCCGGGCGCAAATCCGACGCCAGCGTCTCCGGCGGGGGGTAATCATCCTTCCCTCGGCCTTCACCATCGGCAACCTCTTTTTCGGGGCCTACGCGATCGTCGCTGCCCTCCGCGGCGACTTCGCCTGGTCCGCCTGGTTCCTGGTCTTCGCCGCGACGCTCGATCTGCTGGATGGACGGGTGGCCCGCTTCACCCGCACCGGATCCGACTTCGGCGCCGAACTCGACTCGCTTACCGACGCGGTCTCCTTCGGCGTCGCGCCCGCGCTGGTGATGATTCTCCTCTACTTCCAGGAGTCCGACTGGGGCTGGCTGGCCGCCTTCGCCTACCTCGCCGCGGTGGTGATCCGCCTTGCCCGCTTCAACGTCGAGCAGGGCGGCGAGGCCCGGCGGCACTTTCACGGGCTGCCCACCCCCGCCGCGGGGCTGATCCTGGTCACCCATTACCCCTTTTCACGGACGCCGTTCTTCCAGCAGAACCTGGCTTCGCTGCCCTGGCCCGAGATCATGGTGATCGTGATGGTGCTGATCTCGATCCTCATGCTGAGCCACGTCCCCTACGCCAGGATGCCCGCCATCGACTTGAAGAGCCGGGCCGGCGTCGCGCGGACGGCGCTCCTGGCGGGCGGCCTGGGGATGGCTGTCGCCTTCCCCGCCTACTGGTTCTTTCCGGCCTTTGCCGCCTACGCCCTCTGGGGCCTGCTGCGGTCCGTCTTCCTCGGCCTCCTCGACCGCCTGCCCGAGCGCGATCCGCTCATGGACACGCCCGACGAACTGGATTCGGACGTGGAGCCCCGCGATGTGGACTATCATGAGCTGACCCACGAGCGGGATCCGGCAGGGCCCGGCCGGAAGGGCGGCGCGTCGTCCGGACAGCACGAACGCACCCCGAGACCCGGCGGGCACGAGCCCGGCGCACACGAATCCGATAGCTTTCAGCGCAAGGAGATCCGTTCTTGACACGATTCACAGTGGAGGTCCTCGTCACCCCCCGGCCCGGCCTGCTCGATCCGCAGGGCAAGGCGATCCACCACGCCCTCTCGTCGTTGGGGTACGATGCCGTCGAGGACGTGCGCGTGGGCAAGGCGATCTACCTCGAAGTGGCCGCCGCCACCCCCGAGGACGCCAGGGAGCGCGCCGAAGAGATGTGCCGCAAGCTCCTCGCCAATCCCGTTACCGAGGACTTCCGCATCACGGCCGAAGCGGACGGAACGGCCCCATGAAGATCGCGATCATCACCTTCCCCGGTTCCAACTGCGACCAGGACTGCCACCGCAGCATCGAACTGGCCGGCGGGTCGCCCAGCTACGTCTGGCACCGCGAAACCTCGCTGCGCGGCGCGGACGCCGTGATCGTGCCCGGCGGCTTCGCCCACGGCGACTACCTCCGGCCCGGCGCCATCGCCCGCTTCAGCCCGATCATGGACGCCGTCACCGCGTTCGGAGAGGAAGGCGGCGTGGTCGTCGGGATCTGCAACGGCTTCCAGGTCCTCTGCGAGGCCGGGATGCTCCCCGGGGCACTGCTGCGCAACGAATCGCTGTCCTTCCAATCCCACCACTGCCGGCTGCGGGTCGAGCGCACCGACTCCGTGTTCACATCCGGCTACCGCAAGCGGCAGGTGCTGGGCATGCCGCTGTCGCACGCGGACGGCAGCTACTACGCGGACGCGGGCACGCTGGCCGTCCTGGAGGAGGAGCGTCGCGTCCTGTTCCGCTATTGCGACGCCCAGGGCAACGCTTCCGCCGAGGCCAATCCCAACGGCTCGCTCAAGAACATCGCCGGCATCGTCAACGCCCGCGGCAACGTGCTCGGGATGATGCCGCACCCGGACCGCGCGATCGAGGCGGTGCTCGGATCGGTGGACGGCCTGCCCTTCTTCGAATCAATCGTCGGGGCCGTCGCGCGCGAGGAGGTGGCATGATGGCGGGGCACGCTCCGGGCAACGGTCGCGCACCCGGAGCCGGCAACCCCCGCAGCCCCGCGACCCTCGAAGCCCCCCACCCCCGCCCGGGCGATCCCGCGATCACTCCCGAACTGGTCGAGGACCACGGCCTCTCGCCCGACGAGTACGCGCAGATCCGGCGCATCATGGGGCGCCAGCCCACCTTCACCGAGCTGGGCGTCTTCTCGGCGATGTGGTCCGAGCACTGCGGCTACAAGAACTCGAAACGGCTCCTCCGGCTGCTGCCCACACAGGCGCCCTGGGTCATCCAGGGACCCGGCGAGAACGCCGGCGTCATCGACGTCGGTGGCGGCCATGCGCTGGCCTTCAAGATCGAATCCCACAACCATCCCTCGGCCGTCGAGCCGTACCAGGGGGCCGCGACGGGCATCGGCGGCATCCTGCGGGACGTCTTCACGATGGGCGCGCGGCCGGTCGCCACCCTCAATTCCCTGCACTTCGGCGACCTCGACCGTCCCAGGGTGCGCTACCTGTTCGGAGGCGTCGTGAAGGGGATCGGGGACTACGGCAACTGCGTCGGCATCCCGTCGGCCGGCGGCGAGGTCTACTTCGACCGCGGCTACGAGGACAACCCGATCGTCAACGCCATGTGCCTCGGGCTGATGCGCACCGACGACCTGATCCGGGGCACCGCCGAGGGGGTGGGCAACACGCTGATGGCGGTCGGAGCGCGCACCGGCCGCGACGGAATCCACGGCGCCACCTTCGCTTCCGAGGAGCTCTCCGAGGGCGACGACGAGGCGAGCCGGCCGCAGGTCCAGGTGGGCGATCCGTTCACCGAGAAGCTGCTGCTGGAGGCATCTCTGGAGCTGATCGCCAGCGGGCACATCGTGGGGATCCAGGACATGGGAGCGGCAGGGCTGACGTCGAGCGGGGTGGAGATGGCGGGGCGGTCCGGGACGGGCGTGGAGATGGACGTGGCGCTGGTCCCGGTCCGCGAGGCGGGCATGACGCCGTACGAGATCCTCCTTTCGGAGTCGCAGGAGCGGATGCTGGTGGTGGCCGAGGCCGGGAAGGAAGACGCCGTGCGGGAAATCCTGGAGAAGTGGGAACTCGAGGCCGAAACGATCGGGAGCGTCACCGCGACGGGGAGCTTCCGGGTGCTGGAGGACGGGGTGGCCGTGGCGGACATCCCCGCGCTCCCGCTCACCGAGGGGTGTCCGACCTACGAACGGCAGGGCGAAGAGGGGGATGAAGTGCGGGCGCTGCGCCAGATGGACATCGCGGCGCACACGGATCCGCCCGCGGGACTGGAGGACGCCTTCCTGCGGGTGGTGGGATCGCCGAACGTGGCGTCGAAGCAGTGGGTGTACGAGCAGTACGACACGACGGTCCGCGCCAACTCGATTGAGCGGCCCGGGGGCGACGCCGGTGTCATCCGGATTCCGGGCACGAAGCGCGGCGTCGCGGCGTCCACCGACTGTAACGGCCGTCACACGTACCTGAACCCGCGGGCCGGAGCGATGGGCGCGGTGGCCGAGGCCGCGCGCAATGTGGCGTGCACGGGTGCGGTCCCCATGGCGATCACGAACTGCCTCAACTTCGGCAGTCCGCTCAAGCCGCACATTCAGCACCAGTTCCGCGAGGCCGTGCTGGGGATGCGGGACGCCTGCGCCTTCCTGGAGACCCCCGTCACCGGCGGGAACGTCTCCTTCTACAACGAGACCGACGGCAAGGCCGTCTACCCTACCCCGGTCATCGGGATGGTCGGCGTGATCGACGACGTGGAGACCGTGGTGCGGCACGCTTTCCGCGACCCCGGCGACCCGATCCTGCTGCTTGGCTCGAACACCGGCGAACTGGGCGGTTCCGAGTACCTGTACGTTCTGCACGGCCTCGTCGCCGGCGAGCCCCCGCCGGTCGACCTCGCCGCGGAACGCGCGCTTCAGCGCTGCATCCTCACTATGGCGCAGCTGCGGCTCCTCAAGTCGGCCCATGACGTGGCCAGCGGAGGCCTCGCGGCCACCCTGGCCGAGTGTTGTCTGGGAAGGCCCCGCACCGGCCGGAGCGTGGGAGCGGCGGTGAACTTCGCAGACCCGCTCCCCGACACCGCCCTCCTCTTCGGCGAGGACCACGGCCGCGCCGTGATCACCTGCGCGCCGGAAGACGCGGACCGGCTGCTGCTGCACGCGGAGAACTACGGCGTCCCCTGCGCCCGCATCGGGACCGTAACCGAACCCGGCGCGCCCCTCGAGATCGAAACGCCGTCCTCGCGGCTGCGCCTGGAGGCGGAAACGCTGCGCAAACGTTATTATGGCGTCATTCCGGACATCATGAACCAGGCTGGATGATGCGAGACCGCGGCCCCACGGACATCCGTCTCCCCCTCCTGGACGACCGCCCCCGCGAGGAGTGCGGAATCGTCGGGATCAACGGCATCGACAACGCCTCGGAACTTGCCTTCCTGGCGCTCTACGCGCTGCAGCACCGGGGCCAGGAGGCGGCGGGCATCTGTGCGGCCAACGGTGGACGCACGAAGCTGTACAAGGAAATCGGGCTGGTCTCGGATGTTTTCGACGCCGAGCGGATCGCGTCGCTGCCGGGCAACACCGCGCTCGGCCACGTTCGCTACTCGACCGCCGGCGGTGGCCAGCGAGTCAACGCGCAGCCGATCGTGGTCAGCTATTCCGAGGGCGACCTGGCGATCGTGCACAACGGCAACCTCACGAACGCCAACACGATCAAGTCCCAGCTCGTCGACGAGGGCGCGATCTTCCAGAGCTCGTCGGATTCCGAGGCGATCGTCCACCTGATCGCGCGCTCGCGGCACCGGTCGGTCGTGGCCCAGATCCGCGACGCGCTGAGCTTCCTGGAGGGAGCCTACGCGCTGGTGCTAACCGTGGGCGACACCATGTACGCGGTGCGCGACCCGCGCGGCTTCCGTCCCCTCGTGCTGGGCGAGCTGGACGGCGGCCACGTCGTCACCAGCGAGACCTGCGCGCTGGACATCATGGGGGCCACCTTCGTGCGCGACATCGAGCCGGGCGAACTGCTCCGCTTCCGCGGCGGCCAGGTCGAGAGCCTCCCGGGCCTCCATCCCGAGACCCCCGCGCCGTGCATCTTCGAACTCGTGTACTTCGCCCGCCCCGACTCGAACCTCTGGGGCGTCAGCGTCGACCGCGCGCGCCGCGCCTTCGGACGCCAGCTCGCCCGGGAGCACCCCGTGGCCGGCGACTGCGTGATCGCGGTGCCCGACAGCGCCAACTCTGCCGCGCTGGGCTACAGCGAGCAGAGCGGCATCCCCTACGAGCTGGGCCTGCTGCGCAACCACTACGTCGGCCGCACCTTCATCCGCCCGAGCCAGGCCGACCGCGATTTCGGCGCCCGCATCAAGTACAACCCGGTGCGCGACGTGCTCGCCGGGCAGCGCGTGGTCGTGGTCGACGACTCGATCGTGCGGGGGACCACGTCGCGCAGCCTGGTCAAGTTCATCCGCGGCGCGGGAGCGGCGGAGGTGCACTTCCGCGTGGCCAGCCCCCCCGTCCGGTACCCGTGTTTCTACGGGATCGACATGCCGTCGAAGGGGGAACTCCTGGGGTCCCGGATGACCGTCGACGAGATCGCGGCCGACCTGGGGATGGACTCGCTGGGGTACCTGACGCTGGATGGGATGGTCGCCGCGGTCGAGGAGCGGGGGCCGTTCTGCGCGGCGTGCTTCTCGGGCGAGTACTCGGCGCCGCTCGTGGATCTGGAGGCGGGGGTGGGGGGGGGCTGAGCAACCCCGGCACGAGACGCCGGTCAGGATGTACCGGGTCGCTCCTTGAAGAGGACGTGAATCGCGAGGGCTCGTTTGACTTGGCGCGGGGCTCCCCGGCGGGCTTCCCCGAGAAGCTCTTCAGCTGCATCCAGCCAGTGTCCGGGGGTCATGCCAAGCCCTGCTCGGCGAGGACCGCCTCAAGTTCCTCCCGCAAGTGGAACCGGAAGATCAGGTCGATGAAGATTTCGTCCTCCACCATCTCGTCGTAGACCTGCCCCCTGAACTCCACGGACTTCCGTCCGCCCAGCCCCGGAGGCGTCTCTTCGGACACAAAGACGACATCCACCACATCGTATCCGTAGTGGTCGACGCGTGCCTTGAGAGTGAGGTCGGTCTCGTGCTCACCGAAGTAGTCGGCGTACACGCGCTCGACGATGGTTCTGATTCTGGCGAGTGCTTCCCTGGTCACCATTGCGCTTCGCTCCGCGGGACTTGTGTCCAGGGAGAAATGTAATGCAGGCGGTCAGCCGCACGTCACCGAACAGTCATTAGCCCAAAGCCGCCCCTCGTTCTTCCGCCGTGACGTCGTATAGCGATGTCCTGGTCGTGCGTCCCCCGGTCAGGCACCCGGCCGCCGACCTACTTCGGCCCCGCCGGCAGATGCTCCAGCAGATACCGCACCATGAGCATGCGCACGTGGAGGGCCGTCCCCTCCCCTTCCGACAGGCCGTGGTTCCGGTTGGGGTAGGTCATGTAGTCGAAGGTCTTCCCGAGCTCCACGAGCCGGTCCACCAACTCGCGCCCGATGCAGGCGAGCAGCGACGGCGTGAGTACGTCGAACCGGTCGCCCTCGACGGCAGCGGACGCGAACGCCCGCCCCACCTGCCTGCCGAAGCCTCGACGGCGGCCACGGCCTCGGCCTGGGCCTTCGGCATATCCACGCCCTCGGCCTCGCGGATAAGCGCGAGCGTGAGCGCGTCGGTGTAGCTCGCGCGCGTCTCCCGCCTCGACCAGGGCCACCGCATCGCCAGTGGCGGCAGGTGCTGGAGACACTGGAGGCCCACGGGGCGAGGTTGATTCCGGAGGGTTAGCGGGCCGGGTCACCCCTACCGGACGCCAGCCGTTCTGCCCACATAGCCCAGCCGTAAAGTCTGCCTTACGTATTGTCACGTTTTCTTTACACTTAACGTTCTCGTGGCTCCGCACTCGGTACTCAAGCGGGTTCATCCGCGGACTCCTGGTCGGCGGGCGGGACTCCCGGCAGGATTCCCTCGCAGGGCTCCCCGCCGTGTCTGCGGATCGGGTTCATTGTCACCTTCGCCGAAGAGTTCTGCCGCACCGTTCTCGCTATGCCGCCATCCGGCTGGACGGTCTCGGTGTAGTCGTGGTGGAAGACCAGCGCGCTGTCCCCACGGATGGCGACCGGTGCCCGCAGATAGCGCGTCCTGGCACGGATAAGCGCATAGCAGCCGGTCTCGGGATTGATGATGGCACCGTGGGTGAGGCCGCCGGCCCCCAACAAAACCAGGTTGCCGTGTTCGTCCAGGGTGAGCTGTGCTCGGCGGGACCAGTGCTGGCAACGTCCGCCACGCCGTATGACCCTCTGTCCGTTGCGAATCTCCCTTATTGCGCAACCACCCTCCCGTGCCTCCTCGGGCGGAACCGTGATCTCATCCACCGTTCCGTCCATTCGGTACACCAGGAGGGTGCCGGGCTCGTTGTCCTGGGCCGTGAACACATATGCCGCATCCTCCGAGCAGGCGATGCGCGTGTCGTCCAGCAGGGCGAAGCCGATGCCCAGGGCGTCCTCGCGGGGTGCGTTGATTGCGATGCCGCCTTGCGTGGTGCGCACGGGCCCGATCTTCTGGTCCTCGTAGTTCGGTCCGCGCCGCACGACGCCGCCCTGGGTTGGAACGGCGGGCTCGTTGCCGAAGTTGCACACCCATCGCGTTGGCGGTCTGGCCGGTGACCAGGTGCGGATGCGCGCACCCAGGGAATCGAACTCGATGACTCTGACATAACCGGACACGTACAGCCCGCCACCGGGTGCCAGCGCCATGCCTGTTCTGCCGTTCGAGAATTCGCCCGGGCCATCGCCCCTCGGAGTGCGAATCGTTCTGACCCATTCCCCCGTCTTCAACGAGAAGACCATGATTCCCTCCGGTTCCTCGTTGTCATCGCCGTAGAGAAGGCCACGGTCCCAGTCCACGACCGCCCGACCGGAATACAGTGACCTGTACTCGCTGTCGATAATGGCGCGGCCCGACTCCATGAGGTCGCATGTGCGAGTGACGGTGATGGTGTCTCCATCTTCGTCCTCATACTCGTCCACCACTAATAGACACTTCTCAGGACGAAAACGTGCAATCGATCGACCTGAGGCGCGCTTCGGTTTCCGGGGGGACCTGGGAGGAGGCCACGGCCGGGAGGAGGGTGGAGGAAGCCAGGACGCCGGCCAGCCACAGCGGTGCGCGGATGAACCTCATCGTTCCACCAGACCATACCCTTCGCGCATGGCCCCGTCGTAGTCCCCGATCAGCCGCCACCAATTGGTCAGCGGCCGACCGTCGTACGACAGCGTGTGACCGGCGCCCGGTATGTTCTGGGACCAATATCGGAACCAGCCCTGGCCCGTGCATCCCCACCGTTCGCAGTTCATCCGCTGCGTGGCGCCCATGCCGCCGGGACGCCAATCTTCGCAATCGGTCTCGACGAACCGCCGGTTCGCCCAGTCGTAATCTCGCTCGGCGTTCGGCGGAAAGTGCGACCACCCGCACCGCGGACTCACGATCCGGTGCGAGATGTCACTGCCCACGAACTTGCCCCAGAACAACAGGTCGCCCCAAGCATCGTCGGGTGTCGAATCGCGCCCGTCCGCGGCGTTTATCACTGCCTCCAACTGGTGCATATGGTTTTCCGTCGCCTCCGGCAGACCGCGCTGGTAGTTGTAGTGGTACACCGTATAGGTACGGCCGGTTACCGGCAGGTCGAGGGTATCGCGATCGCTGTTGCTCACATCCCCCCAGGGACCGGCCATGTTGGACTCCCACAGGTCGATGACGCCGCCGTGATAACCCCAGATCCACACTTCCTTCACCCCCTCGTCCTCAACCCATCCGGCGAAGTCATGAGCGGCCGCGATGGCGCCGTAGTCCGTCATCGGCACCTCGTGCCCGGGCTTGCCAAGGACGGGCAGGGGTTCGAGCCGCTCCTCGGTGTGGACCACGCGGTAGCGAAGGCTGGGAGGCGCGGCCGGATCGGCAAAGGCGCGATACCGCGATCCGTCCTCGAGCGCCACGATGAGCGCCGCGGTCAGAGAATCCGTCTTCCGGCGCGTGTAGGCCAGGGACTCACCCCAGTCGCCGGTGGCCGATATATCGACCACGTCACCGTCGCTCGTGGGGAGATAGCGCACCACCAACACCGGGATCTCCCACGGCGGTCCGCTCGGGCGGTCCTGGTCGGGCACCGCCGTGCAAGCCGCGAAGAGCATGGTGCACCCGATCACCCGCAGCGCATCGCGCGAGCCGCGGCGGCGGAGTTGCGGACGATCGGCCTGACGCTGTGACATTCCCCTTCCATCCGCTCTGTTGGCCCCGGGTGATTCACCAGGCCCCAGCGCGGACTTGCCGGCCCCGCACCTCGGCACTCACGGTCGCTCGCGAACTTCCGGAACACGACACTGGATTCCGGGCGATCCGGCTCACCCGGAGAGACCCGATCACCTGATCCCCAAGATGGGGACCAAGCCCCGTTCTGCAAGGGGTTCCGGCCTGGATCGGCCGACAGGGAACCAGCGGATCCCGGTTGCTGTCAAACGTCTGGCGCGCCTTCGCCGCGACCCTGCGGATCCGCGCCGCCCGGTCGTCCGGGGACCGCCTTCGGCTTGGGGCAAGCCCTCGTCCACCCCCGCGCCCCATCGTATCATGATGGACTTGCAGCCCACCGCCACCAGCGAGGTTCCAGATGCGCCCCCTTCCCTTCCTCATCACCGCCGCCACCGCCCTCCTCACGGCCCCCCTCACCCCCACCCTCACCGCTCAGCGCCCCTTCACCTTCATGGACGTGCAGGAGATGAAGCGGGCCGGATCCTGGACGCCGAGCCCGGACGGGTCGTGGATGCTGTACACGGTGACGACCCCCGTCTGGGAGGCGGCCGAGTCCCAGAGCGACATCCACCTGGTCTCGCTGCGCGAAGGCGTCCCGTCGGAACGTCAGCTCACCTACACGGATGACAAGAACGAGACGAGTCCGATGTGGGCGCCGGACGGGTCGTTCTTCCTCTTCGCGTCCAATCGTGACGGGGACGAGACCCAGCTCTACATGATGCGCCACGACGGCGGCGAGGCCCGCAGGATCACCGACGCCGGGGACGGCGTGTCCGGCTTCGACTTCAGCCCGGACCGCAACTGGCTGGTCTACCGCTCAGGCGAGTCGAACCAGGAGCAGCTCTACCGGCTGGCGGTCGCGGACCTTCCGAACGCCGAGGCCACACAGCTCACCGACGGCGCGGCAGGCGTCGACCAGTGGGACTTCTCTCCCGACGGCAGCCGCATCTACTTCACCCGCCCCGACTCCTTCGACGAGGACGAGAAGAAGCGGCGTGAAGAGGGCTTCACCGTGGATATCCGGAACGCCGTCACCCCCCTGTCGAGCCTGTGGAGCGTGGGCGTCGCGACCGCCGCCGAGCGCCGCGAAACCGATGATCCCGCCTACAGCATCAACGGCTTCACACTCTCGGACGACGGCCGCTGGATCGGCCTCACGGGCGGTTCGCCCAAGCGCTACGAGCGCAACATCACCGCCCAGCGCCTCTACGCCGACCTCTACCTCATGGAGATCGCCACCGGCGAGATCGAGCGCCTCACCGACAACTACGAAGTCGGCGAGAGCGGCCTCGGCTTCTCCCCCGACGGCCGCTGGATCGCGTTCTCGGCCCCCGACGAGATGGAGCGCTACTCGATGACCGAGAACCGCGTCTACATCCGCGAGGTCGGCGACCGCGGCGGCTCTTTCCGCAAGCTGGGCGCCGACTTCGACCAGAGCTCGAGCGTCGGGTTCTGGTCCGACGACTCCCGGACGATCTATTTCAACGCCGGCGTGACGGTCACGACGCAGCTGCACGCGCTCGACGTGGCGAGCGGTCAGGTCCGCCAACTCACCCACGAGCGAGCCGCGCTCTCGGTCTCCCGCAACGACGACACCGGAACGATCCTCATCGGCTACAGCGACCCGAGGACGCCGCCGACGGTGTTCACGGTTCCGAGCGTGGACCAGGTCCCCGACCGCCCCGCCTGGACGCAGCTCGTCGACGTGAACCCGCAGCTCGCGGACGTCGCGTTCGGTGAGGAGGTCGAGGTCAACTGGCGCTCGTCGGACGGCAAGATGGTGGGCGGCGTCCTGGTCTACCCCGTCGGCTACGAGGAGGGGCGGCGCTACCCGCTGATCGTCGCGATCCACGGGGGCCCGGCGTCGGCCGACGTGCTGCGCTTCAACGGCGGCTACAGCGCGCAGGTGTACGCGGGGGCCGGGTACGCGGTGCTGAAGCCGAACTACCGAGGGTCGCGCAACTACGGGAACGAGCACCGCACCGACATCGTCGGCGACTACTTCACGATGGGCTACGAGGACATCATGACCGGCGTCGACCACCTGATCGCCGAGGGCATCGTGGACGGCGACCGCATGGGCGCGCTCGGCTGGAGCGCCGGCGGCCACTGGTCCAACTGGATCCTCACCCAGACCGACCGCTTCAAGGCGATCAGCTCGGGCGCGGGCACCATGAACTGGATCAGCATGTACGCCCAGAGCGACGTCCAGCGGAACCGCCAATTCTATGTGGGAGATGGTTTTCTGTACGAAGACTTCGACAATTACTTCAACCAGTCACCGCTCAAGTACATCCGGAATGCGAAGACGCCCACGATGATCCACGTCGTCGAGGGCGACCCGCGCGTGCCGAGCCCCCAATCGGTCGAACTCCACATGGCGCTGAAGAAGCTCGATGTGCCGACGGAGCTGTTCATGTACCCGGGGCGAAGCCATGGGATTCCGGACCCGCGCAACCGCCTGGTCAAGGCGGTCAGCGAGATGGCGTGATGGACTACTACGTGCGCGGGATCGGCGAGAAGTTCCAGTGGCGGCAGGTGCTGGAGACGCTGGAGGCCCACGGGGCGAGGCTGATTCCGGAGGGTTAGTCTGATTTTCTTAACTTAAGAAAGATTTACTTACGATGGAGCCGGTGGACGCGCACCGACTCGACGCCAAGGTCGTCGCGATGGATCCCGACCACCGCTGAAGGGCCGATCTGCGTGACCACGAGGCCGGCCGGAATCGCGATCGTCCCAACGCCGCGCCCGTCTGCGGTGAACACCTGCCAGGCTCCCTCGCCGGCCGTCCCCCCCAGGTAGGTTCCACCCAGGGGGAATGCGTGCGCCAACGGTTCGTAGGGCTGAACCCAGAGGAACCCTTGCCCGTCCGGCAGGAAGTCCCAGAATACGGACAGTTCAGTCGAAACCGCCGCCCCTTCAAGTCTCTCGCGGGTGGCGGACCGTTGATCGGCTGATGCCCGGGACACCGCCCGCTCGATCACCTGCTCGAGCGCGGCCCGTACCGACAGGGACTCCGTGGGCTCCCACGCGATTTGCCCGCCCGGCACCCCTGCCGGCCCAACCCGGCGAATCACGGGCTCAAGCGTGTCTCCGAGGTAGAGGCGGGTTCCGTCCGAAGCGAACACGGACCGGGGGGACAGCGGCTCCGGACCGCCAAGGCCGGCCGCTGCGTAGCGAACGATGCCACCGGCAGAGCCAAGGTCACCGAGGTGCGCGCCGTCCCGGTCGAAGTGATGAATCTCGACCCGGTCACGCTGGCCCGGCCCGCCAGCCGCGACACCACCCAGCGCCCAGCCCCCCTCCAGTGGACCCACGCCGAGACTCATATCGGGGAAGGGTCCACCGGGGACCTGGACGGTCGCCACCGGGCCGTCAGGCAGAAAGCGCGTCAACCGGCGAAGCTCGCCGTCGAACGCCTCGATCGTGTCTCCACGCGGCCAGGCCGCGGAAAGCGACAGGAACTCGCCGGGACCCTCGCCCTCGCCACCCAGCCGGTATGCGAAGTCCCCGTCCGCCGTGAACACCCGGATGTCGCGGCTTCCGCCCAGCGGCACGACAAGCCGCCCGTCAGGCAGGACGAACGGGGTCACGACCCGGTCGAAGATCTCGAGCGTGTCGCCCGCGACCACGCCCACGCTCAGCGCGGGCGCCGCATCGATTTCGAGTGGCGTTCCCGGCGGGGAAGCCGGCGCCGGTTCGAAGCCCGGCTCCTCGACGCAGCCCGACAGGGTGACCAGGACGCAGAGCGCGAAGAGAACAGGAAAGCGGCTCGGCACGCGACTGATTCAGCCACCCGTATTCGGCCCCGCCGGCAGATGCTCCAGCAGATACCGCACCATGAGCATCCGCAGATGGACCGCCGTCCCTTCCCCCTCCGACAACCCATGGTTCCGGTTGGGGTAGGTGAAGTAGTCAAAGTTCTTCCCGAGCTCCACGAGTCGGTCCACCAGCCCCTCGACGATCTCCAGGTGCGTGTTGGTTTCGCCCGTTCCGTGGATGATGAGCAGGTCCCCTTCCAGCCCCTCGGCGTAGTTGATGGGCGCTGAGACGCGATACCCCTCCGGGTTCGTCTCCAGGGTCTCCATGTAGATCTCCTGGAACCAGGCGTTGTAGAGGTGCGGCTGGGGTTTGGGGACCACGGCGATCCCCACGTGGTAGACATCGGGCCTGCGGAAGAGGGAATTCAGCGTGTTCGATCCGCCACCGCTCCATCCCCAGATTCCCACCCGGGACACATCCACGTAGGGGAGCATCCGGCCCAGCTCGCGGACTCCCGCCGCATGCTCCTCCGTCGACTGCACCCCGATCGTCGGGAACGGCGCCCGCCGCCACTCCGCTCCTTTGGGCGCGGGCGTCCCCCGGTTCTCGATCGACACGACCAGATAGCCAAGGTCGGCGATGGCGCGATGGTAGTTGCTCCGGGTCGACCACCGGTCGAGGACGGTCTGGCCGTGCGGCTCACCGTAGACGTAGATGAAGACCGGGTACCGGCGGGAAGGATCGAAGTCCCGCGGCTTGATCATCCACACGTCCATCACCACACCGTCCCCGATGTCCAGCTCCAGGAACTCCGTGGGGTGGGAGATCGTGGCTTCGGCCCGGCGCCGCACCTCGTCGTTGTCCTCCAGGACGCGAACGACGCGGTGGTCCGGGAGGCTGATCAGCGCGGTGACCGGCGGGGTGTCGAAGGTGGACCAGGTGTGGAAGGCCCAGCGAAGGTCGGGAGAGAAGTCGTAGGAGTGGGTTCCCGGCTGGTTTTCGGGGGTGACCCGCTCGGGCGCCTCGGCGCCATCCAGCCGGACCCGGTAGAGGTAGCGCTGCGTGGCGTTGTCGGGCGAGGCGATGAAGTAGAACCAGCCCTCATGCTCATCGACCGGTCCACGCTCCATGACATCGCTGGCGCCCGGGGTCAGCAGGCGTTCCTCCCGCCCGTCACGCGAGTACACATAGGAGTGCCGCCACCCGTCCTTCTCGGTCAGGAAGAGGAAGGATTTGCCACCCCGGATCCACTCCAGGCCGGCGTTGAGGCGATAGCTGGCGATGACCCAGGCCGGATCGGACTCGTGGTAGATCCGGCTCACCTCGCCCGTGCTCACGTTGGCGATGAAGAAGTCGCGCACGTCGCGGAACCGGCTGAACTGCTCCACCAACAGCTCCTCGGAATTCCCGGCCCAGCTCACCTGCCCGAGATAGAAGCCCTCGTTCGGGGAAGGAATCGAGATCCAGCGGACTTCCCTGCCCTCGGCGTCCACCACTCCCACCCGGAGCCTGGCGATGGTCTCGCCCACCCTCGCGAACCGGACCTCCCGGAGTTCGGGATAGGAAGGATCGGTGGGGACCAGCATGGACCTCATCCGCACCCCGGAGGCGTCGGACTGGACGAAGGCGACGCGGTTGCCGTCGGGGCTCCACGCGGCGCGGCCGTTGGAGACGGACTGGGCGGTGGTGTGGGTCAGGCGCGTGGTCCGGGTGGTCTCCAGGTCGTGGACGTGGAGATCGCCGTCGCGGGTGAAGAGGATCCGGTCCCCCTGCGGGGAGATCGTGTTCCCCCCTCCCCCGTCTACCCTCTTCAGCGTGGACGTGGCCCATTCGAACATCCAGACGCCGGCCCCCCTGGTCTGGAGCAACACCCAGCTCCCGTCCGGGGCGAACTGATAGCCGGAGAGGCGCAGGGGCTCCGAAGCGCCCGCCTGCGTGAGGTGGGCGAGGGAGATGAGGACCGTCCGGTTGCCGCTGGCGGCGTCGTACCGGACCAGTTCCCGCGCGGAAGCCCCCGGGCGGGACTCCAGGGTCGTGTATCCGGACCCGTCGGGCAGCCAGGTGGCCTGGAAGGACCGGGCGTTGAAGTCTCCGGACTCGAAGATGGAGCGGAGGCGGGCTTCCGTGGCCGGGGGGACCTGGGGGGTAGCGGGGGGTGGGTGAAGGGCGGGGATGGCCAGGATGGTGGCCACGCGGAGGGTGTGTGTGATTTGCTTCGCGGTCATGGGTTGCATCCTCGGTCCTCAGGCGGAAAGCAGCATGTCCAGTAGGTACGCCGAGTCGTCACGGGGCATAAACCACCCGCGCGGAGTCCAGGATTGCCTTGCGGCGAATGTAGTTTCGGCTGGCCTCAATCGCGGCGCGGTTCACCAGATCGACCCTTCGGGCGAGCAACTCGGCCAGTTCCCGCTCCATCCCGGCGATGCCGAAGAGACCCGGCGTCCGCTCCGTCCTGAAACGGATCAGCACGTCGATGTCGCTGTCCGGTCCAAAGTCCTCGCGCAGGACCGAGCCGAACAGTGCAAGCTCCGCCACCTGCCAACGGTCGCAGAACGCTTTGATGGCGTTCAAGGGCACGCCGATTCGGGCGGCCAGCCGTTCACGGTCGTGGACGATTCCCGTCCCCGGTCGGACTGAAGCCTCCATTACGTCAACTCCACGATGACAATGAGGCAAGCCACTTGTTCCTTCGCGGCTCGCGGAATCCGCCGCAGACCAGTTACCAAGTTCGGTCGTTTCAGGCGAGGCATCAAGACTGCGTTTCGCCTCAAGTTTCGCCTCAAGTGCGTTTCGCCTCAAGGAGACCCAGCACCCGGTCGATCTCGTCGTCGGTGTAGTCGAGGAGCGATCTGCGCGCGGCCTCCGTGTTCTCCTCGACGCATTGCGAGTCAACCGCGGGACGCCCCGCCGTCTTGCCAGGCGTGGCCGCAACGGCGTCTTCCTGAACTCCGCGCTACTCCCGCTCGATCCGGTACATCGCCACCCGCTGGACATCCATCTCGTCCGTCTCGCGGAGGAGGATGTGATTCTCGCCGAGCTCGAGGATGTTGTCGGAACGGCCCGTCGCCACGCGGGCCAGCGGAAGCGCGTCCTCGTCAAAGACGGTCCACCAGGTCGTGTCCGGGACCAGCAGCACCCGCGGGGGCACGTAGTCGGCGACCCACAGGCGCCCGGCATCGTCGAACCGCAGCTCGCTGAAAAAGGGGATCTGTCCGCCAGGCTGGACCTCGTCCAGATACTGCAGCGCCAGTTCCCTGGGGCTGATGCTGGCAGGCGTCCCCGTGAGTGCCCTGATCGCGTCGATCTGCGCCGAAGTCACGAATTCCGGCTCCCTGTCCACACGCAGAACCCGCCGCAATTCACCGGAAGAGTCACGCAGCCTGATCTCGAAGCCGGACGACTCGCCGAGCGCCACCGAACGGGGGCCGAAGGCCCAGAGACCCTCGGGCTCGAAGATCTCCGGAACGCTCCACAGGGCTGGCGTGCCATCGAGCGATTGCACGATCCGGACGTGGCCGCGCGCAGAAACGGAGTCGACAACCAGGGTGCTGTCACCGGATGCCAGTGCCAGGAAGCGCGTGCCCCCGGGAGTCCTTTGCACCGCGCCCTCGTCGATTCGGGGCCGGGATCCCTCGGCACGACGGGATCCATACCAGAAGACCGCGCCATCGCCGGTGAAACCGCCGAAATAGCAGAGCGAAATACCATCGAAGTACCAGCCATCGGCAGGACAGACCGTCTGCCAGATCGCGGACACGGCGCCCTTATCGTCGAACACCGTGACCCTCCGCAGCCTGTTGTCGGCGACGGCGATACCCCCCTGCGTCCGTTTGCGCAGCCCCACGATTTCCCCGAACTCGCCCGGGCCCTCGCCTCGTCCGCCGAAACTCCTGCGATGCAGCCCGTCCGCACCGAAGACCCGAAACTCGAAGTCGAATCCCTCGACTACCACGAATTCCCCGGACCGAAGTCTGAACGCGTCCTGGATGCTCGCAAACAGATAGGGATCTTCTCCGGTTGTCCGCCCGATGGTGAGCATCGGCTCCGGGGAGAAGGTCCACTCCGGCAGTGTGTCGAGCACCTCCGCGCCGACCTCGACGAGCTCGATGTCCGCCGAATCGGTGACCACGACGCCCGTGGCAGGCGCAACCGCCGGGCCGGAGTCGGTGCACGCGGCCGAGAGGATCAGGGCCAGCGAGGGAAAGATGCGGGGGAGGATTGGGGTTGGGCCTGTGATCGGCATCATTCGCGGGCTCGCTTCCCGGGGTTTTCTGCGATGGGCCGGTCGACCGGCCCTGGAACGCTCAGGAGTGGGATGGTTCCCGGGCCAGGAGAGGTTGCAGTTGAAGCCCGGCACCCGGTCGACCTCGTCGTCGGTGTGGCCTTCGCCCGTGCAGATCGTCGCTGCGCTGCTGCGCGCGGCATCCGCCCTCCGAACACTTCACTTGTGAAGTCGACATTACATAATGTCATGTCCTCTTGACGGCGGACTTACATCCAGCACGATCACCGACACCTTCCGCTGTGCTTCGGCCGGCAACTGTTGCGTCAAACGGTTCTGCAGCTCGTCGGGTGTCCGGGCCGGTCTGCCTTTCGGGGTCGGGCTCTTCGCATGGTCCGGCCCGTGCCAGAACACGACGTAGATGCCGTAACCGTCCGATCTCGGGTCGCGGGTATAGCGGGGGATCAGTTGATCGGTGACGCCCGTCCACAAGTCGCGGCTCGAGCTCATCTTCGTCTCGACCGGCACGGCGAAATCGCCGAAGGAGACCTGCAAGTCGGCGCGCCTGCCGCCCGCATGCCTCGCCTCCGAATCCACTCGTACCCGTTCCGGGAGTTGAGGACGCAAAGCGGCGAGGAGTGCCAGCTCGCAGGAGGGTTCGATCTTGGGCGTCTCCGGCTTTCCGTGTTTTCCTTCGCTCCAGAAATGGCGCCAAAGATCGGCGTCACCGTCCCGCACCTGCTCACCGACCGCCAGGATTCCGTCCCCTACCAGCGCGGCGAGATCCGCCGCGCCAGCCGGCCTGCCGCCCTTCAGAACGCTCACTACATCCCGGATCGTCGGCGGCTCGAATTCCGCGTCCAGCCGGACGACCCTTTGGGCATCGAGCGCCTCGGCGACCGGCTCCCGCCACGCGGCAAGATCCTCATCATCAAGCAGGGACTCGATCAGTTGCGTGGCCTCCGGGGACGGGAACCACGAAAGAGCTTCGAGAGCCGTGCGGACAAGGCCGTCGGCCTGAAGTGCTTCATCCGCCTCTTGAGACATGTAGCCTGAAACGCCCCCAGAGGCTGGAGCGAAGTATCCGCCAAGACTGCTGACAATCATCGCCAACGACCGGTCCGGTAGCGACCCGACTCGCTGCGCAACCTCGCGCACCTTGAGAAAGGCCGCGAACTCACGCACCCGACCGTCCCTGCCATCGGCCAGGAAGCGGTTCAGTTGTTCCGCGAGCAACGAGTCGCCAAGCAACATGCCGGTTGCCAGCCAGCGAACCCGGTGCCCGACTCGCAAGCTGGACAATTCGAGCTTGCGGTGGACGATCGACGCCAGCTCGTCCCGGTCAAGACGCTCCAAAGCCGCCGGAATCAGATGATCCAGTTGGAATACCTGGTGCGCCGTGGCCTTCGCGGGAAACGACTTCAACAGTCTCGGGAGCGCCATACGGGCGACTTCCGCATGCGATCCGGCGCCGGTCAGGGCCCGCAAATGACTGTCCACGCCTGAGGATTGGCCGGCTCGCGACCGGTACACCGTGACGAACGCTTCGGCCACGTCTTCGGGATCAGATCCGAGCGCCCGTCGATACCAGGCCGGCTCTGCGGTCTCGTATCCCCTGGCGAAGAAGAACGCCGCGAGCGCCCGTTGCAACGCATCTCCCGCCAGGCGTGCCCCGCCTTCGGTAACCGTCCGCTCCTCTTCATCGAGAGCCGCGAGCAGCGGAAGAATGAAATAGGAGACCCTCCCGTTCGCTTCGAGATCGATAAGGTCGTCCAGAGTTGGGAGATCGGTTCGGCGGTTCACCTGCCGCAGTCCGTCCAGCGCCACCTGCGACAACTCCCGGTCGCCAAGGAACAGATCGCGCAATCGCGCTTCCGGTGTGTCGCCCCTCACCGACGTGTTCACGCCCAGATAGGCCCTTGCAACATCGTGGTACACAGCTGGAGGACCCTGGCCGCAGCCCAGTGCGTCGGCCTGCTCCCGCACCCATTCGATCCATTCCTTCCGCTTGCGCTCCCGCTTCAGGACAAGCGGGTGCCGCGGGTTCCCCCGCGGGACCGGCGCCAATAGCGATTCAAGGCACTCCTCGAGCGGCGGGTTCCCGGAAATGCGAGCGCGGACCTCGTCAAGGGTGAGGCCGTCGGGCTCCGCCGGGGCCTCCGGCGAGGTGTCCCGGTCCGCTTTCTGCTCCCACGGCATGCGGCGTTCGTCCAGGAGTTGCGCCAACGTGCGCGTACCAATGCCGGTCCGGCCCAGCATGTGACACGCCAGCCGCGGACGGGACTGCGACAGCGATACGGCTTGTTCCAGGAACCACGGCGCGAAGTCCCCGACCGGAGCGTCGGCGAGTACGTCGTTCAGGGTCAGCGAGCCGGTGGGCGAGACAGGCTCCGCCGGGACGATGATATCATCGTCATCCTGGCGGCGAACGATCTCCAGCATCAGGGCTCTCTGGGTCGATGGGCGTTCCCTGAGCCAGGCGTTGGTGTTCGCTCTGAGGTCCTCCTCCGGCGCGCCCACACCGAAACGATGTCGAATCATCCTTAACCTTTCCAAATCGCTCTTGTTCCGCATCCAGGGCAGGGCCACCCTGAGCCAGGCGTACAACCGTTCGATTTCGATGTCGTCGCCATGCCGTTCCAGGGCGCGGGCGAACATCTTCGCAACACCGTCGCGAGTGGTGTAGTCGCCAATACCACCTGGCCTACCGTCCAGCCATTGACACAAGGTGTCGAGAACCTCTGCCAGCAGGCCCTCTTCTTCGGAGAGTCGTGGAAGCTCGTAAAGCCAGAATTCCTGGTGTCCGCTGCCAATCGGATTAGGTGGGGCCGGTCGCGCGAAGTCCCAAATCGCTTCCGGCGCAGTGTGGGTCGGGTATAGATGGCCCAGCAGGATGCCGGTCAGGCTTCCCCTCGGATCTTCGATTCTCCTGTTTCGAATGTCCTCGAGGAGTCCTGGAGCTTCCTCGATATGATGTCCGCCATGGGATGAGTTTCCGACCCAGGCTTTCAGGGCGGCAGCCCGCGTACCCGGCCACCAGCGCGGATCGTGTACCACGTCCAGCAGCGGGGCCCGAAGATCTCGCGGAATGCACGAACCGTCGGTGTGGGCGATGGCGCGCATCGCCAGGTATGCGAGCGACTGAGTCGCGTTGTCACGCTCTGGGGCGGAAATCAGTTCCCTGACGATCGGAAGGGCTCCGGCGGTGGCCAGCGATGTCAGGGCGGCCGGCGGCCACTGCCAGATGTCGATCTCACGCGCCCGCTCGCGAAGGTTGGACACCAGTTGCCGCTGATCCTGCAGAGGGAACTCCGAAGAATCGCCGTAACTGGCCACCCCAACCGGATCGTCACGGATCAGGGAAGGACGAGCCTTTCGGCTATGGACGGCTATCCAAGCCGCGAGACCGCGTAGCGACGGGGCAGGTGCACCGTCGCCACCCGCCAGGAGCGCGCGCATCCGGGCGCACGAGATGTTGCCACTGTCGACCTGCCGACCCAGGAATCGGCCCCCGAGGAACTCCGCGACCTGTCGATGCAGCGGCTCGAAACGGCCGGCTGGAGTCATGCCAAAGAGCCGAGTGCGCAGCGCGCCGTCCAATTCCTCGGGGGCGACACAGGAATCCGCATCCTCGATCTCACGGAGCGCCGGATACCCGCGAATCGGCTCTGCCGGATCGACCGACCATCCCGGAGTATCGGTCAGAAGGCTCAGGGCGCTGAGTCGCCCGCTCGCGTTCAGCAACGCGGTCTCGGTGGGATGAGGTGTCCCCCGCCTCGCGGCGCGGTGGGCCGGGTTCTTCTCGCGTATCATCGCCCGGCAAGCTGACTCGAACAGGCCGCGCCGAGTGGCGATTCCACTCTTCACAATGTCGGCTTCGAGTAGCAGCTCGAGGTGCAGCGGATGCTGGAGCAAACCGAACAGGTCGTGCTCCTGGGCGGCATTCATGAACTCGCTGGCCCGCGATTGCCCAACGCTCTCTTCCAGCAGGATACGGATCTCTTCTTCGTCCAGGGGCTCCAAACGGAGTACGACCAATTCCTGGTACGAGCCGAGCCTCCCGAGTGCGGCGGCATCGTCCTCGCCGAGCCATTCGCCAGCCCTGCACGAAAGGCGAAAGGGCGGGTGTCCGAGTTCGTCCAGGCGTTTCCGGATGCGGTCCAGCGGCCTGCGCCAGTTGCTCGATGCCATTCGTATTTCGTCGAGCCCGTCGATAAAGAGGGTCTTCCCACGCCACTCGGGGTGGCTCCCTACCTCCAATTCCGTGAAATCCCTGGCGCTCACCGTTCGGTTGCTCCCCCGGTCGGCCTCGCATTCCATCTCGAACGCCGTGGTCTTTCCCGATCCGGGCTCACCGAGCAACACAAATGCCGCCGATGTCCGCCAGTCGGCCAACGGAACGGGATCAGCCGGCAAGGTTGCTCGAGGCTCAATGGACGAGACCGGACCGATCTTCACCTCGGTTACCCGGCGGGGCACGCGAAACGTCGTCATCCCCCCTCCTCCAGCCAGAAACCGGCGGGCTCCGACAGGAACTCGTGCAACGCCACGCCTTCGGTGCCCACCACCATCGAACGGGTGGGCTTGAAACGCCTCTCAAACTCCTTCAAGCCGCTCAGCCTGCCGCGCGAAACACCGGTCTTCACCTCGATCGCCGTCAAGCGCGGCCCGCGCGCGAGTACGAAGTCCACCTCCAATCCGTTGTGACGCCAGTAGCAGAGTCGGACGCCCGGCGCGAGCGTATTGTGGAGATGGGCACCCACCGCGCTCTCCACAATCCGGCCCCAGAAGGAGCGGTCAGCCTTCGCTTCCTCGAATGTATACCCTGACGAAGCCGTCATGAGTGCGGTATTGAGCACGTTGAGCCTGGGGCTGGAGGCGCGCCGGCGGTGGGCTTTCGTGCTGTACTTGCTCAGGCCTGCGAGCAGTCCCGCGCCACTCAGGAGCGTAAGGTAGCGCGCGAGCGTCGTCGTGTTGCCGGCGTCCTGGAGTTGTCCCAGCATCTTGTTATAGGAGAGGATCTGCCCTGAATAGAAGGAGCCCAGTTCAAGCAGGCTGGAAAGGAGCGCGGGCTTGTCCACTCGGGTAAGGGAGAGAATGTCCCGCTCGACATTGCGCTGGACGATTCCGTCCTCGATGTAGCTCCGCCAATCGTCCTCGTCGTCCCACCGTTCCGCTCCTGCCGGGTACCCGCCAAAGAACAGGTATTCGTCCATGCTGCAATCGAATGCGCGTACCATCTCGGCCAGGGACCAGTGCCTGACGGGAAAAGGCAGAAACCTGCCGACCAGCCGCTCGCCCAGGCCGACCAGCAACTGAAGCGGTGCGGATCCCATGACGACGACGCGGAGTGGACAACCGGTTGCCTGGTCCTGGTCCCAGAGACCCTTCACCGTGCGGGACCAGTCGCGGATGTCCTGGATCTCGTCCAGCACCAGGACGGCTCCCCGGGGCGAGTGTTCGGCGGCGTAACGGGCCTGTTCCCATATTCCGACCAGCCAGCGTGTATCGCGCGCACCCGGGAAAGTGCCACCATCTGCGTGCGAAGGCTCCCGAAACCGGGGCCACGAGTGGGTGTCGCCGGGCTGCAGTTCCGGACCCGTACCCGGAGGCGCATCCACCGCCACATATCGCCAGGCGATTCCAGATGACGCGAGCGACGCGAGCGCCTGGCGGGCGATCGTCGTCTTGCCGGTCTGGCGCGGGCCGGTGATGGAGATAAGCCGGCGTCGGGGTTCCTCAGTAAGGAGGGTCACCAGGCGTTCGACATGGGGACGTTGGAAGGCAGGCATGCACTCAAGATAATCATTGAGTGAAAATACTCAATGGTGTCTGCACGCAGGTTCGCTCGCGTTGCCGCGTCCGAGCATGTTCAACGGTCTCGGACCAGGAGAGGTTGCAGTTCCCGGAGCAGCCGGTATGCGGCCCTCCGCCCGGCCCTCACATCCCCGGCGGCGCGAACCTCCCGTCGATCGCGGTCCAGCCGCCGTCCGCGAAGAGCACCGCGCCGGTCACATAGCTCGCCGCGTCCGACACGAGGAAGACGGTCGGACCCGCCATCTCCCGGGCCGTCCCCCACCGGCCGAGGATGCTGCGCGCCGCGTAGGCTCCGTACCACTCGGGATGGTCCTTGATCGGCGCTGTGAGGGGCGTGTCGATGACGCCCGGGGCGACCGCATTGACGCGCACGCCGTGGGGGCCCAGCTCGGCCGCGGCCGCCCGCACCATCTGCACGATCCCCGCCTTGGTGGCCGCGTAGACGCTCTGTCCCGGCTCGACCACCACGGAGCGGATCGAGCTGAAGAGCACGATCGACCCGGAGCGCTGCTCCCGCATGATGCGCCCCGCCGACTGGATGACGTGCGCGCTGCCCTTGAGGTTGAGGCCCAGCACCCGGTCGATCTCGTCGTCGGTGTATTCGAGGAGCGCCTTGCGCACGTTGATGCCCGGGGTGGAGACGACGGCGTCGAGGGATCCCCGCTCGGCTGCGATCGCCTCGAAGGCGGCGGTGACGGCCGCGCCGTCCAGGATGTCGAGGGGGGCGGCCTCCGCCTGGCCTCCGCCCGTGCGGATCGTGGCGGCGGTCCTGCGCGCGGCCTCCGCGTTCACGTCGAGGCAGTGCACCGTCGCGCCCGCCTCCGCGCATCCGATCGCGACCGCCTCGCCGATCCCGGAGCCCGCGCCCACCACGGCGGCGGAGCGGCCTTCCAGGCTGAATGGAGCCCTCACTTGTGAAGTCGACATTACACAATGTAAACTCGGATTTACAATGCGGAACCGTTCCAGTCGCGCAGGCGGGCCCAGCAGAGCCGACCAGGTCCTCAAGGAGGTGGAGGCCGCCCGCGACGAAATCGTGGCCTTTACGGCCGACCTGATCCGGATCCCGACGGTCAATCCCCCGGGCGATGCGTACCGGGATTGCGCCGAGCTGATTGGGCGGCGGCTGGCCGACGCGGGCCTCGACGTGCAGTACATCGAGGCCGACGGCCGGCCCGAGCACACCGCTGCCCACCCGCGCGTGAACGTGGTCGGGCGGGGGGCGGGGACGGGCGCCGGCAAGCGCATCCACCTCAACGGCCACTTCGACGTGGTGCCGCCGGGAGAGGGCTGGTCGTTCGACCCGTTCGGCGGCGTGGTGCAGGACGGGCGCATCTACGGCCGCGGCGCCTCCGACATGAAGTCCGGGATCGCGGCGGCGGTCTTCGCGGTGGAGGCAATCCGCCGGGCGGGGATCGATCTTGGCGGCGCGGTCGACATCAGCGGCACCGTGGACGAGGAGAGCGGCGGGTTCGCGGGGGTGGCCCATCTCTGCCGGGCCGGAATCATCTCCGCGCACAACACCGACTACGCGATCATCCCCGAGCCCTTCGGACCCGACCGGGTGTGCATGGGACACCGGGGCGTCTACTGGTTCGATGTCGTCGCACGGGGCCGCACCGCGCACGGGAGCATGCCGCACCTGGGCCGCAGCGCCATCGAGGACATGGGGGCCGTGCTCGAGGCCTTCCGCACACGCCTCTCCCCGCAGCTTGCCACCCGCCGCAGCGCGCTGCCGGTCGTCCCCGAATCCGCGCGCCATCCGTCGCTCAACGTCAACGCCGTCGAAGGAGGCCAGACCGGCGAGGCCGTCCAGTCACCCTGCGTCGCCGACCGCTGCACCGCCACCTTCGACCGCCGCTTCATCCCCGAGGAGCCCTTCAACGAAGTGCGGGAGGAGATCGCCGCGTTCGTGGCGCGCGTCGCCGGCGAGGACCCCGGCCGGCACCTCACCGTCGAGGACCGCATGGTGGTGCATCCCGTGCAGACTCCCCCCGACTCGCCCGTGGTCACGGCGCTCTCGAACGCCATCCGAACCGTGAGAGGCCGCGACCCGGCCCTCGTCGCGAGTCCCGGCACCTACGACCAGAAGCACTTCGCGCGGATCGCCGGGATCGAGCACTGCGTGGCGTACGGCCCGGGGCCGCTGGAGGAGGCGCACCAGCCGGACGAGTCGTGCGCCGTGGACGACCTCGTGGCCTGCACGCAGGTGCTGGCGCTGGCGGTGTCGGAGCTGGCGGGGTGCAGTGAGCCGGTTACCAAACGACGGACATAACCCTCCGCAACTGTCCATTCTCCGCTCCCCGGCTACCCCCGAACACGTCCTCGATCGCCATCGTCACCCAATCCTCCGGCTGCCACAGCAGCAGCCGGCTGGGGACGGCGCCGGTCAGCGCCTTGACGAATCGGGTCCAGCCCGCCGGGTCGCAGAACCCAATCTTCCACACCAGTCCGGTGTTGCGGTAGCCTTCTTCGTGGTGGGACACGCCGTGGAAGAACCGAATCCAGCAAAGGGCCCTCTAGTATTGGCACCCCTTGTGAAGCGCCGCTTCCGATAGATAGGCGGCACGACGGATAGCCCACCTTCGAGGCGATATCGACCACGGACCGCAAGTATCGTCCCCCCCCGACCCTCGGCTCCGCACCTCTGATTCGATTCCAGCCCGGGTACTCCCTGCATGTATTGACGGGCCATCGTCCGAAGTCCGAGCCGGGACAAGCGACGACGAAGGGCTCGATCCGCTCCAGAAACGGGCTGCCGGCAGACCCGTGGCGAAGCATTCGGGTCCTCGCCGTCTCCGGTGCTGGCACGGGAGTATCAACCGGCTAACAGCTCACGCAGCGATGATTGTTCTTCGCCCCCAGCCGCTCCAGCAGCACGATGGTCTCCACAAACGGCTGGATCCGCTGGACCGGCCCGTTCGCCATGTCCACCGTGGTCTGCCCGCTCCGCGCCACCGCCGTGACGTCGGCCCCCTGTTCCACCAGGTAGAGGATCATCTCGTTGTCGCCGCGGGCGGCGGCGTGGTGCACCGGGGTGTAGCCGTTGTGGTCGCGGGCGTTCACGTCGGCGCCGAGTTCTTCGACCAGGAACCTCATGGTGGGCATCCAGCCGTCGGGGGCGTGGCGGTGGGAGTTGCCGGCGAAGCCCTGGCCGTAGCCGACGCCGGCGGCCGCGTGGATGGGATGGACAGCGGGGCCGCCGATGGGGACGGGCGGGAGTCCTGAGGGGTCGGTTTCGTCGCCGCCGCCTCCGCCGAAGCTGCGCCGGGGGACCTTGATGGTGGGGAGATGGGGGTCGGCGCCGTACTCCAGGAGGAGCTTCATGGCGGGGACATCGGTGGCGTGGGCGGCGCGCCAGAAGGGGGTCGCGCCGGTGCGGTCGACGCCGAGGAGGTCGCGGTTGTAGGTGGTGAACCAGAGGGTGCGGTTCAGGCGGGCGTTGACGTCGGCGCCGGCGTCGAGGAGCGCGCGCATCAGCTCCAGGTAGCCGGTCTGCTGCTGCTCGTAGGCGAGCGGCTGCGGGTGCCGGGCCTTGGGCGCCCAGTGCACGTTCAGCACCGCGTAGAGCGGGGTGGCGCCCGCGTCGCTGGCGAGCGTGGGGTCGGCGCCGCGCTCGAGGAGCTCAAGGACGAGGTCGAAGTAGCCGTTGATGGCGGCGATCAGCATGGGCGTGGTGTTGTCGGCCGCGCTGGGGAGGTCGATGGGGACGCCGCCGTCCAAGAGAGCCATGACGGTGGCGGCGTGGCCTTCCCGGGCGGCGAGGTGGATCGCCGAAAGGCCGCCGTGCCAGCTGACCAGGTCCGCGTAGTTGAGGGGGATGGGCTCGCCGGTGCGGCGGCGGGCCTCCAGCGCCTCCTGCACGGCATCCCGCGCCTGCGCTTCTCGGGACGATACCGGCCCGGACGACCCCCGCGGCGTCGCCCCCGCGACCCCGGACTCGACCGGGTAGCTCTGCGCATCTCTCCCACCCCGCAACGCCGCGATCTCCGTCCGGCGCCGCCGCTCGGACGCGCGGTCGAGGATGTCGCGCTCCACCAGGTCCATCACACGGGCCGTGACCCGCGCATCGGCCCCCGCCTCAAGCAGGGCCACCACCGCATTGGTGCGCCCCAGCGCCGAGGCGAACATCAGCGGTGTCTGCCCCCATTCGGGCTCCCGCGCATCCACGTCCGCGCCCCCGCGCACCAATGCCCTTACGGCCGCCACATCACCCGACGCGGCGGCAAAGTGAAGCGGCGCGGCCCCCGTCCCCGTCGCGGCCTCCACATCGGCGCCCGCCTCCACCAGCATCGCCACAACCTCCCCCCACCCCGCCCTCCCCGCCACGTGGAGCGGCCTGTGCGCGCCCAGACGCGTCACCGCCTCGAGGTCGGCACCCGCCTCGATCAGCATCCGCGCGATCTCCGGGTTCCCGTTCAGCGCCGCCCAGTGCAGCCCCGTCATCCCGTCGCCCCGGGGCGCGTTCACATCGGCCCCCTCCGCGATCAGCACCCGCACGGCCTCCACGTCGCCGCGCATCGCGGCATCGGCCACCGGTGAATCGGCGCCGGCCACCGGCGGGTCGGCCCCGGCCACGCGCGGCACGGCCACGCCGGCGACAGATTCCCCCTCGAATCTGTCAAGTAATCTGTCAAAACCGTCGGTGCCGACGCTGGAAGCCCCCTCAGCGACCACCATCACGATGACCGTCACCACCCCCACCGGATCCACCCGCAGCCCCCGCTGCCTGCTCAGCCCACCCAACGCCCTACGCGCCCGGCCCTTCGCCGTGCTCCCCCGACTCATCTCCCCCCTCGCCCTCATCGCCCGGCTCGCGATGCCCTTCACCCTCTTCACCCCCATCACCCCGACAACCCGAACACACCCGTGCTATCCCCGAAGCTCGTCACGTCCTCCATCCCCAGCTTGTGCATGAGGCTGAGCATGACGTTCGCCATCGGCGTGCCGGGAGCGGCGCGCAGGTGGAGGTTGCCGTCCATGCGTCCGTTCGCGCCGCCGACCACAAACAGCGGACAGCGCTTGTGATTGTGGACGTTCGAGTCGCCCATCGGCGAGCCGTAGATGACCATGGTCTTGTCGAGCAGGCTGGCGTCGCCCTCCTGGATGCTCGCGAGCCTGTCGAGAAAGTAGGGGACGAGCCCCACATGGTACCGGTTGATTTCGGCGAACTCGAGGACGTTGTCGGGCCGGCCGCCGTGGTGCGACGACGGGTGGAAGCCCTTGTCGACCCCGCTCTCCGGGTAGACCCGGCTCGACGCGTCGCGTCCCATCTTGAAGGAGAAGATGCCCGTCACATCGGACTCGAAGGCGAGCGCCTGCAGGTCGAACATGAGCTTGACGTGCTCGTCGAAGGAGTCGGGCACGCCGGCGGGCGCCCCGGGCAGCGCGCGCTCCTCCCCGCTTTCGTTCCGCGCCACCACGCGCGCGATCCGCCGTTCGATCTCGCGGATGTCGGTCAGGTAGCGGTCGACCCGCTGCCCGTCGACCGGATCGAGCTGCCGCTTGAGCGCGTTCACCTCGCCGACGATGAAGTCGAGCACGCTGCTGCTCGTCCGCCGCCTCGCCGCGCGGGCCTCCGGCGTGCCGCCGGCCCCGAAGAGCTGGTCGAAGGCGACGCGCGGGTCCCGCACCATCGGCAGCGGCTGGTCGGGGGCCGCCCACGATATCGTGTCGGTGTAGACGCAGGCATACCCGTACGCGCACCCGCCCGCCTGGTCCACATTCTCGATGCACAGCTGCATCGACGGGATCGGCGTGTCCTGGCCGAAGCGCTGGGCGTAGAGCTGGTCGAGCGAAGTGCCGACCCAGACATCCGAGCTCTCGGTCTGCTTCGGGTGTGCCTGGGTGAGGAAGGTCGCGCTGGAGCGGAAGTGGTCGCCGCCGATCTCCTTGGGCCTGGTGGCCTCCGCGCCCTCCACGTCTGTGTCGCTGATGATCGTGAGCTGATCGCGCCAGGGCTCCAGCGAGCTGAGGACGCTCGGCCCGAAGTCGAAATCGCGCCCGGTCTCCGGCGGCGACCAGAGGTGCTGGCTCGCGCCCCACGCGTTGCTCCCCGCCGAGCCGTGAACCATCTCGATCGCGACCAGGCGGGTGCGGTCGAGCGCGGTGCGCGCCCGGGTCACGGCCCACCGTTCGCGCGCCGGGACCATCGCGTCCAGGAACGGCAGCGCGACGCTGGCGCCGAGTCCGCGCAGGAAGGTTCGGCGCGCCAGGTGCTTTCCGGTGATCAGGTGCATTCCCGTCAGCCTCCGTTTCCGTTCGCCGGCCCGCTGTTTTCGGGCACCGGCCCGCCGTTCTTGTTCGCCGGCCCGCCGTTTCCGTTCACCGGTCCGCCGTCGGCCGCGGCCGGGGCAGCCTTCATCAGGAAGGCGTCGCTGCCGGCCACACCGACGACGAACGCCGAAATCCGGTATTCCTGCTCGGCCGCGTCGCGCACGATCCGCCGCACGGCAGGCATGTCATAGTACTCCAGCCTCCGCCCGAGCGCATACGCCATCAGGTTCTCGGTGAAGGTGCGGAGCAGCGGCTCGGGGCGCTTCAGCAGGGCGGCCCTCAGCTCCGAGGGTGTCGAGATCGGCGTCCCGTCGTAAAATTCGCTGGCCGCGTCGATCGGCACCCCCCCGTCGCGGATCCGCCAGGCGCCGCTCACGTCGTAGTTCTCCAGCGCGAGCCCGATCGGGTCGATCATGCGGTGGCAGGCGTTGCATGTGGGACTCGCCGCGTGCATCTCCAGCCTCTCGCGCACGGTCAGCAGACGCCCGTCCTCCACCGCCTCCTCCTCCAACTCGGGGATGTCCGGCGGCGGGGGCGGCGGCGGCGTCCCCATAAGCACTTCCATCACCCACTTGCCCCTCAGCACCGGCGATGTGCGCCCCGCATGCGAAGTCAGCGTCAGCATGCTTCCATGGCCGAGGATCCCGCGCCGCTCGGCGTCCACCTGGCGGACACGCCGGAAGTGGTCCCCCGCGACGTCCGGGATCCCGTAGTGGCGGGCCAACCGCTCGTTCACGAAGGTGTAGTCGGCGGTGTAGAGATCGAGAATGGAGCGGTCCTCGCGGACGAGGTTGTCGAAGAAGATCTCCGTCTCCTTCAGCATCGCCCGCTTGAGCGGCTCGTCGAAGTCGGGGTTGACCCGCACGTCGGGCTGGATCTTCTCCAGGTCCTGAAGCCGGAACCACTGGCCGGCGAAGCGGGTGGAGAGCGCACTGGCGCGGGGGTCGCGGAGCATCCGGCGGACCTGCGCCTCGAGATCGGCCGGTTGGGAGAGACGGCCGGCCGCGGCGGCGGCCATCAGCTGCTCGTCCGGCCCCGAGCCCCAGAGGAAGAAGGACAGCCGGGCGGCAAGATCGTAGTCGGCGATGCGGTAGGATTCCGGGCCGTCGGTGGCCCCGCGGGCCATGTCGCCGACTCCGCGCCCGCCGGATCCGTCGCCCACCCCGGCTCCACCTTCCCCCACCTCCTCGATCCTGAACACGAAGTGCGGACTCGCCAGAATCCCCTCCAGCGCCATCCTCACCCCCCCCTCGAACCCCTCCGCCCCCACCCCCACCTCATACAACCCCATCAGCCCGGCGACGTTCTCCTCGCTCAGCGGCCGCCTGTACGCCCGGCTCCCCAGCCGCGTCACGATCTCGCGCGCACACGCCCGCGCCCCGGCCTCGTCCGCCTCCGGCCCGGGACGGCACGAGAAAACCGCCGCGCGGCTCGGCGTCTCCGAGACCCCCCGCGGGTCGTACGGCCCCCCGATCGCGAGGTCCCGCAGGTGCGGAAGCACGGTGAAGCCGTAGCTGCCCGCGATGCTGGTGCTGGCGAGCGACCAGTCGTGCGGCGAGATCAGGTCCTGCATCGGCCCCTCGAAGCGGCGGATGAAGGCGGCGGACACCTGGCGCGGCCCGGCCCGCACGAAGACGCGCCCGGAGCGGATGTTGAGCCCGTCCGGGTCCGAAGCGTGCATCCAGCGGTTGACCTCCAGGACCTCCGCCGGCTCGCCGTCGATCGAAACCTCGAGCAGCTCGGGCTCGCCCTCGCGGGTGTGCAGCGCATTGCGGCCGTTGCCAACCAGCGCGCCCGTGGTCTCGTGGTGGAAGGAGACGCGGAATTCGTAGTGGCCGTCGGCGGGGAAGTTGTGCAGCACCGACACGCCGCCCCGCGTGCCGTACGGTGCGCCCTCGACCCGCTCGCTCTGCGAGTCCCAGCGCGACACGCGGTAGGTCGACTCGCTGGGGGTCACGTGGGGGTCGCCGATCGCGAGCCGGCTGATCTCGGCGGCGGCGCGCAGGTAGCCGTCGGTGAGGGTGGCGGACAGGAGCTGCGCATCCGCGATGTTGTCGAAGTTGGCGCTCCTGGTGTCGAGGGGGAGGTAGGCGCCCGCGTCGATCTCCAGGTCGAGCAGGTCGCGGATGGACGCGCCGTACTCCGCCCGGTTGAGGCGCTGGAAGGTGCGGCGGCCGGGGTTGGGGTTCGCGGCGGCCGCGCGGTCCATCTGCCCCTCCAGCGACTCGACCAGCGCCAGCAGCGTCTCCTCGTCGGGGCGGCTGTTCCCCGGCGGCGGCATCAGGCCCGCGCGCAGCTTGCGGATCATCTTCTCGGTGAGTTCGCCGTTCGCGGGGGCGTTGGCGGCGTCGTACTCCTCGAGCGACATGTTGCCCAGCAGCCGCCGCTCGTTGTGGCAGCGGACGCAGTACTCCTCGATGACTTCGTTGCCGGTGGGGGCGGGCATGGGGAATCCGGCCACCAACACGCCCGCCGCCACGACCGGAAGCGCGTATCTCAGCATGGCCCGTCCCGGCATGGTATCATCACGACACCCTCGATGGTATCACTCTGCTCAACACGACACGCAGTTGTTGTTGTTCACCGCCCCCAGGCTCACCAGCAGCGCCACCGTTTCCGGGAAGGGCTGGATCCGCTGGACCGGACCGTTGGCCATGTCCGCGGTGGTCTGCCCCCTGCGGCTGACGATGGTGACATCGGCCCCCTGCTCCACCAGGTAGCGGATGAGTTCGTTGTCCCCGCGGGCGGCGGCGTGGTGCAGCGCCCCATGGCCCTGGTGGTCGCGGGCGTTGACGTCGGCGCCGAGCTCCTCGACGAGGTAGCGCACCGCGGGCAGCCAGCCGCCGGGTACATGGCGGTGGGCGTTGCCCGCGTAGCCCTGGCCGTAGCCGACCCCGGAGGCCGCCTGGATCGGGTACACCGCCGGGCCGTCGACCGGGACGGGCGGGAGGCCGGACGGGTCGAGTGGGGCGTCCTCCGACGCGCCGCCGGATCGCCGGGAGGGAGGCTTCGCAGTGGGGACGCCGGGATCCGCGCCGTGGGCGACCAGGAGCTTCATCGCCTCCACGTCGAGCGCGTAGGCAGCACGCCAGAAGGGGGTGGCGCCGCGGGTGTCGATCTGGAGCAGGTCGAAGTTGTAGGACATGAACCAGAGGTGCTTGGTGAGGCGGGCGTTCGGGTCCACCCCCGCCGCGAGCAGCTTCTCCATGACCTCAAGGTAGGTGTGGTCCTGCTGCATGTAGATGTGCTGTTGCGGGTAGCGCGACTTGGGCGCCCAGTGCGTGTTGATCGCCGCGAAGAGGGGGGTGGCGCCTGCGTGGCTGGCGATGGCGGGGTCGGCACCGAGCTCCAGGAGGCGCATCGCGAGGTCGAAGTGGCCGTTGATCGTGGCCATCAGGATGGGGGTGGTGCCGTCGCCGGCGCTGGCCTGGTCGATGTCCGCGCCGCCTTCGAGCAGGGCGAGGGCGGTCGCGGCGTGTCCCTCGCGGGCCGCGTGCAGGAGCGCGGTGAGGCCGCCGTGCCCGCCGACGAGTTCGCCGTACGACAGCGGCTCCGGCTCCTCGATCATGCGGGTCTCGCCCTCCTTGGCCGACGCGGCCTCCGCGCGTTCACGGCGGCGCGACTCCTCCTCCTGCTCGCGGCGCACCTGCGCGGCCACCGCGGGCCCCCACGGCTCCCCGGCCGCCAGGCGGCGGTTGCGCTCCGAGCGCTCGATCCGGTCGTACACCGCGCGTGCGGCCACGTCCACCACGCGGGTGTGGAGGGCGGGATCGGCCCCGGCCTCCAACAGCGCCCGAACGCCCCCCGTCCTGCCCTTCGAAGCGGCAAAAATCAGCGGCGTCTGTCCCCACGCATCCTCGGTCGCGTTCACGTCGGCTCCCGCCGCCACCAGCGCCGCGATGGCCCGCTCGCTCCCCGCCGCGGCCGCGAAGTGCAGCGGCCCCGCCCCACCCCCCACCAGGATCGCGCGCCCGGCGTCGGCCCCCGCACCCAGCAGGACCTCCACCACCTCCCCCGCCCCCACCTGCGCGGCCAGATGCAGCGCCGTGTAGTGCCCGATCCGGGTCCCGGCGCTCACCGCCGCTCCGGCCTCCAGCAGGTCGCGCACCAGCGCCGCGTCACGGTTGCGCGCCGCCCAGTGGAGCGCGGTCATGCCGTCGCCCTGGGCCGCGTTCACATCCGCACCCTCGGCGATGAGGGCCCTAACGGCAGCCGCGTCGCCCCGCATCGCCGCGTCGGCGACCGGGCTGTCGGGACCGCGGGACGGCAACGGGCCGGACTCCCGGTGCGGCGGCTGCTCCGGCGATCCCGAGACCCCGGGCAACGGACCGGGACCGGCGAGCAAGGCGAGCACCGGCACCCCCACCACCGCGCTGAAACGTAAAGCCAACCTTACACTATGTAAGGTGCTATTTACCATCCGCACCCGCGGCCCGACCGAGAATCCTGGCACGGTCCGCTACGCAGTCAGCGAAAAGGCGCCGGTGCTGTTTCCGAACCTCTCCATGTCGTCCATCCCGAGCTTGTGCGCGAGGCTCAGCATGACGTTCGCCATCGGCGTCCCCGGCGCGGCGCGCAGGTGGAGGTTGCCGTCGAGGCGGCCGTTCGCCCCGCCGACCAGGAAGAGCGGGCAGCGCTTGTGGTTGTGGATGTTGGGGTCGCCCATCGGCGAGCCGTAGACGATCATCGTGCGGTCCAGCAGGTGCGTATCGCCCTCCATCGTGTTCGCAAGCTTCTCCAGGAAGTACGGCAGCATGCCCACGTGGTACCGGTTGATTTGGGCGAAGTCGGTGATGTTGCCCTCCCTGCCGCCGTGGTGCGACGCGGGATGGAAGGGCCTGTGGACGCCGCTCTCCGGGAAGATCCGGGCCGACGAGTCGCGCCCCATCTTGAAGGAGAAGACCCGGGTCACATCCGAAGCGAAGGCCAGCGCCTGCAGGTCGAACATGAGCTCGACGTGCTCCCGGAAGGAGTCGGGCACCCCGGCCGGCGCCTCGGGGAGTTCGCGCGCCTCCCCGCTCGCGTTCTGGACCTCCACCCGCTCGATCCGCCGCTCGAGCTCGCGCACGTGCTCCAGGTAGCGGTCGAGCCGGATGAGGTCGGCTGGGCCGAGGCGGCCCTTGAGCTGGTCCACCCTGCCCGTGATGAAGTCGAGGATGCTCTTGTTGGTGCGGCGGCGCGCGGCCCGCTGCCCGGGGCTGCCACCGGCGCCGAAGAGCTGGTCGAAGGCGACGCGCGGGTCGCGCACCATCGGCAGCGGATCGGTCGGCGACGCCCAGCTGATCGTGTCCGTGTACACGCACGCGTACCCGTACGCGCATCCGCCCGACTGGTCCACGTTCTCGATGCACAGCTGCATCGAAGGAACCGGCGTCTCCTGCCCGAAGCGCTTGGCGAACATCTGGTCGAGCGACTCCCCGACGAAGATGTCCGACCCCTCGGTCTGGCGCGGATGCGACTGCGTGAGGAAAGTCGCGCTGGAGCGGAAGTGGTCGCCGCCGATCTCCTTCGGCTTCTTCGCCTCGGCGGGCTCGACATCGGTGTCGCTGACGATCGTGAGGTGCTTGCGGAAGGGTTCGAGCGGACTGAGCGCGCTCGGGGCCAGGTCGAAGTCTCGTCCTGTCGCCGCGGGGGACCAGTAGTTCTGCGTACTGCCCCACGCGTTGCTGCCTGCGGCCCCGTGCACCATCTCGATCGCGACCAGCCGGGTCGGCCCCTCGGCCGCCGCCGTCCATCCCCGCCCGGCGGGAACCATCGCGTCGAGGAACGGCAGCGAGACGGAGACACCCAGTCCCTGCAGGAAGGTCCGGCGGGGGATCGCTGCTCCGGTGATGTATTTCATATCGCTGAAGTCTCCCTGGTTATCGGCCGCTGTGCCCGCCGGTCGGCGTTGCCGCGTCGACAGGCGTGTTCGCATCCGCCGGCCCCGGCCCGTTCGCCGGCTCCTCGACGGTCGCCGCCGCCATGGACATCCGGAAGGGCCGGCTTCTCACGACCGCCTTCACGAAGGCGGCGAGGCGGTAGTCCTGTTCACCCGCGGCCCGGGCGACGCTCCGCACGGCGGGCATGTCGTCGTAGTCGATCCTGCGTCCGAGGGCGTAGGCCATGAGGTTCGTGGCGAAGGTTCTGGCCAGTGACTCCGGGCGGCGCAACAGCGCGTCCCGCAGGTCCCCGGGGCCCTCCAGCGGCGTCCCGTCGTAGAGTTCGCCAAGCGTCTCGACCGGCGTGCCGGTGTCGCGGACGCGCCAGGTTCCCGTGACGTCGAAGTTCTCCAGCGCGATCCCGATGGGGTCGATGAAGCGGTGGCACGAAATGCACATCGGGTTGGCGGCGTGCTGCTCGAGGCGCTCGCGCACCGTGAGGAAGCGGCCGTCGGCGGCGTCGTCGGTGTCCTCCAGCTCGGGGATGTCGGGGGGCGGGGGGGGTGGGGGGGTGCCCAGCAGGACCTCCATCACCCACTTGCCCCTCAGCACCGGTGACGTGCGGTTGGCGTGGGACGTCAGGGTGAGGATGCTACCGTGCCCGAGGATGCCGCGCCGGTCGTCTTCGGTGTACCCGACGCGGCGGAAGTGCTCGCCCGCGACCCCGGGGATCCCGTAGTGGCGGGCCAGCCGCTCGTTCATGTACGAGAAGTCGGCCGTGAGGAAGTCCCACAGCGTGCCGCCGTCGCGCACGAGGGCGTTGAAGAAGGTCTCGGTCTCGCGGCGCATGTCGCGGGCAAGCTGCTCGTAGAAGTCGGGGTAGCGGAGCGCGTCGGGGTGCACGCTGTCCAGATCCTGGAGGCGCAGCCACTGGGATGCGAAACGCGTGCCGAGCGCTTCGGCGCGGGGATCGGCGAGCATGCGGTCCACCTGCGCCTCGAAGATGTCCGGCCGGGACAGGCCGCCCGCCGCCGCGACCCCGATCAGCTCTTCGTCGGGGGAACTTCCCCACAGGAAGAACGAGAGCCGCGACGCCAGGGCCACATCGCTGATCGGACGCATCCTGCCAAGGTACGCGCTTCCCGGCGCCGGCTCCTCGAAGCGGAAGACGAAGTCCGGGCTCGCCAGAATCCCCTGGAGGGCAGTCCGCACGCCGATGTCGAATCCGCCTTCGGCCCGGCCCTGTTCGTAGAGGCCCATCAGCCCTTCGACCTCCGGCGCGGTGACCGGGCGGCGAAAGGCGCGCGTTCCCAGTTCGCCGATGATCCGGCGGGCACATCCGGGCTCCTCCGCGGCGCTCGCCGGGCGGCAGGTCATCACCCGATCCCACGCCGGCGTCCGCGTCACCCCGGTGATGTCGTAGGGCCCCCCGATCGTGAGGTCGCGCAGGTGGGGCACCCCGGTGATGCCGTACGAATAACCGATCTTCTTGTCGGCGAGCGACCATTCGTGGGGCGAGGTGAGGTCCTCCACCGGCCCCTCCGTAACCTTGATGAACGCGGCGGAGACCCGGTGCGGCCCGGCGGTCACGGGGATCCGCCCGGTGACCACCTCGACCCCGCCGGGATCCTGCCGGTGCATCCACCGGTCGAGCGGGATGAGCGCCACCCGCTCCCCGTCGATCGACACCTCGACCTCCTCGTCGAAGGGCGCCGTCTGGCCGAAAAAGTTGCCGGTGGACTCGTGCTGGAAGGCGAGCCGGAAGAAGTAGTCGCCATCGGCGACGAAGTTGTGGACGACCGAAATCCCGCCCCGGGTCCCGAAGGGGGCGCCCGGCACGTGTTCGCGCTGCTCGGCGTAGCGCGACACCTCGTAGGTGGCCTCCGACGGCGTCGCGTGGGCGTCCCCCAGCGCGAGCCGGCTCACCTCGCTGGCCGCGGTCAGGTAGGATTCCAGCAACGTGGCCGAGAGTGTCTGCACGTCGGCGATGTTGTCGAATCCCCCGCTCATCGTCTCGCCCGGCAGGTAGGCGGAGGCGTCGATGTCGAACCCCAGCAGGTCACGGATCGCCGCGGCGTACTCGGCCCGGTTGAGGCGCTGGAAGGAGCGGCTTCCGGCGTTGGGACTGCGCGCGGCGGCCGCATCGAGCTTCTCCTCCATGCCCCTCACGAAGGCGATGACTTCGTCCTGCGGCGGCCTCCTCTGGCCCGGCGGCGGCATCATGCCCGCCCGGAGCTTCCGGATCATCTTCTCGGCGACCGGTGCGTTCGCGACGGGGTCGGCCGCATCGAACTCCTCCAGCGACATGTTCCCCAGCAGGCGGCGCTCGTTGTGGCAGCCCACACAGTATTCTTCGACGAGGTCCTCGTTGGCGGCGGGTCGCACATCGCCCGCGGCCAATTGCACGACGGCGACTCCCGCCGCCACAACGGCAAGGGACTTCGTCATGGTGCGAGGCTCTCTCCCTCCGCGGTTTGTCGCCGGCGGATCCCCATTCTCCGACGGACCCGCACAGGCCAATCGGTCCGGCCAGCTGCGGACCGGTTCCCGGGTGAACCACTATTCAACAATTATAGGAGTCCGGGCCGGTTGGTCGCCAGTGCTCGCACGGGCCCGAAAAGGCCCCTCAACCCCCCGCCGCCAGCACCACCCTGACCGTCAGCCGCTCGTCGCCGCGCAGCACGACGATCTCCACCTCGTCGCCCGGGTCGTATTCGTTGAGCGCGGCCATGTAGTCGTACACGCTGTCGATCTCGTGCGGGCCGAACCTGACGATCACGTCACCGCCCTCGATGCCGGCCTCCGCGGCGGGGCTCCCCACCCGCACGGCGGTGATGGCCATCCCTCCCGATTCGCGCGAGTAGTCCGGAATGGTCCCGAGCCGCACGCGAAAGCCGGCGGCCATGGTGCTGGCGTCCCCGGATGCGGTCACGCCGTGAGGGTTTCCGGCGCCCTCCACCGGGGTCAGCGTGGCCAGGCCGGCCGCCGGAACCACCTCGCGCACCACGGCCGCCACGAGGTGCGTGACCCGTTTCATCCCCTCGGCGTTCACCAGCTCCCAGTCGTCCTCCACGCGGTGGTATTCGGGGTGGGTGTTGGAGAAGAAATGCAGCACGGGGATGCCGCGCGCATAGAAGGAGGTGTGGTCGGAGGCGCCGAAGCCGTCGCTGTGGAAGCGCAGGTCGAGGGGGTCGGCGATGGCGGCGTTGGCGCGCTCCAGAAGGGCCTCCCACTCTTCGGCGGTGCCGGTTCCCAGCACCGTGAGGGCGTCGTCGCTCACCCGCCCGACCATGTCGAGGTTGAGCATGGCAACCGTGCCCTCCAGCGGCAGCAGCGGAGAGTTCACGTAGTGCGCCGACCCCCAGAGGCCGCGTTCCTCGCCGGTGAAGGCGATGAAGAGGATGTCCTGGGCCAGCGGCGGACCCGATGCGAGCGCGCGAGCCGCCTCGATAAGGACGGCGGTTCCCGACGCATTGTCGTCGGCGCCGTTGTGGACGGTCCCCGTGGCGTCGGGGGACAGGGACCCGAAGCCGCCCAGCCCGAGGTGGTCGTAGTGCGCACCGATCACCAGCGACTGCGCGCGGTGCGGGGCCGAACCGGGAAGGATGGCGACCACGTTGCGGGCCTCGCCGTGGACGGCGCCGCCGTGGGGATCGTCCGAGTTGACCGTCCAGCTCTGGAACCAAGTGCCGTTCTCGCCGGCCGGCTGGAGTCCGAGGGCCTGGAAGCGGGCGGCGATGTAGTCGCCCGCGCACCGTTCGCCACGGGTCGCCACGGCGCGGCCCTCCAGGAGGTCGTCGGCCAGGTAGCGGACGTGTGCGAGCGCGCCCTTCAGTTCGCCGGTGAGGGTAGCGGGGTCCGGACAGTGCCAGGGAGCGGGAGCCTGCTGCGAGCGCCCAAAGGATGGCTGCGCCGCGACGATGCAGAGTGCGACGGCGGGACCGAGTCTTCGCCGCACACCCGCCCATATGGGCCGGGACGGAGCACCGGCGCGTACATGGCTCACGGTCGCCGAATCCCCTGTCCCGCGTTCAGGCGATGATCGCCTGGGGAGCCAGCACCACGTACCCGAACACCAGGAGCAGCGGGGCCAGGGTAATCGACCCCTGCGCAAGCAGCACGAATCCGAGCACGACGGAGGCCAGCGCTCCCAGGGCATACCAAAGGTTGACCCGGGTGAACTTCAGCGTTGGCTCCGCGGCGGCCCTTTTTCTTCTGCTCCTTGCCATGTTCGGACGCTACCGCCGAGCGGGATTCCCGTCAACTTGGCTGCTGGCAGCCGCTGGATGGTCCGCGCGTCGCACCCGAGGGCGTCGGACCGGCCTATTCCGCAGACTGCTCCGGTTCCGACCAGAAGGCGGGCTTGTCGGGGGGCTCGCCCGCGCGCAGACGCGCCATCTGCTCCCGCCGGTGCCGGCGCCTGACGAAGAACATCGCGGCCAGGGCGCCCGCGAGCACCAGCCAGAACACGGTCGAATGGGAGAGCACCATGAGCCACCCGTATCGCTTCCTGACCCACTTGCGCCAGGCGACCTCCAGCTGGTCCGGCGAGGCCCCGTAGACCTCCCGCATCCCGTCCGCGAACGAGCCGCTCTCCTTCCACGCCGCGATGAAGGCCTCCAGGCCGTCGACGCCGCTCGATTCCACCAGGTACTGGATAACCGATGCGGAGAGAAGGTAGGCCACCTCGGCGGGCACTCGCTCGCGCGGCCAGCCGAGCGAGATCGAATCCAGTGGCGGCGCCCCCCCGAAGGCCAGCGCCAGGCTCAGCTTCAGGCCCCCGCCGTCGAGCCAGCCGCCGGCCGCCCACTCGGCGTATCCCTCGTTGAACCACCTCGGGATCCGCAGCCTGCCCATCTCGTGGGCCAGCGCCAGGTGGGCCCACTCGTGGCGCAGTACCCGCACCTCCTCCACACGCGACCCGGGCCAGAAGCGGCCGCTCGGTACGATCATCTCCATGCGCCCGGAGATCGCCACGGCCCCCGCCCACTCCGGCACCATCCCTCCCACCAGCGAATCCATGACTTCCCGGGTAGGCGCAACCGTGAGCGTGGCGCGGGTGTCCATCTCGCCCAGCCCGGGCAGCGGCCCCACGGCTGCAAGCGTCTGCAGCGCACGAAGGGCACGCAACGAGTCACGCCCCTGATAGCGTGCGATGAATCCGGACGATTCGAGGTAGCGCCAGGCAGAGGTGGTGTCGGCCGGCGTCTGGACCGGCAGCGCGGGCTGCGGTGCGGCCATCACACAGGCCACCGCCGCGGAAGCAAGCCACCCGGCGACGGTTCGGACCGGCCGGCGCGCCGCCCAGCGGATCAAGCGGCCGCCCACGTCCGCACCGCATCCAGTTCGGATGGAAGTCCGGCCCGGAATGCCATCGGCTCGCCGGAGACGGGGTGGGCGAATTCGAGGCGGTGGGCGTGCAGGAACTGGCGCGGCGCGCGCCGGGCCAACTCAGCCGCCCAGCGCCGCTGCCCGCCCGCGAACCCGCGCTCGCGCCCGGATCCGTAGACCGCGTCGCCAACGACGGGGTGGCCGATCGCCGCCGCGTGGACGCGGATCTGGTGGGTGCGCCCGGTGTCGAGTTCGGCCTCGCACAGGGAGGCGGCGGGCCAGCTTTCGATGTGCCGGAACCGGGTCCGGGCGGGCCGCCCGCCCGGCACCACCGCCATCCGCGTGCGGTCGCGGGGGTGGCGTCCGATCGGCCGGTCCACGATGACGCGCGGCTCGCCCAGCGCTCCCCACAGCGCCGCCAGGTACACGCGCTTCACCCGGCGCGCCTTCAGCGCCGCGGAGAGCGCCTGGTGGGCCCGGTCGCTCTTCGCCACCACCATCAATCCGGAGGTGTCCCGGTCCAGCCTGTGCACGATCCCGGGACGCAGCGTTCCGCCGATCCCCGCGAGGTCGCCGACGTGGTGCAGCAGCGCATTGACGAGCGTCCCGTCGGGGTGGCCCGGCGCCGGGTGCACGACCAGGCCGGCCTGCTTGTTCACCACTGCCAGCTCCCCGTCCTGGTACACGATGTCGACGGCGATGTTCTGGGGCCGCACCGCCGCCGGGGCCGGCGCGGGGACGCGCGCCTCCATCGCCTGGCCGGGGCTCACCGGGTCGGACTTTTTCCCCGGGCGGCCATCGACCAGGATGTTCTCCTCCGCGAGCAGCGCCGCGACCCGGCTGCGCGACAGCCCCAGCCAGGTGGCCAGGTAGACATCCAGGCGGCCCCGCGCCCCCTCCCCGGCGGTCCAGCGATGCCGGGTCACCGGAGTGCCGTCATGGAGAGCCCCAGGACCGCGGGGTCGCCGTCCAGCGCAGCCTCCCTGGTATAGTCGAAGTCCCCTCCCAGCCGCCCGCCGATCTCCACCGCGACGGCCAGCGTCTCCCGAGCGATCGCCCCCTCGTGCTCCGCCGCCGCCGCCCGCACCGCGCCGCCCCCGGCAATCCCCAGCCGGATCCGGTCGCTCACCGCGAGTCCCGAGTCCCGCCGCAGCCGCTGGATGCGGTTCACCAGCTCGCGTGCCAGCCCCTCCAGCCGGAGTTCTTCGGTGATGGCCGGGTCGAGGCCGACGGTGCTCCGACCCTCCGAACGCACCACCAGGTCTCCCTTCGCCTCTTCCACCACTTCCATCTCGCCGGCCCCGACTTCGTGCCACGCATCCCCCGCCTCGATCCGCGCGGTGCCGCCCCCGCGCACCGCCTTCAGCGCCTCGGCGTCCAGCGCCCTGATCTGCGCCGCGGCCTCCTGGGTCAGCCTGCCGAACCGGCGGCCCAGCGCGCGGAAGTCGGGACGGGCGGCGAGCGTCACCAACCCCTCCGCGTCGGCGGCGAACTCGACCCTCTTCACATTGATCTCGTCCAGAAGCAGCGCGAGCACATCCTCCGCCGGGGGCTCCCCCGGCACCACCGCAAGCAGGCGCCCCAGCGGCTGCCTGACCCGGATCCCCACCTCCTCGCGCGCGGAGCGACCCAGCGTGCTCAGCGTTCTCACCCGGTCCATGTCGGCCTCGAGCCGGTCGTCGATCATGCCCTCGTCGACTTCCGGGAAGCGCTCGGTGTGACTGGAGCGGCCCGTGAGTGCGCGGTGCAGCCAGTCCGAGGTGAAGGGCGTGACCGGCGCGATCAGCAGCGCGACCGTCCGCAGCGCCTCGTGCAGGGTGCCGAAGGCCGCCTCCGCGTCGGTCGCCTCGGTGTTGCCCCAGAAGCGGGAGCGCGCCCGCCGCACATACCAGTTGGAGAGCTCGCCGTCCACGAAGGCGGCCACGGCGCGGTAGGCGCGGGTCGGATTGTAGCCGTCAAGCTCGGCGCGCACCGTGCGGACCAGCCGGTGGAGCCGTGACAGCAGCCAGCGGTCGAGGGGTGGACGCGAAGCGCCGCCGGGCACCGGTCTCGGCGGCGGCTGGCTTCCGGACGCTCGGGGGTACGGCTCCGCGCCCCCCGTCGGACCGGCGCCGGGACGCCACTCTTCCAGATTCGCATAGAGCGCGAAGAACCGGTACGTGTTGAAGAGGGTGTCGAAGAAGCGCGACGCGGACTCCTTCACCCCGTCCGGGTCGAAGCGGGTGGGAAGCCACGGGTTGCTGACCGTGATCATGTACCAGCGGACGCCGTCCGCGCCGTGATCGGCGACAGCATCCCACGGGTCGACCACGTTGCCGCGCGACTTGGACATCTTGCGCCCCTTCGCGTCCAGGATCAGGTCGTTGACGATGACGTTGCGGAAGGCGGGGCCGAGCCCGAGCATCGTCGAGATCGCGTGCAGGGAATAGAACCAGCCGCGCGTCTGGTCGATCGCCTCGCAGATGAAGTCGGCCGGGAAGTGGCGCCGGTGCAGCTCCCCGTTCTCGAAGGGGTAGTGCCACTGCGCCCAGGGCATGGCGCCGGAGTCGAACCAGACATCGATCACCTCGGGCGTGCGGCGCATCACCGATCCGGTCTCGGGGCAGCGCCATGTCACCTCGTCGATGAAGGGACGGTGCGGGTCGAAGTCGTCGGGCAGCTCCCCCGCCCTCTCGGCCAGCTCCGCGAAGCTGCCGACCCACTCCACCTGCTCCGGGTCGTCTTCGGAGATCCAGACCGGCAGCGGCGTGCCCCAGTAGCGGTCGCGCGACAGCGCCCAGTCCACGTTTCCCTTCAGCCATTCGCCGAAGCGCCCCTCGCCCACCTGGGCGGGGTACCAGGCCACCTGCGCGTTGTTTTCCAGCAGCTCGCGGCGTAGCGACGAGGTGCGGGCGAACCAGCTGTGCCGGGCCATGTACACCAGCGGCGTGTCGCAGCGCCAGCAATGGGGGTAGGAGTGGACCTCGCGCGTTGAACGGAAGACGAGTCCCCGGGCCTCGAGATCCTCGACGAGCAGCCTGTCGGCGTCCTTGAAGAAGACGCCGCCCACGAGCGGCAGACGGGTCGCGAAGGTGCCGTCCCTGCGGACCGGCTCCAGTACGGCCAGGCCGAATTCCTTCCCGGCCTGGTAGTCGTCCGCCCCGTACGCCGGCGCCATGTGCACGATGCCGGAGCCCTCCTCGTCGGAGACGAAGTCGCCCGGAATGATCTCCCACGCGCGCCCGCGCGCCTCGGATTCGGGGATCAGCTCGAAGGGGCGGCGGTACTGCCGGCCCAGCAGTTCCTCAACTCCGACCTGTCGGCCGATGCGTTCCTCGCCGAAGAGCGCCGCCGCCCGGCTGCGGGCCAGGATGAGACGCGTGCCCCGATCCTCGACCTCGACGTATTCGATCGCGGGATTCACGGCCAGCGCCACGTTCGACACCAGCGTCCAGGGCGTGGTCGTCCACACCAGCAGGTGGCGCCCCGACCCATCGAGAAGCTCCACGGTGACCCAGAGCGAGGGATCCTCCACGTCGCGGTATCCGAGCGAGAGTTCGTGCGAGGACAGGACCGTCTGGTCGGCCGGGCACCAGGGGACCACCTTGTGGCCGCGGTATAGGAGTCCGCGCTCCGCCAGCTGCTTCAGGATCCACCAGATCGACTCCACGTAGCCGGCGTGGAAGGTCACGTACGGCCGCGAATAGTCCAGCCAGTAGCCGATCCGTTCCGAAAAGCGCTCCCACTCGTCCTTGTACGTGAAGACGGACTCCCTGCAGCGCTCGTTGAACCACGCGATGCCTCGCTCCTCGATCTCCCGCTTGTCCTCGATCCCGAGCTGCTTCTGCGCCTCGATCTCGACCGGGAGTCCGTGCGTGTCCCAACCCGCGATGCGCGTCACATGCCTGCCGAGCATCGTCTGGTAGCGGCACACCAGGTCCTTGATCGCGCGGCTGATGATGTGGTGCAGCCCGGGACGGCCGTTCGCCGTGGGCGGACCCTCGAAAAAGACGAAGTCCTCGCCGTCGCGCGTGGCCTCCAGGGTGCGCCGGAAGGTGTCCTCCTCGCGCCACCGTTCAAGGACGGCCTCCTCGAGGGCCACCAGGGAGGAAGGCAGCGTGGGATAGCGCATCAGGCGGAGGAAACCGCGGGTCGATGGGCGTCGCCGACAGCCTCGACGGCCCCATCCTTCCCCGCCAGGCCCGCCAGGACCCCGGCGACCAGCCGCGTAAGCCGCGGGCCGGCGGCCACGGCAGTCGCGATGATCTTCTCCACGTTCGCTTCCTCCAGCGCGTCGGGGAGGCACTGGTCGGTGACGACCGCGACGGCTAGCACGCGCATCCTCATGTGCCGCGCGGCGATCACCTCGGGCACGGTGGACATGCCGACCACGTCGGCCCCCATGGCGCGCAGCATCCGGTATTCGGCGCGGGTCTCGAGCTGCGGACCGGTCACGGCCACGTACACCCCCTCGCGCAACGGGATGCGCTCCTCCAGCGCCACCGCCGCGGCAATCTCACGCAGGCCCGGATCGTACGGCGCAGACATGTCCGGGAAGCGCGGACCGAGCTCATCCAGGTTCGGGCCGACCAGGGGACTGTCCCCCATCAGGTTGATGTGGTCGTCCAGGAGGACGAGGTCGCCGGGATCCCACAGCGGGTTCATCCCGCCACACGCGGCCGAGACGATCAGTGTGTCCGCCCCGAGCAGGCGCATCACCCGCACGGGGAAGGCGATCTGGCGCAGAGTGTAGCCCTCGTAGCGGTGGAAGCGGCCCTGCATCGCCACTACCTGTACCCCGTTCAGGCTGCCGAGCAGGAGCCGCCCATGGTGCGTGTCGACCGTCGAGACCGGGAAGTGCGGCAACTCCTCGTACGGGACCGAGACATCCACTTCCATGGCGTCGGCCAGCCCCCCCAGCCCCGTGCCCAGCACGATCCCCACGCGGGGTGCACCGCCCCCCAACGCCTGCACGGCATGCACCGCCGCGCGGATCCGCGCCATCTCGCCGCCGGCGCTCACCCGGGGCGCTCCCCGAAGAGTGTCGTGCCCAGCCTGACCATCGTGCTCCCTTCCTCGATCGCAATCTCGAAGTCGTTGGACATGCCCATCGACAGCTCCCGCCCCTCGAGGCCGTCGATCCCGGCGGCGGCCTCCAGCAGACGGCGGGTCCTCCGGAAGGTATCGCGAAGCGTTCGCACATCGGAAGTGAAGGGCGCCATCGTCATGAGGCCCAGGACGCGCAGCCCCCCCAGCTCCGCCACCCTCGCGATCGCGCCGAGCGCGTCCGCCTCGGGAAAGCCGCCCTTGGTGGCCTCCCCGGAGACGTTCACCTGGACGAGCACGGGTACCCGCCGCCCCTCCGCCTCACCCAGGCGCGACAGCTTCCCCGCGAGGCGGAGCGAGTCCACGCTGTGGATCAGCGCCGCAAGGTGTGCGGCTCCGCGCGCCTTCCGACCCTGAACGTGCCCGATCACGTGCCACCTCACCCCGCGCCCCTCGAAGTGCGGAGACTTCTCCGCCAACTCCTCCACACGGTTCTCGCCCAGGTCGCGGAGCCCCTCCGCCAGCGCGGCCTCAACCACCGCCAACGGATGCCCCTTGGTCACGGCGACGATCCGCACCGCCGCAGCGTCGCGGCCGCTCCTCACGGCCGCCGCGGCGATCCGCTCCCGCACGCGCGGCGATCGCTCCCGCAGCGCGCGCTGATACGCTTCCCGATCGGTCATTGTGCTCCCGGTGTGATGGACGCTCCCACACTAACATGGAAGCGCCCCGCCGGCCTCCCGGGCCGGCGGGGCGCTTCCGCCCGTTCGCGCAAGGCCCGGACTAGTTCGCCTCGAAGGTAATGGCCATCGAAACCCACACCGCGACCGTCTTGTCCCGGTTCTGCGCAGGGCTGAACCTGGCCACCGTGACCACCTTGAGCGCCGCGTTGTCCAGCCCGGCGTGCCCGGAGCTCACATCCACGAGCTGATTGCGCACGATCCCCTCCTCGTCGACGAACAGGTGCACGCGCGTGGTGCCCCCGATCCCGGCATCCTTCAGCAGCGCCGGATACTCCCGCTCCAAAACGCGGTTCACCTCCTCCTGGTTGAGCAGCTTCGGCTTGACCGTTGTCACCACGAAATACGGCACGGCGATGTCTTCGGTATCGGCCGCCTTGGGACGGGGTGGCAGGAGGTTAGGGATCTCGTCCACAATTGTGTTGCGCGGAATCGTCAGATCGTCATCCAGCGCCACGGGACTGATCACCGGTCTGGCCGGCCGGCGGAGCGCCTCTGGCGGTGGTGGGACCTCAACCTCCGGAGGAATGTTTATGACTTCCGTCGGGGTCACGTCCGGACCCGCAACGGCAACCGCCATCGACGGAAGGAAGGCGAAGATCGCGAAGTGCAGCGTCGTCGCCGCGGTGATCGACCCCCAGAACCACGAGGAGAACCTCCGCTTGAAGCGTTCGTTGGCTGCTCCCGTGAATCGAGCGGTCGGCTCCGGCTGCCGATTGCGTTCATCAAACATCTGCGCCTCCAAGGTGGGTTTTCGTGGGGTGACGTCGCGGTCAGGAATCGCCGCGCACAACCATCAATACCCCTCCGGAGGCCGGGGGTTCCAACGCAAGACAGGCGCAACGACCGCCCGAAAGCGGCCGTTGCACCTGTTTCACGGACTTGTTGCCGAGTACGGAACTCGCGCTGTCAGTTCGCCTCGAAGGTGATGTCCATCGAGACCCACACCGCGACCGCCTTGTCCCGGTTCATCGCGGGGCTGAACTTGGCCACCGTGACTACCTTGAGCGCCGCGGCGTCGAGCCCGGCGTGCCCGGAGGTCACCTTGATAAGCTGGTTCTTGACCAAGCCCTCTTCGTTGATGAAGAGATGCACTTCCGTGGTGCCCCCGATCCCGGCATCCTTCAGCAGCGCCGGATACTCACGTTCGAGAGTCCTTTTCACCTCGGGATCATTCAGCAGCCTCGGTCTGACCGTGTGCACCACGAACTGGGGCGCCTGCGAGAGATCCGTCGTCTCTGCCTCCTCCGGCGGCGGCGGGAGCTCCTCGGAGGTCCAGGTTTCGAAGGTGGTCGTCTCGATCGTGAGGTCCTCGTCGATCGACGTCTCGCTGATCACGGGGGTGGCCGGCCGGCGGATGGCCTCCGGGGGCGGAGGGATATCCACGTCCGGCGGCGGCGGGACGACCTCCATCTCGTCCACGTTCAGGCTCACATCCGGAGCCTCCATCTGCGGCCAGAACGCGATGACCGCAAAGTGGAGAGCCGTGGCGGCGGTGATGGATCCCCAGAACCACGAGGAGAACGACTGCTTGAAGCGTTCGTTGGCGGTACCGAGGGCAGGTGCTGCCATGTCGGATTGGTTGCTCGGTTCGTTCATCGTCTCTGCCTTGTCATGGTGTTTTCGAGATTGGCTGCGAACATGACCTTGAGGGCGCCAGCCGCCTGCAGCTCCTTCTGCAGCTGGTCTATGTAGTTGTAGGGGGCGTTGCGGTCCGAGCGAATCGAAACCACCAGCTCCGGGTTGGCGACGTAGATCGGGAAGACGACATCCCCCACTTCCTCCATCGGGTACTGGACATCGTTCATGAATACGCTGCCGTCCTGTTCCACCCACAGGTTCAGGATGTCCTTCTGCTTCCTGTCGATCTTCTCGGCCGCCTCCGCCTGAGCCCAGTCGATGTCGCGGGTCTTGTCCTTCTGGAAGACCGTGGAAACCATGAAGAAGATGAGAAGCAGGAATGCGATGTCGGCCATCGACGACGAAGGAATCTCCGTCGCCGCCTTCGATTTCCGCTGCAGGCCACCAGATCCGATACCCATTCTCGGCTACTCCTCCAGCAGGTTCAGGGAAATGCGCTCGGCGCCCGCCGCCTGAAGCGCATCGAGAACGTCGACCATCATGCGGTATGGAGCGTCGGGATGCGTGTTGACCGATGCGATCAGATTCGGGTTGTCCTCCACGTCCTGGCGCCAGATGGACTTGAGGGCGTCCGCGCGGACCGTCTGCTCCTGCTGGCTCTCGCCGCGCTTGATGATCACCTCGCCGGTGGGCTGCACGATGATGTGCAGCACGTTCTTCAGGCTGACTTCCTGCGTCTCGCCCTGTTGGGGGAGCACCAGCTGCAGTCCCTTGTCCTTCGGGAAGGTCGTGGTGACCAGGAAGAAGATCAGGAGAAGGAAAGCGATATCGGCCATCGACGAGGATGGTATCTCGTCGGAGACCTTGGACTTCTTGTTACCGAGAACCGCCATGAATGTTTTCGCCTCCGTGCCGACTGTATATGTATTCTACCCTATCAGGGCTTCCGGGTTCCCGCCAGCCGGATGGAGACGGAATCCGGATCGCCGCGCGCTTCCGCTCAGGCCACGACCCTGAGCTTGCCTTCCCGCTCCAGGTCCCAGGCCAGGTTGAGCACCGTCTGCGTGCTTTCCTCCATGTCGACGATGAGTTTGTCGATCCGGGCCACGAAGTAATTGTAGCCGATATTGACCGGAATTGCGATGGTCAGCCCCGCCGCGGTGGTCAGCAGAGCGATCTTGATACCCCCGGCGACGACCGAGGGCTCGACATCACCCGAGGACGCAATCGCCTCGAAAGCCGCGATCATTCCGGCTACCGTGCCCAGAAATCCCATGAGCGGAGCCACGTTCGCGATCGTGGCGAGGATGACCAGGCCGCGCTCCAGGAAGCTGAGCTCGATGGCACCGGTGGTGGAGATGATCTGCTCCAGCTCCCCCTTGCGGACACTCATGTGGCGAATCCGGCGAATCCCGGCGAGCAGGATGGCGGCAGCGGGGCCGGGTGTCGCGGCAGCGATGTCCGCAGCCTGTTCCAGCGAACCCTCCCGGGCCGCCTCTTCCACGCTCTCCATGACGCGGACCGCGCTGCGGTGCGCGACCCAGAGGGTCCACGTCTTGGCGATGATCACGCCCAGGCCGATCAGCGAACAGATGATCAGCGGATACATCATCGGCCCGCCGTCCGCGAAGAGCTGCGAAAGCTCGTAATTGCTGTCCAAGGTCTGCTCCTGATGAGCGGTATTCGTTTACTTGGGAACCCGCGCCAATGTAGGGGGCTCTCGCCCGGTCGTCAACGATATTCGCGTTCACCCCTTCCGCCGCCTGTTATTCTTCTGGGTTATGAACGGCTTTCCGCAGCAGTTGCAGTTCCTGCGCCCGGGGTGGACCGATCTGATCGAGATCGCGATCGTCTTCGTGCTCATCTACCGGATCCTGCTCCTGATTCGCGAGACCCGGGCGATGCAGATGCTCCTGGGCGTGCTTCTGCTGGCGGCCCTCTATCTGATTGCCGTGATCCTGGAATTCTCCCTGATCCGGGGTCTTCTACAGGCCCTCTTCCAGTACGGCGCGATCGCCGCCCTGGTGGTCTTCCAGCCCGAGATGCGCGCCGCGCTGGCCCGCCTCGGCCAGACCCCCATTGTGCGGCTGCTCGGGCAGGCCCGGGAGGCGCGCATGGTCGACCGGCTCGTCGAGGGCGTAGAGAGGCTCAGCCGCCAGGGCGTGGGGGCGATCGTGGCCGTGCAGCGGGAGACCGGGCTGAAGGAATATGCCCTCACCGGGAGCGGGGTCGAAGCCGTCCTCTCCGCCGACCTCCTCGGGACGATCTTCGCGCCCCACTCCCCCCTCCACGACGGCGCGGTGATCGTCGTGGGCGACACGATCAGGGCCGCCGGCGCGATCCTGCCGCTGACCCAGAACCCGGTGAGCGACCGGACGCTGGGCACGCGCCACCGGGCGGCCATCGGGCTGAGCGAGGAGACCGATGCGGTCGTGATCGTGGTCAGCGAGGAGACTTCGCGCGTTTCCGTCGCGCACCGCGGGAGGATCGAGGTAGGCGTGACCAGCGAGCGGCTGCGCGAGATGCTGGAGCGCTGGCTGCCCGCGCCGGAAGGGCTCCGGGCCGCGCCGCTCTTCGGGGAACCGGGCTAGCCCGGCGAGGGGAGCGGATCCGCCGGCCCCAGCCCCGGCTGCGGTTTCACCACCAGCTTCGCCTCCTTGTCCACCGCCGCCCCCGGCACCGCGTCCGATTCGAAGTCGGTGGAGAGCGGCGGCAGCTCTCTCCCTTCCACCAGCAGCTGGATCTCGTCGGCGTCCAGCGTTTCCCGGTCGAGCAGCGCCTCGGCGATGCGTTTCAGCAGGTCGCGGTTCTCGTCGATGATCCCGCGCGCCCGGCGGTGGGCGGCGTCGAGGATGTGCTTGACCTCCTCGTCGACCTGCTGCGCGGTGTAGTCGGAAACCTCCCGGCGCTGCACCAGCTCACGGCCCAGGAAGACCTCCTGCTCGCTGTCCCCCACGGCCATGAGGCCGATCCGGTCGGACATGCCGAAGCGGGTGACCATGCGCCGGGCCATTGTGGTGGCGCGCTCGATGTCATTGCCGGCGCCCGTCGTGACGTGTTCGGGGCCGAAGGAGAGCTCCTCCGCCACCCGGCCCCCGAAGAGCATGGCCAGCTGGCCGTTCAGCCAGTCGCGGGTGTGGGAGTGGCGGTCCTCCTCGGGAAGCGAGGCGGTCAGCCCCAGCGCGCGGCCCCGCGGGACGATCGTGACCTTGTGCACGGGGTCGAGGCCGGGAACCTTCACGCCGATCACGACGTGGCCCGCCTCGTGGTAGGCGGTGAGTTCGCGCTCCGAGTCGGTCAGCACCATGCTGCGCCGTTCGGTCCCGAGCATGACCTTGTCCTTGGCCTGCTCGAAGTCCTCCATCGACACGCGGTCCACGCCCCGGCGCGCGGCGAAGAGGGCGGCCTCGTTGCAGATATTGGAGAGGTCGGCGCCGCTCAGCCCCGGTGTTCCGCGCGCGACCAGCGACAGCTCGACGTCTTCGCCGAGGGGCAGCTTCCTGGCGTGGACGCGCAGGATCCCCTCCCGTCCCTTCACGTCGGGGAGGTCCACCACCACCTGCCGGTCGAAGCGCCCGGGGCGCAGGAGTGCGGGATCGAGCACGTCGGGGCGGTTGGTCGCAGCCAGGAGAATGACACCCTCGTTGGCCTCGAATCCGTCCATCTCCACGAGGAGCGCGTTCAGAGTCTGCTCACGCTCGTCGTGGCCGCCCCCCAGCCCGGCGCCACGGTGCCTTCCCACAGCGTCGATCTCGTCGACGAAGATGATGCAGGGCGCGTGCGCCTTCCCCTGCTCGAAGAGGTCGCGCACCCGCGAAGCCCCCACGCCCACGAACATCTCGACGAAATCGGAGCCGGACATCTGGAAGAAGGGCCGGCCCGCCTCGCCGGCGACCGCCCGCGCCAGCAGCGTCTTCCCGGTGCCGGGGGGCCCCACCAGCAGGACGCCCTTTGGGAGACGGCCGCCGAGGCGGGAGAAGCGGGGCGGGTCCTTCAGGAACTCGATGATCTCCTCGAGCTCCAGCTTGGCCTCCTCGGCTCCGGCGACGTCGGCGAAGGTGACCTGCGGGTTGTCCGGGCTGATCAGCCGTGCCTTGGAGCGCCCGAACTGGAAGGCACGGTTGCCACCGCTCTGCATGGCGCGGAGGAACCAGATCCAGAACACGATGAAGAGGAGGAAGGGGAAGATCGAGAAAACCCAGGTCCCCCACCCCGGCCCCCGGGGCACGGAGTCGATCTCGACGCCGCGTCCCTGCATGCTCCCCGTGAGGGTTTCCCCGATGCCGGGGGGGAGCTTGGTGACGAACTTCGTGATCTCCGCCTCGTCCAGGGTGATCGTGTTCTTCAGCTCTCCCTGGACCGTCTGCTCACCGTGGAAGGTGGCCTTCAGGATGTTGTCGTTGTCGAGCTGGCGGAGCAGCTCGGAGTAGTTGATCTCGCCGGCATTGCGGTCCGACGCACTCATCAGGTTGTAGCCCAGAACCCCCAGGAGGGCGACCAGAAACCAGACCGAGGCCGCCCGCGACACCTTGCGGAGCTTCGGCGGATCCTTCTGTGGTGGCTTCTTTGCTTCCGACATATGCCTCTCCGAGGCGGATCAGATAGAGCCGATATAGGGAAGGTGCCGAAAGTCCTCGGCAAAATCCAATCCATAACCTACCAGAAAATCGCCCGGCGCGTCGAAACCGACCCATCGGACGGGCCACTCGAGCTCCGCCACCCGCTTGTGGAGCAGGGTGCAGATCTCGAGGCTGGCCGGTCGCCGTTCGTGCAGCAGCGGCATCAAGCGCTTGAGAGTGGTGCCGCTGTCGACGATGTCCTCGACGAGGATCACGTGCCGCCCCTCCATCGAGGCTTCCGGGTTGTACACCAGCCTTACCTCGCCGCTGCTCACGCGTTGCTTCCCGTAGCTTGAGGCGGCCAGAAAGTCGACCTGGATCGGTATGGGAATCCGCCGCACCAGGTCGGCGATGAAGATGAACGACCCCTTGAGCAGACCCAGCACCAGAATGTCGTCGCCGGGCGCGTAGGCCGCGCCGATCTCGCGGCCCATCTCCTCCACCCGCCGCCGGATCGCCTCCGCGGTGTAGACGACCCGGAGCAGTCGCCGGTCCCCCATACGGGCATCGCCAACGGGATTCACCGGCCACCCCCCTCCTGCCGGATCCTCAACACGTCCATGTCGCGCTCCACCACCACCCCTCCAGCGACCGCCACCCTGCGACCGCTGCCGTCCTCCCGCGCGAAGCGTACCAGGGCGTCCGTGGCGCCCCGGCCGGGATCCCCGCCCAGCCGCTGCACGGCGCGCCGCAGCACCAGCGTCAGCACCGGGAGGGACAGGGCGCGCAGGGCACCCCGGTCCAGCGAGAACGCGCAGGGCGCATCCCCGGGTGGTCGGCCCCGGTGCCGATCGCCCGCGCTCCCCGCCTCCAGCGCGGCGATCCGCCCGTCCACGAGTTCGTCCAGGGCGGCCCCCTCCGTGCCGCTCGTCCCGGCCAGGGCCGCCAGCGCCGCGCGCGCACCCGGGACCGCCTCCTCCAGGGCGGGCAGGATCTCGTGGCGCAGGCGGTTGCGCGTCCAGCGCGGGTCAAGGTTGGTGGGATCTTCCCGGTAGGGGATCCCCCGGGCCGCCGCATGGGCCTCGATCTCGGTGCGCCGGAAGGGGAGCAGCGGGCGCACCACCGACGGGGGCCGCGCCGCGCGGATCCCGGCAAGGCCGCGCGGACCGCTCCCCCGTGCGGCCCGGAAGAGCACGGTCTCGGCCTGGTCGTCGGCCGTGTGGGCGGTCATCGTGACCGCCCCGTCGCCGAGCCCCCGCCGCACCTCTTCGAAGAAGCGGTAGCGCAGCTTCCTTCCCCCGGCCTCGGTCGCCACCGCCCGCCCGGCCTCCCGGAGGTGGAAGGGGATCCCCCACTCCGCACAGATCCCGCCGACCCAGGCCGCGTCGGCACCGCTGTCCGCGCGCATCCGGTGGTCGATGTGGACCGCGTGCAGGCGCACCTGCGGAGGACCGTCCCGAAACCGCATGAGGTGGAGCAGCGTCATCGAGTCCACGCCGCCCGAGACGCCCACCACGACCCCGCGGTCCTCCGCGAGCCACCCCAAGCCCGTGAGGTGTTCCGTGAAGCGGCGGTCGAGGGCCTTCATGCCGGTGCTCCGCTGTCCGGCGCGCCCGGCGGCGGCGGGCGTCCCGCGACCTCCGCGAGCACCTCGGCGAGGCGGTCGGGGCGGTCGGTCATGATTCCGTCCGCACCCCACTCCAGCAGCCGGCGCATGTCGGCGGGGTCGTCCACCGTCCACACGTAGACGGGCATGTTGGCCGCCCGCGCCGCCCGCAGCAGCGCGGGGGTGACCACCCGCAGCCTGCCGGACCGCTCGGGCAACTGGAACCCGTCGGCGGCGGGGGCGTGCCAGCGCCCCGCGGGGCCGAAGCGATGCAGAATCCAGAAGGGAACGACCTGCCTCCGCGACGCGCCCCAGGGTCCGGCATACCCGCGCGCGTCCACCCGGGTATCCTCGAACTCGGCTCCCACCAGGACCCGCCGCTCCGCCCCGGCTGCCCGGATGAGCCGGACCAGCGGACCGGCGGCTGCGGCGGCCTTGGGCTCCACGATCATGCGTACGGCGGGGAGAGCCTCGAGCACCTCCTCGAAGAGGGGGATGCGCACGTCGCGGCCCCGCCAGGGAGCGTCGCCGTTCGCGCTCGGGAAGCGGAAGCCGGCATCCAGCTCCCTTGCCTCCGCCCAGGTCATGTCGCGGATCCGTCCGCTCCCGTCGGTGGTGCGGTCCACGGTCTCGTCGTGGATCACCACCACACGCCCGTCGGCCGTGAGGCGCACGTCCATCTCGAGCATGTCGGCGTCCCATTCGTGCACGGCGCGCCGGAAGGCGGCCATGGTGTTCTCGGGAGCCAGGCCTGCCCCGCCCCGGTGCGCGATCAGCTGCGGCGCGCCCGCGAAGAAGGGGTGGCCGGGACGTGGGGAGCGCGCCATGGAACTTCGTGTTCAGCGCCCCCCGGTCAGCTCCTGCACGATCCTGTCCGCCCCGTAGATCGCCTCCAGAGCCTCGAGGATGCCGCGGGCGTCCACCGCCACGGAGCGGTTCAGATCCGGGATGTAGATGTAGTCGCCGGGAAGGCTGTCTATGTTGCCGTCGAAGACCAGCCCCACGACCTCCAGATCGCGGTTCACCACCGGCGAACCCGAGTTGCCCCCGATGATGTCGGCGGTGCTGACGAAGTTGAGCGGGGTGGCGAGGTCCAGCCCGGCGGGCGGACCGGACCAGCGGGCGGGCAGCGACCACTCATCCGCGCCGGGGTTCGAGTAGTGCCGGTCGTAGAGGCCGTAGTAGGTCGTGAAGGCGGGGGCGACGGTGCCGTTGTACGGGAACCCCCGCACCACCCCGTCGGCGAGCCGCAGAGAGAAGGTGGCGTCGGGCGGCACGGCGGTGCCGCTGACTTCGAAGCGCGCGCGCCCGAGGAGTGCGGCGATCTCCTCCTCGCGGGGGCCGATCGTCACGAACACCGTCTCCTGCAGGGGGAAGAAGCGTTGCAGCAGCCCCGGCACGAAGGCGAATGCGGGGTCCAGCGCGGGGTTCAGCGTGCCGCCGGTGAGCGCGTTGACGGCCGCCGCCGAGTCCGCCATCAGGGAGCCGGCGAGCAGGGACGTGGCCAACTCTTCCGGGGTGCGGCCGCGAAGCAGCGACGTGACCGAGGCGTCGTTCGCTCCGAAGGCACCGATCAGGTCCTCCATGCGCGCGGCCAGGAGCGCCCGGTCGAGCTCCGACGGGTGGTTGGGAACCGAATTCATCTCCTCGACGAACTCCTCGAGTTCCTCGGGCGAAGCGCCCCCCTGCCGGCCGTTCAGGTATCCGAAGGAGGCCAGGGTACGCAGAATGAACGCCGACTCGAAGTCCGGCGCGCCGAAGGCCGCGAAGGCCCGGAGCTCGCTCGCCAGCTCCGCCTTCCGCTCCTGCAGCTCCGCCATCTCCGCGAAGAGGGGCAGGTAGGTGTCCCGCAGCGCCGGGTCGGCTCCGATGGCCGCCTGGAATTCGGCCTGCGCGGCCCCGCGGCGTGCGAGCACGTAGGGGTCGCGCAGCCCGCCCAGCATCCCGGTGAACGCCTTCTGCGAGTTCAGGAGGCTGAAGAGGACGTTGCGAACCTCGTCGATCCCGGGCTCGTCCTCCCGCCCCTCGATGTAGTCCCCGATCACCTCGATGCGCGATTCGAGGAACGCCAGCAGCGACGGCATCTCCACGTCGCGGCGGAACTCCAGCTCGGCCACCGTCTGCAGCCGCGAGGTGCTCCCCGGGTTGCCGATCACGAAGACGAGGTCGCCTTCGCCGACGCCGTCGCGCGACCAGTCGAAGTGTTCGGGGGTGGCGAGCGGCGCCCCGTCCTCGTCGAGCAGGCGGAAGAAGGCGAAGTCCAGCGAGTAGCGGGGATACGTGAAGTTGTCGGGCTCGCCGCCGAAGTAGCCGAGGCCCAGCTCCGGGGCCATGACCAGCGCGGCGTGGCTGTAGCGCCGGAAGACGTACGCCGAGTAGAGGCCGCCGTTGTAGAGGGAGACCACCTCCACCTCGATCCCGGCCTCCTCCCCGCCCCGCTCCTCCCCGATGCGGGCGGCCACCGCCTCGGTCACGCTGTCCTGTACCGCCGAGCGCGCTTCCGCGTCCGGCGCCGCGTCGACCACCGCGCGGATCTCGTCGGTCACGTCCACGATCTCGATCAGCTGGTCGGCGTCGAAGTCGTCCACCTTGCGCTCGTCGGCCAGGGTGGCCGCGTAGAAGCCCTCGTCCAGGAGGTTCTCGCCGTCTGCGGAGACCTGCGTGACGAAGTCGCGCGCGCAGTGGTGGTTGGTCATGACGAGCCCGTTGGGCGACACCAGCGAGGCCGAGCAGTTGGGGATCCTGAGCGCGCCGAGCCGTGCCCGCGCGTACCAGTCGTCGCCGGGCGAGAAGCCGTAGGTGTCCGCCAGGTACGATGCGGGCGGGGCGTCGAAGGTCCACATCTTGCCGTTGTCGAATTCGCCGGCCTGCACGGTGTCGAAGCCGGGCATGGGGGCGGGAGGCCGGGCGGCGGTGGGGGCGGGCACGTCGGGCCGGGCGAAGGGCTCGCCGGACTGGACCGTCTCCGTTTCCCGGGGCGGCGCGCCCTGGCCTGAGGATGGAAGGGGTTCCGGCGCGGGTGTGGCCGGCGGGGATGGGGCGGCACAGGCCGCGAGGGCGAGAATCAGAAGGGCGGCGGAGCCGTTGCGCATCGATTGTCCTTGTCCGGTTGCTGAGGCGGCCACCGGTGTTGGGGCGGCGTCAGGTGTCGTCGGCCCGGCACTGCGGCCGCGGGCGCGTCACCTTGCAAGATAAGGCTTGGCTGGCAAGATATCAGCCGGTCCCGCACGGCCCGGCTGGTTCGCGGCGCGTCCTCCTCGACAACGAGAGGCCACCCCCTTGTCAACTGAACTTGACAAAATGTCAACCACACTTGACGAGCTGGGCGCGCACGTTTCGGTCGCGCGCGGAGTCGACCGTGCTCCCGCGAGAGCCTCGCAGATCGGCGCCCGAGTCTTCCAGATCTTCACCAAGCAGCCCAACCGGTGGGCGGAACCCACGTTGGAGGACGAGGTCGTGACCCGCTTCCGGTCCGAGGTTGCCCGCCTCGGCATCGGCTTCACCACCTCCCACGACTCCTACCTGATCAACCTGGGGAGCCCGGACCCGGCGCTGTGGCGCCGCTCGGCCGCGTGCTTCCGGGGCGAAGTCGAGCGGGCGGCGCGGCTGGGCCTGGACGCCGTCGTCACCCACCCCGGCAACGCCACCGACGGGGACCGCGAAGGCGGCATCGAACGCAACGCGCGGGCGATCGCGGCTGCGCTTGTCGCCGTCCCCGGGCGGACCCGCATCCTCCTGGAGCTGACCGCGGGCGCGGGCACCTCGGTCGGAGGCACCTTCGAGGAACTCGCGTCGATCGTCGAAGGAATCCCCGAGCCGCACCGCTCGCGCGTGGGCGTCTGCATCGACACCTGCCACGCCTGGGTCGCGGGCTACGACCTGGCAGGCGACTTCGACGGCGTCTGGACGCACGTGGACGACTCCTTCGGCACGCAACGCGTGGAGCTGTTCCACCTGAACGACGCCCGCACCCCCTTCGGCTCGCGCCTGGACCGCCACGCGAACATCGGCGAAGGAACGATCGGCCTCGAGCCCTTCCGGCGCCTGATGAATGAAGTCCGGTTCAAACCCGTACCCAAGATCCTGGAGACGCCCAAGGGTGAAGACGGAGTGACCGCGGACCGCATGAACCTGCGGCTGCTCCGAAGCCTCCGGTCGGCGGAGAACCGGTAGCGGCACCCTTCACCACGCTGCGCACCAGGCCCGCGGACCGAACCCCGGCGGCATTCGAGCGCCACGGACTCGCCGAGGCCGGCCACCCGGCGGGCGTCCGCGGGAAGCAGGTGAAGACACACTGGCCCGGGCCCTGCAACCTTGATAGGTTCCCGAACATGTCGACAATTCCGATGAGACCACTCGGATTCAGTGAAATCGTGGACGGTGCAGTGCAGTTGTACCGCCGCGATTTCGGCCTGTACTACCTGATCGTGCTGGTGTGTTCGCTGCCGGCCTACGCGCTCACGGTGGTGTGGAATCCGAACGAACTGCTGGAGAGCGCCGAGGCACTCGACAGCGCTGCCGATCCCGCGCTCGCCATGGAGCAGTTCGCCACGATGATGGGACAGGCGGGCTTCCTCTTGCTGGTCTCGCTGATCAGCCTCGCGTTCTCGTTCTTCGCTTCGGTGGCCCTGGCGGTCGCGATGCACGCCCGCATCGAGGGACGACCGTCCTCGCTCGGGACCGCCTACAGGGGAGCATTCCCGCACCTGGCAAGCGCGGCCGGCGCCTCCATCGTGGCTTTTCTGATCTTCCTCGTCGTCTTCGTCGTGGTCTGGCTGCTCTCGCTGTTCATCTTGGCCGGGTTTGCCCTGGGTGGCCTGGCTGACGGAAGCCTGTGGCTCGCCGTCGTCGGCTTCGGGATCATGGTGGTGGCGCTTCTGCTGGTGGTCTTTTTCTGGAGAGCCGCGACATTCGGAATCCTCCCGGCGGTCGTCGTTGAGGGACGGTCGGCGATGGATGCCCTGGGACGGTCGCTTTCGCTGTGCCGGGGCGCGTGGCTCAGGGTGATCGGCATCATGGTGGTGGCCACGATCGTGAGTTGGGCACCGACGGCCGCGGTCACCTTCTTCACCGGAACCTGGGAGCTGTTCCTGTCCTCCGGCGAGGTGGCCACGATCAGCCCCACGCGCCAGTGGGTACTCAACACCGCCAGTCTGGTTCTGACGCCGCTCGCCATGCCGTTCCTGCTCGGTTGCATCATGGTGCTCTTCCACGACCGCCGGGTGCGCAGCGAAGGCTACGATCTGGAACGCCTTGCGGACGAAATGGGCGCAGCCGCTCCGTGACCGGCTTGCCGGCGCCGGGGCTATCGCTCACGCAGGACCAGCCACCCGCGCCAGACCAGCTGCCCGGCCCGGGACCTGCCTCTGCAAGTCGGGAATTGCCCGCGCCCGAGGAGATCTCCGGCACCCTGCGCGAGATCCTGGCGGGGCCGGACTTCGCGACCTTCGAACCGCCGGTGGGCAATCCCCTTCTGGATGCCGTGATCACTCGGTTGCTCCAGCTCCTGGATTGGTTCCTGGAGATGATGGATCGCGCGCCCGCCGCGGTTTTCACTCTCGCGATCCTGATTCCCGTGCTGGCGCTGCTCGCCGCAGGCGTCATAATCGTGCGGCGGAGGCGCGGGGCCGTCAGGCGGACGGCCGATGGACACGAGCCGGTGGAAGAAGCGACGCCGGTGACCCCCGCCGAGTGGCTCCGGCTGGCGAGCGCCCGGGCCGGCAGGGGCAGGCTGCGTTCCGCGGCGACCGCACTATACCAGGGATTCCTGCTCACGCTGGACCAGCGGGGTGCGTTGGCCTTCCATCCTTCCAAGACCCCCGGCGACTATGCACTGGAGATCGGCCGCGACTATTCTGCCGGAACCGATGCGCGCTCCGGCGGGCAGTTCCTGAATTCGTTTCAGGGCTTTTCCTTCGGACAGGAGGATCCCACGAGTGACGGATACGCCGACCTGACCCGACTGGCGAGGGAAGCCGGATGCCCGGCCGACCGTCCGGCTGGCGCTCCGGATCCCGGATCGGACGCTGCACCGGATGCCGGCCCGAAGAAGCCGGCGGGAACCGGGTGAGCCGCTTGCTAGTTCGGGGACGCCGAAGAACCGTCGCCTGGATCCTCGTGATCCTCGGGCTGGGCGCGCTCGCGGGCTATCTGACCCTCCCCCAGGGGCGCCGCGCGACACAGGTGTTGCGCAGTTCGCTGCGGACCACGCCCGATGGCGTTGCGGCGCTTTCGCGCGGGATCGCCCGGCTGGGGCGGCACACCGAGCCCCGGCTGACCCCGATGGCGGACGCGGATCCGGTGCGGGGCACGATCGTTCTGCTTCAACCGCGGCTGAGATTCCTGAGCCCCGACGAGATGGGGGCGCTGCTGGATCATGTCAGAGAGGGCGGTACGTTCATTTACGCTCCCCCCGCGTCGGGATTCGGTATTCCCGGAAACTCGCCGCTCATGGTGGTCCTGGGCGTCTACTTCCCATCGGGCTCAGGCCGCGTGCTGCCGGACTCCGTTGAGGGCCGCTGGGCCGTCCATCCCCTTACCGCCGGGCTTCCCGCCCCGGGATCCCCGCGGTTCGGCTTCACGTCGATTCGGGAGGAGCGAGCGGACTCGGCCGGGGCCGAAGCGCGCGCGGCGGAAGCGGAGCCGGAGGCAGGCGAGAGGGGAGCCGAACCGGACTCCGCCCAGGACTTCGTCGAAGAGTTGCTGGAGATGTCCGGCGGGTTCCCCGACGCCAGCGATGCGGGACCGCCGGTGCCGCTGCTGACCGCCAGGGATTCCAGCGGCAACGAGTTGATGGCGGCCGCCGAGATCCCGTTCGGCGAGGGACGGATCGTGATCTTCGCCCAGGCCGGACCGCTGGCCAATCGCGCCGCCGCCGAGGACCCGCTGGCGGCGCTGGCCGTGCGGGCCGCGCTGGCCTACACGAGCGAGACGGACACGGTGTTCTTCGACGAGTTTCATCAGGGGATCACGGGATACGGAAGCCGGGTTCAGGTTCTCGCCAACTTCTTTCTCGGCAGTCCCGGCGGCCTGACCCTCCTGAGCATCATTGCGGTCTGCTTTCTCTACCTGGCCTGCAGAGGCCTGCGGTTCGGCGTGCCGAATACGGCGGTAGCACCCGCCGACCGGGAGCGGAGGTCCCCGCTGGAGCACGTCTCGGCTCTGGGAGACCTCTACCGGAAGGCCGGGTCGGCCGAAACGGCCGCGCTGCTCCTGCTCTCGCGGCTGGCGAGATCGATCCGCCGTCCTCCGCCCCGAGACCTGGACGAGGCCGGCGCGCTCCTGCGGGAACTCGAGGCGCGCAGCGGCAGGCACCCCTCCCTGGACCGTCTGCGGGCGGGGCTGCAGTCAGAGCCGGTGGACCTGACCATCGTCGCCACCGGAGTGGATGAACACCTTGCAAGGAGATTCAGCAAATGACGACGCCGGATGCGGCGCTTCGCCTGCTCGGCGACCTCGAGCAGGTCGTGCTCGGCCAGCAGGTCGCGCTCAGACAACTGATGATCACCCTTCTCGCGCGGGGCCACGCCCTGGTGGAAGGGGTTCCCGGGACCGCCAAGACGCTGGCCGTGCGCGCCATGGCACGGGGACTCGGACTCGATTTCGGCCGGATTCAGTTCACGCCGGACCTGATGCCCACCGATCTGGTCGGGGTCAACGTGCTCTCTGACACCGGCTTCACCTACCGGGCCGGACCCGTCTTCGCCGACCTGCTGCTGGCGGACGAGGTCAACCGGGCGCCTCCGAAGACGCAGGCGGCGCTGCTGGAGGCCATGGAGGAGCGGCAGGTCACGGTGGACGGCAAAACGCGTCCGCTGCCCGCGCCCTTCACCGTCTTCGCGACCCAGAATCCGGTCGAGTACGAGGGCACCTACCCCCTGCCCGAGGCGCAGGTGGACCGCTTCCTGATGAAGATCGTGATCGACTACCCGCCGGAGGAGGCCGAGCGGGCCATCCTGGACCGCCACGAGGGCGGCTTCCGCGCCGACGATGAGCAGACCTACCCGATGGGCGAACCCACGACCCGCGAGGAACTGCTGGAGATGCGCGGTGAGGTCAACCGTGTCCACATGGACGAGCGGGTGCGGCGCTACGTGACCGACATCGTCCGGGCGACCCGCCACGATGCCGCGTTCGTGCTGGGGGCGAGCCCGCGCGCCGGGGTGGCGCTCTTTCAGGCCGCCCGGGCCGAGGCCTACCTGCAGGGGCGCGATTTCGTCACCCCGGACGACGTCAAGTCGCTCTCGTTCCCGGTGCTGCGCCACCGGGTGGTGCTGACCGCCGAAGCCGAGGTCGAGGGCCGCTCCTCCGACGACGAGCTTTCGTCCCTCCTGGAGACGCTGGAGGCTCCCAGATAGCCCGGCTGCCCCTCATGCCCACCGGGCGGACGCTCTCCCTCCTCGGGCTGACGTCGTTCCTGTTCCTGGTGAGCACGCCTGCGGCGCTGGCGGCCGATGCCCTCATAGTGCTCCTCGCGCTGATCGACGGACGACGCACCCGCCCCCCGTCCGCAAGCCGCCGGACCCCACGCATCTCGTCGCTGGGCGCGGTTGCCGACGTGACCATCACCGTCACCAACGAATCGGCCCGCCTGCTGTCGCTCAGGCTGACCGACGACCTCGATCCCTCGCTGCGCCGGCTGCCCGGCCCCGGCGGCCGGGACGAGTGGGAGGAGGGCTTCCCGGTGGATATCCCGCCGCGCTCGGTGTTGCGGTGCCACTACAACGTGCGTCCCCGTGCGCGCGGATTCCTCTCTCTGGGGGCCATCCACCTCCGGACGCGCTCACCGTGGGGGCTCGCCTGGCGCCGCTCCAGCGTGGAGGCGTCCGACATCCTCCAGGTGCAGCCCGGTGTGCGAGACCTGCTGCGCGACCGCAGTCATGCCATCCACCGCCGGCTGCGCGCGCCCGGCCCGCGCCGCAACCGGCAATGGGGCGACGGACGCGAATTCGAGAGCCTGCGGGACTACGTCCAGGGGGACGACCCCCGCACCATCGACTGGAAGGCTTCCGCCAAGCGCCGCAAGTACGTGGTGCGCAACTACGAGGCCGAGCGCAGCCAGAACATCATCCTGGCGATCGACGCGGGGCGTCACATGCGCGAGCGGCTGCCCCCGGTGCGCGCCGGGGAGATGGCGGCGGCGGCGGCCGAAGACGGGTGGCGCGAAGTCGTCCCGGGCGACGCGCAGGGCGGGCCGCTGGACCGCGAGCGCATGGACTACGCGCTGGGCGCCTGCATGATGCTCGCCAGCCGCGCCCAGAACTTCGGAGACAGGATCGGCGTGGTCGTCTTCGACGAGCGGATTCGTCATGTGTCGCCTCCAAGGCGCGCCGACCCCCCGTCCCTGGCCCGGACGCTCGCGGAGGTGGAGACCCGGCTGGTGGAGCCCAACTACCCCTTGGCCTTCGCCACGCTGGGCCGCTCGTTCCGCAAACGGTCGCTGGTTGTCCTCTTCTGCGACATTATCGACGGGTCGGTGTCGCGGGCGCTGGTCCAGTCACTCACCCGGATCGGACGCGCCCACCTCCCGCTCGCGATCGCGATCCGGAATCCGGCGCTCGAGGCCGCGTCCGCCCGGGCCGCCGGAAACGCGGCCGACGCCTATCACCGGGCCGCCGCCGAGGAGATGGTGCAGGCCCGGGCCACCACCCTTCAGGTCATGCGCCAGGCCGGGATCCTGGTGGTGGATACCCCGCCCGGCGACACCCTGGTGCGGACGCTCGACAAGTACGTGGAGATCAAGGAGCGCGGGCTGCTGTAGCTCGTGCGCCCGCGCGCCGTCCCACGAAACCGAAGTACAGCACCAGCGCCAGCGCGGTCGCGATTCCGAAGGCAAACTTGGCCATGTCGGGGAGGCCGGAGGGCGAATAGAAGCCCTCGATGAGCCCCGCGACGACGAGCATCAGCACCGCGCCGGCCAGCAGGGTCAGGAAGGCCCGCCCGCGCTCCCGCAACGCATCCGCGCGGGAGCGCCGTCCCGGCATCAGCAGCGCCGAGCCCAGTCCGAAACCGGCTGCGCTGCCGATGCAGATGGCGGCGAGTTCGATGAAACCGTGCGGGAACACGAACGACAGGATGATCGGCAGCTTGTCGTCGCCGGCGTACACGCCGAAGACCGCTCCGATCCGGACGCCGTTGTTGATGAGGACAAACAGGGTTCCGAGCCCCGCCAACAGACCACCGGCAAACGCAATGAGGGTCACCTGGATGTTGTTGGTCATGAGCCTGGCCGAGAAGGACGGCATCTGCGCACCCTGGACCACGTCGATGTAGCGGACATCGGGATCGTCGGCGTCGGTGGTCTCCGCTCGGGTCATCATGCCCTGGCCCGCCAGCGTGCGTCCCAGCACGGGCCGGTCCTGCACGGCGATGGCCGTTGCCAGCATTGGACCGAAGAGGAGGAGGGCGGCCAGGAGCACCTGGCGGTGGAACCGGCGCACCGCCCCCGGGAACTCGACGGCCATCCAGTGACCCAGTGAAACCGCGACCCGGCCGCTGGTGCGGTACAGGAGATTGTGCCCCGCGCCCGCCCAGCGCTGCACCGTTCCCAGCAGCCCCGGCGAGGCTCCATAGGTGCGGGCGCGGGCAAGATCGGCGGTAACGCCGCGGTAGAGCTGCCCGAAGGCGCGGACCTCCTCCTCGGCAAGGCTGGGCAGGCCGCGCTTCCTCCCCTTCTCCACCAGCTCCACGTAGCGTGCCCACTCCTCCCTCTGCTCCCGCGCCATCGCCGCGGCCTGCAGGCTGGCTCCGCCGCGCCTGGCGGCGTGCCGCGGCGCCTCCTCCTCGTACAGCCGCGCCAGGTTCTCGTCCGCTGTCCGTGTCCAGTGCCTGGGCTCCTGCTCGATCACCGCAGCCAGCGCGTCCCGCAACGACCGCGCCACGCGCCTCCGCACGTCCGGCTTCAGCCCTTCCCGCCGCGCCATGTATCCGGCCAGCAGCTCGAACTGCTCGACCGCAAGCACCGGACGGCCGACCCTTCCGGGCGGCAGCGCATCGGCACCGAGCAGCGAGCTCCCGCCCGCGTCGCGCAACACGACGGTTCCGCCCACCAGATCTCCCAGCCGCTGGGCGCGCTTGGTCACGATGATGCAGATGGCGCCGACCATGCCGGCCCCCAGCAGGTCCACCACGCGCAGCAGATTCCGCAGCGCGGAGCCATGCAGCGAAACCGGTTCGCCACCGGTGTGGACAACCCGCAGTCCAAGAGCCCGCTTGCCGGGGGTGCGTCCGCCCCAGAGCGCCTCGAACAGGAAGAAATAACCCCAGAACGCCAGGAAAATGAGGATGATGAACACCGGCTCGACGAAGCTCTGGAGCGCGCCGTCGAGCAGGTTGAGCCGATCGGCGACAAAACCGACCAGTAGCAGCGTCACCGTGATGATCCCCAGGTCCAGCGCCAGGGCGGCCGCGCGCGACCCCACGTCGGCAAGCACGTAGTCGAGGCGCACGTGCTCCGGGGTCTCCACCGCGAACTTGCGGTGCAGCGCGGAAGAGGGCTGCCGATCTTTCATGGGATCAGTGCCGGAGGAGGGACTTGAACCCCCGACACGCGGATTATGATTCCGCTGCTCTGACCAACTGAGCTACTCCGGCGAAGCGATCCAAAGCTCCACGGGAGGCCGCCTCTTGTCAAGCGGACAGTCGCGTGGCTCTTTTGTGGGTCCGGGCCGTCCCGGCGTGCGCGCGGGACATCGTTGCGGTGTCCGCGGCCGCCGCATCGGGGACCCGGCATCGCCCCTGTCCGTCAACGGAGAAGTGCAACATGGATTTCGGTCTCTTCTGGATTCCCGTCGCGACCTTGGGCCTCGTCGGCCTGCTCAGTTCCCTGCGCATTCTCTGGGAGTACGAACGCGGCGTCGTCTTTCGTCTCGGCAAGCTCACCCGCGCCAAGGGGCCGGGGATGATCTTCCTGGTGCCGTACGGCATCGAGCGCATGCGCAGGATGGACCTCAGGATCATCGCGCTGGACATCGCGCCGCAGGACACGATCACGAAGGACAACGTGAGCGTCACGGTGAACGCGGTGGTCTACTTCCGGGTGGTGGACCCGTCGAAGGCGGTGGTCGAGGTGGAGGACTACTACTTCGCCACCAGCCAGATCGCGCAGACGACTCTCCGCAGCGTGGTGGGGCAGTCCGAGCTCGACGAACTGCTCGCCGAGCGGGAGCGCATCAACGAGATCGTGCGGCGGATCATCGACATGGAGACCGATCCCTGGGGGATCGAGGTGACGGCCGTAGAGATCAAGGACATCGACCTGCCCAAGGAGATGAAGCGCGCGATGGCCAAGCAGGCCGAGGCCGAGCGCGAGCGGCGGGGCAAGGTGATCGCCGCCGAGGGCGAATTCCAGGCCTCGAAGAAGCTGTCGGCGGCGGCCAAGGTCATCTCGCAGCACCCCGTGGCGCTGCAGCTGCGGTTCCTGCAAACGGTGGTCGAGGTGGCGGCCGAGAACAACTCCACCACCCTCTTCCCCGTCCCCGTGGACCTCTTTGCGCCCTTCCTGGAGAAGGCCACCGGGGTCGCCGGAGGCGGGTTCCCGAAGAGCCTTTCGCAGGAGGATGCGAAGGCCCTCGCCGCCGCCGCCGTCGAGGCGCTGGAAGCGGGACCGGAGGAGGAGATGGCGCTGGATGCGGGTGAGGCGCAGCGCCTTCTGGAGGGGGCGAAGCGAGTTCTGGGAATGGCGGAGAGTTCGCCGGAGGACGACTCGGCGGGCTCCGGGGGCGCCGTTGCCGCCGCCGAGCCGGCCGATGACTGAGGGCCGGGGCGAGTCCGGCTAGCGCCAGGGCCGCTCCTGCGGGTCGGTCCCTGGCTGCCCGGGCTGCCCGTCCTCCTCAGGCTCGGAGATCCGGTAGAGGTACTCGCCGTCGCGGATGAAGCCGTAGCGCTCCCGCGCGAAACGCTCGAGCGCATCGTCGTTGAGCCGAAGCGAATCGATGCGGGCGCGAATGGAGTCGATTTCGTGACGGACGGCGCCGATCTCGGCCTGCCTGGCGGCGAGGCGGGCCTCGGCCTGACGGGATTCGAAGACCGAGTAGTCGCCTCCGAGGACGGCGAAGTAGATGGCCAGGGCCAGGACGCCGGCGAGCAGGATGCGGGGAGAGCGAGCCCGGTTCGGGTTGCGCGGGGTCCTCCCCGCAGTGGGGCGGCCCCGTCCCGGAGCGCCGGGGGCTCCCGCCGCAGGTGCCCGTCCACGTCCCGTGTCCCCGCGGTCGCGCTTCTCCATGCCGTGCATGCGCTTCACGACAGCACCCTCCTTCCCGGGTAGTCGGCCCGCGTCCCGAGATCCTCCTCGATCCGCAGGAGCTGGTTGTACTTGGCCACGCGGTCGGTGCGGCTCGGTGCGCCGGTCTTGATGAGCCCGGCACCCGTGGCCACGGCCAGGTCGGCGATGAAGGTGTCCTCGGTCTCGCCGGACCGGTGCGAGACGACCCGTCCGTAGCCGGCGCCCCGAGCTATCTCCATGGTGTGGAGTGTCTCGGAAAGCGACCCGATCTGGTTGACCTTGACGAGAACGGCGTTCGCTACGCCCTGGTCGATGCCGCGGCGCAGGATCAGGCGGTTGGTGACGAAGATGTCGTCCCCGACCAGCTGGCAACGGCTTCCCAGTCGCTCGGTCAGCAGGGACCAGCCCTCCCAGTCGTCCTCCGACATGCCGTCCTCGATGGACAGGATCGGGAAGGCGTCGACCAGTTCCTCGTAGAAGTCGACCATGCCCCCAGCCCCCAGGGACCTTCCCTCGAGCTGGTAGGTGCCGTCGCGATGGAATTCGGTGGCGGCCACGTCGAGAGCCAGCCCGATCTCCTCGCCCGGTCGGTACCCGGCCCGCTCGATGGCGGCCATCAGCAACTCCAGGGCCTCCCGGCTCCCGGAGAGGTCCGGTGCGAACCCGCCCTCGTCGCCCACGTTGGTGCTCAAGCCCCGGGCGGACAGGACCTTCTTGAGGGTCTGGTAGACCTCCACGCCGGCTCGGAGAGCGGCGGAGAACGACGGCAGGCCGGCCGGAACCACCATGAACTCCTGGACGTCCAACGGGTTGGCGGCGTGGGCGCCCCCGTTGAGCACGTTGAGCATGGGAACGGGCAGGTCCTGGGCGGAGGGCCCGCCCAGGTAGCGGAACAGGGGCATCCCCAGCTGGGTTGCGGCGGCGCGGGCGCCGGCGAGGGACACCGCGAGGATGGCGTTGGCGCCCATCCGGCCCTTGTTGCTGGTGGCGTCGAGATCGATCATGATCTGGTCGATGAGCGGCTGCTCGGTGGCGTCGCGTCCGATTACCGCAGGCCCCAGGATGTCATTGACGTGCGAGACGGCCCGGGTCACGCCCTTCCCGGCGTAGCCGGCGCCCCCGTCCCGGAGTTCGACCGCCTCGAGGGTCCCGGTCGAGGCGCCGGAGGGCACGGCGGCCCTTCCCACGGCACCACCGCTGAGGCCTACCTCGGCCTCCACGGTCGGGTTACCGCGGGAATCAAGAATCTGCCTGGCGCGGACCGTAGAGATGGTGGTGGCCACCGGTACTCCCTTGAGACTGGCTCGTTAACTTATCACGATGAGCCGCCAATTCCGGGCATCAATGGCTGGCACGGCCTCGACAACAGAATTGCAGAAAGAAGTCATCGCTACATAATTATTGGCATGGTTTCAGCTGGTTTATGTCACACCGATGGTGTATGATACGAACATATGTTCGACTACCTGCTCGACTATCCGGAGACCGACCCGGCCCGACCCCGCGCCGCGGTCACTGGCGACGTCCAGGGATCACGGTCGGATCTGTTCATGACCCGCTACCAGAAGGAGCGGCAAAGGGCTTATGACCGGGCCCGGCACCTGGCCCACGACGGCGGCCATCAGCACCCGTCTGATGCCGAGGACGCCCAAGCCGAAGCGGCCC
>JAJDVT010000090.1 GCA_022826005.1 Gemmatimonadota bacterium | reverse complement strand
GCCGAAAGTTGGATGTAGTCGAAGCTGAGCGTGATCTTGCCACCCTCGACGTTGCCGCTGCCGCCCTTCTGCGCGTACGCGCCGCCGAACCGCAGGCTCAGCACGCTGGCCAGGGGAACACCGAGGTCCATCCCCGCGACGCCCATCCCCCGGGCGCGGGAATGGCGAAGACGAACGACGACGCACCATCCAGGTGCGCGGTCTCGGGCATGTCAAAGCCGATCGAGAACAACGTCATAGCGACTGCACTGGACGCCGACAGTGTGGCAGGTCGACGCGGTTGCGGGTCCCCATCGGCACGGGCGACAAATTTGTCGTCCGCCTCGCCACGCCCAGCCTCGATTCGGGAGTAGCTACGGATCCACCTGCTGGTAGAATCTCTTCACGCCGTCAGCGATGGTCATGATGACCGCGCTCTTGGTCGGATGGCGAACTTCGTTGTAGTGTGAGATATATGTCGCCCCGGCATACCGTTCGGTAGCCAGCAATTCCCGCCGGACGGCATCCGCATCGAGACTGCCCGCCCGGGCGGCGGCCTCCAGAAACAGCCGGACCGCATCGTAGCTCACCGCGTCTCCGCCCGCGGGGTCGATCCCGTACCGCGTGCGATAGGTATCGACGAATGCGCGTGCGGCCGGCTCGTCGGTGTCCGGCGAGAAGTGAGTGCTGAAGAAGCTGCCATCCACGGCGGCTTCCTCGTGTTCCAGAAGCGCCGGGTTGTCCCACACATCGGCCCCCAGGAACACCGTCGGCTCGCCATCGGCATCGCGTAGCGGCAGGGCGCGCGCCTGCGCGGTCAGGAGCGCAACTTCTTCGTCCGAGCCGGGAAGGAACAGCGCCGCCGGAGCCGAAGCCGCGATTTCCGTCAGTTGCATGGTGAAGTCAGTCTGGCCACGCTCGTAGGACTCATCGGCGACGATCGTCCCGCCCAGGCTAAGGAAATGGGCGACGAAAAAATCTCCGATGCCCTCGCTGTACACGTTCCCCCGCTCGGTCAGGACGGCGGCCGTCATCGTGCCGAGCGTCTCGAACGCAAAATCGGCCATGACCCGTCCCTGAAACTGATCGGTGAATGCGGCCATGAAGACCAGGTCGCCCGCCGTAGTCACGCCCGGGTTAGTGGCCGCCGTCGTGACCATCGGGACGCCGTGGCGTTGCGCGACGGCCCCTACCATGATCGCGTGCGCCGAGCGGTTGGGTCCAATGAGGGCGACCACTTCGTCACCGAGGATCATCGCTTCCGCCGTATCCACCGCTTCCGCCGCTTCCTCCAGGCCCATCCGGACGATCAGTTCGACGGAACGGCCCAACAACCCGCCGCGCCCGTTGACCTCGTCCACCGCGATCATTGCACCGTTCGGGAAGGTGCGGACGCCCGAGACCAGAAAGCCGACCTTCACCGGGGTCTCCTCGTCAAGGGAGACCGGGGCGGTTCTGGCGTCACACCCGGCCAGGACGATGGCCGCGACGAAGGCAGCTTGAAGTGATCTCATTTGATGACACTCTCATCTCCCCGAGAGGTCGTTCGGGCGGGCGCGCGCCGCCCGAGCAGGTTGGAAGCTGTCCGGTGCGAATCCATCAAGCTCCCGGTGTTGCGGGGTCGTCCACGCCCGGGACCTGTTGCCCGGAGTTTCCGGCACGGTTCGCGCCAACTCCTCAACGGTGGCCTGCCACTTCGGCGGAGTCAAACGCAAGGGTTCCCCCCAAACTACGCACTGGTTCAGGATGGATTCCCCCGCACTAGAACGTGACGACGGAATCCAGTGAGTGAGCAGACAAGAGCCGCACAGATCGGCGAGGGAATCAGCCATGAGTCGCCATGCCACACCCTTCGTTGCCCCGTGATTGACACTTACTTTGATCCGCCCTTGTTCCCGCCGTTTGGCGGCGATTCTCCCGCCGGTCGCGCAGGTTGGAAGCTGACATGGCCTAAAGGCAGGAAACGCAGATCGTGCAGTCCGGGTTAGACTTAGACGATTTCCTGCTGGGATTTTGGTCTCTGGTGTTCCGCCTACGCGATGTAAAACATTCGCGCTCTGGCGAGGGGTGCTCCGCCCCCCTTCGATCCCCCCGAAAAAGCCCCGCTCCGGCAGCGTTCGCGGTTGGAGAGCTCGCCCCGCTTCTGCGGGTACGAACCCATCCCCCAAGGCGGCCAGTCCGCCAGATGTTCCCCGCCGACCACCGGCCACCGTTTGTCGAGGCCGTCCGGTTTCGCAGCTGAGCTCGCGTCGTGACCGGCGGTCGGCGTGGTCGGCATTGCCACCGCTTCGGCGCCGGTCCCCCCGGCTTCCGGGACGGACTCCGCCCGTCCCTCCAGCCGGGGTCGAGTCCCCTTCCCAACCCCGGACGGACGGAGGACCACACCCAACGGCTTGAGCCCCTGGCGGTCCTGCGAGCTACGGTCCACGCGGTTCGCGACGGCGGCCCCGACCCATGGCTCGCTCGAATCGCACGAAACCCGTCCGGCGGTAACTGTTCGGCCGAGGCATGGTGCAGTGCGGTCTTAGCCCTTGAAGTCGGGAGCCCCTGCTGAGCCCGTCGCCGTCGAGGCCGATGCTCTTGGTTCGTCCACCGGGTTCGCTTACTCCAACGTCGTGAACTCGCGGAGAGATCACGAGACAACGGTCAGGTTGGGTTCTAGGTTACAGCCCCGGGTCATCGGCTTGAATGTACTCCTCGCCCGAATACGACGATCCGGCTTTGTTCTGGCGCGGTTCCAGTGCTTCGATCAGCAACGCTTCCAGCGTGCTTATCAACCGTTTCGGTGTGATGGTCCCAGTCTCCACAGAACGTAACTCACCGTCCTCCGAGACAGGCCGAATTCCGAACCAAGAAAACCATTTCCAGCGAGCCGTGAGCCGATCTGAGGTGTGTTGCGCTAGCCGCAGCCAGATCGGTTGTTTCGTGGCTTGGCCAACGTAGACCACCACTCGCTGTTCGTCATACAGAAGGTATACGCCTCGCTGACCGGCGAGATTCACTCGGTCCGCTTTGGGATTCGCTCGACCGAACAGCCGAGGGGTGCCGGACCAATTCACTCGACCACGCTCCCAATACACCCCGAACGCTTCGAGGGACCCGGATTCCCCGGCATCGTCAGGTGGGACTGCGGACTTCGCGCCCGTCTTCAACCCGTATTCGCCACGTCCGGTGCGCTCAAACACCCCAACCGCCCCTTCCCTCTGGATCGCGCCACTGATTGTGGCATTGACGGTCGAAGCTGGCGTTGCGCCAGCCGTCGTCTTCAGACCCTGGCCAAGAATCCGATCCGCAATGTCTTTGTAGTGTAGCGGCCCGTCAGCGTCTTCGAGCACCTTCTGGGCGGCATCCTTCCACGACATTTCGGCCACGGCGGTTCTCCGAGGTTCGGGTGGTAGTAGCGTACCCAAGCTGCATGGCCAGTTGCAGGCGGGTCAAGCCGATGAGCAGAGACCCCGGGGTGGGTTGGTGGACGCAGGGGCGGGGCCTTGGAGGCGAAACAGGGACATTTCGTCGCTCAGGGAAGCCCAGGGAGACCCCCGCCCGGGTCGTCCTCACCGAGGACGAGTCTTGTTGCGTCGGCTGGCTTAGCCACCTTAGCAGTGGCTGAGCCAGCCCGGCGGAGCCGCCGAAACGCCTCTCCGGGCGCCGCCCGGAACACCGGTCGTCGGGCTGTCGCGGGCAAGCTCCCCGGCCTCGTCCTCGTCCGCCTCAAGCACGGCAAGGCGACCCGCCCGATCGCTCGTGGCGAGGCGCAGCACCGGATCGTCGCACAGCTCCGTGGCGTCGCCGTGGGTGCGGCCCTGCCCCGACCACGGCAGGAGCATCCGCCGTCGTCCGCGAGGAGTTTCTGGCATACATTAAATGGGACGAGCCTGGACGCTGCCGAGCGTTCGCGCGGTGCCTGATCGCCTTGGGACCAAGAACCGACCGGGCGACGCCTCCGGTCTCCCCGAACATTGGGAACGACTCGCACGCGTCTCCTGACGTGGAAGGACCAATCGAAATGAGGAAGCAGGAGAACACGACAACGGCGCGACCGCGACACCTCGCGGCGCTCGTCCCTCTCACCCTCGTACTAGCCTGCGGCGATGCGGGGGACGGATCGGCCACCGGCGCCGCCGGAACCCTGGACGGCCCGGACGTGATCGTGAACGCCGTGACCGAGGAGCTCTTCAGCGTGGGGTCGGTTACCGGAGACGACTGGGACATCTTCGGCAACGTGGGGTCCGTGCAATTCGACGCCGAGTCCAACCTGCACATCCTCGACAACCAGACCGATCAGATCTTCGTGGTCGGCCCGGACGGCTCGCTGGTCCGCACAGTCGGCGGGTCAGGTGAGGGGCCCGGCGAGTTCAATGGCGTCACCAGGATCTTCGTGGCGCGCAACGGCTCGTACACGGTGTTCGGGAATGGAGACCGGCGCATCGATCTCCTGGAATCCGGCGGTGACTTCGTGCGGCGCATCAACCTTGACCCTGCAACGACGGGAATGATCCTGACGGAAGCGGTCTTCCCCGACGGATCGTTGCTCATCTCCCAAGTCGTGCGCTTCGACTGGAATAACGTGGCGGCCGGATTTGTGCTGCCCGAAGAGGAAGGCCGCCCCTTGTGGATTCTGCCCTTTCCGCTGGACGGAGACCCGGAAACGCTGTACCACGCCTGGGAACTCCCCGAGACCGATGTTGTGTCGGGAGAGTCTTCGCCGGGGGAGATCGTGCTCTACGCGGGCCGGGCCTTCGAGCCGCCTCTCGACCTCGACGTACTGACCGATGGCCGCGTGGCGCTGATCGACTCGACTGGATATCGTGTCAAGCTGCTCGGTCGTGGCGGCGAAGTGGCCGGCACGATCGAGCGCCCGATCGGACCGCTTGCTGTGGACGAAGCGATCCGAGAGGCCGAGCGCGAGCGCTACCGGGAACGGTATCCACAAGCGTCGTCGGATGAGCCAGCGGCGCAAATGGGTGTGCGGCGGGAGGGTGCGGAGTCGCTCACATTCGCGGACGAGGTGCCAGTGCTCACCGGAATCAAGGTGGACTGGGAGGACCGCATCTGGGTGGAGCGAACAGGTCCCACGGGTGATGAAGACGACGGCCCCATCGACATCGTGACGCCCGCTGGGGACTACATCGGCACTCTGCCGCCGGATGGGCTGCGCACGCCGGATGCCTTCGGTCCCGGGGGACTCATGGCCTACATCGAAAGCGGCGACTTAGGCGTCCCGACCGTCCGCGTGGTCAGGCTGATCGCGCTGGAACCGCAAGGGTAGGGCAATCCGCGATGTCCGCCAGGGTCCACCAACGTCGAACGCAATCCCGTTCGGGAATAGGGATGAAAAAAGGGGATAACGATTGCACTAATGGCCATAAGTGATTGCTATATATGCAACTTACCAAAATCACGTCAAATAGCGGTGCTATTCGCCCTTCGTCGCGCCTTGCCAGCCCGGCGGAGCACCTGAGGTCTGAATCACAGCAAGAAGTCGTCTAAAGTCAATTGGGACTGCACGATCTGCGTTTCTTGCCGTGTCTCACGTGAATCTTTCGCTGTACCGGGACAGCGGGAAGACCGTCCACTTTGGCGGGAAGCGCGAAGCCTTCAACAGCTCAGCGGAGAAGCACCGTCAGGTCAGGATATGACCGAGGATTGCAAGAGCCACGCGGCACTGTAACCTGATCTGATTGGATCCAAGGGAAAGGGCTCCTCGCTGTTTCAAGTGGGTAGGTTGAAAGTGAGCTTGCCGCAGACGAGGTAGGCCATGGTGATGAAGTTCTCGGTGGTGCGGTAGCCGCGCGCCCGTACCTTTGCAGCCTGGACGAGCGAGTTCATGGCTTCCAGCATGCCGTTGCTGATCCGGGAGTGAAGCCAACGGAGGATGCCGGTTGTGTGGGCGCGGATCGTCCCGGCGATGGTGGCCATCGGTGCAAGACCGCTTTGCTCGGCGAGAGCGCACCATCGTTCCAGATGCAGCCTGGCCAGCGCCGGAGGCAGGTTCCAGTACTCCTGGAACGACAGCTTGAGCTGATACGCCCGGGCCGTGGCAAGCGCGATCCGTGACAGATCCAGCAGTTCGTCGGAGGCGCTGCCGCTGTGCAGGACTGAGCCGCTCGGGGTTCCACAGCCACAGCCAGCGGCTCCGCTTCAGCTCCGGGCGCTCCTTCTGCTCGGTGCGCCGCACCTTCTCGACGGCCTGGTTCAGCAGCCTGACGATATGAAAGCGGTCGCAGGTGATCTCGGCGTCGGGGAACGACTCCCTCGCCCCCTTGATGTACGCCGGAGACATGTCCATGCACAGCTCCTCGACAGAGTCCGCGCTTCCTCCGTGGGCCTCGAGATCGGCCCGGAACTCACCCAGCACCCCCCATTTGCGCCCCTCGGTCGCGTACAGCAGCCGGCGCTCGTCCAGATCCGCGAAGAACGTCACGTAGCTGTGGCCCCGGCGGCTCGCCTTCTCGTCCACGCCGACGGCCCGGACTCCCGAGTGGTCGGCCGCCGCCCTCGCTTCGTTCACATGGTGCCTGGCGATCCGCCACAGCCGGGTGTCATGCTCCCCGACGATGCGCGCCACCGCCTTGACCGGCATCTCGGACATCATCGCCATCGCGAGCGCCTCGAAGAGCAGGGTGAAGCCGCTGCGCGGACGCGCCCACGGCAGACGCGCCTGCCGGATCCCGCACTCCGCGCACTCCACCCGCGGCGAGGGCGCGTGCAGGTACGCCTGGTGCTGGAAGAAGTTCAGGTGCCGCCACTGCTTCTGCGCCGTGTCGTACGCCTTGCATCCCTCCCCGCCGCAACCGCCGCAGGCGAACGTTCCCCCCACCTCGAAGTTCAGGTAGAGATCCAGCCGCCGCTGCCCGGCGTCGAACTCCGTCCGCTCGACGTACACCGGCCGCTCCAGACCCAGCGCCTGCTCGAAAAGCCCCGTCCCCTGCATCTCGTCTCATCGCTTGCCCGGTCTTCCATCGCCGGTGACCCCGGGAGAACCTGGAAGCCCGGGCCGGCGAGAGCTCTCCAGCGGAAAACCGGGACGCTCCCCGGTCTTCCCCAATCTCCGCCGAACTCGCCCGCTTCCGAAAGCCCCGCCCCTCCCAACCGCTTGACAGAGCGATACCCCCAACCCATTCTACATGGCGAGGAGCCAAAGAAAGGAATCAAATGCGGAAACTGACCCACACCCTTGCGGCCGGGCTGGTCCTGCTCACCGTCGGAGCCTGCCAGGGCGACTTGGCTACCGGCGTGGACCCCAGCGAAGGGTCGGGCGCCGCTCCGGCCCTGCCCGCTTCGGCACAGTCCCTTGGCACCGTGTCGGTGGCGGTGGCCGGTGCCGACATGCTCCAACGTGCAGACGGCGAGCCGGAGTCGTTCATCTTGAGACGTGGTCCGGGTGGAATGGAGATTGCCGAGGGCGGCTCCCTACCGCAGGAACTGGACGCGGTGGCAGAGTCGCGGGAGAACTACTGGTGCGACGACCCCTTGGGAGATTGCGTGGCGCGGTGCCCTGAACCTCAGCAGGATGGCGGGTCTACGCAGTGCAGCTGCGAGAGGCTGGATTCTGGCGAAGACGACGAGGAGAACGACGAGGAGAACGACGAGGGTCAATATTGGTGTACGGTGACGTACTACGAACCGGGGGAACACCCGTGGGAGACTGGAGGAGGAGGTGGTGGAGCTGGGAGCGACTGCGGCGACGCGAGAGATGGCCTGGCCGCCGAGTACAACGACGACAGAATCTGGGGAACCTGGCCATGCACCAAGTTCTCGAAGGCTGATTCTGACTTGATCGGCGTGGGTGCATCGGGCTACCATGCCTACCACGACGGCTATGGATACATCAGCTCCGCGCTGCCGAACGGCATCGCCAAAACCGAGGCGCACTTCAACATGACGCTTGAGTACACGTCCGCCTACCGCTGCCCTGTACGGAACGAGTTCGTTTCGGAAAGCGAGAATCCGTTCAGGAGCCACCACATCTTCGGTCAGGCTGTGGACTTCTATACGCTGACGAGTGCATGGACGGATTCGCTGAAATACGAGATCTACATCTGGGGCTTGGATAAGAGAAACGCGGTCGAATCCAGAAACTATTCCGAAGCCGATGGCAACCACAACCACCTGGCTTGGAGGTAACGATGAGACAGATCTGCAATCCGGTCACCTGGGCGGGCATCGCGGTACTCGCCGCGGCCCCGGCCCTGGCGGGCCAGGCCGGGGCGGGGCGGTCGCAGGCCGACATCGCCCGGGCCCTCAGAAGCCATGACCGCGACACGGTCGCCCACGCGTTGGGCGAGGTGCCGTTTGGATACGACCCGGAGGACGAGTTGGGGTGGAAGTTTCCTCCGGACTACGTCGTAACGCCCGAACTGTCGGCGGCGCTCATCAGCGCGCTTGACCGGGAGGCCAGGGTGCACCTGGACGGCTGCACCCCCACGGGAATCGGCGGCAGGCACCTCGAGCTCTCTCTGGCGCTTGAGCACGCCGTCATTGCGTTGCGCGATCCCGCGACCATCCCGGCGCTGGTGCAGGTGATTTGCTCTGGAGGGGCGGTCCGGCAGGCGCTCATGCGGTTTGGTCCGGTGATGATTCCCCATTTAGTGGAGTGGGCCCGGTCCCCGGACGCCGCTTGGGCTGATGTCGCCGGTTCGTTAGTCGCTCTGAGCAGAGCCGTGGAGCGGTGGGAAGGGACCCTGGCCTCCGAGGCCCGCGCGAGCATCAAGGATGTCGCGCTCCTATGTCTTGGCGCGCCCCAGCGCTTTGATACGTCGTTGGAAAGCCAGTTCGTGATTCGCAAGGCGATCACGCTGGCGTCGGTGATGCGCGACCCCGATCTGCTGGGAATTCTCGACGATATATCGGAAGGAGACCACGAGACCCTCGGCAGTGTGCACCCGAACACGGCGGCCGGCCTGAGAAACATGGCCAGGGAGGGGCTTTCCGGACCCGTGTGGGAAATGCCGCGCCGCAGGTAAAGACGTGGTGCCGGGCCGGCTCCAGCCCGATCGCGCTCTCGACCCCGTAGTCCCGCAGCCCCCAATACGGCGGGCTGGTGACCACGCAGTGCACGCTCTCGTCCGGCATCTCCGCCAGCCTCTCAAGCGCGTCGCCCACGAGGATCTTCACGGCCATCATCAGGCCCCCGCGGGGTGGGATCTGGGTCCCGTTTGCATTGTGGGGTCGCAGGCGCACAGCCCCCACCGGTCCCACGGCAACCGCGAGGAAACTGGTCCGCAGGGATCATGGGATACGTAAGGACGGCGAAATGAAGTGGCCTGAGTTGATTCGTGCCATGGACACAACTGCGGTCCAGGCCATGGCGCAACTGGAGCAAGCGAACGTGTTCGATCCTTAAGCTCAGCCGTGGGGAGTGCCGGGAGGCCGTCATTCGATTGGCAATTCGCCCTTGGCTACCGCAGCGGTATGGCCTGCGGGCCGGTGAAGTGGTTGGTGCAGACGGTAGTCGGAGCAAGGCCGTCGATATCGTGATTTACGACACCCTCTATTCGGTGGCCTTCGAGGCCGTTGGCGGGAAGATACTTTAGTCATCCCAGGCACGACCTGGAACGTTCTGGATTAGTAGGATATTTCCTACGGGTTGACTTGCTTGGAAGTGGCTCCTCAGCGTTCGGGCATGGAGACGGCCGAAGCAGCTGTTCAACTCACGCACAGGCGGGGTGCCATTTGTTTCGTGCACACGCCCCCAAGGGTGCCGTGCCGCATGGACGCGACGGTCGTGCAAGGCCTGAACGGGCGAGGAGAGCGTGTTCCGGCCTTCATGCCCGCGCGCAGGGACGGAATCGAGGAGAGCCCGCATGAGGTTGTTCAGGTGGCACGGTGGGCGAGGGAAGCCCAAGCCACGGTCGCTGGAGCGTCTGAGCACAACCGACGAGGCGGATGCGGCGGGTCGGGCCAAGACGTCCGGGGCCGCTCTGGACGGGCTTGTCGGACACCGCTAAGGCCGGGGAGCAGTATACCCCTTGGGGCCACACTCCGTGCGTCCCCTGCGGAGGCTGGCGAGGGGCTCCGCCCCCTCGACCCCTGGAAAGGCCGCGCCTCCGGCGCAAGCGGCGAGCTGCCGCGCGACGCTGGTCCCGTCCGGCAGCAATGTGGCGTTCGCATCGCAAACGGCAGCGAGGCGGGACTGCTCCGCCTTGAACGCACCGCTCGCGAACCGCCTTGCAAGGGCCACGGAATTGGGCCTACTTGGTTCGGCATGAACTCGTCTGAAGAACCGGAGCTTTCCATGGCCTCGTGGCAGCCGCCCGACATCGTGCTGGTCGGGTGCGTGAAGACCAAGCGCAGGGTGAGGAGCGCGGCGAGGGATCTCTACACCTCACCCCTGTGGCCTTACCGGCGGGCGTATGCCGAGTGCCTGGGCGTTCCGTGGTACATCCTCAGCGCGTTACATGGGCTGCTGGACCCTGACCGGCGCATTGATGCCTACGAACTCGCGTTGACGGATCTCCAGGCCAAGGCCCGGCGGGCTTGGTCGGCCCGCGTACTCGCTGACTTGAAGCGTCGGGTGCCGTCGATGCGGGACAAGCTAATCGAGATCCACGCTGGCGCGACCTACATCGACCACGGGCTGGAAGTAGGGTTGCGCGATGCGGGGGCCGCAGTTCATCAGCCACTCGCTGGCATTGCGGGGATCGCGCGCCAGCAGGCTTGGTATCGGGAGAGGTTGCACGCCAACGGACAGGCGGATCAACCCCACTCACCCGCTCGCTCCCATGCCGGCAGAATCGCGAAGCTGATCGCGGACGACTTCTACGGAGACGGCCTCGACCTGGCTTCGCGCGGCATGGCTCCAAGCCAACCATGGCTCGACATGCCCGAGGTCGAGATCGTGCATCGGCTGCGGGCCGCCGGGGCGGAATTCGAGACTGGGGACGATTCTGCGCTCCTGCATAGCGTTCGCAGCTCCAAGCACATCCGCTTCCTTGGGGGTACCGACCGCGCCGCACGCCTTTTTCTCACGTTCATTGCCGCGATGGACCGGGCGCGGGACGCCACCCAACTCTGGAACGCAGGGGGACGCCTCTACGAAGACCACCCGGAGAGCTTTGATCCACAGCATGTAGCCGGGCTTGAGGTCGACGAGCTTCGCAGGCTATTGAAGGCCGCAAGCGTTAGCCGAAGGCACGGTCCCGACTCGAATGCGTGGCACCAGATCGGCAAGAGCCTGTCCGCCCGCCTCAAGTCTCCCGTGAGTCGGGTGATCGACGCTGGCACCGGTGAGGCCCAGGAACTGCTCAGGGACCTCAAGTCTCGCGACAAGGACGGGCGCTTTCGCTTTCCGATGCTACGCGGCCCGAAGGTCGGACCGATGTGGGTCCGAATGATGGCGAATCCGGGTCGTGCGGTCATTGATCGCATCGAGACCATCCCCGTCGCCGTGGATGTTCAGGTGCGTAGGGCCACGGAGAGTCTGGGAGTGACGCCGACCCGCGGGTTGCCGCTTCGGAAGGCCAAACCTGTCATCCAGCGGACTTGGCGGAATGCCGTATCGGAGGCAGCCGTCGCCGGACCAGCCGGAATCGAGGGCACATGCGCGGCCCTTGACCCGGCGCTGTGGTTCTTCGGCAGGCACGGTTGCGGACATTGCAGGAAGGCGGACGAGCAAGTGAGTTTCGGTCGCGCCTGCGACTTCTGCGTTCGCTTCCGGTAGTTCGGTCGGAAAGCTGGTAGCCTCCGTCCTCCACCGTGCCGAATGCCGCTTGCGGCAGCCCAGGGGTCCAAGGGGGCGGAGCCTTCCCCCTTGCCAGCCGCAGTGTTCAACACTGCGTGGGCTGGCTCCCGGCCGGTAACGGTCGCGAGCCAAGCCCTGCCGGGCACTGTCGAAGCGTTCGCCGCAGGAGCCGGACGGGCCGTCCTCGAAGGTGGGGCGCAAGGTCTCGCCGCCTTGGCCAACAGCCCGGGCAGCGCCCCTTGCCTCAAGCGGCGATATCCACAGCTCGTAGCGCCGGGGTCGGCGAAACCGGGTCGGGCAGACGGCGTATTGTTGGAGGGGCGTCCTCGTCCCGAGGTTGATTCCTCCGGTCGGCGGACAGGCGGCCGAGAGACATGTTCGCCGATGCCTTGGCGCTTCCCGGCTGCGCCGCACCGGAATGTGAAAACGACGCTGGGGGGCGATTCACATTTGGGCCCCCCGGCGATTCACGCGGTCGCCGCCAGCCATCCGCAGGCGCGGGGGCGTCTCGCGCCTCGTTGCGGGCCCGCCACGGGAGATCGATTCGCCGTTGGCGCACCGCGATGAAACGAGCGCCGCGCCAAAGCCGCCCAACCGATGTTCGGTGGCCGACTTAGAGCCGTACTGGAGTGCGCAAACGACATGGGGGTCCGATGCGCACTTCAGCCCTTCGGCGATGCGCATCAGGGCCTCTGCCTATCCGCTTGCACGGTCGCGTCTTGCGCTGACGCGCACGGCCGGTCCGTGCCGCACTAGCGGCACCGACCGTGACGGGAGCGACCCCCCTCTTCGAGGGCTTGGTGCGGCACGGGGCCGAGTGTGTTTTCACACCCTCGTCCCCGGCCGACCAGGGGTCGCTCCCGGCCAATCATCCCTGCGGGAAGGCGTTTCGGCGCCGCTTCGAGGCGGCGGATCGCACGGTCTCGGTCCGTCCGTCGGGCCTCGCTGATGGCGCATTGCCGCACGGCCCCACACCCCACCGAATCCACCCTCTGGATCCTTTTCGCACGCCATGTAGCGGCCCTCGCGCAGGCGAGCCCCCGCTCCCGCTGGTCTAGACGGCCTTCATATGCGAACTTTCAACCGCGCAGATCGTGCAGTCCATCATCCAGAGAGGAATCGAATGATGGCACGCACGAAACGAAGCCGGCGCTCCTACGGCGCCGGTGAGTGGGGCCGGAACCGGGTCAGGATCTTCCCCGACCCGAAGACCGGCCTCTTCCAGATAGAGTGGCGCGAGAACGGGCGAAGGCTCACCCGGTCGCTGGGACACCGCGAGTGGGTGAGGGCGAAGCGGCAGGCGGATCAGTTCGCCGCGGGCTTCATCGACGTGCCGAACGGCAAGGCCGAAGCCAAGTCCGAGCCGCTCACGCTGGAGAAGCTGTTTGACACCTACGGTGAGGAGGTGACGCCCACCAAGGGCGCGCATTCGCGGGGGCACGACCGGGCCGCCATGAACATGTTCCTCCGGTTCTTCGGACGGAACCGCGACCCGGCCACCCTGTCCCAAAGGGATTGGGACCGATTCATCCGGGCTCGGCGCGCGGGCAGGACTGGACCGAGCGGACGCCCCGTATCCGACCGGACGGTCGAATACGACCTGAAGTTCCTGACCGCGGTCCTGAATTGGGCGGCCAAATCGCGAGACGAGCAGGGCCGCCTGCTCCTCGACAGGAACCCGCTGAGGAGCCTGAGGACACCCACCGAGAAGAACCCGACCCGAGTGGTGCTCGCCGAGGAGGAGTACCGGGCGCTCCTGAAGGTGTCGAGCCGGGTGGACTGGCGGTTCCATGTCGCGCTCGTGCTCGCACACGAGACCGGGCACCGCATCGGTGCCATCCGCCAGCTTCGTTGGTGCGACATCGACTTCCAGCGCGGAACCATCCTTTGGCGTGCCAAGCACGACAAATCGGGTTTCGAGCACATCACGCCCGTCACCGACGAGGCGCTCGACACGTTGGCGGAGGTGCGGGCGATGAACCCCGCAACCGGGGAGGCTCCGGTGCTGCCCGCGCCGAGGAATCCGCTGGCGGTTGCCGGTGCCGCCCGGTTGCACGCTTGGTGGCAGAAAGCCCAGATTCTTGCGGGACTGAAGCCGAAGCCCGGCAGGGGCTGGCACTCGCTGAGGCGGAAGTTTGCTTCCGACCTGATGGACCAGCCGCTGAAGGTGCTTTGTCAACTCGGCGGCTGGAAAACGGCGAAGACGGTCCTTCGGTGCTATCAGCAGCTTTCCGCAGGTGTGGATCTGATTGTGGGTGTTGAACTTACGGATTCAGCGGCCTAAAATCCCGCCGATTGACTCCCGCCGATCGGGCTCTCAGGTACCAACCTTCCGGCGGCTCTCCAGCGCCTTCCTGAGCTGTCCCTCGTCGGCTCTCTGGTAGCACCTGAGCACCGTGTGCGCGTTCTTCCAGCCCCCGAGCTGGCAAAGGACCTTGAGGGGAAGGTCCATCAGGTCCGTCGCGAACTTGCGCCTGAGCGAGTGCCAGCCCCGCCCGTACCTGGGCTCCAACCCCGCCCGCGCTTCGGCCCTGCACCAGAACCGGTAAGCCCAGCCGGTGCTCATGCATCTGGCGGGCTCCGTCCCCGCCGGCATGACCGGCGCATCG
>JAJDVT010000115.1 GCA_022826005.1 Gemmatimonadota bacterium | reverse complement strand
TGGCCGACCGCTTGGCCATCGGGCTGTTCGGCGTCGCCCGCGCAAGGACGGGACGCGCTCGTCCCAGGCGTACAATGGCCTTCCTGCCAAGGATCGCTGGCCCCGGAGCGACTTCCCGCAGAGGGTTGGGATGGCGTGCACATCCCAACCCTCCCCCGTGGCACGCCAAGCGTCCAGGGAGGGGGGTCGCTCCGGCCACGGCCTCCGATTCCGGCGCGGCGCAGCCGCCCCGGAGGCCGTGGTGTAACTGCAATCCTCCAAACGGCATGCGCCGTCGCTGGAGTGCACATCTGGAACGCGGGTCCGCGCACATGGACCCCGATGTCGATGTGCGCTCGCCGTCCGGCCCCGGTGACCGGATTTCCGGGACGGAAACCGCCTTCGAGCAACGGCGGAGAAGCCTCTTATCCGCGAACTTCCCATCGTGCAGATCGTGCAGTCCATCGAGAGAGGAATCGAACGATGGCACGCACGAAACGAAGCCGCCGGAGCTACGGCGCCGGCGAATGGGGTCGGAACCGGGTAAGGGTGTTCCCTGACCCGAAGACCGGCCTGTTCCAAGTCGAGTGGCGCGAGAACGGGCGCAGGCTCACCCGGTCGCTCGGGCATCGGGACTGGACCCGAGCGAAGAAGCAGGCGGACGAGTTCGCCGCCGGGTTCGCAAGCCCGGACCTGAACGGCAACGCGGAAGCCGAGCCCGAGCCGCTCACCCTGGGACGGCTTTTTGAAATCTACGGCGAGGAGGTGACGCCCACGAAGGGGCGGAAGTCCTGCCAGCGGGACAGAGCCGCGATGGCGATGTTCCTCGACTTCTTCGGCAGGGACCGAAGGCCGGAGACACTCTCCCAGCGCGATTGGGATCGCTTCATCCAAGCGCGGCGGGCCGGGAGGGCCGGTCCGTCGGGCAAGCCTGTGGGCAACCGCACCGTCGAGTACGACCTCAAGTTCCTGATGGCGGTTCTGAATTGGGCCGAGAGGTCGAGGGACGAGCAGGGCCGCCTCCTCCTCGACAGGAACCCGCTCAAGGGCCTCACAAAGCCCACGGAGAAGAACCCCGCCCGGGTCGTTCTCAGTGAGGACGAATACCAGGCGATGCTGAAGGCGTCGTGGCAGGTGGGGTGGAGGTTCCGCGTCGCCCTCGTGCTCGCGCACGAAACCGGCCACCGGATCGGTGCCATCCGCCAGCTTCGGTGGAGCGACATCGACTTCGAGGGCCGCGAGGTGCGGTGGCGGGCGGAGCACGAGAAGACCGGCTACGAGCACGTCACGCCGCTGACCGACGAGGCGGTCGCCGCGCTGAAGGAGACACATGGGATGAGCGACGGGGGCGGGAATGCCCCGGTGCTTACCTCGTCGAGGGATGCCACGCGGTGCATGGGCCGCGCGGCCGCCCACAAGTGGTGGAAGAAGGCCGAGACGCTCGCGGGACTGGAGCCGAAGCCGCGCCGGGGCTGGCACTCGCTGCGGCGGAAGTTCGCGAGCGACCTGATGGACCTTCCGCTCAAGGTGCTTTGCGAGCTAGGCGGATGGAAGGATGCACAAACGGTGCTCAGGTGCTACCAGAGGCCCGACGCGGGACAACTCAGGACGGCACTGGAAGGCCGCCGAAGGGCTCGGGGCTGAAATCCCGACCAGCGGGAATCATTCGGCGGGAATCCGGCTCACGAAATCCCTAAGTACATCGGCTGCAAATAGTTGCAAAACCCATGCATCTTGCCGCTTCGACTACGGGCCCTTCGACAACCTGGCCGAAGCTTCCCGCCAGATCCGAGCCTTCGCCGAATTGAACGGCGGTATCGGCGACGGGACCAGCTACCATCTGGAAGCCCTCTGGGCGGAGGCCAGCACGCCCAACTGGCGCACCACACCCTCCTATCTGCCCATCTCGCTCTACGATGGAACCCAGTTGGTCGAGCCCGGGCATCCCGGTCGGCAGGTGTTCTGCCGCAGCTACGGACAACGTGCCGGGTTCTCCGGCACGGAGGCGTGCTTGGAGGACAACTGGTATTTCTTCGGCCGCATGGTCGGCAACTCCGGTCCCCCGCGGACGCTGCGCCGCGATTCGCGCACCCGGCGGATCGCCGGCTCCATCGAACGGGAACTCGAAGCCTTCGGGGGAAGGGAGGCGGCCCTCGAACTGGCCGCCAGCTTCTCCCGGTCGACGGGCAACGCCAACCTCCCCGGCGAGTACCTCCACCGCAAGTTCCTAGCGTTCCGGGGCTTCGGAGGGCCGGACTGCGGGGTCGGCGTGGTCGTGGACCGATCGAGCCCATCCGGCATGGCGCTGGGACCCCTGGGCGGCAAGGTGGCCGGGCAGGGCGACTGCATGTACTACAACCCGTTCAGCACCGCCCATCAACATTCGGTGCAGCCGGGGGCGCGCTATCGCGACCAGGCCAATCCCGACTACACCACGGGCCTGGAGAACCCCCGGGAGCTGATCGACTGGATCAACGACGAAGTCAATCTGGACAACACAGCCGACCTGTTCGTCGTGGACGCGCTCCTGAAGGGCGCCCTGTCGGATCGGGCGGAATACGCTGCCGGCTACCAGTTCCGCAGGCTGGGCGTGAGGGCCGAGCCCAACGATCCCGGGAACCTCGAGGTGACGCCGTGCCCCGTCCCGGGGGACCACTGCTGCCCGGACCCGTTCGGCCCCTTCCACTTGACTGGCGGCTTCTTCCCCTACGAAGACGCCCAGACCGTACATCGGTTCTTTGCGGAGTCCCGTCTTGAACTCGGGCATCGGATCCACGGGCAGGTGGCGGCGAACTACGAGTTTCACGGCTCGGTCCGGAGCTTCGACCCCAAGGTCGCGCTGCGCGTCGAACTCGCCGAGCCGATCGCACTGCGCGGATCGGTCCAGACGACGTTCCGGACCCCTTCCGTCGACGACCTCAACGAAGAGCTGAACACGTCGTTGGAGTACCTGAGCGCGGCCGGGGTATACAAGGGGATCGACACCTACGGCGACAAGGACCTGGTCCCCGAGCGGGCCTTCACCTACAACGTGGGCGCCTCCTTCCAACTGCCGCGCTTCCGCGCTTCGGTCGACTACTGGGACTACGACTTCGAGAACGTCATCGACGTCCTGCCCTACGAGGGTATCGCCGGCCTATACGCCATGGGCGGAAGTCGGCGGGAGGCGGTGAGGAGTTTCGTGACCTGTCCCGACGGCAAGGGCACCGGCACCTGCGACATCCAGTCGGTGGAGCGGATCGAGGTACGCTTCGTCAATTGGCCGGGCGTCCGGATGTCGGGCATCGATTATCACGCCAGCACCCGCATCCCCCTCGGGGAAGCGATCATGTCACTCGAACTGGACGGCACCTACGGCAGGGAGTTCACCGTCCGGGCGCTGGATGTGGACGGGGTTGAGGTGCTCGCGGCACACGACGCCTCCGGGAAGCTGAACTGGGCCAATCCCATCGCCCCTCCGCTCCCCCAATGGAAATCTAGTTTCTCCGCCGGATACCACGTGGGCGACTACAGCGTGGTCAACCACCTCAACGCGGTCTCGGGCTACACCAACGAGGCCTTTGTGGGCACCCGGTACGAGGACATCGACCGCTGGGTGACATGGGACATCAGTCTGCTCAGGCGCACGTCCGGAAAGCTCGACATGGGCCTGTCCGTACTCAACGCGCTGAACGCCGATCCTCCACTGGTCCGGTGGGAAGCATCCTACGATGGCTTCACGCACAGCCCCAAGGGTCGGCGGATCAAGCTCTCGCTGACGTATCGGATGGGGTACTGAAAAGAGGTGGGGGGCACGGGGCTCGATGGGAAGCTGCTTCCCGCGGGGACGTGGCCCATGATGGACACGGCGGCACGGGCACCCGGAAAGTCGTTTCAGCCGCTCCGCCGGGGCTGGCAGGGCGCTGTGCCCCCTGTGACCCAACTGCAAACGGTGCGTCATGAGGATTCGGACGCGCCGTTTGGGTGAAGGTTCGCGCCAGCGAGCGGAGCGCGCCGAGTGGGACGGCAAGGTGCGTTGTGAGTATCTGACGTTGGCGGCTCTGGTACGCCGCGCCGAAGTGAAGTGAAGCGCGGGTCCGGGGGATTCAGGGATTCCCACGGTTCGTCATCGAGGCTGCACAGTTAGATTACCATCCTACCCCTACACCTTTAGTCGACAACCCAAACTCCCGGTGCCCCTATGGACCTCCGCTCCTCCAGGGTGATCGGCTTGCGATCGACGTGCTCTCACCAGACGGGCGCTACATCGGCACTTTCCCTGCCGGACGCCTCGAAATGCCGGATGCCTTTGGTCCGGACGGTCTGGCAGCCTTCCTCGAAACGGACGAGTTCGATGTCCCGGTCGTCACCGTGAGGAGGTTGCCGCAGAATGTCCGGCAGAGGCCCGGCCCCTGAGGCGAGCGGCGCGTCCTGTTCAGCGCAGTCTCCCCCGGCGGACCCCCTCGATGCGGTCGCCGAGGACACCCCGCAGGCGGTCCTCGCAGGCAAGGTCCGGGGCCGCGGGACTGGCCACATCGGCGGCGTGGACGGCCGCGGGTTCGCCGAACCTCGGACGGGGTGGACGGGCTCGGAAGTGGCTCGCCCCACCCGTTGAAACCCGAACACCACCGAAGCCGTAATGGCTGTCATGGATCGCGCGGTCGCTTGGCCGACCAGCCAATGGAAACACTTCGGTTTGCCCGCCGCCTCCTCAGGCCGCGAAGCGCTGTCTCGTCTTGAAAGCAGGTTCGGTATCCTACGGAGTGCGGGCGGAACAGGACGATAACGCCGGAAGAGGTGCAACTCGCCGGAGTCGCGTTCGGCGGCAGGCTACGCTCCCAGTTGGAGCCGTACCTGAGCGCGCAAACGACATGGGGGTTCGATGCGCACGTCGGTCGTCCGGCGATGCGCACCGGCCTTCCCGTTCATCCGCTGGCGCGGCACCGTCTTTCGGCCTCGCCGCCCCGTTCGCCCGTGGCGTGCTGGGCGTTCGGGCCGTGACGCTAGCGACCCCCCTCGCCGAGGGCTCGGTACGGGTTCGAGGCCGGGTGTGCTTGCGCACACCTTGCCTCCGCCCCCTGGGTCGCTAGCGGACCAGCGATCCCTGACGGGAAGGGGCGTCCAGTCCCCTTCCGGGGCTTGGCTGCGCCCGACCGCCGAACCCGTGGGCGACGGGGAGCACCATCGGCACTCAG